>NZ_VUMP01000002.1:0-627600 GCF_009696115.1 Eubacterium sp. BL-380-WT-2B
ACGACCAGGTAGATAGGCTGGAGGTGGAAGTGCAGCAATGTATGGAGCTGACCAGTACTAATCGGCCGAGGTCTTGATCTAACAAGACTTTTGAAACACTCTTTTCCTTTATGTTGTTTTGAGTGACTAAAAACTGAATAAAAACGCAAGATTGATCTCGTGATGATGGCGAAGGGGAAACACCTGTTTACATACCGAACACAGAAGTAAAGTCCTTCAGCGCTGAAAGTACTTGGTGGGCAACTGCCTGGGAGGATAGGACATCGCGGGGTCTTTTTACATTTAAGCTTAAGCCGCGCAAAAAAAGAAAGGTGAATGGCCCGTGCAAGTTTACTTGCAAAGGGCCAATGACCTTTTTTTTATGGGGCGTAGCCCCTGACGAAGGTGTCTACAGGACACCGGAGTACGCGGCGATAAGAGCCTGAAATGTTTACAATACGCATGCAAGTAAAAAGAGACAGTTTCCTCATCCATAAAAAACAAACAAAAAGCCCCTTGAGCCAATCACTCAAGGGGTTAAATATTTAGAAGGAATAATTCCCTTCTCTTTATACTCATTGCCATGTAAAATAATTCGTCCGCCGATAATCTTGTAAATCTTTGCGGACAGAGGCTCTAAAATAATCTGTTCCAAGTCTTCCTCATTGTTTGTAAGCAGCTCAAGACCTTTGCGGTCCTTGACAGCTCCATGGCTGAAGCAGCGGCTTTTAACAGTGTTGCGGTTAAAGAGGCAAAGATAGCTTTCATCACCGAGGTCACGTACGTAGGCAAAAACATCGTCTTTGCAGGGAAGCGGATACCATGAACCGCGTTGAAAGGCTTTATGCTCTGCCCTTAAGGCGGTTATTTTTTTGTACCATTCTAAAATTTCTGTATCTTCATGGCCCCATGGATATGTACTCCGGTTAAAGGGGTCTTCATAACCCTGAACGCCGGCCTCGTCGCCGTAATAGATACAGGGGACGCCCGGAAAGGTAAGCTGGATCAGGCTTAAAACCTTTAAGCGGCTTTTGGCCAGGCTGTATTGTTCCTGGGTTAGCCGGTAATGCTCTTTATCACTTTCTTTAGAAAGCGCGGGTGCTTCTCCAAGAATCGTTAGGATACGCATGCGGTCATGGGAACCGATCAGATTCATATTTCCCTTAAACTGTCCTCTGGGATAGTTTTCATAGAGTGACATCATCAAACGCGCAGTTTCCCGAGAGCCTTTATTGCCCATCATAAAGTTAATGAGTGCGTCGCGGAAGGGATAATTCATGACTGCGTCCAGCTCATAACCATAAAAATACCGGCGTAAAATGCCGTAGGCCACTTTTCTGGAGGCGTCCTCCCAGACCTCGCCAATGAGGACCGCGTCTTCTTTTTCCTGTAACATGGCGGTTTTTATCCCTTCGATGAATTCATCCGGGAGTTCGTCGGCAACGTCCAGCCGCCATCCTGAGGCACCAGCTTTCAGCCATCTTCGTATCACTGAATTTTCATTTTCAAAAATAAAATCCTTATATTCAGGCGTTAATTCTTCAACGTTAGGCATTGACTTAACGCCCCACCAGCATTCGTATTCGTTTGGATAATCGTTAAAGCGGTACCAGGGATAAAACGGAGAATCCTTCGACTGATAAGCCCCCAGTCCGGGATAATTTCCGTATTTGTTAAAATAAATACTGTCGTCTCCGGTGTGGCTGAATACACCATCTAAAATGACGCGTATGCCACGCTTTTCTGCCTCTGCACATAGCTGTTCAAAAAGTTCTGTGTTGCCGAATTCCGGGGCAATATGGAGATAATTTGCGGTATCATACTTGTGGTTACTGCTTGATTCAAAAATGGGATTGAGATATAAGATTGTAATATTCAGTTCTTTTAAATAATCAAGCTTTTCGATAATTCCCTGAAGGGTGCCGCCAAAAAAATCCCAGTACTCAATATTTCCCTGACCATCGCGAAAATAATGAGGACTGTCTTCCCAGTTTCCATGAATAAGCGACTGCTTTTTATATTGGGGCTCGAAGGTTTTCTTTTCGCCTTTGTTAAAGCGGTCGGGAAAAATTTGATACATGATCCCCTCGGTGTACCATGCGGGCATTTCACGGACTTTATCGTAGAGTGTAATCTGATAGGACGGTGGAAAGGCTTCATAAATCTGCCCCTCGCCGCCTAAGGTGTCATTTTGTGTGCCATAACAGTAATTGCGGCCTTCATGCTCATAACAAAAATCGTACCATAAAACACCTGGCTGATCGGGTAATGTGAGTGTGTACTCCATCATGTCAGGGAATTTCGATGGTACCATATCGTAAAAGTGCTCGATTGAATTGTAGAATGTCCTTAATTTAACATTTACAGCGTGTGTGGTATAAACACGAATCGTAACCTGGGAGCCTGTCGGAAGTGCTCCGAAAGGCTCCTTAAATCTTAAATCCCAGGAATTGTGTCTAAAATTCATTATGATAATTTACCTGTTACTTTCTTATAATAGTATAAATAGGTTTCGGCAGAAATTTTCCAGTCGAAATTTGATTTTGATGCGTTGGTCATGAGGGTCTTCCACAGCTCGGGCTCGTCATAGTACAGGCCGACAGCCCGCTGGAGTGTGAAGAGCATATCATGTGCGTTGTAGGTGGCAAAGCTAAAGCCATTGCCTTCTTTTGTTTCTTTGTCAAAATAGTGGACGGTGTCCTTTAGGCCGCCTGTTTCCCGAACAACGGGGACGGTGCCGTAGCGCATGGCGATCATCTGTGACAAACCGCAGGGCTCAAATTTTGAAGGCATCAGGAACATATCGCTGGCGGCGTATATTTTTCGAGAGAGGTCTTCGTTAAAGTCAATAATGGTAATCATTTTATCCGGATAAGTGTAGGCAACCTCTCGCAGCATGTTTTCGTACTGGGCGTCGCCAGTGCCAAGAACCACCATTTGGATGTTCATCTGAAGAATCTCATGAATGACAGCAGCCACGAGATCAAGTCCTTTTTGCTCAACCAGACGTGTGATCATGGAAATCATCGGAACCTTTGGATTAACCGGAAGCCCGAGATAGTCCTGAAGCGCTGTCTTATTTTCTGTTTTCTTTTTATATGAACGTGTATAAGGCACAAAGAGCGCTGGATCTGTCTGAGGGTTATAGACGGTTTCGTCAATTCCGTTTAGAATACCCACGGTTTTGTAGCTGATATCACGCATCACGCCATCAAGACCTTCACCATAGTACGGGTCCTTCAGTTCTTCGGCGTAGGTTGGGCTGACCGTGGTTACCAGATCAGAGGTGTAAAGCGCGCCCTTCATCAGGTTTAATTTGCGGTAGAACTCCATGGCAGCCGGAAAATAATCCAGATTCAAGACACCCTTAAGGTCATCAAAGCCATAGAGCCCCTGGTACTTCATGTTGTGAATGGTAAAGACTGCTTTTGTGTTCAGATAATGCCACTGGTACTGTTCTTTGAGCAGGAACGGGATCAGGGATGCCTGCCAGTCATGACAGTGAAGTACATCCGGATAGAAATCAATGTAGGGGATGGACTCCAGCACTGCGCGGCAGAAATAAACAAAGCGTTCACCGTCATCATAATAGCCATACAGGTTCGGACGGTTAAAATAATATTCATTGTCAAGAAAATAGTAGGTAACGCCGTCCATTTCATATTGCTGTATACCCACATACTGGTCGCTCAGACCAACCTTGACGTAGAAGATGTCAATAAGCTTAAAATCTTTTTTATATTCTTCGGGAATACTGGCGTATTTTGGAAGAATAACGCGGATATCGGTTTGATCCTTTGGAAAGGCCTTTGGCAACGAGCCGATCACATCACCTAAGCCGCCGCTTTTGGAAAAGGGATAAGCCTCGGTAGCGGCAAATAAGACTTTTAATTTATCCATTGTTATATAACCATTCCTTTACTTAATACAATCGGGTTATCCTTTGTTCCGACCAGTGATGCGTTATCACGAATCTTAACATCTTTATCAAAAATAACATAGTTCAGTTTAACGTTATTTCCAATTTCGGCCTTCTGCATAATAATGCTGTTGGAAATTTCGCTGCCATAGCCGATTTTGCTGTCGCGGAAGAGAACACTGTGGTAAATTTTCCCCTCAACCTCACAGCCGCTGCCGACGATGGAGTTGCGCACCACGGCCTCATTTTGATAAAGTGTCGGGTGGTTGTCCTTGATTTTGGTATGGATGGAGTTTTCGCTCAGGAAAAGCTCTTTCATGATGTCGAATTCCAGAAGATCCATATTGGCTTCGTAATATTTGGCCAGGTCGTGTACGCGGTTAATATAACCGCTATGCGGTGCGCCGTATACCCGAAGGGTATCCAGATTACTCTTGATCATATCCATCAAGTCCCATTCGCCGGTACGTTCACCAAGCTCCATTAAGTCCAGAAGGACTGATTTTTTAATAATCATCATATCCGCATAGCAGTGGTCTGTCATTTTTTCCTTTTGGTAATGGATGTTGGTAATGCGGTATTTATCAAATTCTAAAAAGACATCGTTGTTTTCAAAGGTAAAGCTTGGCTGTACTTTTTTAAAAATCAATGTGACATCACTGTTGTTTGTTTTATGGATTTTATAGGACGCGTTAAAGCTGAAGCTGGTTACCAGATTTGGCGCTGAGATAACCACGTCTTCATCGCTGCTATGCTGCAGAAATGCGCGGTTATTGTACAGATCACGAAGATTGATTTTCATGAGATTACCAAACCGGACACTGCTGCTGCCTGCCAGAATGGACAAGTCCTGAGTTTTACGGCTTAAGGACCATTCCTTTCCTGTTCCCAGATGGTCGATAAGAGAACTGTATTTATGAGAGCCGACGACACCGACATGGGAAATGCCGGAATTCACCATATTGGACAGGGTAAAGTCGATCATGCGGTAACGGCCGCCAAAGGGCAGCGTACTGATACTGCGGTGCTGGAGCAATTCATTGAGATCTGAGTTATCGCCGTCTACATTTAAAATAATACCAATTGCTTTTTTCATTTCTGAGCACCTCCTATGAATTTAAAACGTGAATTTCTGCCGGGTTGTCACTTTCAGCAGCCACCAGACGGACATCACTCTTAACGTAAGCTCTTGAACCAACAATGCAATTTTCCAGATGCGCGCCATCCTCAATGATTGCGCCGGTATGGATAATTGAGTTTTTGAGAACTGTGTTTTTTCCAACGATAATATCGTGGGAGATAATAGAATTTTCGACTGACCCGAAAATAACACATCCATCACAGATCAGACTGTGTTTTACCACCGCGTCCTGCCCGATAAACTGCGGGTGACGGCTGGTATTATTCGAAAAGATTCTGAAATTCCGGTCTGTCAGGTCAAAATCACAGGCTGGATTGAGTAAATCCATATTGGCGTCATAGTAGCTTTGGATAGTTCCGACATCTTTCCAGTATCCGGAGAACGGATAGGCGAAGATTCGTTTTCCCTCTTCGTGAAGCATTGGAATGACATTGTGCCCAAAGTCATTTTCGGAATCGGGATTTTCAGCGTCTTCAATTAAAGCTTTGCGCAGGACATCCCAGGTAAAGACGTAGATTCCCATCGAGGCTTTGTTGCTCTTTGGTTCCGGAGGCTTTTCCTGGAATTCCAGGATACGTTTTTCGTCATTGGTATTGACAATTCCAAAACGATGGGCTTCATCCCAGGGGACATCCATCACTGCGATGGTGAGGTCAGCGGATTTCTGCTTATGAAAATTAACCATATTGGAGTAATCCATTTTATAGATATGGTCGCCAGACAGGATGAGCACATATTCCGGGTCAAAGCTGTCGATAAAGTCAATGTTTTGATAGATAGCATCAGCTGTGCCATTATACCAGCGCCCGCCCTTTTGTCCCATATAGGGGGGGAGAATGCGAACGCCGGCGCCAACCTTGTCAAGGGACCAGGCGCTTCCGTCACTGATATAATTGTTCAGGATATAAGGACGGTATTGGGTGAGGACACCCACGACATCAATGTCAGAATTCATACAGTTGCTTAATGGAAAGTCAATAATACGGTATTTACCGCCGAATAAAACGGCAGGCTTAGCGTTGTTAAATGTGAGGGATCCCAGACGGCTTCCTTGTCCTCCAGCTAGGAGCATAGCGACACATTCGGTATTCATAATATTTCCTCCTCGTAAATGAATGGTTTGATTTTCCAGATTTCTCTCTGATAATCGGCAATAGAGCGGTCACTTGAGAACATTCCGGAGTGTGCAATATTGACAGCCGACATTTGCAGCCATCTTTTTTGATCTCTGTATACGGCACTCGAGGCTGACTGGATGTCCGCATAAGAGGCAAAGTCTTTAAGTACAAAATAGGTGTCGTTATGAATCAAAAGTGAATCATAGATCGACTGGAAGGTAGAGGTATTGCTGAAAAAGCCATTGATCAGCTGTTCCAAAACCTCCTGAATCCGCGGATCGGATTCATAGATGTCCAGGGAGCGGTAGCCGCCATGGGCATTGTAATTTGCAACCTCCACATCGGAGAGGCCAAAGGTAAAAATATTATCCATTCCCACAGCTTCAGCGATCTCGACATTGGCGCCATCCATTGTGCCGAGTGTAATGGCACCGTTCATCATGAATTTCATATTTCCGGTACCAGAGGCTTCCTTGCCCGCAGTGGAAATCTGCTCAGAAATTTCGGCGGCAGGATAAATCATCTCGGCGACAGAGACATTAAAATTTGGAACAAAAACGACTTTTAAACGGTCATTGATAGTGGTGTCGTTATTCACCTTGTCCGCAATGACATTAATCAGCCGGATGACTTCTTTGGCATAATAATAGGATGGTGCGGCCTTGCCGGCAAAAATATAGGTTTTTGGGACAAAATCCATATTTGGATCTGCCTTGAGTGTATTATAAAGATACATGATGTGCAGAGCGTTCAGCAGCTGCCGTTTATACTCGTGAATACGCTTGACCTGAATATCAAAGATCGAATCCAGGTTCAGCTGAATCCCTTGGGATTTGTTGATATATGCTGCCATGTGGGCTTTGTTTCTGCGTTTGACAGCTCCCAGCTTTTCACAGAAAGCGGCGTCAGCTGCATATGGAAGCAGTGCCTCCAGGCTAGATAGTTTGTTTGGCATTGTCCAGCTGTCACCTATGGTTTCATTGAGCAAGGTTTTTAACTGCGGGTTGCTGCCCATTAAAAAACGTCTTGGCGTTACGCCGTTGGTCACAGAATGAAAACGCTCCGGGAAAACAGCATAAAAATCCTTGAAGGTTTCCTCACGGAGAATTTTACTGTGCAGCTCCGCGACGCCGTTGACAGAATGGCTGCCGATAATGGCCAGATGTGCCATATGGACCTGGCCGTCCTTTAAAATCGAAATCGAATAGTTGCGCGCCTCCTGGTCTGGATAAAACCAGTTCATGTCATTGACAAAACGGCGGTTGATTTCTTCGATAATCTGGTAGACACGGGGAAGAAGTTCCTTTACCATATCAATGGGCCATTTTTCCAGCGCTTCAGGCAGTACGGTATGGTTTGTGAAGCTGATGGATTTAACGGTCATATCCCAGGCCTTATCCCACTCATAATTTTCTTCATCAATGAGAATCCGCATGAGCTCTGGAACGCAGAGGGCAGGATGTGTATCATTGATATGGATACAGATTTTATCGGAAAAGCCGTCCATTGATCCGTGATTAAATTTTTTATAACGCCGCACAATCCGTTTCAGCCCGGCACAGACAAAGAAATATTCCTGCTTGAGGCGGAGCTGTTTTCCCTCAAAGCCATTGTCGTTTGGATATAAAATCTGACTGATGGCCTCGGCCTCAGAACGCCTTTGCATGGCTTTTAAAAAATGACCCTGATTAAAGGTGGAGAGGTCAAAATCCTCTACCGGCTGTGCGCTCCAGAGACGAAGTGAATTGACGGTTTTGTTATGGTAGCCCTGAACAGGGACATCATAAGGGACTGCCAATACCGGTTCATAGTTTTCATGGATAAAAACCAGCTTGCCATTGACCATTTCAGTCCGGACATTCCCTTTATATTTTACAATAACAGATTTATCGGGCTTGGCGATTTCAAAAGGATAACCGTTTTTCAGCCAGTTGTCTGCAACTTCAACCTGTTCATTGTTGATGATCTTCTGTTCAAACAGGCCAAATTTATAGCGGATTCCATTTCCATGCCCGGGAAAGCCCATGGCGGCGGTTGAATCCAGAAAACAGGCCATGAGCCGGCCCAGACCACCGTTGCCGAGTGCGGGATCGTGCTCTTTTGCCTGAATGGCCTCGTAATCAAGACCGAGCTCACAGAGCACCTCAGGCACAATATCGTCCCACCCGAGACTGTTAATATAAGCCTTTAACAGCCGGCCTATCAAAAATTCGATGGAGAAAAAATAGATTTGCTTTTCTTCCATTTTGTGAAGGCGGCTGTTGTTGACAGCCCATTCGGCAGTGATTTCTTCCATGACCAGCTCAGATAATGCTTCATACTGGTGCTGTGCGGTCGATTCGGAGAAATCTTCGCCGGAAACTTCTTCTACTTTTTTTATAAATGCTTTTTTAAAACTTGCTTTTTCAAGTGTTTTCATCCGGTGTCCTTTCCAGACCGCTATTTTTTCGTCTTAGCAACAGGCTTGGAAGCAGTATCCTTTGCGGTCTGCGCCTTGGTAGATTTTTTTACAGTTGACACTTTTGCTTTTTTATCCGAAACAGCAGCTTTGGATGAAGAAGCTGTCTTTGCTTTCTTAGCGGTGGTTTTCTTTTTTACTTTTGACGCAACGCCCTTTAATACGATTGCCGCGGATGGCGGTATGTTCAACGTCACGCTGTAGGGCTGATTATGACATGGGGTGTCCTGTGCTTTTGCGGTCTTTTTGACTGTGAAGCCGGACCCACCATATTTTGGATCGTCGGTGTTGAAAACCAGACGATAGGTTTTTTCTGCAGGTACACCAATCTGGAAATTGGTATAGGTTAGCGGGCAGAAGTTGATCAGAATGATCAGATCGTCTTCTGGATGCTTGCCCATTCGCCTGAAAACGAGAATGCTCTGGCCGTTGTTGTCAGCGTCGATCCATTCAAAGCCGTCCCAGCCATGATCCTTTTCCCAAAGCGCATTTTCCCGGGCGTAAAATTTATTCAGGTCTTGCATGAAGTCCTTGGTTTGACGATGCCTGTCATAGTCCAGCATGAACCATTCAAGGGATTCGTAATAGCGCCATTCGCTGAACGGTGCGAACTCATTCCCCATAAAGGTGAGCTTTTTACCGGAATGAAAATACATATACGCATATAAAAGCCGAAGCTGGTCAAATTTCATTTCATATGGACCAAACATTTTATCCACGATTGATTTTTTGCCATGGACAACCTCATCGTGCGACAGCGGCAAAATAAAGTTTTCGCTGAACGCATAGGCCATTGAGAAAGTCAGTTTTGAATGGAACTGATTTCTGCAGTATGGGTCTGTTTCCATATAAGAGAGGGTATCGTGCATCCATCCCATATCCCACTTCAGGTTAAAACCAAGGCCGCCCTCGTCCACAGGCCAGCTGACCTTGGGGTAAGCGGTTGATTCCTCAGCGGCCATAATGGCAAATGGAAAATGCTTGAAGATGGCTGTGTTCAGTTTTCTCAGGAAATCAACCGCTTCAAGACTGTCATTTCCACCAAATTTATTGCGGCGGTATTCGTCGTCATAGCCATAGTTTAAATAGATCATGCTTGCCACACCGTCAATACGCAGCCCGTCAATATGGTATTGGTCAAACCAGAAATAAGCGTTTGAGATTAAAAAGGTCAGCACTTCTGGTTTTGCAAAGTCAAATTCCATAGTACCCCATTGAGGGTGCTCGGTCGCCTCATAAAGGTTTGTACCATCAAGCTTATAAAGACCGTGGGCATCCTTGCAGAAATGTCCTGGAACCCAGTCCAGTATAACGCTGATTCCCGCCTGATGGCAGGCGTCAATAAAATGCATTAAACCCTGAGGCTCGCCATAGCGGCTGGTCGCAGCAAAGTAGCCGGTCAGCTGGTATCCCCAGGATCCGTCAAAGGGATGCTCCATAATGGGCATCAGTTCTACGTGCGTATAGTGCATATCCTTAAGATAAGGGACAAGTGTGTCAGCAAGCTCGTAATAGCTCAAGGCAGTTCCGTCCTCATGGGTTCTCCAGCTGCCGAGATGAACCTCATAAATATTAACAGGCTTCGGCTTAGAGGCAGCTTTTTTGCGCTGCTCAAGCCATTTTTTGTCCTTCCAGCTGTAACCCTCCAAATCCCAGAGAATAGAGGCTGTTTTAGGCTTGACCTCAGAATAAATACCATAAGGATCTGATTTATAGACGTTTTCCCCATGACATTGCGTAATGCAGTATTTGTAGAGCTCACCTTTATTCAGATCAGGAATGGTGCATTCCCATACACCGCCAGAGTCTTTCTGTAAAAGCATCGGATGAGCGTCGGGATTCCAGTCATTAAAATTGCCTACGACTGAAACAGCTTGAGCGTGTGGTGCCCAGAGTCGAAAAACAACACCTTTATCTGTAAAATGAGCGCCAAAAAATTCGTAGCTTTTCAGATAAGTTCCCTCGTGAAAAAGATGGTACGCGATTTTAGGTTTCATAGTCAATCAGTCCTTTCTTAATTACAGGTTATATTATAGATTGTATAAAATTACTTTAATTAAATATAGTTTAACATAAAAAAGTATGAGAATGTTTTTATATAGGTTAATTTAAGTAAAATCTTTTTAATATATTGTACCATGAAATTTAAATTTGTAAACGTTTCATCGAGAAAAAAATACATTTATTTTTCCACCTAAGTTTAAAATGACACAAACGAAATAAATTCCAACTAAAAGTGCAAATAATCCACCAAAGTTGCCGTATAGCAGGGTGTATTTAGTCGAATGATTCATAAACATTAAGAAAATACGGAAGGCAATATTTATGCCAAGAGTTGAAAAAACAGCGCCTGGAAGTCCCTGAATAAATTTCAAATGGCGGTCCGGTGCTAAAACATAAACACAGGTAAACAGAAATATACTTGTGACCAGAGAAAAAATAAATGTAAAGATATTCATTAAAATAATATTAAACTGATCAATGCCTAAGCGTACAAGAATATATTCACTGATCGCTTCGCTGAAAACATAGGCTGAAATGATCAAGATGATGGAAATGGCAAACAGAATTGTGAAAAGAAAGGATAAAAGCCAGATTTTTAAGTGGCTTCTGCTCTCATGATTACCATAGTTCTGATTCATTCCTGTCATGATCGCTCTTGCGGCCAGTGTTGCAAAGAAAAAGGTGAATAAAACTAAAATATAATTGTTATCCGCAAGGTTTTTGGTCAGCGTGTCAATTAAGGTGCGGACGTAATCGTAGGAGAGCTGGGGAAGATACTCTTTTAGGATATCAAAAAGATAATCTTTAAACTGCACAATAAAGCGGCCGACAAAATTGATTAAAAAGATAATCAGCGGAAAGAAGGCCATGATAATATAAAAGGACATCTGGGCACAGATACCCCAAAAGTCTGTCCTGTCCATATCCTCTGCCATAAAAATGATGAATTCAGTGAGCTTTGATGTTTTATTCTTCATGGTCTACCTTCCAATCTTCTTCAGCAAAAATAAATTGACGACACAGCCAAAGGTTAGAATAATGCAAAAAATATATACGACGATAATTAAAGAAAAAGGACCTTCAAGGGAACTGAACAGGCTCTCTATCTGTAAATGATTTTTTATAAAAGCCTCATAAAGCCCAATGATGGAGAGCCAGCCCAGGCTTACAAACACGCCGCCCGGCAATGAGAAAAAGAAAGATATCCGGACAGACGGTGTATACATATAGATGGCGGTCACAAGCAAAGCGATGATCGCGCTGATATAAATCAGGGTAAAGCCTTGCCAGAATTTAATAAAAATATCTGAAAGATTCAGGTACTCAAAAAAGGAGGTTGATATTTTCTGGGTAAAGATATACAGATAAAAAACCACTAAGATCAGAATAACAAGGATAACCAGATAGAGAACAGCCAGTCCCCAGACCAGAAAATAGTTGCGCTTTTCCGGTATCAGCATTACCTTGTTAATGGTCAGAATCAAAGAGCGGACAGCACAGACTGACGCGTAAAGTATAAAGAAGCCAAAGACGATATTTGCCCAATGGGAAGTCTGGGGTCCGGCGGCGTTTGCAGCAGCCGTGTTAAACATTTCGTCTAAAAAACCGGGAAACAAGACTTTCAGGCTCTCAAGCACCTGATCGTTGAGACCCTGGGCAAACCAGCTGAAAAAATTATAGATCAGCATGATAAAAGGAATAAAAGCCAGCAAAACTCGATAAGAAAGCTGTGCGGCAAGGTTAAGGATGCTGTAATTTTTTTTATGATTTTTTACAAAAAAGTAGAATTCATATAAGAGCTTCATTTGACTTATTTCCTTCATTTGTGATTTAGAATAATTATACCACGAAAAAGAAATCTATAACAATGAGATTATCAAACTAAAAGAATGGTTAAAAATGAAGTATACAATTTTAATTTATCTAAAATACTGTATCCATATAGATTGAAATTTTTTTAGTAATGGTAAAATGAAGATTCTTTGGTAAAATCAAACGCTTTAACTAAATAAATTTTGAAAGAATGAAAAATAAAATTGCATATTTGAGTATTTTTTGATATACTAAAAACAAAATTTGAAGAAATGTGACCGTATAATGCTGAAAAATAATGATGTATATGAGGCGGGCAGAACGGAGGCCATCAGCAACGCTGAGATTGAACAACAGGTGAAAAAAGCTTTTACTACAGGTATTCATCAGTTTAGTCTGGTAAAATAATACATATATGATGTATAATAATACATGAATTAATTTTGAAGGAGATAAAGAATGGGATTAACTTTAACTGAGAAGATTATTAAAGATCACTTGGTGGTAGGTGAAATGGTCAAAGGGACAGAAATCGGCATCCGCATCGACCAGACATTGACACAGGATTCCACCGGAACCATGGCGTATATGCAGCTGGAGGCCATGGAGGTACCAAGAGTTAAAACAAAACGCTCATTAGCTTATATTGACCATAATATGCTTCAGGAAGGCCCTGAAAATATGGATGACCATATCTATATTCAAACCGTTGCTAAAAAACACGGCGTCTATTTTTCAAAACCCGGTAATGGAATTTGCCATCAGGTTGAAATTGAACGCTTTGGCGTTCCGGGACAGACGCTGCTGGGTTCCGACAGCCATACTCCGACAGGCGGCGGGATTGGCATGCTGGCCATTGGCGCCGGCGGTCTGGATGTAGCGGTGGCCATGGCAGGCGGTGAATACTATATCACCATGCCAGAAGTGGTAAAGGTTGAGTTGACTGGAAAACTGCGCAAGGGTGTCTCTTCTAAAGATATCATTCTTGAAGTGCTCAGACAATGTACTGTAAAGGGTGGTATCAATAAAGTTTTTGAATACACTGGAGATGGAGTAAAAACGCTGACCGTGCCGGAACGCGCAACTGTAACCAATATGGGCGCAGAGCTCGGCGCGACAACCTCGGTTTTTCCTTCAGATGAGATGACAAAAGCCTTCCTTGAGGCTCAGGGGAGAAGCGGAGATTTCACAGCCCTGTCCGCAGATTCCGACGCTGTATACGACCAGGTTGTAAAAGTAGATTTAAGCACCTTGGAGCCATTGACAGCCTGTCCGCACAGCCCAGATAAGGTTGTTAAGGTTTCTGAAATTGAAGGACTCAAGGTTAATCAGGTAGCCATCGGAAGCTGTACGAATTCCTCATGGCTTGATTTGATGAAGGTAGCAGCTATTTTGAAAGGGCAGACCGTTGCGGAAAATGTGCAGCTGGTCATTGCACCAGGCTCCAAACAGGTTTTGACCATGCTGGCAGAAAACGGCGCGCTGGCCGATCTTTTGAATGCCGGTGCCAGAATTCTTGAATGTGGATGCGGACCATGCATTGGTATGGGGCAGGCGCCGTGTACAGACGGTGTGTCGCTCAGAACCTTTAACCGTAATTTTAAGGGGAGATCTGGGACGGTTAGTGCAGACGTGTATCTTTTAAGCCCGGAAACCGCTGCGATTTCAGCTGTTAAGGGTGTGTTGACAAATCCCCTCGGTAAAGTTGAACTGCCGGATATCGAAATGCCAAAAGATTTTCTGATCAATGATAACGCGGTAATCCCGCCGGCGCCTGAGGGTGAAAGGGTTGAAGTTATTAAGGGACCAAATATCAAGCCGTTCCCACTTGCCAAACCACTAGCAGATACCGTTGAAGGAAAAGCTTTGATCGTCGTGGAGGACAACATCACAACAGACCATATCATGCCCTCCAATGCGAAGCTGTTACCGTACCGCTCGAACATCCCATACCTGGCGGATTATTGTCTGTCCCCCTGTGATCCGGAATTTCCGCAGCGCGCAAAGGATAACCATGGTGGCTTCATTATCGGTGGACAGAATTATGGGCAGGGCTCTAGCCGTGAGCATGCCGCTTTAGCGCCTGTTTATCTCGGGATTAAAGGGGTTATCACAAAATCCTTTGCCCGTATTCATAAAAATAATCTGATCAATAATGGTATCTTGCCAATGGTGTTTGAGAATGAAGCAGATTACGATAAGATTTCTCTGGGAGATGATCTGATGATTGATCACGCCAGAGAACAGGTAAATACTGGAAGAATTGTTTTGAAGAATAAAACGAAAAATGAAGAATATTCGCTGTTAATCGAAGTGTCTGAACGCCAGAAAGAAATGCTGCAGGCTGGCGGCCTGATCAATTTGATGCGGAGCAAGAATTAAATAACGGTTATAAAAAATCCCTTTGGTATTTAACCAAAGGGATTTTTGTTTGCGTTTTGCTTATTCCGGTGATGGCGTATAATCCTCAGACGGAGGTGCATAGTCTGAGTTATCAGAGCTATTATCAGAATTGTCATATGAGTTGTTACCAGAACTGTCATAACTGTTATCCGTTGATGGTGTTGGCTCGGTTGAATCATTTTCGTTGCTGTTGCTGTATTTTTGATAAGGAGCATCCTCATCAACTGTGACACCACCACTTCCGCTTCCGGCGATTCCTGCGACACGTTCGCTGATTTTCAATAGATTGGCAGTGGGTGTATAGCTTTCACTTTCGTATAAAAATTTATGAAGCATAACGGCATTGTCAGCCAGTGAGTTCGGAACAAGATACCAAACTTCATCAATCATTTCGCCAAATGAAAGGTCATCTAATGGAATACGGTAATCAGTGAATGTTTTGTTTTCAACAGTCATAAATGCCTTAGCATAAGTAGTCATCTCCTGAAGCGATAATGAAGTTTTTACATAAGGATAAACCTTTCCGAGTAAATTGATACCAGTGAATAAATCGACATTTAATGCCTTTTGAACAATCTGCTGTACAACCTCGCGCTGTCGAGCTGTTCTTTTATAATCATCATCACTATAGCGGTTACGACAGTAAGCTAAAGCTTGAACACCGGTTAAATGTTGAGTGCCAACACCTTCAATTTTAGGGTCAGACTTGTTTAAGACATAATTTACATGGTTAATGAATTCATTTGTCCAGTATAATACATCTTCATTTTCAATGTTGACATCAACGCCACCTAAAGTATCAACGGTGTCGACAAGACAATCAAAGTTTACGACCACATAGTCACTGATATTCAAATCAAAATTCTCATTCAATGTTTTTACAGCTAACTGGGGACCACCGTAGTCATATGCAGCATTGATTTTTTCATAAGAAACGTCATTTTTGCTGCCTTCTGGTATTTTTACCAGTAAATCACGCATGACAGAAGTAACTTTAATTGCGCCGGTTTTGAAATTAATTGAAGCAATCATAATTGTATCTGAACGATCACCCTCCACATCATCACGACCATCGATTCCAAATAGTGCGATATTTGCGACATCATCGCTTAATAAATCATTAATATTAAGATCGCTTTCGTCCAATTGCTCGCCGGCAATCCCATGCAAAATGCTAAAGCCATACACGGCACCGCTGCCAACCACAATGATCAGGCAGGCCAAAACGATGCACAGTACTTTCTTTTTTAATGTCATATAAAATCCTCTCAAAATTTTAATAATACATATTGTGTGTAAATCAGAACATAAAGGCAATTTAAGCTTATTAATTATAACATAATTTTGATACAAATTGGATACATTTTTAAGAAAATTAAGAAAAAAAATAGACAAATAAAGGCTTGTGCAGTATAATAATATAGATTTAGTCCGCATAAAAGAATAAAAAAAGGTGAAATATATGAAAGTACTTGTAACAGGAAGCAACGGCCAGTTGGGCCGGGAATTAAGTATTCAGCTTAAAGACAAAAAAATTAATTTTGTCGGTTATGACATCCCCGAATTTGATATTACAGATAAAGCTGCAATCAGTGAGATCATTACCAAGGAAGAGCCAGATGTAATTATTAACTGTGGCGCCATGACAAATGTGGATGGCTGTGAAACAAACCGGGAAGCTGCCTTTAAAATAAACGCAGATGGCCCCAAAAACCTGGCTGAGATTGCAAAAGAAAAAGATATTGTTTTAGTACAGGTTTCAACAGATTATGTCTTTGACGGTGAAGGGATTGCCCAAAATGGACAGCTTCGCCCCTATGTGGAAACAGACCCTGTTGACCCTAAAACAGTGTACGGCGACAGCAAGGCCGCAGGTGAAAAATATGTGGCAGAGACGATGGATAAATACTTCATTGTCCGTACAGCCTGGCTCTATGGTGATGGTAATAACTTTGTGAAAACCATGCTGAGACTGGCGGAAAATCATCCTCAGCTTACCGTGGTCAGTGATCAGGTGGGAACACCTACCAGCACGGTTGATCTTGCCCGGGCCATCATTGAATTGATCCAGACCAATGCCTATGGAATTTATCACGGAACCTGTGAAGGCCAGTGCAGCTGGTATGATTTCGCGGTTGCTATTTTTGAGAAAAGCGGTGTAAAGATTGATGTTAAGCCAGTCAGCTCAGAGGAATACGCAAGCCCAACTCCCAGACCGCATTATTCTGTGTTAAGAAATAAGGGCTTGGAAGATTTGAAAATCAATGTGTTCAGACCATGGGAAGAAGCATTGTCTGAATACTTAAAATGGTTAAAAGAAAATTGATCGAATAGAATTAAGGAGAGATATATGAAAGGAATTATTTTAGCCGGAGGGTCCGGAACACGTTTATATCCCATCACCCGCGCAGTATCCAAGCAATTATTGCCAATTTATGATAAGCCGATGATTTACTATCCGCTGTCGACGTTGATGCTGGCAGGAATTAAGGATATTTTGATTATTTCCACCCCCCATGATTTGCCGATGTTTGAACGCTTATTCGGAACTGGTGAGGAGCTGGGATTAAACTTCTCATATAAAGTTCAGGAAGCGCCGAACGGCCTGGCAGAAGCCTTTATTATCGGCGAAGAGTTTATTGGGGACGATAAGGTTGCGCTGGTTTTGGGCGACAATATTTTTTATGGACAAGGCTTTACAAAGTCGCTTGCAGCCGCGGCGGAGCTTGAAAAGGGCGCTGTAATCTTTGGTTATCCAGTAACAGACCCAGAGCGCTATGGCGTCGTTGAGTTTGCAGAGGATGGCAGCGTTATTTCCATTGAGGAAAAGCCAACAGAACCAAAGTCCAATTTTGCAGTGCCGGGTCTTTATTTCTATGATAACGACGTGGTGGAGATTGCCAAGAACATTAAGCCCTCACCGAGAGGAGAGCTTGAAATTACAACGGTTAATGAGACCTATCTGAAACGCGGTGATTTAAAAGTTGAGCTTTTCAGCCGTGGGATGGCGTGGCTGGATACCGGTACGCATGACAGCCTGATTGAGGCATCTAATTTTGTGGAAACCATTCAAAAACGCCAGGGCCTTTTTGTTTCCTGTGTGGAAGAGATTGCCTACACAAAAGGATTTATCAATCGGGAACAGCTTCTAAAGCTGGCAGATCCCCTCAAAAAAACAGCCTATGGACAGTATTTAATCAACCGGGCAAACGAGAAAAGAGGAGTGAACTAATGGCAGCCATAACAGTGACAAAAACTCAGATTGAAGGACTGGTAATTGTTCAGCCCTCCGTTTTTGGAGATGAACGCGGTTACTTCATGGAAACCTACAATAAAGAAGAATTTGAAAAGCAGGGCCTCGATATGACCTTTATTCAGGACAATGAATCAAAGTCTAAAAAGGGTGTGCTGAGAGGGCTCCACTTTCAAAGAAAATACTCACAGGGAAAACTGGTACGCTGTACCCAGGGCGCTGTATGGGATGTGGGAGTCGACCTGAGAAAAGGATCGCCAACCTATGGTGAGTGGGCCGGTGTTGAGCTGAGCGCAGAAAATAACACCATGTTCTACATTCCCGAAGGCTTTGCCCATGGCTTTGTCGTCTTATCAGACGAGGCGACCTTCAATTATAAATGCACAAATTTATACGCACCAGAATACGACGGCGGTATTCGATGGAATGACCCGGAAATCGGTGTTGAATGGCCCGTTGAGGGCTTGGAGCTGCTGTTATCCGAAAAAGATCAGAAACAGCCGTTTTTAAAAGATATCAAAGATACGTTAGAATTTTAAGAGGAGTTTAAAGATTGAAAACAGTATTAGTGACCGGCGGCGCCGGATTTATTGGCTCGAACTTTGTAAAATACATGCTGGACCAGCATCAGGATTATAAGATTGTCAATCTGGATTTACTGACCTACGCGGGAAATCTGGAAAATTTAACCGACATTGAGGATAATCCCAACTACGAATTCGTGAAAGGCGACATCGCAGACCGCTCTTTCATCAACGATTTATTTAAAAAACACAATTTTGATTTAGTGGTCAACTTTGCCGCCGAATCCCACGTGGACCGCAGCATCGAAAACCCGGAAATCTTTGTGCAGACCAATGTAATGGGGACCCAGGTTCTGCTGGACGCCGCAAAAAATCTCTGGCAGACAGGAAAAGACGAAAACGGCTATCCAACTTATCGTGAAGGCGTAAAATACCTTCAGGTCTCCACCGATGAAGTGTACGGCGCCCTTGGAAAGACTGGCATGTTCACCGAGACAACACCGATCCAGCCAAACAGTCCTTATTCATCATCCAAAGCTGGCGCAGACCTTCTGGTACGGGCCTATGGAAATACTTTTAAATTTCCAATGAATATTACCCGCTGCTCCAACAACTACGGTCCTTACCAGTTTCCGGAAAAGCTGATTCCACTCATGATTTCCAATGTGGTTGAGCTTAAGAATCTGCCGATTTACGGGGATGGCATGCAGATCAGAGACTGGCTGCATGTAAAAGACCACTGCAGCGGTATTGATACTGTGCTTCACAAAGGCCGTCTGGGTGAAGTGTATAATATCGGCGGCAACAACGAAAAGGCCAATATTGAAATTGTCGACCTGATCATTGCCGATGTCAAAGAAAAATTAAGCAATGACCAGTATAATGGTATCGATACGGATGCTTCAAAGATTTCAGATGATCTGAAAATCCATGTGGAGGACCGCTTAGGCCATGACCGCCGTTATGCCATTGACAATACAAAGATTACAACCGAGCTTGGCTGGTCGCCATCTTATACTTTTGAACAGGGTATTGTTGAGACCATTGACTGGTATTTAAACAATCAGGATTGGCTAAAACAGGTGAAATCTGGCGGATATCAGGAATACTATGAGAAGATGTATTCTAAGAAATAAACTTTATTAATATTTAAAAGCAAGCAGATAAACTTACCGATTGGGTAAGTTTATCTGCTTTATAAACAAATTTTAAGGAGATTATAAAGTGAGTGAAGAAAATTTAAGCGTTCCTAAAAAGAAGGAATTTAGAGGATATTTTGAAAAATTTTTTAAATATCGATATTTGTTAAAGGAATTAGTTGTTAAAGATGTAAAAGTGAAGTATCGTCGTTCTGTTTTAGGACTTGCCTGGAGTGTTTTAAATCCGTTGTTAATGATGCTGGTTATTACAGCAGTATTTTCTCGGATTTTTAAAATGAATATTGAAAACTTTCCGGCCTATTATATTGTAGGGTCTTTGATTTTTAACTTCAATTCTGAAGCAACAGTATTAGCAATGAATTCTATAAGAGGTGCGTCTGGATTAATAAAAAAGGTTTATATACCAAAATATATTTTTCCGCTTGAAAAAGTTTTATTCGCGTTTGTTAATGCCTTGTTTTCATTAATTGCAGTTGCAATAGTACTGCTTATTTTAAGGGTTCATGTTACTTGGACAATTGTGCTGTTTCCAATCCCATTGGTATATACTTTAATATTTTCTACGGGACTGGGGTTGATCCTTTCATCACTAAATGTTTTTTTTAGGGATACAGAACATCTATATGGTGTTTGGATTACAGCTTGGATGTACTTAACGCCTATTATCTATCCTATGGAGATGTTACCAGCAATCATGCAAAAATTAATGGTATTTAATCCTTTATATCATTATGTGGAGTATTTCCGTCAAGTAATTTTATATGGTATGATACCTGGATTAAAAGAAAATTTAGTTTGTATTGGGTTTGCAAGCTTGTTTTTAATAATAGGATTATTGTTTTTTAAGAAAAAGCAGGATCAATTTATCTTATATATATAAAGAGGAAAAAATGTCTAAAATTATTGAAGCAAAAAATATAACAATGACATTTAATATGTCGAGTGAGAAGATCGAGAGTATTAAAGAGTATTTTGTGAAAATGGTGAAACATCAGTTGTTTTTTGAAGAATTTAAGGCTCTAAATAATGTTAGTTTTGACGTTAACCGAGGCGATGTATTCGGAATTGTAGGATTAAATGGATCTGGGAAAAGTACTTTATTAAAAATTGTTTCTGGAATACTAAAACCTACTAGTGGAACAATTGATGTAAGAGGAAATATTTCTCCATTAATAGAATTGGGTGCAGGCTTTGATTTTGATTTAACAGCACGAGAAAATGTGATGCTCAATGGTTTGGTTTTAGGCTATACCAAGGAGCATATGGTCGAAAAAATGGACGAGATTATCGAATTTTCAGAACTACAAGATTTTATGGATGTTGCAGTCAAAAACTTTTCTTCTGGTATGGTAGCCCGGCTTGGATTTGCAATAGCGACATCAGTGGTACCAGAGATATTAATTGTAGATGAAATATTGTCCGTTGGAGACTTCAGGTTTCAGGAAAAATGTGAAGAGCGGATGAGTAAGATGATGGCTGGTGGAACCACAGTTTTAATTGTATCACATTCTATTGCACAAATTGAAAGATTGTGTACTCATGTTATGTGGTTAGAAAAAGGAAATATGGTTAAGATTGGTGAGGCTAAAGAGGTTTGTGAAGCTTATAAAAAGGGAAATTAGAAAGGTTATATTATGGCAAAATTAAATTTGGATTACTATCAAAACGAAAATGAATACTCTGATGGGCCTATCGAAAAAGAAATCTTTGAAATTATACAATCAGGTGTAGATTTTCAGGAAGTTATTGCTAAAGATGATCGCTGGCCTATTTTGTACCATTTAAGCCATTTAAGAGAAAATATTTTGAATTGGTATGATTTTAAAAAAGACGCTAGTTTACTGGAAATTGGGGCAGGCTGCGGCGCCATAACAGGAATGTTATGTGATAAAGTAAAAAAAGTAACGTCCGTTGAACTCACGAAAGATAGAAGCGAGACGATTTATGAAAGGCATAAAGAAAAGGAAAATCTTGAAATAATTGTTGGGAATTTTCATAATATTAAATTTAAAGAAAAATTTGATTATATTGTGTTAAATGGTGTGTTCGAATATGCTGCGAGTTTTACAAAAACAGAAAATCCCTATTTAGATTTATTGGTTGAACTGAAACGATTATTAAAAGTCGACGGAACCCTTCTAATAGCAATTGAAAATCGCTTAGGTTTAAAATACTTTAACGGGGCCCCGGAAGATCATCTAAATACTCTGTTTTCGGGCTTAGATCAATATCAATATAGCAATGAAGTAAAGACATTTAGTAGTAAAGAAATAGAATTGCTCATAGATAAAGCTGATTATAATACTTATAAGTTTTATTATCCTTATTATGATTATAAATTTCCAGATGCGATATATACAACTGAATCTATGGGAATATTAGAAAATAATGCTGTTGTTAAGCCTAGTTATGATCAAAAACGTTTTTCGTTTTTTGATGAAGAAAAAATGGCCTGCACTCTTATAGAAGAGGGAGTTTATGAGAAATTTAGCAACTCATTTTTAATTGAGATTAATAATAGTTCTTCAAGTAAAAGTAAAAACAATGAAGAAATCTTATTTGCTAAAATAAGTAATAAACGAAAGAAAGAATTTTCTATTATTACAAAAATTATTAAAGATCAAAATGGTAAGATTAGGGTTAAGAAAGAAGGTCTCTCAGATAGTGCAAAAAAACATTTAAAAAAAATGGTGAAAAACTACAAATTTGATGATTTTTTGTTAAAAAATGCACCTGTTCAAGAATCGGATCAAGGGATTGAAATGGAATATGTTGAGGGAGCGACATTTGAAAAAATATTAAACAACAAGCTGAAAGACGGCGAAAAAGAAGCATTTGAACTCCTACTGAATGAATTTAAAAAGAACCTTTCACATGAATCTGTAGCATCTAATGAATATTTTAATGAAAAATTTAAAAATGTTTTTGGTGATTGTTCATTGTTTGAAGAGTTAAAGTGTAAGAGAAATTTGAATATTGATTTATTATTTTGTAATCTCTTTAAAACAAAAAAGGAAGATGGATACTTAGTAATTGACTATGAATGGATATTCGATTTTCTGATTCCCGTTGATTTTGTTTTATGGCGTTCTTTAATGATGTATTATCAAAACAGTACAATAGCAAAGAAATATTACGATTTAGAAGAACTGCTTTTATGTGTGGGATTGGATGATAAAAAGAAGAATCAAATATATCAAAGTTGGGATCATCATTTTGTGTATTCTTATGTTGGCTCAGACCGTTTTGATTATAAGCAATATGAAAAAGAAAGATTTAATTTAACAGATTATAGTGAACAGATTTTAAATAAAAATGAAGTTGATACAAGATTGTTTTATAGTAAAGGAAATTCTTTCGCCATTAACGAATCTATATACTCTCGGAACAATATAAAAGATGGAAGACTTGAGATAACTTATGATTTAAATGAAGTTAGTATTGAAATATGTTCCTTGCGTTGGGATCCTTGTGAAGAATATTGTCGAGTGCGTAATTTAGAAATAAAAAGCAATGAAAATAGTTTAACAATTTTTCCTATTAATTATACTTACAAAAATAATGGATGGTATTATTTTCTAACTGACGATCCTGTTTATCAAGTAAAGGGCAATTTGGAAAATGTGGAACTGATTAAAATTACATGTGATATTAAGAAGCTTACGAAAAAAGAAATTGAAGTAGTCAATTCGATAGTTGAAAAAAGGAAAGAAGAAGAATTGATTATTTCAAAAGAAAAAGAAAGATTATTGGAAGAAAACTATCGGAGTTTGAATCAAGAATTTGAATCGATCAGAAATTCTTCTGTTTGGAAAGCAACTAAGCCTTTGCGAGTTAGCTTGGACAGAACGAAAAGATATATTAAAAAAAATAAGAATACAGAAATAGTTTATAAAGGAATAAAAAATATAAAGAATAACGGAATAAAGGAGACAACTAAAAAAACAAAAGATTTCTTATTGAGACAGTGGGAAATCAAGAAATTTCACAATAAAACGGGTATTGATTTGCATGCGGAAGATAGTCTATTGTATTCTGGATATGAAAGTGATTACCAAGATAATATAGACTTTTCTTCTGAAAAAACAGACATTAAAGCTATAGCCTTTTATTTACCGCAATTTCATAGAATCAAGGAAAACGACGAGTGGTGGGGAGAAGGATTTACTGAATGGACAAATACATCAAAAACCTCTCCGCGTTTTGAAGGGCATTACCAGCCACGTACACCCCATTCAGATATTGGTTATTATGATCTAAGCAAAATCGAAACATTAAAAAAACAGATTGAATTAGCAAAGCAGCATGGAGTTTATGGTTTTTGTTTTTATTATTACTGGTTTTCAGGCAGAAGAATAATGGAAAAACCAGTTGATATGTTATTGGAACATCCAGAAATAGACTTTAATTTTTGCTTATGCTGGGCAAATGAGAATTTTACTCGAGCATGGGATGGACTCAACAAAGAGGTGCTTTTAGGACAATCTTATAGTAAAGATGATAGGAATAAGTTTATTGACGATATAAAGAAATATATTGATGATAGACGATATATTCGAATCAATGGTAAACCATTGATTATTGTTTATAATCCGGGAGAAATACCAGATATTAAAGAAACATTTGCTGCTTGGAGACGTAGGGCAGATGAGGTAGGTATAGGTGAAATTTTAATTTGGACTTGTCAGACAGCTAATAATACGGCGTCAAAATTGAAAATCGAAAATTATATTGACGGAGAATTAGAATTCCCGCCTCATAATATGTGGTATGATATTATTGGAGTGCGTGATGTTAATTTAAATGGTAAAGAAGCTTGTATTTATAATTATCGGAAATTAGTGGATATTTTAGGAGCTCAATTAAAAGAGTCCAGTGTCAAAAACACCCTACCTTTACATAAAACTGCAATGCTTGGGTGGGACAATGCAGCAAGGCGTGATAACAATTGGACAACTTTTTGGGGCTATTCTTTAAAAAGCTTTTATCAATGGCTAACTTTGATCATAGATGATGCGCGAAATAATTTTGACGAATCAAATCGTTTTGTGTTTATCAATGCATGGAATGAATGGGCTGAGGGAACTTATCTCGAACCAGACGAGAAATACGGTTATGCAAACATAAATACTTTATCTAAAGCGTTATTTGATATTCCATTTAATGAAGTGAAGGTTTTAAATAAAAAAAGTAATATAAAAATTAAGGAAAGTTCTCTGTCTAAATTAAATAAGAAGCCCTGCATAGCTGTTCAAATTCATTTATATTATGTAGATACAGTAGTTGAAATAATTAATGAGATTAATAAGATACCGTTTGAATATGATTGCTATATTACAACGGATACCCTTGAAAAAAAGGAATTAATTCAAGCAAAGTTTAGACAAAATTGCTCAGCTAATTATATTGAAGTAGGTGTATACGAAAATAGAGGACGTGATGTAGCGCCATTTCTTCTGCAATTAAAAGATAAAATTGACAGGTACGAATATATTTGTCATATTCATTCTAAAAAAACTGCTACTAATAATTATGGAGATGGTTGGAGAGAATTTTTATATAGACATCTTTTTGGAAATACCGAAAACATTAAGCATATATTTTCTATATTTGAAAATGAAAATAATGTAGGTTTAATATATCCTGAAGTATATCCAGTAGTACGTTTGCAAGCTCATTGGGGAGATAATGAAAAGTACTGTAAAGCGTTATTAAAAAGATTAGGACTAAAAGATGATTTAGATAAAGATATTGTTTTTCCTGTTGGAAATATGTTTTGGGCACGCACTAAGGCAATTGAAAAAGTATTTAAAGCAAATTTTGATTTTGATGATTTTCCAAAAGAGAAAGGACAAGTTAACCAAACTTTAGGGCATCAAATCGAACGAATATGGAGTATTGTTGCTAAAATTAACGGATATAAAACAATCAAAACATTTAATGATTACAGTGAGATTATAGATTATAGCGAATTAAAAAGAATCGCATTGTATGTCCATTATGATAAAAATAACTGTATTTCAGAAGACGATGTTAATTATATTAAAGAGCTAAGTTCATTTGTAGAACAAGTAGTATTTATCACTAATTCAAAAATATCTGAACTAGAAAAACAGAAGGTATCGCCTTATATTAGTAGAATAATAGAAAGAGAAAACATTGGATATGATTTTGGAGGATGGAGAGACGCTATATTGAGTCTAGGATTTGAGTATGTAGCTACATTTGATCAATTACTTTTATTGAATAATAGCTGTTATTGTGGGCGATATGATTTTAGAAATGTATTTGCAAAAATGGAATCAAAAAATGTGGATTTTTGGGGAATTACTCTTTTTCCATATTTAGAAGATGGTACATATATTCAAAAGCCATGCATAGAAGAGCATATTCAATCCTATTTTCAAGTTTTCAACTCAAATGTTGTAAAAAGCAGTTTTTTTAAAGAATTTTGGGAATCCATTAAAAATTATGAAGAATTAGTTGATGTAGTTGCTAATTGTGAAACTGTATTGACTAAGAGATTAAAAGATGCTGGATTTAAATATGATGTTTTTGTGAAAGAGACAAGAATTTTATCAGACTCTCTTGGAAATTACTCTATACCCTATGAGTTTCCGTATGATTTGCTAATCTTAGGTTCTCCTTTTATCAAAAAGAAAAGTGAGATGTATATGAAACCTATTGAAAAGGTAAAGACTAAAAATTTTATTGAACAATTAAAATAAAAAAATTAATATATTTAAAGTTGTCCGGATTCAAACAAAATGTTTTGTTTGAATCCGGACATTTTTGGCTGAAAATAATCAAGAAATAGAA
Source organism: Eubacterium sp. BL-380-WT-2B (assembly GCF_009696115.1). Classification (NCBI taxonomy): domain Bacteria; kingdom Bacillati; phylum Bacillota; class Clostridia; order Eubacteriales; family Eubacteriaceae; genus Eubacterium; species Eubacterium sp. BL-380-WT-2B. The sequence goes on from NZ_VUMP01000002.1 coordinate 26,591, forward strand.
AGTTGTTTGTGAAAAAACATACAAATTGGTATATCGTAATTAAAAATATTAAGTTAAATGTTTAAGATACCACATGGAATTTTATGGGAAATGATGAAATAAACACTTTAGAATTGACGTTCTAATCTTTAATATGATAATATCATTTTGAGATTTATAGTTAAGATCTTAATTTTAAAAGAAAGGAGGGAGTAAATGACATATAAGAAAATGACATTCAGTTTTTTAACGGTATTTTTATTGCTTTTTGGGTGCTTTGCAACACTTTTTCCTATAAAGGCTGCAACTCCGGTAATTGTAATTAATCCAGGGCATTTGGTTGGACGAGATTCAGGAGCGGTAAATAACAATACTAAAATCAAAGAAGCGGATCTCAATGCAGCTTTGGCAGCCAAGACAGCGGAAAAGCTTAAATCTATAGGATATGAAGTTTATTTAACACATCCAGTTAACGGTTGTTCGATTCCTGCATTACTGACAACTCAACAAGTTAATGAAGGCTATGATTCCGACAGCTCATTAAAAACGATTGGTGATGCAATTAATGCAAAAAATCCTGATTTGGCGATCAGTCTACATCACAATTCTGGTGGAAGCGCAAGTGGATATGAATTTTATTGGAGCAGTTACCGTGCGGGTATTGACAATAGTGGTGTATATAAAAAATATGGTCTCTGGGGTAATGGCGACTATGCATGGTTGGATGAAACGCCATGTGAATCAGCAGTAAGATCAAAGGAATTTACTGGATTACTGGAGAAAAATTTTAGTGGTATTGGTATTCCATTTAGAAATACAATTGAAAGAGACGATTATATCCCTGCTCATACAACTTGTCCTTCTGTCTTAATAGAAGCTGGTTTTGTTTCTAATGATAACGAATCAAGAAAGTTAGCAGATGAGTCCTATCAAAATAATGAAGCAACACGCATTGTGAAAAGTATAAATGATTTTTTTGGATACAAACCGAACGCAACAGTTCAGGAGATTTCATTTTCCAATGTGAAGAATAATACTTTCGACATTATAATAAAAGGGCTCAAATCACCTTATGATTTAAGTGGCATCACAGTTCCTGTATGGAGCGAAGTGAATGGCCAGGATGACATCAAGTGGTACTGGGCAGAGCGGCAGTGGAACGGCGACTATAAAGTGACCGTCAACATTAAAGATCATGGAAATGATACAGGCACTTACAATGTACACGCCTATGCAGTGGACACGACGGGAAATTTCCAGGTGTTAAAGACAGCAAGTGTTACCGTGCCAGAAGCGAATCCAGGAAAAATAACCGCAGAAGAACTGAATGTAAGTGAAGTGAAGAATGGCCAGTTTACGGCAACCATCAGCAAAGTGAATGTACCGAATGGTATGGGATTAAGTGGCATCACAGTTCCTGTATGGAGCGAAGTGAATGGCCAGGATGACATCAAGTGGTACTGGGCAGAGCGGCAGTGGAACGGCGACTATAAAGTGACCGTCAACATTAAAGATCATGGAAATGATACAGGCACTTACAATGTACACGCCTATGCAGTGGACACGACGGGAAATTTCCAGGTGTTAAAGACAGCAAGTGTTACCGTGCCAGAAGCGAATCCAGGAAAAATAACCGCAGAAGAACTGAATGTAAGTGAAGTGAAGAATGGCCAGTTTACGGCAACCATCAGCAAAGTGAATGTACCGAATGGTATGGGATTAAGTGGCATCACAGTTCCTGTATGGAGCGAAGTGAATGGCCAGGATGACATCAAGTGGTACTGGGCAGAGCGGCAGTGGAACGGCGACTATAAAGTGACCGTCAACATTAAAGATCATGGAAATGATACAGGCGCTTACAATGTACACGCCTATGCAGTGGACACGACGGGAAATTTCCAGGTGTTAAAGACAGCAAGTGTTACCGTGCCAGAAGCGAATCCAGGAAAAATAACCGCAGAAGAACTGAATGTAAGTGAAGTGAAGAATGGCCAGTTTACGGCAACCATCAGCAAAGTGAATGTACCGAATGGTATGGGATTAAGTGGCATCACAGTTCCTGTATGGAGCGAAGTGAATGGCCAGGATGACATCAAGTGGTACTGGGCAGAGCGGCAGTGGAACGGCGACTATAAAGTGACCGTCAACATTAAAGATCATGGAAATGATACAGGCACTTACAATGTACACGCCTATGCAGTGGACACGACGGGAAATTTCCAGATGTTAAAAACTATAGAAATTGAAGTACCAGAAGAAAATAACGCTGCAGGTCTAACATCCATTATCGGAAACAGCGCTGTAAGAGTCGAACAATTAGTTTATTTATACAATTCTTCTGGACATGATTTTCCATCATATTACACAGAAAATGGAAGAAATGTAGACCTTAACCGTTTTGCACAACTTTACATCGAAGAAGCAAACGCCGAAGGCATTCGTGCAGACGTAGCTTTTGCTCAAGCCATGAAAGAAACCGGTTGGTTAAAATTTGGTGGTCAAGTAAGCATTAGTCAATTCAATTTTGCTGGCCTTGGGGCTACAGATGATGGCGCTGCGGGCATGAGTTTTGCTCAGAAATATGGAGACAATGAAAATGGTATCCGCATGGGAATTCGTGCGCAGATACAACATTTGAAGGCTTATGCATCAACAGAACCTTTAAATAATGCTTGTGTTGATGAAAGATTTAACTTGGTTAAGCGTGGCTGCGCCCCATATGTTGAATGGTTAGGACAAAAAGAAAATCCTAATGGATATGGATGGGCAACCGGAGCAAACTATGGTCAGGGAATTATTGACATTATGAACAGAATTCCATAAATTAAACAAAAACCTGTAAGACGTCAAAATCTTACAGGTTTTATTTTTTAGTAAAATCATCGGATCAGATACTAAGCCTATCTATTTTTTTAAAAGAGTGTTAGTTAAGAGTATAACATAAAGATTTATAATGAAATAAAAGAGATTAAGGATTATTTTTTGGAAATAATTACTGATGTCGATTAGATTTTGCAGATTCGTTTTTAGACAGCAAAGATTTCAAACTGTGGATAACCCTGCACTCAGGAATAAGTATATATATAATAATATATTATTTATAATATTATTTAATGGCGGACATATGTGGCCGCGATCTTGCCGCTATTTTGGCGATTTTGGCATTATCACGGACAGATATGTCCGCTTTATAATTTTTGACACCATTTATCCACAAAGTACTGGAAAATAAAAACTCTTTAAAAATGCCTGAATTAAGAAGAGAAAGAAGCAAAAAGGAACAGAATCATGAACATGAGAAAAAAAGCGCTTAAACACATGCTCATGCTTGAAATTTGATGATGTATGGTTGCTGGTTAACATACAAATGTCAATGATAAGTAAAATATTAAAAATCATCATCACAGATTTTAAAAACAAGGGGAACTGTTTTTTGAAACAGAAGAAAGCAGGAAACGGCCCCCTTTATTAATATATAATAATATATAAAAATTATAATGTTATAGTTATTTATGTCGACACGGGTGTCGGTGATTTCGCGTCCATTTTCGCTTTTTCGCCCAAATTGCCGACATATATGACGGTTACGCCTGTGGATATCTTTTTATCCACAGGTAAAAAATATAGTTTATTGCATTAAAAATATCCATTTAGAATTTTATTGCATCCTTCATTTATCTAGGATATGATAATACCATGGAGAATGTATATGAGTAAAGAAATATCAGTTGTTATCCCTAATTTTAACGGGAAAGCGTTTTTAGAAAATTGTCTCAACAGTTTAAAAGAGCAGTCTTTCAAGGATTTTGAGGTCATTATTGTTGATGACTGCTCGACCGATAATGGTCTGATGATCTTAAAGAATCACCCTGAAATTCGGCTGATCGTTAACGAAAAAAATTCTGGATTTGCGGTTTCTGTGAACAATGGCATTCGCGCTGCCAGGGGCAGATATGTGCTGCTGCTAAACAATGATGTGGTGGTAGCAGATGATTTTGTTGAAAAGCTTTATCAGGCTATTGACAAGGATGAACGGATATTTTCCGTTTCTTCACGGATGATTCGCTATTATGAACGCGATAAAATCGATGATACTGGAGATTTTTATAATATCTTAGGCTGGGCTTATAAACGCGGTGATGGGAAGAACGTTTCCCGATTATTGAAGCCAACCAGTATTTTCAGTACATGCGCCGGTGCAGGAATTTACAGAAAAAGTATTTTTGATGAGATCGGCTTGTTTGATGAGCATTATTTTGCCTACCTTGAAGATGTGGATGTCTCTTATCGAGGACGCATTTACGGCTATAAGAATCGTTATGAGCCATCTGCCATCTGTTATCATATCGGCAGCGCGACAACAGCAGATGGCAATAAGTATTCAGAATTTAAGGTTAAAATTTCGGCTAGGAATAACATCTATACAGCCTATAAAAATATGCCTTTTTTACAGTTGGTAATAAATTTTATTTTTTTAGCGTTGGGCTTTTTAATCAAGGGTGCAATGTTTTCAGTGTCGGGATATGGAAGAACTTATTGGTCTGGTATTAGAGAAGCGTTTTTAAGTTTAAATAAAGTTCGGAAAACACCCTTCAAAATGCGCCATATTCTTAACTATATCAAGATAGAGGGGATGTTATTCTGTAATGTATTCCGATATTTATTTGAAAAAATATCGAAGTAAGGCAAATGGAAGATGCAAATTTGTTACATTTATGATATACTGTTAAAATTGACAAGAAGTATGTACGAACGGAGCATTTATGGATTTATCAATTATTATTGTTAATTATAAAACAGAAGAATTGACCACTAATTGTCTGGCTTCGGTTTATGAGAGCCATTTGCAGGAGGTCGACTTTGAGGTGATCGTCGTGGATAATGCTTCTTGTGACGGCAGTATCGAAGCCGTTGAACGGAAGTTTCCACAGGTGAGCATCATTAAAAACAAAGAAAACCTGGGCTTTTCAAAGGCGAATAATATTGGTATTCACAAAGCAAGGGGAGATTATATTCTGCTGTTAAATTCAGATACAATCGTTGAACCGAATACCCTTAAGAAGTCGTTGGATTTTATAAAAACGAGACCTCAGGTGGGAGCGTTAGGCTGCAAAGTGCTTCTGGAAAATGGGCAGCTGGACGCAGCGTGCAAGAGAAGCTTTCCGACGCCGGCTAATGGTCTATACCATTCACTTAAGCTGGATAAACGCTTTCCTAAAAGCCAGCGGTTTGGTGAGTACAACCTGACCTTTGTTAATCCGGATAAAATATGTTCTGTGGATTGCGTAATGGGGGCGTTTATGCTTGTTCCCCGGAGTGTGATCGACCGTGTCGGGCTGCTGGATGAGGATTATTTTATGTACGGTGAGGATATTGACTGGTGCTACCGCATTAAGCAGGCTGGATATCAGATCATTTATTATCCGGAAGTACGTATCTTTCATTATAAAAAGGCCAGCGGGATTGGGAAACGCAATCCTAAAGTGATCGAAGCGTTCTATGATTCAATGATTATTTTTTATAATAAACATTATCAGGGGAAATACAGTAAAGTTACAACAGGTACTGTATTTCTTGGAACGAAAATAATGAAAAAAATTGCGTTGGCAAAAAACCGATAATCTAAGAGGAGGTAAAAGCTGTGATAAAAAGTAATCAACATTTTTTTAATTTTCTGCTGGTTGTTTTTGATGCCGTTGTCGTCAGCGGCGCGCTTCTTTTGGCCTGGTATATTCGGTTTGTTTCCCCATTTTTTACGGATGGCGTGCGCACAATGCATTTCGAGGCTTATGTTGGTCTGTTGATTTTTATCATACCTGTTTACCTGATTTTGTTTCTTATCTTTGGTTTGTACAAACCGTATCGGAAGCAGCGCTTTTTTAAAGAATGCCAGGAGATTATATTGTCTAATGCCATTGGGATTTTAATCGTAATGGCAGTTTTATATACAGAAAAGAGCATCCACTTTTCAAGGTATATGCTCGGACTTTTCTTTCTGTTCTCCATTGTAATCATGTCTCTGGAGCGGGGCACCATTCGAAAAGTGCTTCGAATGATGCGTGAGCGCGGTTATAACATTAAATATATTATCATAGTGGGGGCCGGCGCCCTGGGACAGGCTTTTGCGGATAAAGTATTAGGAGACCGGCAGCTTGGCTACAAAATTTGCGGTTACGTTGACGATTATTATCCGAAGAGTGATAAAAATGGCCTGCCGATTTTGGGAACCACAAAAGAAATGAATGATATACTGGAAGAATTTCGTGTGGATGAAGTCATTATTGCGCTGCCAAATACCAGCTTTAAGCGCATCAATGATGTGATCGACAAATGTGAGTACCAGGGCATAAAAACACAGGTTATCCCAGATTACTTTAATCTGGTCCAGGGATCCAGGCCAGCCTTTGATGAGCTTGACGGTATCCCGTTGATTAACACGCGGTATATACCGCTGGATGAGCCTTTTAATAAGTTTATTAAAAGGGCGCTGGATATTCTTTTGTCGGGCACGTTTTTAGTCGTCTTTTCATGGCTCTATCTAATTTTAGCGATTCTGGTTAAGGTAACCTCTCCAGGACCGATTATTTATAAGCAGATCCGTGTGGGCATGAACAGAAGGGAATTTTATATCTATAAATTCCGTTCAATGCGAAATGATATTCCAGAAAAGGGCGATAAGCTCTGGACCACCGAGGATGACCCGAGAAAGACGAAATTTGGCTCCTTTATCCGGAAAACAAGTCTGGATGAGATTCCACAGTTTTTTAATGTGTTAAAGGGAGATATGAGTATTATCGGCCCAAGACCAGAGCGGCCGTTCTATGTGCAGCAGTTTAAAGATGAAGTGCCCAAGTATATGATTAAGCATCATGTAAGGCCGGGAATTACTGGCTGGGCACAGGTAAACGGATGGCGCGGGGATACTTCGATTGTAGAGCGGATTAACTGCGATATTGAGTATATTGAGAAGTGGTCGCTGTTGCTGGATGTGAAGGTGTTTTTTATGACGTTTGGGGCATTGGTTAAAAATGCTTATTAGATTTTAAAGGAGAGAGTGTTTGCATTCATGTTTATCGTAGTATTTATAGTCTATTTATTTTGTAGTGTTGGGGGGGTAACGTTAGTTAAAATTGGAGCAGAAAATAATGCTTTAGTGGTTAATTCCGGTTTTTTTAATTTATCTTTATCCTATACGACTTTAATAGGATTATGTTTATATATTATTAGCTTTTTATTATGGATTTCAATTGTGCAAAAATTTGATTTGAGTTATATACAACCTATTGCTCTAGGGTTATCAAATATTTTGATAATTATGGCTTCAATCTTTATTTTGAAAGAACATATTGGAAGTTTTCAATGGATTGGGATTATTTTGATTTTGGCTGGCGTTGTATTTATGAATATTAAACCTAGTTGAATGAAAGGTTATGGGGTTATGTAATGATAAAAGTGCTGGTAATTGTTCCTGCTTATAATGAGCAGGATTCGATAGAGAGTGTGATTGAAAATTTAAAGGAAATTACTATTCAAAATATTAAATTAGATTATGTTATTATTAATGACTGTTCAATTGATAATACAAAAAAATATGTTTAGAAAAAAATTATAATTTTATTGACTTACCTGTTAATCTAGGGATAGGTGGAGGCGTTCAGACAGGTTATAAATATGCCGTGGAACAAGATTATGATATTGCAATTCAAATGGATGGAGATGGGCAGCATGACCCATTCTTTATAAAAAATCTTATCGAACCGATTATCAACAATCGAGCGGACATGGTCATTGGCTCTAGATTTATTACGAAAGAAGGTTTTCAATCTTCAGGCGCGAGGAGGATAGGAATAAATATGTTGAGACTATTAATTAAATCGTTGAGTGGCAAAGAGATAAAAGATACAACAAGTGGATTTAGAGCAACGAATAAAGCCTTAACTACGTTTTTTTCTATGTATTACGCATCAGACTATCCTGAACCAGAAGCAATTATTGCTGCTACTTTAAATAATTTTACTATTAAGGAAGTTTCGGTTGTAATGTCTGAAAGAAAGGGAGGAGAATCTTCAATAAAGGCATTTAAATCAGTTTATTATATGATAAAGGTCTTTTTAGCAATTATTATTTGCCGACTAGGTTCTTTTAGAAAAGGAAAATAACAATGAATATAACACTAAGGATTTTTCTGGCGATTGCGATTATATTTTTTCTAGTCATAATTATTAATTTATTAAGAAAACAAAAGTTAAATTTACAATATTCTTTAATTTGGTTGTTTTCTGTATTTGCGCTGTTACTATTAATTACCTTTCCTGAAATTGTTTATTGGATATCACGTATAGTAGGGATTGAAACACCAGTAAATGTAGTTTATGTTATTGAAGCAATGTTTGTATTATTGATTTTGTTATCTATCACAATTATAATATCAGATTTAAATGAAAAAAATAGAAAAACAATTCAAGCATTAGCTATATTGGAAAAAAGAGTTAGGGAATTAGAAATAGAAAAAAATAGATCAAAGATAATAAAGAAAGGTTAATTATTAAAATTCAGAATGCAGAAGCAAGTTGATAAGTTTAAATTTTATCACATTGGAGAATGAGTAAATAATTCTCTGTTTTTAAAAATATAATGTGATTTGATATAGTATTGTCTAAAACTTTCTTATTAAGATACTGCAACTTGACTTTGTGAATCAAAGGGTAGTTTGTTTATTTTTGTTTGCTTGTGCTTTGGGGATAATGTTCGATAGTTTTTAAGATAAAATGAACTTATTTTGTTATAAACGAAATGAAATCGAAAAGGAGAGGAAATGAGAAAGAATATTTTAAGAAAAAATATTTTACTAGTTATTATTGTATTTTTTGTCTCACTTTTAATTGAAATATTCGGTTTTAATTATCGATATTTTTTTCTAGATGAAAATCAAAAAGGAATAATTGAAATTTGTGATAGTGACATTAAAACTAATAATATTATATTTGATAGTGGATATATAGCTACGAATACACAAAGCAGTATTACAATTGAGAATTCGAAAAATATCGACATATTAAGATTAAAAATTATTTTAAATAAAAATTCATCTGCATTTGAGATAAGAACTCAATACCCAGATACTAAAAAAAATGAACGAAAAATTAATTTAGCTGATCCTCTCTACAATGATCAGGTGTTTTTAAAAATTGATAGCAAAGTACATCCGACAATAGAACTGAATTTTAATGAATATTTAAAAAATAATTTAGAGACATCAGTTCATATTTCGCGTATTGAAATTGATAATCAATTTTATTTTGATTGGAGCCGCTTTTTTTTACTGTTTTCAATTTTATATATGTTGTTAGTTTTAATTATTAATTTTAAATATCTTATATTAAAACTGCACATTACTTTTTTAATTATTGCAATTATCTTCGGAATTAATATAGTTATTACAATGCCTACCTACTTTTCGTTTGACGAAAGGGAACATTTTGTTAAGGCATATCAAACAGCATCTTTTGATTTTGGAATAGAAAAAAATAAAGAAATATATTGGCCAGAGAATATAGAGCGTTTTTTTAGTTTTAATGGAATATCTACATCTTTTGATACAACAGAAGAAAGAAACAACTATTTCGACTTATATAAAAAAAATGATTATGAAACAAAGAGGTATTATGATACAACTGCAAAACCATATTTGCCAACCGCTTATGTACCTGCGGCGATAGGAATTTTTTTAGGGAAATTTTTGTCTTTACCTTTTATCAACGTTTTTTATTTAGGAAGATTGTTTAATTTGATTGCATATTGTTTGGTCATAAGTATACTTATAAAACAAACGTTAATCGGTAAAAGACTTATTTTTCTTTTAGGTTTATTACCTGGAATGTTGTATTTAGCATGTTCATATTCTGCGGATCCAGTTACATATAGCTTTTCGCTTGCTACAGTGACGATATTTATCAACATGTTTTATTCAAATAAAATTACGACTAAAAAATTAGTTTTATATCTATTAGCTTCAAGTATAATGATAACGGGTAAAATAACGTATGCGCCATTGGCACTGTTGTTTTTAATTTTACCTAATAAAAACATGCCTATAATAAAGAAAAATATTAGTGTTTTTAAAAATGGGATTGCTCTCAAATTTTTGATGCTGTTAGTACTAGGATGCGTAATTACAGTAAATACGCTATATTCTTCGTTTAATGGTTTAGCACAATGGGCCATAGAAGGTGTAAGTGTAGAAGGACAAATTAATTTTATTATTACTCATATTTTTACTTATGCAAATATTTGTTTGAATTTTGTCTTAAAAAGTCTACCATCTTATTTTGAAGGACCAATCGGAAATTTTGCATATAGCGGAACGTTTTCCTCAGGAATAAGTTATATTATTACGTTTTTTATGCTTGTTTTAGCTGTAGTAGACAATAATGAACTTCCTAAAAATATGGGAATTAAAAATAAAATTTATTTATTATTTTGTGTTTTGTTATCTTGGGGATTGGTGATTACGTCATTGTATATAACATTTACTCCAGTGGGGTCTCTTACAATATCTGGAGTGCAAGGAAGATATTTTGCACCGTTGCTCTTTCCGTTATTGTTACTTTTTAAAACAAATAAAATAAAAAATACATTTAAAGAAGTCCATATTAATGGATTTGTTATTTGCCTTTGTACATTTCTTTTGCTGTTGTTGTTATTTAAATTAGTGAGTGGATACCTTGTTTAATTAGACTTTTTTGAAAAGGATTTATGAACATACAGTATTGATTATTTTATTTGAAAGTTGTAATACATTAAAACTGTACTTAAACTAATATCAATATAGTTATAATCATCTTTTTGTATTGTGTCATTTTAACATCTCCGAGGCATTGTTTGAGGGCAACGGGTTTTAAAGACTGATTAGCAAATCAAAATTAGTCTGTATTTTGAACTTCGAATGCTCTTATCAATTTAGTTAGTTTAGTTGAATTTTTATACCCCATTGGGTAGTTGCTTTTTAAAAAGTAAAAATCTTTTAATCAGTTTTGTTTCTTTTTTAAAAAATAAATTTTGGGGTAAAGTTGTGGAAAATAAAATTAGTAAATGATTTAAAGTGCGTTTTTAGCTATGGAATCAGATATAGCAATAAAATATAGAGAGTTTATAGGCTGGGAGGATTGAAGTGCTTTATAATAAAAATAATAAAACTGATTATTATATTTTTTATTTTATAATGGTTTTATTTTTTATGTTTTTGTTACTACAATATAGAAATGTTTTTATGTATTTTGATGATTATGGGTACGTTACACTATCTTATGCGGTGCAAGTGCCAGGAATAGAAGGAACGAATTATTCGTTAGCTCAGTTATTTGAATTTTTAAAATTACACTATAATGGATGGGGAGGGCGAGTTTTTGCATATTTTTTAGAAATAATATTACTTAAAAACGGTTTATGGATAATGCGTTTATTTATGTCTTTTGTTGTTTGTGGACTGTTTTACATTATCCATTATTATGTATTAAAAAGTAGCGGAAAAAAAATTCCATTGGCTTATTCGGGAATATTAGCATGTTCTTTATTTGGTTTTATTCAAATAGATGTATTAAGAGATTCGTTTTTCTGGTTTATAGCAGCAATGGTATATTTGGTTCCAACTATTTTATTTCTTATTGGGTTTATTTTTTATATAAAAATAAATATAAAAGAAAGAAGTAGAGCTAATATAGCTTATAAATTAATTTCTTTTTTATCTTTTTTGCTTCTAGCAAGTTCTCAAGAACAATTAGGCGGAGCATTAATCGTGACATTTATTTTCATATTATTATTAAAAAAGCTGTACTTTAAAATAAGAATAGAAAAATTTGATATAATCACTCTTTTAGGAATTTGTGGAGCATTCTGTTTTTTGGTCTTTTCGCCAGGGAATAGATTGAGACTTTCAGTAACAGAAACTTCAAATGGGGGAGAGATATCATTTTTGGATAAATTGTTACTAAATTTTGAAGGAGTTGCTAAATTATTCTTTTCTGATAGCTTTTACTTATTTTTGATATTAGTTTTAATTACTACATTAGTTATTTCAATATGCCTTATAAAAAGGAAATGGGGACTAAAATGTGTTAATTATTTTTATTGTACATTAAATATTGTAATTTTTATTTTAGTTTTGAAAACAAACGGCAATCTCTACAGTTTGACCGAAAATACTACACATACAATAATACTAAATATAACATTAATTTTATTTGTTTTACTGACGTTTATTCAAATAGAAACGTATTATATTTTAGAAAAAAAATTCATTATTGTTATATCATTTATGTTTGGATTTATAACTGTTGGAGCATTAATAGTGTCTCCAACACTTACATTAAGATCGTTTGCGCCATTTATGTTAATATATTTTATTGTAGCACTAGATGTTTTTGTGGAAATAGTTTATCATATAAGAAGAAAGAAAATTCAAGTTGGTTTTATTGGAGTCATAGTAGCGATTTCTATTTTTAGTTTATTCCCAGTTTATAATGGATACGGAATAAATAGCCAAGTTTTAAAATATAATGAACAGATTTTGCTTGAAGCTAAGGAAAAAGAAAAAACAAATTTTAGAATTGATTCAATAATTTTATGCAAATTAAAGGATGATCTTTATGGATATGTAATGCCTTATTATTATGATAATGGGGTTAGTAGTGCTATGAAAATATACTATAGTCTTCCAGAATCAGTTTCCTTTGAGTGGATTGATCCTGACTTGATCCTGATAAATTGATCAAAGAACTTAGAACATATACTTTTGTAAAAAAGATAAAATCTTTAAACCTTTAAAATATATGGAAAAATTACCAGATGATTTAAATATTTTTGTAAAGTCTAAAGCGTACAAATGGCTAGAACTATTTGGATACTTAAAAAATAATTTTTAGGGAGGTTTTTATGAAAGGCCCAAAAACTTTGTATTTAGTTATTCCATGTTACAATGAAGAACAAGTACTAAATATAACAGCTGAAACTTTAAAAGATAAAATAGAAAACTTAAAAGAAAGAAATATAATTTCAAAAGAAAGTCGAATTCTTTTTGTTAATGATGGCTCAAAAGATCAGACATGGTCAATTATAGAAAGGTTATGTAATAAAAACAGTCTTTATCAAGGAATCAAATTGTCTAGAAATGAAGGACACCAAAATGCTGTTTTAGCAGGCTTAATGACGGCGAAAGCGTATTGTGATATGGCAATATCATTAGATGCAGATTTACAGGATGATATTGATGTGATTGATCAATTTGTCGATGAATACTATGATGGAAATGATATTGTGTATGGAGTCCGAAGCAAAAGAGATGCGGATACATTTTTTAAACGCTTTTCTGCGGAAAGCTTCTATAAACTATTGAAGCTTTTTGGTGTTGAAATTGTATATAATCATGCTGATTATCGCCTAATGAGCAAACGGGCATTAGAAGGTTTGGCACAGTTTAAAGAAGTCAATTTATTTTTGCGTGGCATAGTCCCTTTGATTGGTTATCCTTCATCAGTTGTCACATATGAACGACATGAACGATTTGCTGGAGAGTCAAAGTATCCTCTGAAAAAAATGTTATCATTAGCATTTGACGGTATTACATCTTTTAGCATAAAACCAATTAGAATGATTTCGATTGTTGGTGTCGTATCTTTTTTAGTAAGTGTTGGGATTTTAGTTTATTCACTAATTATGAACTATTTAGGGCAGACTATCACAGGATGGACATCTTTAGCATGTTCAATATGGGCCCTTGGAGGAGTTCAGCTTTTAGCAATTGGTATTATTGGAGAATATATTGGAAAGATATATAATGAAACCAAAGAACGTCCGAAGTATTTTATAGAGACTTTTATTAAGAATTAAAACTATTTTGAAATTATATAATAGAAAGCATAAATAATTTTTTAAATATTTGCATTAGTTGTTTGGAAGTGTAAAATAATAGGTATTTAAAGTTATAATGTAATGAAAGAAGAGGATTATTTGAAGGAAGTATGTTCTCAGGAGAAGTCGATGAATAAATTTTATTTTTCCATTGTTAAGTGTATAAGAATTTTTCTTTTCATTGTATTTTGTGTGTTTTCATTTATTTCATTGTTTATTAAACCGAATTACAATTACGACGATTCTCCAGAGTTTATTTACATGACTCCGGAAATTATTATATGCGTACTTTTAGTAATTTTAGGAATAATGCTTTTATTAAGATATAGAACTGCAATTAATAAAATCAGCAAGCCATGGTTAATTACCATTATTTATATTTTCTTAGGAATTATATTCATTATTTTGGTACCTTTAAAACCTTTTTCTGATATGGAGCAAATTTTTAGAGCGGCTATTGAAGTATCAAAATTAAACTTTTCATATTTTTTAGATAACCTATATTTTAAATTGTGGCCTAATAATGTTTTAGTAAGCTTTTTGTATGGACTAATATTTATAGTTTTTCCTAAAAATGTTATAATTATAAAAATATTAAATATCATTTGTATTCTTTTAATTGCTAAAGTGAGTACACTGTTAATATCCCTGTATTACAATAAATATAGTAATTTGTTTTATTTGCTATTTCTTTCCCTTGGATCTGTTTTTTTATATATTAATCATATTTATACAGACATTCCGTTTACACTGATATCATTAACTTCAGTGTATATCTATTTAAAAGATTCAAATAAACTAGCAGTACCTATTTTTTTATTAGTATTACTATATTTTATTAGGCCGGTGGCATTAATCTATATATTTGCTATTATTATTGACTATTTTTTTACTAATAAAGCTCAAATTAGAAGAAAATTAAAAATAATTTTTCTTGTTTTTTTTGTAAGTTTTTTTATGTTTTTTAGTGTTAATTTTTTTATTCATCACATAGTCAACTATAATGATGGAGAAAGATCAATGCCAGTTTGGTCTTACATATATATGGGCTTTAATCAGGAAGAATTCGGCTTTCAAGATGGAACACATAGCGTAGATAGAAATGCGAGTGATGTAGTAGCTCGACTAAAAAGTAATGGTATAAAAGAAGTCATTGGGATTATTGCTAAAAAAGAATACTGGATGTGGATGGAAGGAACTTATCAAGCACAGCGGTACGCCTTTGGAGAGAATTGCAATGAAAGCGATTCGAAATTTTATTATGAAACGGCAGCAACAAAATATCTTATGAATAATGAGCAGATATTAAGAAAAGCAGCAGATTCTTTTATATATGCTCAATATTTTATATTATTTGTATTAATGCTATATTGGTTTATTAAACCACAATCTAATAAATTATCAGTAATTTATTTAATCTATATGGGCATGTTTTTATTTTATGTATTTTGGGAAATAAAATCTAGGTATATTATCTCTCTTTACCCGTTTATGATGATTTTTTCTATTTGGACTTTGTTAAGTTTACCAATAAAGAAAAAAGAAAAAATATCTTAAAAAAATAATAAATATAGATTTTGTATCAAATTTAGCTTTGTTTGATACAGTTTTTGAGAGTAGTCAAATTTAAGGCTAAGCTTCTTACAAAATTACATAATTAAACAATGATTGGGAGATTACCCCACTACTGCTTTTCTCTTAGCCACATAATTCCAAATCATAACAATAATCGTAGCAATAATTTTTGCCACCATATAATAGATATGGATCTTTTCAACAAAAAACCACATTAAAACTTGATTGATGAACAGGCCAACGACACTGGATCCGACGAATAGCACAACGGATTTGGTGTCGTTTTGTTTAACCCCTTTAAACACCCAGAGAATACACATAAAATAATTTACAATAACAGAGACAGTGAAGCTGATACCGGAAGAAACCAGATAGTTCACACCAAAGAATTCTGTTAATGCAAATAAAATACCATAATCGACTAAAAAACTTACACCACCGGTAATGCCGAAACGAAAAATTTCGGCAAACCGGTCACTTTTTAAAAATGCTTTAATTTTTTCCAAACCTTAAATAAATCTCCTTATATTTTTACCATACAGATTCAATCTCATCACTAATATCCTGAGCCGTTCCTGATGGCGTATAATCCGTCTCATAGACAAATTGGTACCATTCCTTAATATTATCGGCCAAAGTCACAGGAAATACATATGATACATCACCGAGCATTCCGGTATCGACATACCCCTCTGCGGGGATTTGTTCTTGATGGATAGCATGATCCTTCATAAACATTACATTGCCAGCGTATTTTAAAATTTCGGTTTGACTTAGTGATGTTTCGACATAAGGCATAACCTGTGTCAGAAGATTATATTGTGCCAATGGATTTAGATCCATTGCTTTGTCGAGCACTTGTTCAAAAACCTTTCTCTGGCGCAGTGTACGGTCAAAGTCTCCGTTGCCGACGTAACGAACGCGGCAATAGGCAAGTGCTTGGCTTCCATCTAATACCTGAGGGCCTGTACCTGGAACATCAGCGGAATTTGTATTAACATGGTTATTGACATCCATCAAATACTGATTAACCCAATAAAGCTCATCTTCATTTTCAATATCAATAGTGACGCCGCCAACGGCGTTTACCATGGCAACCATGGCAGTAAAGTCAATGGTCACATAATCGGTGATGGCAGTATCAAAATTCTGGTTGATGGTTTTAAGCGCCAGCTCGGGGCCGCCAAAGGAATAGGCAGCGTTGAGCTTGTCATAGCCGTAATCTTTATTGATGTATACATAGGTATCCCGCATTAATGAGGTTATTTTCAGTTTATTGTGTTCGAAATCGGCCGAGGCAATCATCATGGAGTCGGACCGGCTGCCATCCACATCGTCGCGCCCGTCGACACCGAAGATCGCCACATTGACAATACGGTGGTTCAGAGCCATATTGGCGGCGTTTGAACTGATATTATATTGGGAGACCTTTCCGGTCAGATCTTTGTTTAAATTGCCAAATTTGATGACAGTAGCTGCATATGCTCCTGCTCCGATCAACAGCACAAGAAGTAAAATTAATGCTTTCTTAAAAAATCCTCTTTTTTTCCTGCGTTTTTTGGGTAAAGTATCATTAGAACTGCGTCTTCGTTCATCGATTCTCTGTGGTGGGCGGGATGGACGGGAAGAATTGCTTCTGGAACCCTGGCTCTGAGATGGCCGGCTGTTTCCAGAACGTCCTGAAGGGCGCGAAGGCGCCTTTTTTGAAGGGGAAGAGGGCCGTTCGCCACTTCTTCGGTTTCCAATAACGCTTTTGTTTCGTTTTTCCATGGGGACCTCTCAATTGCTAATTAAATATGTTTTTTTCTTTATGACTGTGTTATTATACCATAATGGAGAAAAATAATAAAATTTCAATGATATTTTTTGACAAAGACATTATACTTTTACTAAGAATTTTGTTATAATAGACTATGAATAAATATTAAACCTTAAAAGCAGTGCCGAAAATGGTAATAGAAAGAAAATAGGGAGTGGACTTGTATGGATAAGAATACCCAGGATAGAGGACAATCTTTTGACCGTGTAGAGTCGCGTATTGAGCTTTTAGAAAAGCAGCTGATGGAAAAAGATGAGGAATTAAAAAAATTACTCAATGTGTCAAAGGACAAGGATGAGAAGATTGCGAAACTGCAGGAGGGTGTTGATGGAGAAACGAGGGACACGTTCGTGCCGGTGTTTAAGGAATCGTCCGAAGAGCAAGAGTGTCCGTGCGGCGATGATGAGCCGGAAAGTCATATCGACGACAGTGATATGCCCGAAGGCTTGAAGAAGCAGATCAAGGTCATTGAAAAACGGGAACAGATGGTCAAGGAAATGCTGGATGTTCTTGAGGATGCTTTTGATGTGCTGAAACAGAGAAACGAAGCTTTGAACAAAAAAGAAGAGACCCTCAATCGAGAATACCTCAAGCTATTGGAAATTGAATCGATGTATAAGGGAACAGACAAGCTTGCAGATTCTTTAGGTTCGGTACTTCCATCCTTTGGTTTGAATGAGCAGAAGGACAAAAATACGGAAGCGGTTACCGAAGAAAATATTGAGGAGTGAAGATATGGCAGAAAAAAGTGAAAAATTAGGATTACTACTGCTTTTTGATTGTATTGCAGTTATTTTATCAACATACGGTGTTTTGTTACTCTTTCAGTTTGTAAGCCACGATGTGGATACAAATGTCATGATTGTTTCCTGTTTCTTTGCGGGAATTAAAATTTTGATGATGGGGATTGGCGATATTACAGGTCTGTCGAAAAAATTGGTTATCGCGATTGTGTTTATCGTTGTGGCCGACATTATCGTTTTTGGGATCAATTACTTTATGGCCTTCAGTATATCATCAAAATTATTGCTGATCACTGCAGTAGCAGACATTGTGGTTATTCTGATCAGTCACTTAATCTGGGGAAAAGTATTTGGTGTTTCAGGACACAGCGAAAAAAAGGAACGAAAAGAATGGCTCAGCAACCGTGATGAAGACCAGGACGAAGAAGAATATGACGACATTTTTGAGTCTCTGGTTACAAAAGACGGTAACACAGATGAGATTGACACTGTGGCCGTAAATGCGGGGATTGAAGAGCCCTACGAAGAGGAAGAATCTTTATTTGAGGACGATGAAGAGTTTGAAGATTTTGAGGATGAAGAGCTCTTTGAAGAATATGATGAAGACGAAATTGAAGAAGAATACTTTGAAGAAGTCGAGGAATCCATTGAGGAAGCTGACGAAGAAGAGGACGATGAGGATACCTATCTTGACGAGGAAGCCTTTAAATCTCTTTTAATCAATGACGATGACCTGACGAACCTTGAGCCTGAGGAAATCGACAATGATGATGTTGAAGAGATAGTTGCAGAGGAAGAGCAGCCTGAAGAAGTCATTGATGAAGAAGTTGAGACGGAAGTGGCAGAAGAAATTGAGGAAGAGCCAACCGTTGATGAAAAAGCTGCTGAGGACGTTTCGGAGGAAGAGGCAGATGATAATGAGGCCGTTTCAGTGGCCGATCTCTTCGGCGCCGGGACAGCTTCTGCTGATCAACTTGACAGCGCGATATCACCAGAGCAGAAAGAAGATTTTGCCGCCATCGAGGAACGTTTAGGCGCGCTGCTTACAGAGATTAATTCTTCGACTAAAGGAACTGAAAAGCTTCAGAAAACAGTTAGCGACTTTAAGCAGGAGCTGGACAATTTAACGCCAATTACAACGGATACCGATATTTTGAAAACAGGTGATGTTATCCGCGATAAGCTTAAAACAATTATTGACAAGCAGTTTATCGTTGATGAGGTTCTGGATGACTTGATCCGCCTGTCTAAACAGATCAATAAACGGATTGATGATCTGGATACCATCGAAGCGGATCTTACCCGCCGTAAGGAAATCCTGGATCAGAAGGAGCTCATGTATATGAGCCGTAAACCGGTTGAATTTGAGGATGTCGAGGTACAGATTTTACCGGATGAGGTACTGCTTGAGAGTGATGATTCTGAAATTATCATTGACCAGGGAGACCTTGAAGCCATTAAGCAGTACTTAAAAGAGCATCCTGATTTATAAAATCAAACAAAAGGCTATTGGATTTTTCCAATAGCCTTTTGTTATGTTTGACGTCAATTTGGGTAAAAACTTTAAAGAATTTTATACCGAACTTAAGCTTGTTTTTTTAGAGTTTAAGCAGTATAATTATTATTTACCCTGAGTCGGAGATTTTTTTTCGTTGCGTATTTTCTGAAAAAATGATATACTTTTAACAATAAGTATCTATAATCCAGGAGGAAAAGAAATGAAGAAACTCAAAATGTTTGGTATTTTGGCATTAGCCGCAGTAATGACTTTTTCTTTGGCTGCTTGTTCAAGCGGCGGAAGCTCAAGCGGAAGTGACGGGGCAAAAAAATATATCATTGCAACCGATACAACCTTTGCGCCATTTGAATTTGAAGATGAATCCGGTAACCGTGTAGGTATCGATATGGATTTATTAAAAGCGATTGCTGAAGATCAGGGCTTTGAATATGAGCTGCAGCCACTTGGCTTTGATGCGGCTGTTACCGCTCTTGAATCAGGACAGGCCGATGGCGTTATCGCTGGTATGAGTATTACCGAAGAACGTCAGAAAAAATATGATTTCTCTGATCCTTATTTTGATTCAGGCGTTGGTATGGCTGTAAAATCTGACAATGACACCATTAAATCTTACGATGATTTAAAAGGAAAAAATGTCGCGGTTAAGAATGGTACTGAAGGCTCTAAGTATGCTGAATCCATTAAAGACCAGTATGGCTTCACCATTACCTCTTTCCCGGAATCTGCAAATATGTATGAAGATGTTAAATCAGGTAACTCTGTAGCCTGTTTCGAAGATTACCCGGTACTAGGCTATGCAATCGCAAAAGGCCAGCCATTAAAATTAGTTGGTGATTTACAGGCTGGTAATTCTTACGGGTTTGCTGTACAGAAGGGTAAGAATGCAGAATTGCTTGAAATGTTCAACACTGGCTTAAAGAACATGAAAGACAATGGTAAATATCAGGAAATTTTAGATACTTACATCAAAACAAATTAATAATTTAATGGCCTAAAATAATTCCAGGAGGTTTTTGAATGAGTATTTTTGAATTATTTGCTCAAACCTATCCTCGTTTATTACAAGGTCTTTGGATGACGATCGAACTGACCCTGGTATCGCTGCTGATTGCGGCGGTGCTAGGGCTTCTCTTTGGTTTGTTATCTGTTTCAAGGACTACTTTTTTACGGGGAATTTCACGTGTATACATTGATATTATCCGTGGTACACCATTAATTGTACAGGTATTTTTTATTTATTTTGGGATACCAAGCGCACTGAATATGCGTTTAGATGCCTTTATAGCTGGTGTTATCGCATTGAGCCTGAATGCCGGCGCCTATACCGCGGAAATTGTCAGAGGCGGGATTCAGTCCATTGACAAAGGGCAGATGGAGGCAGCCAGAAGTCTTGGCCTTCCCTACACTATGGCAATGCGCAGAGTCGTTTTACCTCAGGCGATCAAAACAATGATCCCGGCGATTGTAAATCAATGTATTATCACATTAAAGGACAGCTCTTTGGTTTCTGTTATTGGTTTAGCAGAATTAACCCAGACTGGACGTTTAATCATTGCCAATAATTTTGAATCCTTAAAAATGTGGATTATCATTGGTGTCATGTATTTTATCCCGATTATGATTCTGTCAAAGGTTTCGAGTCATATTGAAAGGAAGATGAGCTATGGCAAAAGTAAAAATTAGTAATCTCAAAAAGAGCTTTGGTGATTTAGAGGTTTTAAAGGACATTAATCTGGAGGTAGAGGAAGGTGAGGTCATCTGTATTATCGGCCCGTCAGGCTCTGGTAAAAGCACAATGCTGCGCTGCATCAATGCGCTTGAAGAGGCAACCAGTGGTACGATCGTGGTGGACGGCAACGAGATAACCGGAAACCATGCAAATATTAACCTCTACCGCCGGAATATCGGAATGGTATTCCAGCAGTTTAACCTTTTCCCCAATATGTCTGTTTTAAAAAATATTACCTTTGCGCCGGTCGCTTTAAAAATTATGGATAAGGCTAAAGCAGAGGAAGTAGCACAAGGACTTTTAAAAAGGGTTGATATGGTCGCTAAGGCGGACGCCTATCCAGGGCAGCTCTCCGGTGGACAGCAGCAGCGTGTGGCCATTGCCAGGGCGCTGGCAATGAACCCGGATGTTATGCTGTTCGATGAACCAACAAGTGCTCTTGACCCGGAAATGGTTGGAGAAGTTCTCAATGTAATGAAACAGCTGGCACACGAAGGGATGACCATGGTTGTGGTTACCCATGAAATGGGCTTTGCCAGAGAGGTTGCAGACCGTGTTATCTTCATTGATGAAGGTTATATTGTGGAACAGGGACCACCAAGTGAAGTGTTTGGAAATCCACAGAACGAAAGAACCATTAATTTCTTGAATATGGTCCTGTAAAAAGGAACCGTCTTTTAACTGCAAAAGACGGTTCCTTTTTTTGTGCTGTCATCTGAAAAACGCCCCGTTGTATTACATCGGGGCGTTGATAGTTTATTTATTAAGCTGTAATTGTGAGAGCTTCAAGCTCTGAGTATGTTCGATCGGTTCCCAGGTTTCAATCGGCTTGACAAAGCAGAGGACATTAATCGGTATCCATGAAAACAGGAAGAACCAGAAAGAGAAAAATGCTTTGCCGGCGACTTCTTTTATTTTGTGGTGTTCAAGCTTAACGACCATTGCGGTAAAGAGGAAGCTGATAATAACACCGCCGACACCAAAGAGAATGGCAAAGGTGAGGGCATCAGACCAAACCTGTGTGTTAATGAGTAAAAGTGTCAGTACAACGAATGAACAAATTGTATAGATGCTGGTTAAAACCTGCATGAACGGAGCAAGAAGATATAAGATCATATCCACGCACATCCAGTTACGCGTTTTTTTGAAGTTTTCCCATAAGGGAGCTGAGTACTGTGAAAAACACTGGATCGTACCGGTAGACCAACGCTTGCGCTGCTTCCAGGAGGTTTCAAAGGTAATGGGGTGTTCGTCGAAGGTAAGGGCTTCAGGAACCCATGCGACGCGATACCCCTTCATAATGGATTGAGTGGTAAACTCAATATCCTCAGTCATACTGAAGGTTCTGAAACCGCCATCTTTTAAGACTTCGCGGGAAACCATAAAGCCGGTTCCGTTTAAAGCGGCGGACCAGCCGATCCCCTGTTTTGCAAGGTTCATAAAGCGGTTTAATGTCCAGTAAAAAATGGATTGACAGCCTGAGATCCAGGAGTCTGTTGGGTTTTTGCTGTCGCGGTAGCCCTGAGCAATTTTTTCTCCGTCACATAAAGCATTGTTCATTGCAGAGAAGAAATTTGGATCAACCAGATTATCAGCGTCAAAAACGCAGAAAGCATCAAAAACGTCATTATCTGCAAAGGTAGCATCAAAAAACTGTTCTAAAGCAGCGCCCTTTGAGCGCACTTCAGAGGTACAGTGGAATATTTTTGCGCCGTGTTTCCGGGCTACCTCTTCAGTATTATCTGTACAGTTATTTGGAATAACGTAGATATCAAATAAATCCTCTGGATAATTCTGTTCTTTTAACGTATCGATCAGATTCCCAATAACAAGGGATTCGTTTCTTGCGGCAATAACCGCGCACATGCGATTTTCAGGGGCATGCTGGTTGAACTTTGTGTGTTTACGGTATCCGGATATCCCTACGATTAAATAATAAATACCATAAGCAAAGAAAGGGACACCTAAAAGGAAAAGTAAAACATAAATTGTATCGACCATTTTATCCTCACTCGTTTCTTTCAAAATTTGAATTTAAACATGCCGCACTGTGTTGCGTTGAAAAGTCACTGTGTGGCATTTCTGGACAGTCTTCTTAAACTGTTAATATTCTATCATCATCTCAAAAACGTAGCAAGACAAAATTTAAAATATTCATAAAATTTTAAGGAAATGGAAAGGTTCATTTAATATAATGCCTTATTTACATGATGAAAATCGATTACAAACCTTTTAAGATATTGATAAATTTAAAAAAGGCTTAAAGGCGGAGGATTGGCGTTAAGGATTAAAAAAGAAAATGTCAATCATTTTAAGTGCGTATTTTTGAAAAAACTTGGTTCGTTATTTTTAATGTGATAAAATAAAGCTACACAGGCGAAGATATGACGGTCTGTGAATAAATTAGACGCTGCATCTTTAAAAAGAGCGGCAGTTAGGAGTTTTTATTATGTCACAGGTAAACAAAAAGACTGCACAGATGACACAGCTTACATTGCTGATCGCCATACTGGTGGTACTTACCTTTACCCCACTTGGTTTTATTCAGATTCCTCCGGTTGCAATTACAATTTTGCACATTCCGGTGATTATCGGCGCTATTGCTATGGGGCCGGTTTGCGGTGGTATTTTAGGTTTGGCCTTTGGTATTCTAAGTATGCTTAAGGCTACATTTATGGGTGTTTCACCGGTAGATCTGATGTTTTCACCTTTTGCAAGCGGAGCCCCGATTCAATCTCTGGTTATGTGTATTTTGCCGAGAGTTTTGTTGGGGGTGATTGCAGGAGTGCTGTATGAAGCTTTAAAAAGCCGGCTGAGCAATGATGCTTTAAGCATAGGCATCAGCGCGGGTATAGCAACCTTATGCCATACAATCATGGTTATGGGGTGCTTATGGTTTTTCTTCAGCGCAATTCCGTTAAAGGAAGTTTTTTTAACCATTGTGGGCGTAAATGGTTTACTTGAGCTTGGCGTTGGCATTGTTATTACGATTGCCGTGTGTAAGCCATTAATGAAGTATTTGAAAACGAGGGTTGCTGTATAGCATCAGAAATGAGGTAACAATGCAGGAAATAAACCTTAATGATATTGAAAATATCCGAATCGGCCATGCGCAGGATATAGAAGGCGGGACAGGGTGCACCGTGATTATCAATGAACAGGGTGCACCTACAGGGCTTGATGTAAGAGGCGGAGGACCAGCCTCCAGAGAGAGTGAGCTTTTGAACCCGGTAGCTGCTGCCCAGGGAATCCATGCTGTTTTGTTAAGCGGCGGCTCTGCCTTTGGTCTGGACGCCGCCGGTGGCGTCATGCAGTATCTGAGTGAGCGCAACATTGGCTTTGATACGGGTGTGGCAAAGGTACCGCTTGTCTGCCAGTCGTGTATTTTTGATTTGGTTGTCGGCAAACCGAATGCGTACCCAGATAAAGCGATGGCCTATCAGGCATGCCTAGATTCAGAAAACAGAAAAAGCATACAGAACGGTAATATTGGAGCCGGAACAGGTGCGACCGTTGGCAAATATCGAGGAGTCCAGACGATGATGAAATCAGGCATTGGGACCTATGCCGTTAAGCTTGGCGATTTAAAGGTAGGTGCTATTGTCTCGGTCAACGCCCTCGGGGATATTTTTGATATTGAAAGCGGTGATAAGCTGGCAGGGATGCTCTCAGCAGACCTTTCTGAATTTGAGGATACCGAAGCCGCCATGTATGAGGATATTTCCTGCAAAGAGAATCTGTTTACTGGAAACACAACCATAGGTGCTGTGATTACCAATGGGAAATTTAATAAGGTTGAAGCAAAAAAAATAGCAGCAATGACCCATAACGGTTACGGACAGGCCATAAGGCCTGTCCATACCACAGCGGACGGCGACAGTGTCTATGTCATGTCTGTGGGCGAGGTGGCTGCAGATATTAATGTGGTTGGAACACTGGCGACACGCGTGATGGCGATGGCCATAAAAAAAGCAGTGCTCGAAACAGAACCATTATATGGGTTGAAAACAGCGTCAATGCTGTTACATAAATAAACGAAGGAGCATTTTCATGGCAATAAAAATGATCGTTACCGACTTGGATGGCACGCTTTTAAACACTCAGAATACAATCTCTGAGAAAAACAAAGCAGCTTTTAAAAAAGCTAAAGAAAAAGGGATCATTCCTGTAGTGGCAACAGGCCGGATTGATAAAGAAGGCTGGTTTGCCGCCGAAGCCATTGGAGGGACCGATTATATGCTCTCCGGTAATGGCGGCGTGGTTCGAGACTATAAAAAAGATATTGTGATCTTTGAGGATGCTCTTTCAAAAGAGATTATCAGACAGATAATTGAGCTGGTGGATCAGTACGATGGCATTTTTGTCCAGGCGCATACCATTCATGGATGTGTCTGTACAAAAAAAACATTTCCTGAAATGCCAACAGCAGGATGGGCCGATGAATATGTACGTCAATTTAAGGAACAGCAAATTGTGGTTGAGGATATCGAGGACTATTTAGATAAAAACCACTTGGAGGTCAGTAAATTTGTCATTTCATCCACCGACTTTGATAAATTGGATGAAGTCCAGAAAAGGGCGGGTGAAATTGTGGATTTAGTACCCTTGCGCCCAATGAACTATTGCCTTGAATGTATTCCAGAAGGGGTTGATAAAGGGTTAGGACTCACAAAGCTTTGCGAATATCTGGGAATAAGCCTTACAGAGGTCATGGTAATAGGAGATAGTGACAACGATTTGGAAATGATCGAAATTGCAGGAACAAAAATTGCCATGGGAAACGCTTATGACTGTGTCAAAACAATTGCGGACCATATCGTTTCTACAAATGATGAAGATGGTGTGGCAGAGGCCATTGAAAGATTTGCATTATAGAAAAACAAAGCGTCACGCTGCCCGTGGCGCTTTGTTTTTTTGAAAAAGTATTGTGTTCAAATAATCGGCCAGAATAACGGCCTGGTTTTGTTCCTTATTGTTTGCAGAATAGATTAAAGTAACATTTTCTTCCTTCAGACGTTTCTTCAAATCGGATAGAAAAGTTTTGACAGCCTGATTATTTTTAAGTTCTTCCAAATATTGCGATTTAAAGCTTTCGTATGAATCTTTTCCAGAATGAAAACGCCGGATCAATTCTTTGCTGGGAGCAAGTTCCTTTTTCCATATATCGACATTGGCGCTGGAGTGAGTAAATCCTCTGGGCCAGTAGCTGTCTACTAAAACGCGGTACCCATCCATAATGTTTTTGGGTTCATAGATGCGTTTTGTTTCAATCACCATGATCACTTCCTTAATCAATTAGAGTATTCTTATAAAAAATATACCCAAGTTTGACATAAAATTTGCTTTCTTTTGTTTTTTAGTTTATAATTAGATGTTATGTATTTAGAAAGGAAGTTATATGAAATTTAGAGAACTAGAGATTAACGAGCAATTGCTCAGGGCAATTGATGATATGGGATTTGTTGATATGACAGAAATTCAGGAACGCGCAATTCCCCGTTTGATGGAAGGCGGCGACCTTATTGGTAAATCCCAGACAGGAACAGGAAAGACTATGGCCTTTGCGATTCCTGCCATAGAGAAGATTGATCCAGAACTCAGAAAACCGCAAGTGCTGGTGTTGCTGCCGACACGTGAGCTGGCGCTGCAGGTTTCTGAAGAATTCAGAAAGGTTTTAAAATACAGCCACAGCATTAAAGTTGTTGCAGTGTTTGGCGGCGCTTCAATTGAAAACCAGATTCGTGATCTGAAATCCGGAGCACAGATTGTAGTAGGCACACCAGGACGTGTCATGGACCATATGCGTCGGAAAACTTTAAAATTCAACGCACTTACAATGGCAGTGCTGGACGAGGCGGATGAAATGCTGAATATGGGCTTCAGAGAGGATATTGAGCTCATTTTAGATGCGGTAGACCATGATGTTCAGACCGTTTTATTTTCGGCTACAATGCCAAAACCCATTTTAAAGATAGCGGAAACCTACCAGAAAAATCCGACAATGATTGAAATTTCGCCTAAAACAATGGTAGCGCCAAGTATTGAGCAGAAGTATTTTAATATTTCTGACCAGAATAAGTTTGAAGCTTTAACCCGTTTATTGGATGTCTATAAACCTCAACGCTCACTTATTTTCTGCAACACCAAACACTATGTTGACGAAATTACTGAAAATCTGCAGGAACTGGGGTATTCCGTAGACAAAATTCATGGCGATATGCGCCAGGTATCTAGACTCAATGTCTTAAAACGCTTTAGCCAGGGGCGGCTGAAAATTTTAGTAGCCACCGATGTAGCGGCCAGAGGGATTGATGTTGACGATGTGGATATTGTTTTTAACTACGATGTACCAGACAACGAAGAATACTATGTACACCGTATTGGCCGTACCGGACGTGCGGGGAAGAGCGGTCTTTCACTGACACTTGCCCGTTCAAGGGATCAGTTTAAACTGCGAAAAATAACCGATTATACCAAGAAAAGCATCGAACGCGATTTAATTCCGACCAGTGAGGTGATCAATGATATTAAGATCGCCCATTTCAAGGAACGTTTTAAGCTCAAAGCCGAAAAGGGAGAACTGGAACGTTACATTGCGATCATTCAAGAACTTGAAGAAAAGGGCTACGAAGCAGAATTTATCGCTGCGGTTCTTTTACAGGCGCAGCTTCCTTTGTCAGATGCGGAAGATTTAAATACTGAGTTTAAAAAACGCGGGCGCCGGGAAGGCAGACGTGAAAGGGATGGAAAGCGCCGCAGAGAAGTAAAGGGCGGTAAAGGAAAATCCTTTGGCCCGGAAAAGACAAAACGTCTTTTTATCAGTGTTGGTGAGAAAGACAAGGTGCAGAAAAGAGATATTCTCGGCGCCATTTGCGGCGAGTGTAATATTGCGTCTTCGACAGTTGGAAATATTGATATGTATAATAAATTTACCTTTGTGGATGTGGATGTGGATGTCGCCAAAAAAGTAGAGAAAAAACTGAATGGTAAAATGATTAAGGATCACAAAGTAAAAGTTGAAATTTCCAAAAAGAAAAAATAAAATTCGTTAAAAGTGAGGGGGAAGTGTTTTGGTGGAAGAACAACAGTTACAGCATGAAAACAAGATGGGGACGATGCATATCCCCCAATTACTTTTTAGTATGGCTCTGCCGGCAATTATCTCAATGTTTGTACAGGCAATGTACAACATCGTAGACAGCGTCTTTGTCGCGCAGACAGGCGAAAATGCTCTCACCGCTGTTTCTCTGGCGTTTCCGGTGCAGATGCTGATTGTATCCTGCTTTGTAGGTATGGGTGTAGGGATTAATTCCGGTATTTCCAGACGCCTTGGTGAAAAAAAACACCGCGAGGCAGAAATGGTAGCGGAACATGGCTTTCTGGTCGCAGTGATTTTATCTTTAGCCGCAGCCGTTTTAGGCGCTGTTTTTTCGAATATTTTTGTAAAAATGTTTACGGATAATCCGGAAATTATTAAGGGATGTACAGATTATCTGCTGATCGTTACAATTTTCAGCTTTGGAAGCATTATTACGCAGGCTGGTTTCAGCACACTGCAGGGCTCCGGCGATATGATTCAGCCAATGATCGGTCAGCTGATCGGGGCAATCACGAATATTATTCTGGATCCGATTATGATTTTCGGGCTTTTGGGATTTCCGGCTCTGGGTGTTACAGGAGCCGCCATCGCAACGGTTACAGGCCAGATCATTGCAATGGTCTATATTTTGATTGTGGTCCTGAAGCGGAAAAAAAACCTTCTAAAGCTTCATTTTCGTTCTTTTAAATACCGCGGGGCTATCATGAAGGATATTGCTGTGGTAGGGCTTCCGTCTGCGATCATGCAGGGAATTGGTTCTTTCATGGTGACGGGCTACAACCTGATTTTAGCTGGATATGGTATGACCGCTGTAGCGGTTTTTGGTGTTTATTTTAAAGTGCAATCCTTCATTTTTATGCCGATTTTTGGCCTTGGACAAGGAGCGATGCCAATTTTTGGATATAATTACGGAGCTCAGAATGCAAAGCGGTTCAAAGAGACATTAAAAGTCTCTATTCTGACGAGCTTGGTCATTATGTTTGTTGGGGTTCTTTTGTTCCAGCTTTTCCCAGCCCAGATTTTTATGCTTTTCAATGCATCGGAAGAAATGACGGCGATTGGGATTAATTGTTTCAGAGCAATAAGCCTTGCATTTCCGCTCGCGGGGATATCCATTATGCTCAGTACTTCTTTTCAGGCGATGGGAAAATCCTATCTCAGTATGATTTCCTCTTTTTTGAGACAGATGATTTTCTTACTGCCCTTTTCCTATCTATTCTCCTTAATCGGAGGTTTGGATACGGTTTGGTATGGTTTTATCGTTTCTGAGATTGCCTGTCTTGTTTTTGAAGTTATCGTGTACCGGCATTATAAAAAGAAAGTTTTAGACCGCTGGTAAAATGATACGTTGAGGGATGCTAAAGTGCATCCTTTTTTATTTTTGTACAAAATAAAGGAATTGTCACTGTACAAAAATATTCGGCTTTGGGTATAATTTAAGTATACGAGGAGGAAATCAATGAAAATTTTATTAGTTATGGACCAATTTGATCATACCAACAATGGCACCACGATGTCAGCAGTCCGTTTTTCAGAATCACTGAAAAATCATGGGCATGAAGTGAGAATTGTCAGTACAGGAAAGGAAAGTCCTGACAAATACGCGGTGCGTTCATATCATTTTCCCCCTGTTGTCAAACAGATTATTCAGAATCAGGGTATGACATTGGCTAAGCCCAGCAGGGAAGTTTTGAAAAAGGCCATTACATGGGCGGATATTGTCCATTTTTTAATGCCTTTTCCACTTTCGATCCAGGGCGCTAAAATCGCAAAGGAGCTGTCTGTCCCCGCAACAGCGGCCTTTCATGTACAACCGGAAAATATTACCTATACGCTGAAAATTAATAAGGTGGAAAAAATTAATACAGCCTTGTATCAGGGCTTCAAAAATATTTTTTATAACCAATTTTCACATATTCACTGTCCCAGTAACTTTATCGCAGAAGAACTGCGTAAAAATGGTTATACGGCAAAGCTGCATGTTATCTCAAATGGTGTCGACCCGGATTTCTATTACCGTAAGATTGATAAGATTCCGTTGCTCAGGGGTAAGTTTGTGATTTTAATGATTGGGCGCCTGGCAAATGAAAAAAGGCAGGATCTGCTCATAGAAGCAGCAGGGTTATCTAAATACAGGGACCAGATATGCTTGATATTAGCAGGACAAGGACCAAAGAAAAAGTTTTACGAAAAAGTTGGAAAAAAACTGCCAAACAAGGTTCTTATTGATTTTTTTGACAAGGAAAAGCTGCGTGATATCATTGCAATGAGCGATCTTTATGTCCATACAGCAGATGCCGAAAGTGAGGCGATCTCCTGTATTGAAGCATTTTGCAGCGGACTGGTTCCGGTTATCTCCAACAGTCCTAAATCAGCAACCCCTCAATTTGCTTTAAATGACCGATGTCTCTTTAATGCAGGTGACCCTTACGATCTGGCTGATAAAATTGATTATTTTATTGAACATCCTAAAGAAAAAAGGGGTTTAGAAAAAGAATACGCAGCGTACGGTAAGCAATATAATATAGAGGACTGCGTTTATAGGATGGAAGAAATGTTCAGGGAGGCTATTGATGAGTATGGCACAATGTGAGGCTGAAAATTTGGGTGAAAATGTTATTATTGAACGCAATGAAGATAAACGCTACTTTGAGAATCGTTTTGCTTTAAGAAAAATAGCGTTGACCCTGCTGCCTTTATATAATCGCCTGATGTTTGGTCTCACGGTCTCAGGAGAGGATAATTTGGCTGATGTCAGCGGCGGGATGGTAACAATCTGTAACCATGTTCATACGCTGGACTGCACGATGGTAGCAGGTGTTTGCAGGCAGCATCGGATGTATTTTCCAACCTTGGATGAAAATCTGAAAATGCCCTTTGTGGGGCATTTGGTTGATGACCTGGGTGGAATACCGATTCCAGAAAAGCTTTCCGAATTCAGGGGCTTTATGGAAGAAATAGAGGCAACTTTGAGGCAGGGGGATGCCGTCCATCTTTTTCCGGAAGGGAGTCTGGAAGTGTATTGCCCTACTTTACGGCCTTTTCAAAAGGGTGCATTTACGTTTGCGTATGACGCAGAGGTTCCACTGGTACCTATGATATTGACTTACAGATCTGTAAATGGGGTAAGAAGCCTGTTTCGGAAAAAGCCGTTCCTGCATTTAGCAATTTTAAAACCGGTTTATCCAGATGTTAACAATAAAAGAAGCCATGAAATCCAGCGTCTTTTGGAAAAATGCCGTTTAGAAATGCAAAAATCTTTTGAAAAAAAATAACCCCGGAGAAGTTCTCCGGGGTTTTGCTTTTTGCCTGAATATGGATTAAACAGTTGCCATCCATAATCCATGTAGGTTACAATATTCATATGCAGCGATCACTTCATCACCAGGTGTTAAAGCGAAAACAGCTTTTGGCTCGCCGCCGATTTCCAGACATTTACGCTGGCCGCCTTCTTTGGTTTCAAGATAAATCCAGGCGATATGATGTTCTTCGAGCATTGGATGTGGAACACTGCCGACTTCAACAGTGACGGTATTTCCATCAATTTTAATTACTGGAACGTGTTTTTCCTGAGCTGCATCGACGGTATTAGGAGTTAAAACTTCCATCGGATCACCACAGCAAACCGGTGTTACGCCGCTGTCTTCAACAACACCAAAGATGTTGCCGCAATGTCTACAGATATAAAATTTTGGTTTTTTGCACATAATAAAGACCTCCTATAGTCCAAATATAATTTTGAGCAGTCCGTGTAACCCACTTATCCGCTTAATGATATAATTAATTATACCACAATTTTTAAACTTTAAACGGAAAATGCCTATAAAATTTTGTTTGAAATTAGAATAATATCAAGAAAGGAATAACTATGGAAAAGAAATGGTTGGCGTGGGCAAAGCAGCTTCAGTCAATTGCGCAGGCTGGTTTGACTTACTCTACAAATAAATACGACAGAGAACGTTTTGAACAGATTCGAGAGATGTCTGTTGATATTTTAAATAATTATACCGATGCAGGCGAGGAAAAAATAAGAGATCTGTTTTGCTTTGAAACAGGATACCAGACGCCAAAGGTTGATGTGCGGGGTGCGATTTTTAGACAAGATACAATTCTTCTGGTAAAGGAAAGTATTGACGGCTGCTGGTCAATGCCAGGCGGCTGGGCAGATATAGGGTTGTCTGTTAAAGAAAATATCGAGAAGGAAGCCCGTGAGGAGGCTGGCCTGCATGTGGTTGCAAAAAAATTGGTCGGCGTATTCGACTGGGCAAAAAATGTTGATCTGCCCAATCCTTTTGCCATTTACAAAACCGTTATGCTGTGTGATGTCATTGATGGTGCATTCCAGAAGAATATCGAGACTGAAGATGCTCGGTATTTTGATTTGAACCATTTGCCCGAATTATCAAGAGGCCGTACGACGGAAACGTTGATTGAACTTTGCTACGAGGCGTCACAGGACAATGCTTTTATTCCAATTATTGATTAACTTTTTTCAAAATTATCCTTGACAATTTGTTTGATAATTGTTATATTATAATCGTTCCGAATTAAGGAACGTTAGGATTAAATAAAATTTATAAGATTCAAGAGAGGTATTTTGAACATGGAATTAAAAGGATCAAAAACTGAAGCGAATTTATTAACTGCCTTTGCAGGTGAATCACAGGCCCGCAATAAATATACTTATTATGCAGAAAAAGCCAGAGAAGAAGGCTACAGCCAGATTGCCGAATTATTTGAAGAAACAGCTACAAATGAAAAAGAACATGCAAAATTGTGGTTTAAAATTGTACACGGCGATGAAATCCCAGATACAGCTACAAACTTAAAAGACGCAGCAGCAGGCGAAAACTATGAATGGACCGATATGTATGCTACTTTTGCTAAAGAAGCAAAGGAAGAAGGCTTTGATAAAATTGCCTTTTTATTCGAAGCGGTTGCTAATATTGAAAACCGTCACGAACAGCGTTATTTAAAATTATTAAGCAATGTTGAAGAAGGAACTGTTTTTGAAAAATCAGATAAAGTGCTCTGGCAGTGTATGAAGTGCGGTTACGTTTATGAAGGCACAAAAGCTTTAAAAATGTGTCCGGTATGCAAGACAAGTGGAGCGGATTTCCAGATTTTATCTGAAAATTACTAAGAGGAACAATCAGACGGATTTTATACAAAATCTCCCGAAGTATTCGGGAGATTTTTATTTTTAAAAGAGTATAGTATGGTATAATAAAAACGAGAAAACCTTGGAGGAGTTATTTAATGACTGAGTCGGAAATTAAAACCTTGTTTTTAGATATTGTAGGAACTTTAAATCTTTGTCGTGATGTTAATATGGAAACACCGGCCGGAGAGGTGGTCGAATATGGTATGACAATTACGGATACCGCCTTTATCACTTACCGGGAGAGCAACCGGACCCTTCATTTCTATGTTGACGGAAATGAACTGCTTGTTTTGAATGAATCCAGTCCGCTTCTTTACATGATGCGTGAGCTTTTTGTAGAGGTAGAGGATGGAGACCCAAAGGAACTGACAAGAGCACGGTTGAGGGTTCTGGAATAAAATAAAAGGACGAGCCTAGAGAGTCTTCGTCCTTTTTATTATTTTTTGGTAAATGGGGAGCATGTGCTCTTCACGGCTGTATTTTTCGATGCTTTCAAGAGGAAGCCATGCGACAGCACTGTTTTCATCAGGCTTGTTGGTTAATGGAAGACGATCATCAGCAGTGAGTGAAAAAGCAATCGACAAATGAAGATGTGTGCTGACGTAGCTTCGATTTTTGAAGTGGCCAAAAACAGGTAAAACATCCAGGCTGATTATTTTTTCTGAAATAGGTTTTAAATTTGTGATGCCAGTTTCTTCCTCTGCTTCTCTAATCGCTACAGATAAAAGATCAGCACACCCATCAGCGTGGCCGCCGCTCCAGGACCACGACCTGTAAAGATTATGAAAGACCATCAAGCACTTGTCGCGGCCCGGATTAAGAATAAAACCTGAGCCTGTTAGATGTGCCACAGGATTTTTTCTGGTCAGAATCGTGTCCGGATATTTTTCCATTAAGCTTATAAAGATTTTTTTGTCAGCAAATTCCTGTTCAGTGTTGGGGATAAATTCCCTTATTTGTTGATAAAGATTTTTAAAATCCATCTTGTTAGATCAGTTGGTTTCGCCGGAGAACCATTTTACAAACTCAAGGGCAGAGGGATACTCCCGCATTTTAACAATTTTGCCGTTCACCAAAGTAACCGGCAGAACGCTGTTTCCCTTTTCTACCAATAAGGTTCCGATTGTACGGTTTTCCACAAATGCACTGGGGTCCATTGTGAGGTTATGTCTTACAATATCCCAGCCATCATCCGCAAAAGAAGCGACCATATCATTAATCCGTGCCAGATCAGCATTTTCTCCCATTTGGCAGACACCATCAACACAAGTTAATTCAGGTTCAAAAATTTCTATTTTAGCCATTTGATTTCTCCTGTATAATTTAGTATGGTTCTATTTTAAACCATTTTTTTAAAATTGTTAAGAGGAAATAATCGTTTTTTCTAAAAAAGTCATTGACAAAAATAATCAAGTATTGTATTATAGCATAGTCAGCTTATGGGGGCATGGCGCAGTTGGGAGCGCGTCTGACTGGCAGTCAGAAGGTCAGGGGTTCAAGTCCCCTTGTCTCCACCATTTTGTTTTTTAGAACCGTCACAGACGGTTTTTTTATTTTTTGATATTACCATTTACAAAAGCGGGTCATCTGATCGACAAAAAATTGATTGATGATGACATTGCCTTTATTTACTTTAAAATGGAAGAAGTCCTGTAATTCATCAATGTAGTTAAGTGTGTGTGAATCAGTGGCGATATTAATAATGGCCGCTTTAT
Organism: Eubacterium sp. BL-380-WT-2B; assembly: GCF_009696115.1. Classification (NCBI taxonomy): domain Bacteria; kingdom Bacillati; phylum Bacillota; class Clostridia; order Eubacteriales; family Eubacteriaceae; genus Eubacterium; species Eubacterium sp. BL-380-WT-2B. The sequence goes on from NZ_VUMP01000002.1 coordinate 61,838, forward strand.
CATCAGGTACATTTTCTTTAATACGATCTCTATATTCAAGGTATAATTTTTTAGCATAGTCTTGGGCACTAGGTGATAATTTTCGGTATTGCATTTCCATTCTCCTTTCAAGTTTAAATCGTCTGTTTTAAGCTAATTATGGGTTTTATGCGGTAAGATAATCAAAATTGATTCGGAGAGCATAAGCGTCTTGTTATACTTTATATCCTGTTTATAACAAGATTAACCCATTTAAGCGAAATTAAGAATTAACCAAGTGTGGAGGAGGATGTTATGATTATCAGTGCCAGCCGTAGGACAGATATTCCTGCTTTTTTCTCAGAGTGGTTCCTTAAAAGACTTGAAGAAGAGTATGTTTATGTTCGAAATCCTTTTAATTCCAAATTGATTTCAAAAATCAGTCTGATGCCTGAAGTCATTGACGGAATTGTTTTCTGGACTAAAAATGCTGTTCCGATGCTTCCCAAACTAAACCGATTAGGGACATTTCCTTTTTATTTTCATTGGACGGTAAATCCTTATGGAAAAGATATTGAGGAACACATTCCTTCGAAAAACGACATTTTAATTCCGGGATTTAAAAAAATGTCAAATCGATTAGGAAATGACAGAGTAATCTGGCGTTATAACCCAATTGTTTTTACAAACAAATACACCGCGGCATATCATCTTTACTATTTTGAAAAACTGGCAAAGAGGCTGAGTGGTTATACGAGACGTTGTATTGTAAGCTTTTTGGATTATTATGAGGATACGAGACAAAACATGCGTGGTCTCGGGCTAACAGACAAAACAGATACGGAGAAAATCGATTTGATCCATAAATTTGCAGACATTGCTCAAAAATATCATATTGATTTGGAAATATGTACAGACAGACAAAAACCTGAAGGGGTCAAAATGGCTTGCTGCATCGATAAGACCATTTTTGAGCGGATACAGGGATATCCCATAACTCTGGGGAAGGATCCGGGACAGAGGCCGGAATGCCGATGTATGGAGAGCATTGATATAGGAATGTATGATACCTGCGGTAATGGTTGCCTTTATTGTTATGCTAACCACAGTAAAAGAAAGCTGTTATATCATCAAAAACACCATCATCCCGAAAGCCCCTTAATCATTGGGGATGTGGAGGCGGATGATATTATTAAGGAGCGAATCGTATCGTCTGATAAAGATTATCAGATGAGATTTTTGATCAATTAAAAAACCTCTGCGCTGGCTTGCGCAGAGGTTTTTTAGGTTGGCGTTTTTATCATTTGATGGATATAAATTAACAGCAGAATTGAGAGCACAAACTCTGGAGTGAATTTTTTTATAAGAGCATTTAAGCGAAAAAGTGGCATATCCTGTCTTGCGCCTACAAACAAAACATAGAAGGTGATAAAATCAAGAATGGTTGTTGGTTTATAGTCGATGGGGCAGTCTTTAAAAGCATCTTTGATGGTGCTTTCTTTTTTGATCAAGGACAGGTTGGCTTTGGTCAACGCATTAAGAGCATTGAGTAAGGCTGGCAGATACTGATCCATTGTGTAATATTCCAATCTTTTTACCCCCAGTGATTTACCAGCAATTTCTAACAATGTCATCAGAAGCGGTTCATCCTCAGGATAATTTGTGCTTCGAATGATGGCGTTAATGGCCGCTAAAATTGACGGTTTATCTGAATCAGCAGGGATACTAAGCAGATGGGCTACCTTTTCACGGGAAATTTCGTCTTGTAGAGGTGTTCCAATAAAGCGGTCAAGCCGGTCATAGAGCTTTCGCTGGCGGCTCATATCAAAGTAATAAAATTTTCCTTTTGCCGCTTTAAAAGTCTTTAAACAGTCGAGATGACCCATTGTAATGTTGTTAAGGATTGTTTTTTGATCAAATTCAAGCGTCATACCAAGATATTCAGAATTATTGATGACCTTGAGGTTGATATCTTTATTTCTTATTTTCTGTTTAACGCCAAGAGCTGGAAATTCAACAGAAATAATATCATTATAGCCATTTTCGGCCATAAAATTTATGGGAACATTATCATAAAAACCGCCGTCAAGATAGGTGGTGCCATCAATTTCCTGCTTCTGGAAAACCGGGAAGGCAGCACTGGCGAGCAAATAATCAAGTAGCTGCCCTTCAGGAATGTCTTCAATCATCAATTTGATGGGTGAAAGTGTATTCAAACGGACAGTTACAAGTCCAAGACGTATTGAGGATTTGCGAATCGTGTCTTCAGATATAAGATTTTGAAGATTTTCACGTAAAGGGGTAATGTCAAATCCGCCATGAAACAAATCATTTAAAAAAGATAATCTAAAAAAGTCAAAACTCGTTTTGGACCATTGCTCAACATATTTATTGGTCATGTGTGTGTTAAGGTTGAGAACTTGATTAATGGTCAGATTTGACCAGAAGTCAAGCGCCTTGTCAAAGTCGTTTTGGGCGATAACTGCAGCGTTTAATGCCCCCACAGAGGTTCCAATCACACAGGGCGTGTGAATTTTCATTTCGCGGAGAGCCTGCCAAACGCCAATTTCAAAAGCACCTTTTGTTCCGCCGCCGCTAAGGACTAAACCATATTTTTTCATGCTGATACTCCTGTTCTGCTATAAAAAAGGGTAACGGGTGCTGTTGGTATACAGGCTGTTAGTAATCCGGTTAATCAAGCTATGGCCTTGAAAAACAGCCAGGCCGATTACTGGAAGTAGAAAGATCATGATGATACCAAGCGCGCCAAAAATAATCCCAAGAATGGCGAACAAAGCAGGGGCGTTTTCCCTTTTTAATTCCTGATAAGACAGGATGCCAAAAATAACCGCACAAACACCAACCCACAAACCACTGCCGGCAAAGCTGGAAAGCATAGAAAGAATCCCGAAGCAAAAGGACAAAACAGCCCGGGGATTTTGACCACAGGGTCTTGTTATTGGAATATCAGTATAATCTGGAGCTTTATCTCTCAAGGAGAACCAGAAAAACGGAATGGTGACCGGAAAAATAATGCTCAGTACCAGATAAAGCGTTGCGTTTTTAGGGTTATAAATTCGGTAAAGCCAGTAATAAGCTGAATATTCATAGATAGCGATCAGAATACCAGCGACAAACAGAAAGATCCACCCGACAAAAGGAATCAATGTTACGGTATTGCTTAAAAGTGTGGATACACCGGATAAAAGGGGCAGTATAATGGCAGCATAGGGGATATGAAGTGAACCGATAGACACTTGATCGTTAATGAGTGCGCCCAGCAGATACCGGTTAGCCATGGGAATCCAGGAAATCCATGGATAGCGCAGATTTCTTTTTTTGGCAAGTGTATAGAGGCTTATCCCTTTAAAAATATAGGCGATAATGGCAAAAATACATGCAAATATTATAATACAAAGACAGATTACAATGATAATGCCAATAAAAGCACCGAGAGCATCATAATTGTAAAAAGAATCACCGAAATCGTAGTAATCATAATAGTAATCCATTGGTGAACCTCCTTTAAATAGGTGTTTAGTTTATTGTAATGTATTTTGAAGATGAATGCAAAAAATAATGTGAATACCCAGAGGATTTCCACTGAGATATTCACATTTTTTTAAGAAAAGCTATACTCATAGGGGTCCCTGTTACGAATGACAAAAGGAAAAATCGAAAGCATAAAAGGGAAAATGATACTGAGTACAAGAAACAGTACTGCAGAATCTGAATAATATAATTTATATAATCGGTAGTATGCTGCATAATTGTACACAGCAATTGCAATTCCAATAATCCAGCCGAAAAAAGGGATTGCAATTAAAGCGCCGCTGCAGATAGACGCAACGGGTAAAATCACTTGTGCATAAGGGATTTTAAGCGAGCTGATTGTCACTTTTTCACCGATGATTTCGCCTAATATAAAGAGCTTAATAATCGGAATCCACGCTAACCACGGATACTCGATATTTTTTTTCAAAGCCATGGTATAGAGCCCAAAGCTCGAGAAAAGGTACAGAGCGATTGGTATAAGGCAGATAAATAGGACGGTAAGGATACCGAGCCCTGCCACAAATGCCACTAAACTGGCGATGAGCGAAGTTTCAAGCATGTTCAACACCTCCTTTATTAACCGTATCATTGTATCCTAGATGAAACAAAATTACAAAGGATGAGTTGTCAATTTTTTGTATCATTTTCTCGAATTATCTATTCATATTTTTCTTTTAATGCATCAACCAGCATATAGGCAACCTTATTGATGGTTTGAGAGCCAGCGACAAGGACTAAATCATCAGATTCCAGATTGTCTGACAGATATTTTACAATGGTGTTAAATTCTGACATAACAATGGTGGGAATATGATATTTTTCCTTAATTCGTTTCGCCAGATCTTCAGAATAGATGTCCCAATCATTTCCCTCACGGTCAGAATAAATATCATTGAGAATGATAAAATCTGCTTTCGCAAAAGCATCTACAAATTCATCAAAAAGATAGAAGGTTCTTGAATAGGTATGGGGCTGGAAAATAACCCACAAATTATTATGCGCATGATTAAGACAAGCGTCAATAACAACCTTCAGCTCAGTTGGATGGTGAGCATAATCTTCATAAACATTAATGCCATTTACTTCTCCGCGAAACTCAAAGCGTCTCTTAGCGCCGTGAAAATTATCAAGCGTTTTTTGGACAGTAGCCTCGTCAATACCTAAAAATTCACTGCATGCAATGCAGGATAAGGCATTTAATACATTGTGCTCACCAGGAATCTTCATGTTAAAATGGCCATAAAATTCATTGTGATGATATGCGTCAAAGGAGGGGTTTCCCATATCATCGTATTGGATATTATGGGCAGTCCAGTCATTTTTTTTCTCAAAACCATAGGTGGTGACTGGACAGCGGAGGCTTTCTACGGTATCCAATACATCTTGAGAATCACCATAAGCGATCATAAGACCATCTGGCGGCAGAATTGCACCAAATTTGTGAAAGGATTCCTTAATTTGTGGAAGACCTTCTGTAAAATAATCAAGATGATCCTCTTCAATATTCGTAATAATACCAATATAATGGGATGTTTTTAAAAAGGAATCGACATATTCGCAGGACTCAATAACAAAGTAGTCACTGTCCCCCAGACAGGCATTACCACCAATTTCGGGCAGTTTTCCTCCGATACTGACACTCGGATCAAAGTCAGCATAGTGCAGTAAGGCGGCGATCATGGAAGAGGTCGTTGTTTTTCCATGTGTACCGGCAACGCCAATGGTTTTATCAAAAGCCAGGGACAGTAGTCCGAGATAATCCGAACGTTCGACTATTGGCAAGTCAAGATCTTTAGCGCGAACCATGTCGGGGTTATCTTCGTGAATTGCTGCTGAATAGACGACCATATCCGTATCTTCCGGGATATTGTTGTAATCATGTCCGATATGAATTTTGACATCGCGGTCTTTCAGTTTTCCGGTATAAGAGGACTCAATCATATCGGAGCCTTCCACTTTAAAGCCCTGGTCCAGGGCCATCCCCGCCAGTCCGCTCATGCTGCTGCCTCCGATACCGATAAAAAATATCTTTTCAATTGGACGATTGAATTTCTTTTTTAATATTTCTTTCAATTTGTTTGCTCCTTATAGTTCTCATGGACTACAAGAATTATATCATAGCTATTTATTAAGATAAAGTCCTATCATTAAGGAATTTTATTAAGGAAAGGCGAAAAAGACTTGCACTTTTTTTGAATATGAATAAAATTATAAATAGACTAAAAAATGTTCGGGTTTTATAGGTGAATAAATGAAAAAGAATGAACGTGTTTGTGCAATTACAAAAATATTGACAGACAACCCCAATAGGGTTTTGACCTATAATTATTTCAGCCAGCTTTTTGAAGCGTCTAAAACAAGTGTCTGTGAAGACGTAGCGATTGTGAAAAGTGCGGTGGAAGTGATGAAAATGGGGAAAATTGAAACAGTATCTGGCGCAGCGGGCGGCGTTAAATATCTTCCTGTCGTTTCAGATGAAGAGGAAAGAGCAATCCTCTTAGAGATAGCCGAAAGGCTTATGGAGCCAGAGCGTAAAATTCAGGGAGGATTTATCTATTACAGCGATATCCTTTCCAGCCCTTATTACGCACAGCGTCTTGGAAAAATTATTGCGGGAAAATACCTGGAGCAGGGCGTAGAGTATGTTGTGACGACAGAAACGAAGGGAATTCCGGTAGCTCTTGAGAGCGCCCGGTTTTTAAATGTTCCCATGACGGTTATCAGAAGGTCGAATAAAGTGACAGAGGGCACTACGACGAGTATGAACTATGTCTCTGGCTCGACGAATAAAATTAATACGATGTATCTGAGCCGGAGAATAAACCTCGAAGGAAAAAAAGTCTTAATTATTGACGACTTTATGAAAGGCGGGGGAACTGCAAAGGGAATGATGAATTTAATGGAGGAAGTTGGCGCTGTCATTATCGGGCCTTGTGTTATATTTGTGACAGAAGAACCAAATGAAAAACTCGTAGATAATTATTTACCACTGCTGCGCATGCACACCTCGTTAAATGACAAAGAAAAAATGCTTGTAGAGTTGACCGTGAAATAGTGTCCATAAAATGGTGATAGAATACAAAATAATCGGGTAAGTTTTTGTTTTAATTTTGTCCGAAATATGATACTATAATGTAAAGGTATAGTAAGATGTGATTTTATTTACTACAATCGAAGGGGAGGCTTACATTATGGTAATTACAGACGTAAGAGTAAGAAAAATTTATCCAACAGGGAAAATGAGAGGAATTGTGTCGGTTACATTTGACGATGAATTTGTCGTGCATGATATTAAGGTAATCGAAGGACAGAATGGTTATTTCATTGCAATGCCTAGTAGAAAAACACCGGACGGAGATTTTAAAGACATCTGTCACCCGATCACCTCCAGTACCCGCAAGGAAATGCAAGGAATCGTTTTGGAAGCCTATGAAAAAGCAGTTTTGGAAAAAGCTGAAGAGACTGAGCCCGAAGAAATTGATCTTGAAGTAGATTTTGAAGATGATTCAGAAGAATAAGGGGTTCTATAATCATTTTAGTACAAATAGAAAAGCATTAAATTGAGAGGAGGGAACATGGTTCCCTCTTTTGACGTTTACAAAAGTAAATTAGCTGTAGACATTTATCACGATAAAGGGTATTATTTTTCATGGTAAAGAGTCCCTTTATATGAATGTTAATATAAAATTCAGGTTTTTAACTGGAATATTGGAGAATTAAAAAATGAAATCAACCAAAACAGTGATTTTGGCTGCCGGTCATGGGACAAGAATGGTTTCTGAAAAACCAAAGGTCCTTCATGAAGTCGGCGGAAAAGCAATGCTGGATTATGTCATTTCCGCCAGTGAAGCTGCTGGCGCAGATGATATTGCCGTAATTGTTGGTTATAAAGCAGATACTGTCAAAGCTGCTCTCCCCGAAAATCTTACAGCGATTGAGCAAAAGGAACAGCTTGGCACAGGGCATGCTGTTCTTCAGGCGCTGCCGTTCTTTGAAAATTTTAATGGCAATGTGCTTGTTTTAGTTGGCGACGCACCTCTGGTCCGTAAAGAGACGCTGGAAGAGCTTGTAAAAGCGCATGAAGATGGCGGTTTTTCAGCAACGGTGTTGACCGCTGTCTTCGACGATCCAACGGGTTATGGAAGAATTGTCAAAAAAGGTGACGAGCTGATTAAAATCGTAGAGCACAAGGATGCGACCAACGAAGAACGCAGTATAAAGGAAATTAATTCTGGAATGTACTGTTTTGATGCACAGGCATTAAAGGCTGCGTTGCAGGCAATTAATTCTGATAATGTTCAGGGTGAATATTATCTCACCGACACCATTGAAATTTTAAGGGGAATGGGTAAAAAGGTAGGCTCCTATCCTACTCCGGATGTGGATGACATAGCGGCTGTAAATTCAAAGGTCCAGCTGGCTGAAATTGGAAAAATTATGCGCCGTCGAATTAATAGTTCTTTGATGGAAGCGGGTGCGATCATTATTGATCCTGAAAACACTTATCTGAGTGTAGAGACAAAGGTTGGAAAAGACACCGTTGTTTATCCTGGCGTTATCACAGAAGGCAGGGTTGTCATTGGTGAAAACTGTATTATCGGCCACAACAGCCGTATTGTAAATTCCACCATTGCAGATGGCGTGGACATCCAGATTTCTACCATATTAGACAGCTTTGTCGATGAGAATACACATGTGGGTCCTTATGCTTACTTACGTCCCAACAGCCATATTGGAAAAAATGTCAAGGTTGGCGATTTTGTCGAGGTTAAGAATTCTGTTATGAAGGATGGTGCAAAGGCATCGCATTTAACCTACATTGGTGATGCTGAGGTTGGAAAAAATGTTAATTTGGGCTGCGGCACTGTTTTTGTAAACTATGATGGTACTAATAAATATCGCACGGTCGTTGAAGATAATTGTTTTATCGGCTGCAACAGCAATCTGGTTTCACCAGTAACCGTAAAAGAAGGCTCTTATGTAGCAGCAGGCTCAACCATTACCAATGATGTGCCGAAAGATACTTTAGCGGTTGCACGTGCTCGTCAGGTAAATAAAGAAGGATATGCCCTTCAGATGAAAAAAATTAAAAAAATAAGTAAATAATTAAATTTAAATAAAATATGAGGTGCAAAAAAAGATGGATGGAAAATTCGGCGGAATTAAGATCATTGCAGGTAATTCCAACAGAAAATTAGCTGAGGATATCGCAGACTATTTAGAAGTACAGCTATGTAATGCAGATATTCTTCATTTCAGTGACGGAGAAATTGGCCTTAATGTATTTGAATCTGTTCGCGGAGCAGATGTTTACGTTATCCAGTCAACAGGGAATCCTTGTAATGATAACTTGATGGAGCTGTTGATTATCATTGATGCGATGCGCAGAGCTTCAGCAGGCCGTATCAACGCGGTTATTCCTTATTACGGTTATGCAAGACAGGATCGTAAGGCAAAATCCAGAGATCCGATCACAGCTAAGCTGGTCGCAAATTTGATTACAACAGCCGGTGCAGACCGTGTCATTACCATGGATCTTCATTCAAATCAGATTCAGGGATTCTTTGATATTCCTTTGGATCATTTATCAGGCGGCGGCTTAATCGCTGAATATTTTAAAAATCTTCGTCTGGATGACATGGTGGTTGTATCCCCAGATGCAGGAAGTGTTAAGCGTTCCAGAAAATTGGCAAGAACGCTGGAATGTCCCTTTGCAATTATAGATAAGCAGCGACCAAGACCAAATGTTACTGAAGTCATGAACGTTATTGGTAATGTTGAAGGAAAAAACTGTATCCTGATTGACGATATGATCGACACTGCTGGAACCATTACCACAGGTGCTGATGCTTTGATGAAGCTGGGAGCAAAATCAGTACGGGCGGCCTGTACCCACGGTGTTTTCTCTGGCCCAGCCATTGACAGAATCCAGAATTCAGCCATTGAAGAGCTGATTACTTTGGATACGCTTGTGGTTCCAGAAGAAAAACGGATTGATAAAATCAAAATCCTTTCTACCGGAACTTTATTTGGCCGTGCCATTGATTACGTTCATTTTGGCCGTTCTCTGAGCAAATTATTCTCAGAAAGATATGTATAAACTTTCATGTATTTGATTATAGGGCTCGGCAATCCAGGCAGAGAGTATGCCTTAACACGTCATAATATTGGCTTCGAGGCGGTGGATTATATTGCAGGCCAGAAAAATGTTCAGATTACAAAGGACGAGCACGAAGGATTGACAGGCGTTTATTTTGAGAATGGCGAAAAGGTAATGCTGGTTAAACCAATGACTTACATGAACAACAGTGGTCTCTGTGTGGAGGAACTGGTATCCTACTATGATGTACCGCTGGAAAACACACTGGTCATTTATGATGATATTGACCTTGATCCGGGTAAAATAAGAATACGGAAAAAGGGAAGTGCAGGAACACATAATGGTATGCGTTCAATTATCTATCAGCTCCAAGATCAAAATTTTCCAAGAATTCGGATAGGAATTGGGAAAAAGCCGCCTCAGTGGGATTTGGCAAACTATGTTCTCAGTAAATTTACACCGGATGAAACAGAAGTAATGCGTGAAGCAGTAAAAAAAACGGCAGAAGCGGTTGAGTTCTATATAAATGAGGATATCGATTTTGCCATGAACCGTTTAAACCGGAAAGAAAAAGCTGAAAAAACAGAAAAAAAAGATTCTGAGGTTCAGAATCAGTAAAATAAATAAGTGCAGAGCCCGGGTCATTTGATCCGGGCTAGTGCTGTATAAGGAGAGGAAATGGATCGACTGTTTAATGACTTAAAAGGAACGCCTAAAATCGAAAAAATATTTGAAGCCATTGAAGAATCCATAGGGGTTAATCTCTCAAATGTCAAGACGGGGCTAAAAGGTTTTTTAACACTTTTGACCTATGAACATTTTGATACGAATGTTTTGTTTATCACCCATTCCGACAGAGATGCTCAAAAAAAGGCTGAAATTTTGAGAAAGTTCAGAGATACCGGGGTGCTATATTATCCATTGGAGCCGGTTCATGATTATTTTTCGGATGCTCATAGTCAGGATATTGCCCATCAGCGTATGACCGTGATCGAAAAACTGTTTTCAGAAAAAAAACATATCATTGTAGCATCAATCGACAGTATTTTGAAAAAAATGGTACCCAAAGAAGCGATGGAAGCGCTGTTTTTCTCAATTAATAACGGTGATACCTTTGATCTGGAAGCATTGGTCGTAAGGCTTGTGAATTTGGGGTATGAGAGAGTTTATCAGGTAGAGTCGAAGGGGCAGTTTGCACTGCGTGGCGGAATTTTAGATATCTATAACGTAACCTCCGAAGATGCTGTCCGTATTGAGTTTTTTGATGATGAAGTGGACTCAATGCGTCTTTTTGATGTTGACAGCCAGCTTTCATATGATCAGATAGAAAATGTTCGGATAGCCCCTGCAAAAGAAATCGTTTTGTCTGAGGAAGAACGGCAGAGAATTTTTAAAATGATCCATAAAAAATATGATGGAAATGAGCTTTATATGGAGCTTGTTGAAAAGCTGGAGCAGGAAGGCGCTCAATATGACGAAACCCTGTTTACCTTTATTAAGGAAAACGACTCCTTTATGGATTATGTGGGGAAAAATATTGTTATTTGGGATGAATATACGCGGATCAAGGAAACCTATGATATTTTTATCAAAAAAACATGGCTGGATTATGAGTCGCTTATAACACAAGGATACATTCTGCCTGAGGAAAAAAACAAGTTTTTTACATTCCACCATATTGAAAAAAGCCTGGAAGGCTGTCCGGCAATTAAAGAATATCTTTTTAACAGCAGAGCAAAAAAAGGAATGAATCTGGATATGAATTCCCGAGATCTTGAAAGCTTTGCGGGCCAGTTTCCATTATTTTTAGATTTTTTAAACCGGCGGCTTACCTTAGGATACCGGATCCATATCTGTTGTAAAACTGATAAGACCCGTGAAACGGTCAAGCAATACCTGGTAGACCAGGAGGTCTTTAATTTTGTTGAGAATGAAGGGCCAGGTGTGCAGCTTTCAGTTGGCGAAATTTCCGAAGGCTTTGAAATGGAAGATGAAAAAGTTGTCTACATTAATGAGTCTGAGATATTTAAAGAAAAGCGCACCTCGCAGAGAAAGAAAAAACACAAAGGAAGAAAGATTGATTCCTTTGCCGAGTTACACGTAGGGGATTATGTTGTCCATGATGTGCATGGTATTGGGATATACCGGGGAATTGAGCAGCTGACAATTGACAATGTAACCAAAGACCTGATGGTAATCGAGTATGCCGGAGATGCCAGGCTTTATATTCCAGTAGAGCAGATGGATTCCGTCCAGGTTTATATAGGTACGGGCGGCGATAAAAAGCCAAAGGTTAACCAGATGGGAAATCCCGATTGGCAGAAGGCTAAAAATAAAGCCCAAAAAGCAGTCGAGGATATGGCCGATGAGCTCATCGCTCTGTATGCCAAAAGACGTTCGATGAAGGGATATGCCTTTAGTCCGGATACTTCCTGGCAAAAAGAGTTTGAGGATGATTTCCCTTATGTTGAAACAGAAGATCAGCTGCGCTGTGTTGAAGAGATCAAGGCGGATATGGAATCGGAAATACCAATGGATCGCCTTTTATGTGGTGATGTTGGATATGGAAAGACTGAGGTAGCCTTGCGGGCCGCTTTCAAAGCTGTCATGGAAGGAAAACAGGTGGCAATGCTGGTTCCGACAACGATTTTGGCACAGCAGCACTACAATACCGTTTTAGAGAGGTTTCGAAAATATCCTATCAGTGTAGAGGTGATCAGCCGTTTCAGAACCTCTGGACAGCAAAAGAAAATTTTGGGGGATTTAGCGCTTGGCAAGCTGGACATGATTATCGGCACACACCGCCTGTTATCCCAGGATGTTCAATTTAAAGACCTTGGGCTGCTTATTATTGATGAGGAGCAGCGCTTTGGGGTACGGTCTAAAGAAAAAATAAAACAGTTAAAGCAGAATGTCGATGTTTTAACCTTAAGCGCAACCCCGATCCCGCGTACACTGCATATGTCGATGACGGGTGTGCGTGATATGAGTGTCATTGAAGAGCCTCCAGAAGGAAGGAGGCCAGTTCAAACTTACGTTATGGCTTATAACCCGCTGATTATCCAGGACGCCATCAACCGCGAGCTTGGCCGTGGAGGACAGGTTTATTATGTTCATAACCGTGTTCACGATATCCATGAGGTTGCCATTGATGTACAGAGCCTTGTGCCAGACGCGAGAATTGTTGTGGCCCATGGACGGATGAGCGGTAGTGAGCTTGAGGATATTATGGTTGATTTTTTGAATCATGATTTTGATATTTTGGTGACAACGACCATTGTTGAGTCTGGATTGGATGTTAAAAACGCCAATACCATGATCATAGACGAGGGGGATCATTTCGGCCTTTCACAGCTTTACCAGCTGAGAGGGCGTGTCGGAAGATCGGATGTTCAGGCTTATGCTTATGTTACCCACAAAAAAGAAATTTTGACCGAAGTTGCACAAAAGCGTTTAAAAGCCATTAAGGATTTTACAGCCTTTGGATCGGGATTTAAGGTAGCCATGCGAGATCTTGAAATACGCGGAGCCGGCAATATTCTGGGAGCAGAGCAGTCGGGGCACTTATTTAAAATTGGTTATGAGCTGTATTGTCGTATTTTGGAAGAAGCTATCAGTAAACGTATGGACGGTGTAGAAGTAGAAACTGAAGAGCCAATTCGTATCAATCTGGACATAGACGGCTATATTCCCGAACGCTATATCAGCAGCGAAGAGCTGAAATATGACATCTATAAAAAACTTACATTTATTAAAACGATTGAGGATTATGATGATTTTGAAGAAGAGCTCCTCGACCGTTTTGGGGATATACCAAATGGTGTTTATAATCTGATGTCTATTGCTATGATTAAAAACATGGCTTCATCCATCGGGATCAAAGAGATTAAACAAAAGGGGCAGTTTATTTATCTCACCTTTAGTGAAAAAAAGGAAGTTTTTGTCCCGGATGCTGAAAAAATGCCGGAATTAATACGTAAATATAAAGTAAAATTTAAAGCGGGAAAAGGCAATGAAGCGTGCTGGAGTTTTAACTTGTCATCAGTCAAGGATAAAGATATTTTAAAAGAAATTATTTCATTTTTTGAGGATTTGAAATAATTAAGATGTCATTAAGATAAAATATGTTAAAATATAAAAATCACAATTTTTAAGGAGAGCAAAATGCATAAAAATAAGATCAGGGGAGTTGTATTGGCTTTAGCGGTTACGCTGGGGATTACAACACTGACAACCGGTTGTTCATTGGTTTCTGTCAATCCAGAAAAGGATAAACAGCAGGTTATAGCAGAGATTGATGGACAGTCTATGACAAAAGAGTCTTTTAACAATTATATGGCGTATTATGACCTGTATTACACGGCAAACGGAAGTACTATGCCCACAGGATCCAAACTGACTGAATTTAAGAAAGATTTGCTGGACAGTCTGGTTCAGGTTGGAGCGATGACTGCTCAGGCAAAAAAGGATAACATTACAATTGATGAGGCGGCGGCTGAAAGCCAGGCTCAAACTGCGCTGGACAGCCTAAAAACATCGGCCGGAAATAAATATGACAGCACTCTGTCTAAATATAACACCAATAATGATTCTTTCACACAATTTATGAAAACCTTCATGGTTGACAACAGCTATGCCAGCGAGTGTTACTCTAAGCATATGGATTATCTTAAAGAGCATCCGGAGGAGGAGCTGGATCAGGTTGTTGGAAAAATCAATGATGAAGAAATTAAACGTGGAATTTACAATTATTATTATATTAACGAGGAAATGACATCCTACTATTCAGGCGGACAAGGACTTCAGACAGACGATGAGAGTGTAAAAGAAACAAATAAATCGATTTTCAACTCAATTGCTCAAAATAAAGCGCTGATTAAGTACTGTGAAGAGTATAATATTGAAATAAAGCAGGAAGAGATTGACAATGCACTTCAGACAAAACAGTCCATCCAGAAAATGATGTTTCAGACAGATGACGAGCTGAATCAATACCTTGAAAACTACTTCCTTACAAAAGAAAAATACGATGAATATCAAAAAGAAGATGCCAGGGGGACCGCTGCGGGCCAAGCCATTCAGGCAAAAGTGACGGAAGATGTCAAAGTCAGTGACACGGATTTGCGGAAATATTATAAAGACCATAAGGATTCTTATGATGAAAGCACCGTTTCAGCAGAGCATATTCTGACGGAGGATGAAGCTCTGGCAAATGAAATTTATGATAAAGCAAAAGACGTAAAGACAAAAGAAGATTTTGAAAAAATTATGAATGAATACAAATCCAATGAAAAAGTAAAAGAAGCAACGGATTTGGGTGCTTTCAATAAAGAAAAGATGGTTAGCGAATTCTCAGACGCAGCTTTTGGAATGGAAAAAAACAGTGTCAGCAAACCTGTAAAAACAGAGTATGGTTACCACATTATCTATGTTTATGATAAAAATGATGCCGGAGAAGCCAGCTTTGAGGACAAAAAGGATGAAATAACCAAGGCTGTAAAAGAAGAAAAGGGTACAGAGGACTATAACAAGTTAAAAGAAGATTTGTTGAAAAAAGAGAAAATTGATATCTATGTTATTAAAACAACGCTCGAAAGCTACATGGATCAGCTGAAATCTGAATTGAATATTCAGGTTTATGAAAAGAAAGTCCAATAGTTATAATAAGTTAAAGGCTTGCTGAGAGGCAGGCCTTTTAAATTTGCGTATCCACTGCAAAAAAGTTATAATGATACTTATTTCGTTGAAAGAGGTTTTCAAGTGAGTAAAAAAGCGAGCAGTTATCTAAAAGGAGCGACAATTCTGGCAGTGGCCGGGATTCTTTCACGCCTTCTTGGGTTGTTCTACAAGGTGCCGGTATACAACCTTGTCGGGAGCTATGGTAATGGCATATACAGCAATGTCACAAATGTTTATAATTTGTTGCTGATGGTTTCAACGGTGGGACTGCCAGTGGCAATTTCGAAGATGATCTCTGAAAATATCGCGGTCAAGGATTATCTGGCGGCTCATAATGTGTTTAAGGTATCGTTCTGGACACTGCTGATTATGGGTGGGCTATCCACTGCTTTTCTTTTTCTGGGCGCAGATTGGCTGATTACCGTTGCAAACTGGCCTGGAGAAAGCTTTCCAGCCATTATGGCCATTGCGATGGCACCGCTTGTTATAGCGGTATGCTCATCCTTCAGAGGCTTTTTTCAGGGCTTTCAAATTATGAATCCCACGGCAATCTCTCAGATTATTGAGCAGATCATTCGTGTGGGATTAGGTGTTTTTTTGTGCTGGTACTTTGTTTCCAGTGGAATGGGCGTTGGAATGGGCGTTGGCGGAGCTGTTTTTGGAGCGACCGCTGGCGGCCTGTTTGCGATGTTATTTCTCTGGTTTTTATACTGGGCTTTTACTGCAGCTAATAAAAAGACTTTAAAACAAACAAGCCGTCCGGTACCTTTGACAAGCAAACAGATATTTAAGCGTCTTGTTATCATTGCAATTCCGGTCACTCTGACTTCTGCCATTGTCTCACTGTTTTCGATGATTGACTCGTTGATCTATATTCCGAGATTGGCGCTGGCAGGAGTTGATGCTCATACAGCAACAACTATGATCGGTGATTTTGCCAATGCCGATACGCTGATCAATATTCCACTCGTTATCAGCGGAACCCTCGCGGTTGCGATGATACCAGCGATTTCAGAGTCTTTTGCACTTCGGGATAAAAGAGCAATGGGACATAAAATCGATGTGGCTATCCGGTTAGTGATCATGGTGGCTTTGCCTTGTTGTATTGGTCTTTCAGTACTTTCACAGGGAATTTTTGACATTCTTTTTCAAGGTTCACCCTATGGGCCGGAAATTTTAAAATATTACGCTTACGCGACCATTTTTATGATGCTCTCCAATACCTTTCAGAGTATCCTTCAGGCCATTGACCGTTTTAGAGTGCCGTTGATTAATCTTGCCATAGCCATTGTTATCCGTTTTGTAACAGGGTGGATATGTCTGGCAGTGCCGGCCTTTAACATTTATGGGATTGTGATCAGCAGTATGATTACATTTGTATACTTAACGATATCCAATTATATCTGCGTCAAACGCTTTACAGGATTTCAGATGGATGCAAAGCAAACGCTTTTCAAACCTCTGGTTTCAGCGATTGTGATGGGGCTTGCCACCTGGGGCGTTTATGCAGTGGTCAGTATGTTCGCTGGGAATTTTATCGCAGTGGTGACGGCGGTGGTGGTCGCTGTTGCTGTGTATTTTTTCCTGATGATTTTGATTGGTGGAATTACGGAAGAAGAGATGGCTATTCTGCCAGCACAGAAAATTATCGAACCGGTTTACAGGAAAATCAGAGGAATTTTATATCGCTAGGATAGAGGAGAAATTATGTCGCAAATTAGTATTGTCGGTCTGGGACCAGGTTCCTTTGGCCAGCTGACTGTAGAAACACTGGAGTTGCTTCAGAATGAAAATAAAAATTATTTCAGAACGGCGGTCCATCCAGTGGTCAAAGAGCTGGAGAAACGTGGAATAGCATATTGCAGCTTTGATGTATTGTATGAAGACTGTGAGTGCTTTGAGGATGTTTATGAAAGCATCGCGGAACAGCTCGTTAAAAAAGCAGAGGCAGGTCAGCCGCTAATCTATGCGGTTCCTGGAAATCCATTGTTTGGAGAACAAAGTGTGATTAATTTGATGCGTAAGTGTCAGGAAAAGGACATAAGCTATCAGATTTATTCGGGAGTAAGTTTTGTTGATATTTCTATGACGGCATTGAAAGAAGATCCGGTTAATGGGCTGAAGATCATTGATGCCTTTGAAATGAATGAACAAATTCCAGATAAGACCATGGGCAATTTGGTTACTCAGGTTTTTAACCGCCATATGGCCTCAGAGGTTAAGCTTTCTCTGCTCGATTATTATCCAGACGATTATCCCGTTGTTTTACTTATAAATGCAGGTATTCCAGGACAGGAGCTCATTAAAGAGGTTCCTTTGTGCCAGATGGACTGGGTTGAGGAAATCAACCATCTGACGACGCTCTATATCCCGCCAGATAAAAATGATTTAAGAAGCTACCAAAAGTTACTTGAAATTATGGGAATTCTCAGAAGTCCAGAAGGCTGCCCATGGGACAGAAAACAAACACATGAGAGCCTCAAAGCATATTTACTGGAAGAAACCTACGAAGTAATGGATGCCATTGAAACAGAGGATACAGAGAATCTTATTGAGGAATTGGGAGATCTGCTTTTTCAGATTGTATTTCACGCACAGCTTGGCAGAGAAGAAGGACTTTTTACATTCAATGATGTTCTGGAGGGAATCAACCAAAAAATGGTGCGCCGCCATCCCCACGTTTTTATGGCGACTGAGGAGATTTCAACTGAAAAGGTCCTGTCTAATTGGGATGAGATTAAAAAAACAGAAAAGCAGACACAAACCATTTCAGATGAAATGGAACGTATTCCAAAAGCGTTTACTGCTTTGATGGAGGCCTGTAAGGTTCAGTCCAAGGCAGCTAAGGTAGGGTTTGATTGGGAAGGTCCTTTGGACGCATTGAAAAAAGTTGCTGAGGAAGAACAAGAAGTAAGAGTGGAAATTTTAAAAAAATGTCCAGATAAATTGGAAGAGGAACTGGGGGATCTGCTGTTTGCCGTTGTCAATGTTGTTCGTCTGGCGAAAATCCAGCCGGAAATTGCATTGCGCAAAGCGACTCAAAAGTTTATTATGCGTTTCAAAGAAATGGAAAAAATTACCCTAAATGAACAAAAAAGTATGCTTGATTACGATCTTGATGGCCTTGAACAACTGTGGCAACTGGTGAAATCCTTAAAAAACTAAGGTTTTTAGCTAAAAATACAGAAAATGCTTGTATTTTTTAGCGAAACGTGATTATAATAATAATCATAAAAATTAAAACATAAAGATCACACTTTACGGAGGGATAAGAATGAACAAATCAGAATTAATTGCCGCTATGGCAGAAAAATCGGGATTATCTAAAAAGGACTCAGAAAAAGCTTTAGGTGCTTTTATGGATACCGTTGTTGACGCCTTAAAGGACGGCGACAAAGTTGCTCTGGTAGGTTTCGGTACTTTTGATGTTCGTGAAAGAGCTGCTAGAACCGGTTTAAATCCAAGAACCAAAGAACCAATTGAAATTGCTGCTTCAAAAGCTCCAGCATTTAAAGCGGGAAAAGCATTTAAGGACGAATTAAACAAATAATCAAAGGGAGAGCCGGAGCAATATTGCTCCGGCTCTTTTGATTTTCAGAAAGGAAAACCAATGCGAGTTGATAAATTTTTAAAAAATGCCCGTTTAATTAAACGACGTACCATGGGAAAAGCTGCATGTGATGGAGGGCGGATCATGATCAATGGAAAAGAAGCCAAGCCTGGAAGCCGTCTGAAGGTGGGGGACATTCTCACAATAGCATACGGTGATGGAGAACAGAAAATTGAGGTTTTGGAGCTGTTAGAACATGCGCCTAAGGATAAAGCAACAGAAATGTACAGGGAGCTTTAGATTAAGAATTGACTGTGTTTTATAGGTTATAATAGCTGAATGAAATGGATTGTGTTACAATAAATAAAAAAACAGGTGGTGAAAAAACAGTGGCAGAAAAGAAAAAAAATGGCCTGCGCAGGCGCTTTAAGCCTAAAATGGGAACAATTATTGTGACACTGGTGCTTTTGATCTTTGTCGGGACCCTGTTTGGAACCAATGCCATGAAAATTCATCAGCTTAACGCTCAAAAGGCAGATATTCAATCCAAGCTGGATGAGGCGGAAAAGAAAAGCAAACAGCTGGATGAAGATATTAAGCAAATTGGAACAAAAAATTACATAGAACTCATTGCACGAAAATATTTGGGACTTTATTATCCAGATGAAAAGATTGTAGTGCCTGTAGAGGGCAAAGATAATAACGGACAGAATAATAGCGGGCAGCCAGCAGAACAGCCGACACCAACAACTGACGAAAGCAGTCAGGATAATTCCAATAGCGATGAGCAGCAAAGTGAGGAAAACGAATGAGTGAATCAAGTGTACCTAAACAACCTAAAATCAATCGAGCTGTGATTGATATCGGAACAAATTCAACGAGGATGCTGATATTTAGAAAAGATAAAAAGGGGCAGCTCTTTCGTGTCAATAAGTCAGTCCGATATACTCGGATGGGTCAGGGTGTTAATAAGACAAAACGCCTTCACCCAGATGCGATCAAGCGAAATATCGAGGCTTTGGAAGAGTACAAGAGCATCGCTGAAGATTATGAAGTTAAGGAAATGTTTATTTTTGGTACAAGTGCGCTCCGGGATGCTGAAAATTCTTCGGAATTTATTGATATGGCCCTACAAAAACTTGGAATGAAGGTAGAGATTATTTCAGGTGAAAAAGAGGCAGAATATGGCTTTATGGGCGTATCACAATGTTTTGACGAGGGTCTGCTTATTTTTGATATTGGCGGCGGAAGCACAGAGCTGATATACGGTAAAGGCCGAGATCTCATGAAAATGAAAAGTCTGAATATTGGCAGCGTCCGTTCCACAGAAGCTTTTATTGAGAATGATCCCCCCGAAGCGGAAGAACTGAATCAATTAAATCAAAATGCTGCTGAAGCGCTTGAGAAAGCGCTTGCTGATTATGAAGGCTATAAGCCTTATAAACTCATTGGTATTGGAGGAACAGCGACAACAGTATCCACAATCAAACAGAAATTGAAAATTTATGACAGCGAACAGGTGCATCAGAGCATTGTCACCAAGGCAGAGCTTGAAACAATTATCCAGAACCTTTCGTCAAAAACAATTGATGAACGCCGCCAGATCGTTGGACTGGAAGCAAAGCGGGCAGATATCATCATCGCGGGTACCAGCATCCTCGATAATATTTTGACGGTTACTAGAAAAGATTCGTTTGTTGTCTGTGACTATGATAATCTGGAAGGCGCAGCATACAGCCGTTTTTTTGCGAATGAAAAATAAACGAAAAAAAAATTAAAAAAGTGTTGACATTAAGTTTCGCAGACTGTATAATAACACTTGTCCTCAGAAATGAGGCAGCCACACTGAGTGCCGGAGTGGCGGAACTGGCAGACGCACAGGACTTAAAATCCTGCGATCCTTTTCGATCGTATCGGTTCGATTCCGATCTCCGGCACCATCATTTGTAAGACGCGAATGCGTCTATTATATTGTCGCGGGGTGGAGCAGCTTGGTAGCTCGTCGGGCTCATAACCCGGAGGTCGTAGGTTCAAATCCTGCCCCCGCAACCAAATTTTTAAATTATGGCGGCGTAGCTCAGTTGGCTAGAGCATACGGTTCATACCCGTAGTGTCAGCGGTTCGACTCCGTTCGCCGCTACCATTAATTTAATAACAAGATGTTAGAATTAGTTCCGGCCCCTTGGTCAAGCGGTTAAGACACCGCCCTTTCACGGCGGTTACGGGGGTTCGAATCCCCCAGGGGTCACCATTTTGTTTTGAAAAGTTAATATCTTAATTTTGTATGTGGTCGCTTAGCTCAGCTGGGAGAGCACCTGCCTTACAAGCAGGGGGTCATAGGTTCGAGCCCTATAGCGACCACCATTTTTTTATTCAGAATTAATTGAACTTTGAGATGAGCGTTAAATTGTCATGGAAGAAAAGCTTTTACAATACATTTCTGATAACGGACTGATAATGGCCGGCGATCGCATTCTAATCGGAGTATCCGGTGGAGCTGATTCGCTGGCCTTGTTGTATTTTTTGAAAAAGTATCAAGGGGTTTTGAATGTTGAAATTGCAGCCGCACATTTGAACCATGAGATCAGGGGGAAGGCGGCAGAAGAAGATCATGCTTTTGTAAAACAATTCTGCATTAAGCAGTCTGTTTTACTTTATGATAAATCTGTAGATGTTATTCAGTTGGCAAAAAAGAATAAAATTTCGCTTGAAGAGGCTGGAAGAGAAGCAAGATATGCTTTTTTTAAAGAACTTCAAAGCTCGGAAGCGTATAATAAACTGGCTTTAGGGCATCATCTTGATGATCAGGCAGAAACAGTTTTAATGCGTCTGATTCGAGGCACCGGTGTAAAAGGAGCGGCAGGAATGCTTTCTGAAACAAAGGGAGAAAGCAACATAATCCGCCCATTACTGTGTGTGGATAAAAAGACGGTTATTTCTTATTGCAAAAAAAATGGTCTGCACTATCGGACCGATAATACTAATTTTGAAACGGATGTTACTCGAAATAAGTTAAGATTGGAAATCGTTCCGATGCTCAGGGAGATCAATCCAAGGGTTGAAGAGCATTTATCAGAATTTGCCATGCTTGCACATGAGTATGAACAGTTTTTGCAAAATTCTATTGCTGAGTTGAGTACATATATGATTACAAAAAAAAGTAATCGGGTATATCTTAATTTAGAAATGTGGCGGTTACAGGTTCCGCTTCTTCAGAAAGAACTTCTTCGTCAGATGGTTTTCCAGTTTAAGGGTAGTTTAAAAGAAATAGAGTACAATCATATCCTATGTGTTAAAGAGCAGCTTTTATCTGAAAAGACTGTCTGGGAGCTTCATTTACCGCATGGTATGCAGGCTGTCAGGCGATATGAGCTTTTTTGGATAGAAGAAAAAAAGGCTGTTGTACCAGAAATTGGCTGCTATGAATTGCTGCCAGATAAAGCGTATTATTTTTCAAAAGAAGGTTTGTGGATCAAATTGACGGTGATTTCCGATGATTCCATAAAAAAATCAAAAGAATTAAAAAATCATAGTGAAAAATATTTTGATTATGGTAAAATAAGAGGAAAGCTTTATTTGAGAAATCGTCGTCCAGGTGATTATTTTAATCCTGTCGGCATAGCAGGTAAAAAAAAGATAAAAGATTATTTCATTGATCGAAAGGTTGAGCGTGAAAAGCGCAATGCAATTCCACTGTTAGCGGTGGGGTCAGAAGTGATCTGGATTTTGGGATATGCGATCAACCGGGAGTATCAGGTAAGCTCTGAAACCAAAAGCATTCTTAAAGTTCAATACCAAATAATAGGAGAGAAGTTTGGCGTTTGATTTTGAAAAAATCTTGATAGAAAAGCATACAATAGAAAAAAGAGTCATCGAGCTTGGAAAAAAGATTTCATCCGATTATACAGACAAAGAGCTTCTGGTAATCTGTATCTTAAAGGGAAGTATCTTATTTTTTGCTGATTTGATAAGGTCCTTGAGTATTCCTGTCAAAATTGATTTTATCAAGGCGTCCAGCTATGGAACGCGTACCAGCACTTCAGGAGAAGTGAAGGTTAATGATCTTTTATCGGAAAAGATAAAGGGCCAAAGCGTGCTTCTGGTAGAGGATATTGTAGACAGCGGCTTTACCATAAAGCGTATCTTGGATTTCTTTATGGAACAAGGTGCTGCCGATGTCAGAGTTTGTACCCTGCTTGACAAACCGGACCGCCGGGCGGCGGATATAAAACCTGATTACTCAGGCTTTACCATTCCGGATGAATTTGTTGTCGGATATGGAATGGACTTTGATCAAAAATATCGAAATTTGCCGTACATCGCTGTTTTGAAAGAAACAGAAAAATAATATTTGAAATTAGAAACTATTCAATGACTTATTTTATATGAAAGGAGTGATAGAATTTGAATAAATATCTAAAAATGATAGGGTTTTATTTAGTGATTTTGTTGATTATTATCGTCGCAGTTACTTTTTTAAATCCAATGCAGTCTGATGTTAAAACTTTAACATATAGTGAACTGTTGAGTAATTTGGACCAAAAACAGGTTTCTGAAATAGAGATTAATCAGTCTTCCGTAAAAGGGAAGCTTGCGAATGGCGACAGCTTTGAAGCCATTGTGCCACAATATCTTATTGATGAACAAATCAGCGACTACATTACAGGAAACCCGGATCAGAACATTGAAAAGAATCCGAATATGAATGTTACGGTTGCAAAACCACAGGATTCCTGGTGGATCTCTTTGATTCCTTCAGCGGTTATTATTATCCTGATGGTTGTTTTCTTTATGATGTTTGCAAACCAGTCTGGCGGAGGCGGAGGAAAGGTTATGTCCTTCGGTAAAAGCAAGGCGAGAATGCATACCGACGCAGATAAGAAGGTTACCTTTGCGAATGTAGCGGGAGCAGATGAAGAAAAAGAAGAGCTGGAGGAAATCGTTGATTTCTTAAAGTCTCCTGAGCGCTATAACAAGCTTGGAGCACGTATTCCTAAGGGAGTTCTTCTGGTGGGCCCTCCGGGAACAGGGAAGACTTTGCTCGCGCGTGCCGTTGCAGGTGAGGCGGGGGTTCCGTTCTATATCATTTCTGGTTCAGATTTTGTTGAGATGTTTGTAGGTGTTGGTGCTTCACGAGTAAGAGATCTGTTTGAAACAGCAAAAAAGAGTGCACCTTGTATTATCTTTATCGATGAAATTGACGCAGTTGGCCGTCATAGAGGCGCAGGCCTGGGTGGTGGGCACGACGAGCGTGAACAGACACTTAACCAGTTACTGGTTGAAATGGATGGTTTTGGCATTAATGAAGGAATTATTGTTATTGCCGCGACAAACCGTCCGGATATCCTTGACCCGGCTTTACTGCGTCCAGGACGTTTTGACCGCCAGGTATTGGTCGGTGTGCCGGATGTTAAAGGCCGTGAAGAAATTCTCAAGGTTCACCAGAAAGATAAACCATTGGATTCTTCTGTCGATTTAGGTGTAATTGCCAAGGGAACACCAGGGTTTACTGGCGCCGATCTTGAAAACTTAATGAATGAAGCAGCTTTGCTGACTGCCCGTAAAAAGGCTAAGGTTATTACGATGGTAGAGCTTGAAGAGGCTATTAAGCGTGTTATTGCAGGCCCTGAAAAGAAGAGCAAGGTAGTTGTTGAGTCAGACCAGAAAATCACAGCTTATCACGAAGCTGGACACGCTATCGTTATGGAATATCTTCATAATGGAGAGGAAGTTCATGAAATTTCCATCATTCCGCGCGGCATGGCTGCAGGGTACACGATTTCGCTCCCGAGTGATGACAGCCAGCATATGAGTAAAGGGAAATTGATGGACAAAATTGCAGGTCTGCTTGGCGGTCGTGCGGCTGAAAAAGTTGCCCTTGATGATATCTGCACAGGTGCCTCCAACGATATTGAACGTGCCACCAGCATTGCCAGAAAGATGGTTACAGAATGGGGTATGAGTGAACATCTTGGCCCAATGACCTTTGGTCATGACGATGGCGGCGAGGTGTTCTTAGGAAGAGATCTTGGACGTTCACGCAATTACAGTGAAGAGGTTGCAGCGGTTATTGATAAGGAAATTAGAAATATTGTCGAGACAGCCTTTGAGAGAGCCTGTTTGATTTTAACCGAGAAAAAGGATAAGCTGGTTGAGATTTCAGAGCATCTTCTGGAAGTTAACACCATTACCGGTGAAGAATTCAGAGCGATGTACAGCCGGTTGCCTTTAGATGATGGCAAACCTTTGGACGAAGGTAATATAGGTGATCCGGTTCCGGAAGTTTAAAAAGTAAATAAACAAAAAAGCCGTTAGCAATAACGGCTTTTTTCGCTAATAGACGACCAATAAAAGAAGGGAACAATTAAGATGCAAGAACTTAAAGTTGGTATGGAGCTTAAAAAAGATTATATGGTAACCCGTACTGAGACAGCTCAGGCAATGGGAAGTGGAGGACTTGAGGTCCTGGCAACTCCGATTTTAGTGGCATGGGCCGAGAATGCGGCCTATGAGATGGCTGAGCTGTGCCTGCCCGATGAGCAGACAACCGTTGGGGTCAACATTAATTTAAACCACATTGCCGCCACACCGGTAGGAATGAAGGTGCGCATAAAGGTAGTGCTTTCCAATATTGAAAGCAGACGTTTGGACTTTACAGTAGAAGCCTGGGATACCGTTCAAAAAATTGGTGAAGGAACACACCAGCGCTTTGTTGTTCAGAAGATGAAGTTTATGGGGAAGGTTCTCCAGAAAAAAAATCCTAAGTAGACAGAGGTAGAATAGCGCATGATTTTAGTCATTGATGTAGGAAACACAAATACAGAAATCGGGGTCTTTAAAGACGACGAAATCCTCTGCTCCTGGCGATTTGTTTCAAAAACGCCCAGGACCTCTGATGAATATGCAGTGATGTTTCAGGGATTTTTTGAAAATGATCATCTGGATTACCATGAAGTCGAAAGTGTGATAGCAGCTTCTGTAGTCCCGAATATTATGTATTCTTTGAATAATGGAGTAAAAAAATTATTTAATGTTGAGCCTTTGGTAGTGGGGCCAGGAATAAAAACAGGGATGCCGATCCAGACCAGTGATCCGGCAGAAGTAGGTGCGGACCGGATTATCGATGCTGTAGCGGCATATAATCTTTATGGCGGACCAGTCATTGTCTTGGATTTTGGTACAGCGACCACGTATGATTATGTTGATAAAAACGGTGCGTTTGTGGCTAAGGTCACTTCACCTGGGATACAGATTTCAGCTGAGGCACTTTTCAGGAACGCCGCCCAGCTTCCCAATATCGCGATTGAAAAGCCCGTTTCGATATTGGGAAAAGACACCGTTACCAGTATGCAGGCTGGTTTGGTTTATGGTTATATTGGCCAGGTCGAGTATATTGTCTCAAGAATGATCGAAGAAATAGGTATAAAAGGGGTTAAGGTGGTTGCAACAGGGGGCTATGGAAGAATGTTCCACGAAGAGACAAGAGCCATCGATATTTTTGATCCCCAGCTTTCACTAAAAGGCCTTAAGATCATTCATGATAAAAACATAAAGACATCCAGAGGAAGATAGATGTTTAAAATAGGAAATATAGAGATAAAAAACCGTATATTTCTAGCACCGATGGCAGGTTATACTAACCTGCCATTTCGTTTGATTGCTAAAAGATATGGAGCAGGTGCTGTTTTCAGTGAAATGATCAGCGGCAAGGGGCTTTATTACAAAGATAAAAAGACCGCTGAATTAATGCTGACCTGTGACGAGGAAGCGCCTGCAGGAATCCAGCTTTTTGGCTCAGAGCCTGAAATATTAAGTGAAGTTGTAGAAAAATATATTAATGCCACTGCGTTTGCGTTTCTAGATTTTAACGCAGGGTGTCCGGCGCCTAAAATTGTTAAAAATGGCGAAGGATCAGCGTTAATGCGAAACCCAGAACGTTTGGGAGCGGTTATCCGGGCAATAAAAAAAGTAAGTGAAAAACCTGTTATTATCAAAACGCGTATCGGCTGGGACGCCCAGAGTGTAAATGTAAGAGAAGTGGCTGAAATTCTTGAGGAAGCAGGAGCCGATGCCCATACCATTCATGGTAGAACGCGAGATGCTTTTTATTCAGGAAAAGCTGACTGGAAAATTATTGAGGAAGTCAAAAAGAACAGCAGAATCCCAATAATTTTGAATGGCGATATAGACAGTGGTGAAAAGGCTGTCCAGGCCTTTGAAACCACTGGATGTGATGCTGTGATGATTGGCCGGGCCTCAGTCGGTAATCCCTTTATTTTTCGTGAGATCAATCATCGGCTCTCTACAGGTGAAACACTGCCGGTACCATCTCCGGAAGAACGGATTCAAACTGCCATTAAGCATGTTGAACTGGTAGGTATGATGAAGCGGCCAGAGGTAGCCATCAAGGAGATGCGAAAGCATTTGGCTGCTTACACAAAGGGCCTGAAGAACGCGACTAATTTGAGAAATGAAATTTTCAAGGTATGTACAAAAGAAGATGTCCTGATACTTTTAAACCAATATATGGAAGAAAATTATGGTTGATGAGTTTTTAAAAAAAGAAAATTTGAGGATTATTCCTTTCCGTGAAAAAAAGATGTATATCGTAGATAACCATCAATATGCATTGCTGGTATGGGCCAGAGAAGTTCTAAAACGCGGAATGCCAGGAGTATTAGTCAGTATTGATTACCATCCTGACACCAATCCGCCTTTTTGGCTGCACGCTTACCAAAAAGCAATGGCCATTGATCCCGAAAGGGAAGAGAAGCTGTTTTCTTTATTTCAGAAAAAAATTTTGGAAGCAGTTAATCCTTTGGAGTTAGAGACTTTAGCTGATAAGATGCCCTTAATGCGAAATGATGAGCATATTAATACGGCCATGGAATTGGGGTATCTTATTGATTATCATATGATTAATTGCATGGAAAAGCATTGTTACGCTACGGGAAAGCATTACCTGGTGCCTGAAAAAAAGTTTGGGACACTAAACGATGAAATGTTTTGTGCAGCAGAATTTGATTTATCAATCTTCAATGGCCGTGAGTCCTTGCCTTTAATTTTGGATATTGACCTTGACTATTTTATGAAGCGGGAGAATTTTAATGCTGTCCCCAATGAAATGACGGTCTTCAGAGAACTGCTGGAAAAAGCTGTTCTTATCACCTGCGCCAGGTCGGCCACTTATTTTGAATATTTGAAAACAGAAAATTTTGCCATTGAAGAGTGTGAGAACGCGCTGATAGCACTGATAAAAGAACTCATAGAATAAAACGGAAAACGCTTAAATATTAAATTCCTTTTGTTTTTTCAGACAGATTAAATCAAGTGTGCTAAAATAGAGAAAAAGTTCTGAAGGAGCGTTTGTATATAGAATGAAAAATCTTTATGAAGAAGAATGGTTCAGCAGACTGTATGCTGTTATTTGCGTATTGATTCTGTTGGTCGGTTTTGGTATACGGAATCTTTTGGTTTTAATGCTTCCGTTTATTTTAGCTGGAGGATATTTCTTTTTTAAATTTAAAAAGGAGGATGAAAACCAATTTTTGTTTCGTATGCTGATCCTTATGGCAGTTTTTCCATTTATTTTGGCGTTCGTGTTTATTCTCTGCGGTGACATGCGAAACGCCTGGTTTAATGCATATCATATCAACCAATGGGTTATGATCTTTACTGGGCTATTAATTTATGCCGGAACATTGACTTTATCGTTCAGTGCATTTTATGTCAACAGAGGATCTGGTGCTGTAAAAAAGAAGGGAAAAGAACCGATCGATGTTGCGAAGCTGTCTTTTATTACGTTGTACCCCAAAAATGGAAAAAAGGTTGAGAGTCTTCCAATGCCAGGAGACTTGGAGCATCATAAACAACTGGTAATTCCAATTAATAAAAAAACAGATTGGGTAAAGATTCCGTGCCATCTTAAAAATGAAAGTGATTTGCCGGTTATCAGCATTGGTCTCGAAGCTTTAAACGAAGAGATAAAGGGAACAAAGAGTATGGATCATGCGTTGCTCATACCGCCGCATAATACTGTTGGAATTGACCTGTACATTCCACTGACTTCAGCGAAGAACGTTGATATTAAATGCAGCTTTAAAAATGTGCTGGGAGAAAAAACAGCGGGCTTTTTACATTTAGATAAGGCAGATGATGTCTATCATGGAATTTATAACTTGAGAATTGTAGAAGCTTAAGTGAAGCACCTCGTTTGGGGTGCTTTTATTGTTTTAAAATCATTGCGCTTTGAAGAAAATGCAAGTATAATGGAGTTAATATAGTCACAAGGAGAAAACTGATGAATTTTGTTAAAGAGCAGTATCTTCAGATAGGGAAATTTTTAAAATCAAAAATCCTTTGGATTTTTATTACTTTAGCACTTGTGTTTGTAGGATTCAGCGTCCTGCTTTATTTTGTGCTGCTGGGGCATCAAGAAGCAGTTGAAGCGCTGTTCAAGGCGTTTACAGAAGCCATTTTAAGTAAAGATATATTGAATGCGGATGGCAGCATAGCATCTGGAAGTCTGTTTTTTAATAATCTCCAGGCCACAACCATATCAATACTGCTGGGCTTTATGCCTTTCTTATTCCTACCGGTATGGGTTGTTCTTATTAACGCGGCTTCATTGTCCGTTGTCTTTGCAATGGTAAAAATGACGGGAGCTGCCTCAGTTGGAAAGATGATTGTGTTTGGAATTTTGCCCCATGGTATTTTTGAGCTGACTGCGTTATTTTTGGGAATTTCTTTGGGGTTCTACATTTGTAAAACACTGTGTCTCGTTGTCTGTAAATCTGATTCAGGTATCCGGTTAAAGGAAGAGCTTATTAATGTGCTGAGAACATATTTGCTGATCATTGTTCCGCTGCTGATTATTGCGGCGCTGATCGAGAGCTACCTTACGCCTCTGTTAATAAATTTTGCCATATAATAAAAGCAGGCCTATTTCGATAATGGACTCTGCTTTAAATTTTCCTCAGATAAAATTTGATTTATATCAGGTTTAATGTTTTAAACAGCACCTGAAAAAGCATTTGAAACACTTATTTTGCCGTATCGTGAGTGATTTTTTTCTGGTCGTTAAAGTATATCTTTTCGTGGAAATTATTATAAAATGAAAATAGTAATTAAAATGTACAAAGGAGTATGTTTTTTTATTTTAGCGATGCTTGAGAGCTATGAGTATATTTTCAGGAAAATGGTAATGTGTGAAGAAAAAAAGATAATTTTAAAAGGGTATTTTATGCATAAAATAAGAACAAGTTTATAAAAAAATGAAATTTGCACTTTTTACATATATCTTTTTTTTCGAATACGGTGTAAAATATAAAATGTATAGGATTTATTCTCTTATAAGTCCCCTCTCTCCACCATCAATGGTCTCCCAATGTATTGATGGTGGTATTTTTTTAAGAATTTTAAAAAAATTTGAAAATATCTTGACAGAAAATGTTATAGGGTGTATATTATAGCCAACGAGTAATTTGCATACAAAGTATTTTTATAAGGAAACGTCGAAAGGCGGTTTTTTATAGCTTATATAATTTGCGTGCTATCTATTTTTATACAAAATATGTACATCCAAGATTTTTACATAAAATAGATTATTTTTAGGGGGTTCTACAATGAACAATTTATTATTTAATGTGGAAAATGAAGTTGGTGTGATTACAATTAATCGTCCAAAAGCGCTCAATGCTCTGAATAGCGAAACCCTTTCAGAATTAAAGCAGCTTGTAAGTGAAATCGAGGAACGTAAAGACATTAAAGTTGTAATCGTAATCGGGTCTGGCGAGAAAGCTTTTGTTGCAGGTGCAGATATTGCAGAAATGGTGAATGGCACTCCGGTGGAAGGTCGGCAGATGTGCCTGCTGGCCCATGAAACGTTTGCTAAGCTTGAAAATATTCCGCAGGTGACCATCGCAGCGGTTAACGGCTACGCTTTAGGGGGCGGTTGTGAGTTGTCTATGGCCTGCGATATTCGTATTGCAGCTGATAATGCGAAGTTTGCCCAGCCTGAGGTAAATCTTGGAATCCTTCCTGGCTTTGGAGGCACTCAACGTTTACCGAGACTTGTAGGAAAAGGAAGAGCGAAAGAACTGATTTTTACAACCGATCAAATTGATGCACAGGAGGCATACCGGATTGGTTTAGCCAATAAAGTTGTTCCAAAAGATGAATTAATGAGCACCTGCTTGAAAATGGCAGAAAAAATCATCAGTAAAGCGAGCTATGCCGTAGCACTGGCAAAATCTGCTATCAATACCGGTATGGATGTTGACTTGGCTTCAGGTTGCAGATTTGAATCAGATCTTTTTGGTCTGGCGTTTTCTACAAATGACAAAAAAGAGGGTATGAGTGCGTTTCTGGAAAAAAGAAAAGCAGCTTTAAAGGACTTTTAGGGTGATGAGATGAAACATATACCTGTTTTAACACCCAAGCAAGCAGCAGATCTGGTTCAAAATAATCAAATTATTGTTACTGGAGGCTTTGTTGGGAGCTGCTGTCCTGAAACGCTGACAAAAGCATTGGAAAAACGCTTTCTGGAAACGGGGGAACCTAAGAACCTTACATTGATTTACGCAGCAGCTCAGGGAAACCGGGATGGCAGCGGGGCTGACCACTTTGCCCATGAGGGCATGGTAAAGCGTGTTATCGGCGGTCATTGGAATATGGTTCCTCAGCTTGGAACCATGGTAATTGATAATAAAATTGAAGGCTACAATCTGCCACAGGGAACCATTTCTCAGCTTTTCAGAGATATTGCGGGGAACCGTGTCGGAACAATTACACATGTTGGTTTAAACACCTTTGTTGACCCCAGAAATCAGGGAGGGAAACTAAATGAGATCACCAAAGATGACATTGTCGAGTTGATTGACATCAATGGGCAGGAAAAATTGCTTTACAAAGCTTTTCCAGTCCACGTTGCTTTTTTAAGGGGAAGCTATGCTGACGAATACGGCAATGTTACAGTCGAAAACGAGGTCGCTTCTCTTGAGGCAACCTCCATCGCTCAGGCAGCTAAAAACAGCGGTGGAAAAGTCGTGGTACAGGTCGAAAAAATTGTAAAGGGCGGTACCCTTGATCCCAGATTGGTGAAAATTCCCCGGATTTATGTTGACGCAGTCGTTGTCGCAGAAGAAGGAGACCATCAGCAGTGTTTTGGACATCCTTTTGATGCTTCATTGACCGGTGCAACACAGTCACCGCTTGGTGATACAAAAGCAGACTGTATGTGTACCAAAAAGATTATTGGAAGGCGGGCCGCCCTTGAGCTTATGGAGGACAGTGTCGTCAATCTTGGAATTGGTATACCCGAGTATATTTCTCGTGTCGCAAATGAAGAAGGAATTGGCGATTATATGACGTTGACTGTTGAGGCTGGTCCGATTGGCGGTGTTCCACAAGGGGGATCACAGTTTGGCGCAGCGCTCAATCCAGAGTGCATTCTGGATCAGGCTTATCAGTTTGATTTTTATGATGGTGGTGGAGTCGACCTGGCATTTCTTGGACTGGCTCAGGCAGATGAAAAAGGAAATATTAACGTTTCCAAATTTGGACCAAGAATTGCAGGGTGTGGTGGCTTTATCAATATTACACAAAACGCAAAGAAGGTTTACTTCTGTGGTACGTTTACCGCTGGAGGGCTAAAGACTGAGATTAAAGACGGAAAAATTAAAATTATCCAGGAAGGCAAATCTAAAAAATTTATAACAGAGGCAGAACAGATTACCTTTAGTGGAGATTACGCTAACAAAACCGGTCAACCGGTCATGTATATTACTGAACGCGCTGTTTTCGAACTGAGAAAAGACGGTGTATATCTCATTGAAATCGCCCCGGGGATTGATTTGCAAAAAGATGTCCTTGATCAAATGGACTTTGCACCTAAAATGGACGGAGAGCCGGCGCTCATGGACTGGCGGATTTTCCGGGACGAGTTAATGGGAATAAAAGGTAATTAAAAAGTTTTTAAATATTAAAAGATATAAAAAGGAGTTTTTTAAATGGATTTTCAGTTAGATGATAAAAGGTTGGCATTGCAGAAGGCTGTACGTGAATTTGCGGAAAAAGAATTATTGCCAGGTGTCCGGGAAAGAGACGAGACAAGTACTTTTCCGGTTGACGCTTATAAAAAAATGGGTGAAATGGGGCTGATTGGCCTTCCTTATCCAAAAGAATACGGCGGACAGGGTGGAGATTACCTTGATTATGCCATTGCCGTTGAAGAAATTGCCAAGGTTGACGGATCTGTTGCTATTTCTTACTCAGTATCAACCTCCCTCTACGGTGGAAGTGTGTCAAACGCTGCTTCGGAAGAACAGAAACGAGAATTTTTACCACCGGTATTATCTGGTCAGAGCTTTGGCGCTTTTGGTCTGACAGAACCTAACGCTGGCTCAGACGCAGGCGGATGTATTACTACAGCTACCAGAGAAGGAGACCACTATATTTTAAATGGTGCTAAGTGTTTTAATACAAACGGGCCTTTAGCAGATTATTTTGCAGTTTACGCTTTAACTCAGCCAGAAAAGAAAGCAAAAGGTTTATCTTGTTTTTTAGTCAAAAAAGGGACTCCAGGATTTTCGATCGGAAAAATTGAAGATAAAATGGGGATTCGTGCAGCCCAGGTATCTGAGCTTATCTTTGATAACTGTAAAATCCCGGCAGAAAATCTGATGGGTGAAGAAGGACAGGGCTTTAAGGTAGCTATGAAAACCCTTGACGGCGGCCGTATTGGCGTTGCAGCACAGGGGCTGGGGCTTGCCGAAGGCGCATTCGAGATTGCCCGAAAGTATTTAATGCAGCGTGAGCAGTTTGGAAAACCATTGTATAAGAACCAGTACCTTGCATTTAAAATGGTCGAACTGGAATGTCAGATTGAGCAGGCGCGATTAATGCTCTACAAAGCAGCGTTGGATAAATCTGAGGGAAGACCTTATACTTTATCAGCTGCAAAAGCAAAACTTCTTTGTACCGATGCTGCGATGCATGTTACAACAGAAGCTGTACAGATGCTTGGTGGTAATGGGTATATGAAAGACTATCATGTCGAACGTATGATGCGGGACGCTAAGATTACTCAGATTTATGAAGGAACCAATGAAATCCAGAAATTGGTTATCAGCGGACAATTGTTCAGATAATAATTCTTATGACACCTCTCTTATAAACTGCTATACGCTTGATGTAAGAATCCTTTATTGCCGATTTTTACATAGAACCCTAAAACTCCTGATGGTTTTAACGGTCAGGAGTTTTTGTGCGAATTCAATTGACAAAAAACAGAGGATAAAATATAATTGTTTAGAATGTAAATATTTCTGTAACAAAAGAATTAGAATAGAGGATTTTTATGGAATTACAAGATTGTATAAATTTTTTATTGACGACAGCCCAGCATAATGTTTTTCAGTACTTAAGCCAAAGGCTGGCGCCTTATGACATTACGCCTTCACAGTATGGCGTGCTGAACTGCTTATGGGGCAGGGAGCATAATACACCCAAGCAGATCGCGGACACCTTATGTCTTGAAACTTCTACGATTTCAGGGGTTCTGGACAGGATGCAGAAAAAAGGACTGATTGACCGTATTGTCAATGTAGAGGATCGCAGAGAAGTCCAGGTGATTGCGACAGAAAAGGGGAATCTTCTGGAAGAACCTGTTTTGAAAATTATTGAAGAGGTCAATATTGAGGCACTAAAGGATTTAGACAGCACACAGCAGGAGCAGCTTAAAGCCTATTTGCGGATTATTGCGAATGGAGATTTTAAATAAAGGTTGATTGTGGATGAAAGCACACAGAGCGATGTCCCTGTGTGCTTTTTTGCTGTACATTAAAGTGGTTTTCGTATATAATAAAAAATTGGTGCGTTCAAAGGCAATAAAACAGCCTTTGAAAATTGAGGCACGTAAATTTAAAAGTGAGGAGCGTTTTTGATTTAGTGGAGAATC
The DNA here is from genome assembly GCF_009696115.1 of Eubacterium sp. BL-380-WT-2B. Taxonomy (NCBI): domain Bacteria; kingdom Bacillati; phylum Bacillota; class Clostridia; order Eubacteriales; family Eubacteriaceae; genus Eubacterium; species Eubacterium sp. BL-380-WT-2B. The sequence goes on from NZ_VUMP01000002.1 coordinate 96,638, forward strand.
GAAAGAGAAGTCAGTTTTCAGGAAAGCTCGGTTTTGTACTGGCTGCTGCGGGTTCAGCAGTTGGGCTTGGCAATATATGGCGCTTTCCATATTACGCTGCAAAGTATGGCGGCGGAGCATTTATTTTAGTTTATATTATTTTAGCATTGACCTTTGGTTATACTTTGATGACAACAGAGATTGCGATTGGGCGAAAAACCCGTCTGAGCCCCATTGGCGCCTATAAAAAATTAAACTCTAAGTCGGCCTTTATTGGTGTTTTTGCAGTTGTGGTTGCTGCGATTATTACGCCGTATTACAGCGTGATTGGCGGATGGGTTATTAAGTATCTGGCTGTTTTTGCGACTGGCGGGATGACAGAGGCCGCAACCGATACTTTCTTTTCAAATTATATCAGTACAAGTGCAGAGCCTATTATCTGGATGGGGCTTTTTATTTTAATCGGAGCCGTTATCCTGTTTGGTGGTGTTAAGGGAGGAATTGAGAGAGCCAGCAAGATACTGATGCCTGTTCTGGTTCTTCTGACGATTTTTCTGGCCGGTTATTCATTTACACTGCCAGGAGCTCTCGATGGCTTTAAATACCTTTTAATCCCTGATTTTTCGAGATTTTCAATTATGGGTGTTGTAGCCGCCATGGGACAGATGTTTTACTCAATGTCTCTGGGGATGGCAATTATGGTTACCTATGGATCATATATGAAAAAGGATGAAAACATTGAGAAGTGTGTCGGTCAAATTGAGATTTTTGACACGGGTATTGCAATACTGGCAGCAATGATGATCGTTCCAGCTGTCTTTGCATTTTCGGGTGGAGATCCAAGTGCGCTGAACGCAGGTCCTGGCCTTATGTTTATCACTTTACCTAAAGTATTTGCTTCCATGCCAATGGGCGGCGCCATCGGTGCGATTTTCTTTGCTTTAGTGCTTTTTGCTGCGCTCACCTCAGTTATTTCCTTAATGGAGGCAATTATCAGCGCTGTATGTGACCAGTTTAAGCTGCCGAGAAAGAATGCTGTTTTTATGGTGGCGCTGCTTTGTTTTGTTGTGGGTATGGCTCCAAGTCTTGGTTTTGGCCTGTGGGACAGTGTTCAGATATTTGGTCTGCAGATCCTTGACTTTATGGACTTTGCATCCAATTATATTCTGATGCCTTTAGGCTCTTGCCTGACATGTGTTTTGGTTGGATGGATTATTAAACCAGATTTTGTTCTGAGTGAGCTTAAATCTTCAGGCGAGTTTAAAAGAGAGAAGCTTTATATTTTTATGCTCAAATACATTGCGCCGGTCTTTACTATTGCCATTATGATCGCCTATATACTGGATACTTTTAAAATAATAAAGCTTTAAAAGATGGAGAAAAGATGCTGTGGCTAATTTTTCTGGTACTGCTTTTTGCTGCGGTGATAAGCTTTAATCAATATATTAAAAATAGAAAGAAATATAAAGCGGGCGAAATGGGCGAAACAGAAATTTACCAGATGCTCAATCAAGCAGCGCCCAGAAGCAGTGTGATTCTACGAAATCTCTATCTGCCTACAGCCAGGGGAACCACAGAGATTGATCTTCTTCTGCTTAGTCGAAAGGGAATATTTGTCTTTGAAATTAAAAATTACCGCGGCAATATCTATGGGGACGAACGGTATAATGAGTGGCTCAAGGTTTTGCGCAATGGGAAAAAGGTTCCTTTCTATAATCCTGTATGGCAAAATGAAGGGCATATCCGGGCATTATTGCGTTTACTTCCAGAAATTAATCCACGGGTTGTTTATTCACGTATTGTGTTCTGTGGCAGCAGTGAAATAAAAAGAGTAAAGATCAAAAATCGCAGGGTTCAGGTTTTAAAGGATACAGATTTAAAAAGGAAACTGAAATGGAAGCTCCGTTTCAGCTTTAATAAGTTTTCTGGAAAAGAGCTGGCACTCTTTGAAAGGCGGCTCCAGGAATTTACCAATATGAACGGCAAGGTAAAGCGAAAACATAAAAAACAGGTTAAGAGTTTAAAATGACAGTACCTAGATTGATAAACTCAAGAACCTGATGAAACAGGCTGCAAAAAAATCCTGTTGCAGCCTGTTTTTTATATGTGAAAGTATAGTATAATAAAAAAAGAGGGGGGATAAATGATGCTAAAGATATTGTTGGGATTTTTTTACCTGCTGGTGCTGGTTGTTTTTGCGTTTGTGATGATAAAGTTTATAAGCCGGCGCATGAAAAGTACGTTTAAGCCGCGTAAATCAGAGGTCAGCTATGCTGTCGAAATCAACCCTAAAATAGCAGCCCCTCAGCTTCTGAACCAAATACTTTTAATGCTTCCAGGTGAGAATAATGAGGTTCTGTCACGCATGTCAATCCTTGCGGAGGATGGAAATCAGGCGGAGCTTGACGTTTTGCTGATCTGCCCAACGGGATTATATTTATTTAATTCTATAAATGAGTCCGGTTATGTTACGGGCGGCGAAGGGGACAGGCAGTGGTATATTTTGAAGGAAGATGGCAATAGAAAGGCGTTTGAAAATCCTCTTAAAGAAAACAAATATACTGTGCGGGCTCTGCTCACACGCTACCCGGAAATTAAGGAAGCATGGGTTCATGACTATGTTGTTTTCAGCAACCGCTGCGGGATAAGCGATTTGCGTCTGGAAACAACAGACACAGTGCTGAACAGGAAGATGCTCTTTGAGAGGCTGCGCAGCCAGATAGCAGAGCAGTCTGTTGTTTTAACACCAGATCGGATTCAGTATCTTTATAATCGGCTGAAGCTCTATACCAGCGGAGAAAGCATAGCCCCGGTATCTGTCCAGAGGAAAACAGCGCAATCCTTTTATCTACCCGAGACAGAGATCCACGAGATTAAGGCCCCGGACCTTACGAAGTTTTCAAGGGAAGACCAATGCCTTAAAAATAAGCTGACAGCTTTCGCGAAAGAGCAAAGTCAGAGAGAGCGGATTGCCGCAGCGGAGGTTTTGGACAGGCGAAGCATTGAAAATCTGGTTAATATGAAGCCTAAAAACCGGATTGAACTGGAAACAGTTCAGGGAATGGATGAAAAACGGTGCGAAAGCTATGGAGATTTCATTATACATATTATAGCGCAGCACTATTATGAAACGATCAGCAAGTGCCAATGAAAAAGACAGTCTTTTCAGGCTGTCTTTTTTGTGGCGTCAAAAATGAACACTTGTTAACTAATGATTTTATATGCGCTGTCAGCATTTACACCAACTGTTTTTTCGCCTATAATCAAACCACCATTATCCTATCAATTACCGTGCGCACGATTGACGATAAAAACTGGAGGTAAAAGATGGGCTTTATTGAATTGGAAAAAATTACAAAAGAATACTTTATGGGTGATCAAAAAATTCTGGCGGTTAATCAAGCCAGCTTTTCGATTGAAAAAGGAGAAATGGTTGTTATCCTTGGGCCCAGCGGTGCAGGGAAAAGCACAATCCTGAATTTGTTAGGGGGAATGGATACCGCGACCAGCGGTCATCTCTTTGTTGATGGGCAGGACATTACAGCGTTTAAGGAGAGCCGGCTGACGGATTATAGAGCCTCTGAGATTGGGTTTGTGTTTCAGTTTTATAATTTAATACCAGCGTTAACGGTTTATGAAAATATTGCATTGATCAAAGAAGCCACATCAAAGGCGCTGAAGCCGGAGCCGGTTTTAAAATCGGTTGGTCTGTGGGAGCGCCGGCACTTGTTTCCCACCCAGATTTCTGGAGGAGAACAGCAGAGGACAGCCATTGCGCGTGCTCTGTGCAAAGATCCTAAGCTTTTATTGTGTGATGAGCCTACCGGAGCCCTGGATTCGGAAACGGGGGTGGTGATTTTATCGCTGCTCCAAAACATGAGCCGGGAAAAAGGGCACACTGTTGTCATTGTAACGCACAATGCGTCGCTTGCCGAGATGGCCGATAAGGTGATCCGGATTAAAAATGGCGGTATCGCAGACATTACACGTAACACTGCGCCAAAAGATGTCAGCGAGGTGAGATGGTAATGCTGTTACGAAAAATGCTGCGCGATTTAAAAAATAACGCGGCTCAGTTTTTAGCCATATTTTTAATGATTTTTTTAGGCGTATTTATTTTTTCAGGAATGACGAGTATTGGACAGGGGATGAAGCAGTCAAGTCAGGATTATTATGATGAAACACACCTTGCAGACGCTATTGTTTACAGCCGTTTTTTTACAGACCAGGATTACGAGCAGTTAAAAAGCAGTTCTGGCATTGAGACCGTAACGAAAAGACTGCAGCTGGATACAACCTATGAGTCAGACAGCGCGGTGACTTTACAGCTCAATGTTATTAACAGCGATGCCTTGTCCGGGTGCCATCTGGTGGAGGGGGAAGCCTTTGACAGTCATATGGATGGTGTTTGGCTGGACAGCGAGTTTGCAGAGGCACACCAGATAAAGACAGGCGACACGATTAATATGACCTGTCAAAACAATGTACTCACCAAAGTGGTAAAAGGCCTTGTGATGCAGCCTGAATATTTATATGCAGTCAAAAATAACAATGAAATTATCCCGGATCATGAGAGGTATGGCTATGCATTTATGCCGGAAGACGCCTGGAGCCTTGGTCCGGTATCTTACACACAGGCGCTGTTAAAAACAGAGGGCCTCTCTAAAAATGATCTGGAGAGCAGGATAACAGAAGCCCTCCCAGGCAGGACAACAATGCTTGTCATGCAGGAGGATATTCCGAGTGTTGCGATGTTCCGAAATGAGATTGATCAGTTGAGAGCCGTGGGATCGGTTTATCCAGTGGTTTTTCTGATAATTGCCATACTCACGACTCTGACGACCATGACCCGGATAACAGCGGACCAGAGAGTCCAGATTGGAACCTTGAAAGCGTTGGGAATACGAAACAGAAAAATTAGGCTGCATTATCTGTCGTTTGGATTTTTGGTGGGAGGCGCCGGCAGTATTCTTGGTGTTTTGACGGGTCCGATTTTTCTGCCGCCTCTGGTTTTTGGATTCCAGAAATCAATGTATACAATGCCATGGTGGAACAGCGCGGTGACACCAACAGTTTATGCTATGGCCTTTTTATGCTTTTTGATCTGCTGCTGCAGCTGCTATGGGGCAAGTCGCAGACAGCTAAAGGGAGCAGCAGCGGAGACCCTTCGGCCAAAAGCCCCAAAGACCAGCCGGCATACAGCGATAGAGAAGAGTCGTTTTTGGAAACGTCTGGGATTTTACAGCCAGTGGAATATCCGGGACGTCCTGAGAAATAAGCTGCGCTCACTGATCACTGTGTTTGGTATTGTGGGCTGTATGATGCTTATTTTGTGCGGCCTGGAAATGCGCGATACGGTCAGTAACCTCGCGGATACCATGTACGGAACACTTCAGACCTATGAGACCAAAGTAAGCTTATCTGAGAAGTGTAACGACGAGCAAATGAAGCAGCTTGAAAAAGAAAAAAACCATCAGTTTTTAGAGGAAGCCATAGTGGAGATTGAAAAAGAAAGCGGCAAGGGGGCTCTCGCTTTATCTGTTTTTGATGAAGGCGCTTATTTTACTTTTCAGGACGAGAAGGGAAACATGCTTTCTCTGCCGGAAGACGGCGCAGCTATTACGCGTAAGACAGCAGAAAGCGAAGGACTTTCCATTGGTGATGTGATCGAATGGCGCAGCTATGGCAGCTCGGGCTGGCATACAGCGCGGATAGAGGAAATCATACAGACCCCTTTAGAGCAGGGCGTGTACATGAGACGCAAGGCTTTTGAAAAAAGCGGTGAGAGCTTTGAGCCGACATCTTTTGTAACCGATCAGGAGGCTGGAAAATTTTCAGGAGAAGCCTATGAGACGGTTCAATCCAGAGAGGATTTGATTGCAGCGCTCAACAGCATGCTCGAAATGATGAACGCCATTATTTTTATTATGATTGGCGCAGCGATTATTTTGGGGCTTGTGGTCCTTTATAATCTTGGGGCGCTTTCATTCCAGGAAAAAATGCGGGAGATGGCAACCTTAAAGGTTTTGGGGTTTCATCATAAACGGCTGACAAAGCTGCTGAGCAGACAGACGGTTTGGCTTTCTGTTGTGGGGATCGCCGCCGGAATTCCATGTGGCTATGGGCTGGTTGCGTACATGCTGCTTTTCATGGGCGATACCCTGGACATGCAGCCTAAAATAGAACTGTGGTCCTATCTGTTCAGCAGTATCGGGATTTTCGCAATTTCGCTTTTTGTGGACTGGCTTGTATCCAGAAAGCTGAAGCGGATTGATATGGTCAGCGCTTTGAAATCTGTTGAATAGGAATCGATCAGGAATTTGTAAGGTCTGGAAGACCAAAGGCAAGAGTAACGATATAATCGTAAAGATCCTGCTTGCGTTCTTCCAGGCTTTTATTGCTTTTGGCAATTGAAAGGAAAGCGGCAATGGTTCCCGTAAGCATTGCAGCGCTGAGATTACTATCATAGGGAATCCCAAGATGCTCGGCGAGATGCTGGGAAAAAAGCCTGAGCAGGCAGTCGCGCTGGACGGTATATTTTGTTCCTTCACAGCCCTCCAATAAAATAACAATTCCCTTGCTCATCAGCAAATCTAAAGGGAAAACCTCTGGAAGAATATCGCCGATAATCGCAAGATAATTATCCTTAGTAAGGGCACCCACAGAAAATTCCCGGTGCTTTTCGATCATGGCGTTGATTTTTTCTGGTATATCGCCGATCACCGCGTCGAGAAGGGCTTCTTTATTTTCAAAATAATTATAAATATTACCCAGAGTGGTGTTGGCTTTTCTTGCAATGGTTCGCATTGAAGCATCTCGATAGCTCCGTTTGTAAAATTCGTTTTCTGCTGCTAAAAGAATTTCCTGACGTATTTCCTCTTTTTTGGTTTGCATAGGTACTCCGTTATCAATTTGAAATCCATATACCAGTACGTGTTGGGTGTTACCTTTAAGTATTAGTATAGCATATGTATTTATGGATAATAACGTATTTTTTAAAAAAAGAGCTTGACAAAACAAAGTGTAACTTTTATAATTACAATCAAGAAGTGTAACAAACGTGATTACAAAAGGAGGGTTTATGTGGAAAAAGGGTATAATTATATTAATGCTGCTGGTATTGGCAGCGACAGCATATACAGGCTGCACAGCAAAGCCAACTAAGGGCAGCAGTCAATCTAAACAAGAAGGAGATAAAAATATGGTGAAAGCAGAATATCATAAGATTTCTCAGGATGAAGCGAAAAAGAGAATGGATGAGCATGAAAATATTTTGATTGTCGATGTGAGACAGAAAAATGAATACAATGAAGGGCATATAAAAGACGCAGTTCTAGTCCCGTTAGACACCATTGGCGGTGAAAAGCCCGAGGCGCTTCCGGATTCAGACCAGGAAATTCTGGTGTACTGCCGAAGCGGCAAACGCAGTGAGCAGGCCTCGAGAAAGCTGGTAGCCTTAGGTTATACTAATATTTATGATTTTGGCGGAATTAACACCTGGCCCTACGAAACGGAGTGATTGAATTGACTGGTGAATTTAGTATTGCGGTTCACGCACTGGTTTTTCTGAATCATCATCAGAGTGACATTTTATCCAGTGAGGCACTTGCCGAAAATGTATGTACTAATCCTGCAAGAATCCGTAAAGTGATGGCAAAGCTTAAAAAGGCAGGGTTGGTTAAAACAAAGAGCGGCAGCGAAGGCGGTTATTATTTTGACCTGGACCCCTTTTCGGTGAATCTGCGTTTGATCTGTGAGGCGATCGGCGGCAGGGTAGTATCAACCTCTTGGCGCTCCGGGGACTCGGAAATGGATTGTCTGATTGCTTCCGGAATGGCAGATATAATGGATGAAATCTTTATGTCCCTTGATGCAGCTGGAAAAAAAGAGCTCGAAAAAACAACGGTTGGCGACATAGACCTTAAAATTTTCGGTTCGTAAAAAATAACAGGAGAGAAAAAATGAAACATTATGATGCAGTCATTATCGGCTTTGGAAAAGGCGGCAAGACCTTGGCGGGAAGCCTTGCAGGAATGGGAAAAAAGGTGGCTATGATTGAAAAATCAGATAAAATGTATGGCGGAACCTGTATTAATGTCGGGTGTATCCCTACAAAGTCTCTGGTGAACAGTGCAAAGGCCTCAGTCGTTCAAAAACCCGGCAGCTATGAAGAAAAGAACCGCCTGTATTGGGAAGCGGTGGAAGAAAAGCGCCGTTTGACAGGCATGCTGAGAAAGAAAAATTTTGATAAGCTGAATGATTTAGATAACGTAACTGTCTATAATGGCCTTGGCAGCTTTGTATCCGCCAACCGTGTAAAGATTGAAACCGCAGAGGAAACCCTTGAGGTTGAAGGCGACCAGATTTTTATCAATACCGGATCTGTTTCCGTTATTCCGCCCATTAAGGGCATTGAAGGAAATCCTTATGTTTATACCAGCGATTCTTTGATGGAGCTTGATGTACTGCCAAAACGTCTGGCAATTATCGGCGGGGGCTATATCGGACTGGAATACGCGTCAATGTATACTGATTTTGGCGCGGAGGTTACCGTATACCAAATTGAAGATAAATTAATCCCACGGGAAGACCGTGATATTGCAGAAGCGATTCAAAAGGCCTTTGAGGATAAAGGTGTGCATTTTGAAATGAATGTCCAGACTGAGGAAATCGAAAATGCCGGGAGCGAAGCGGTTGTTCATTATAAGAAGGATGGCACAGCGCTGACGGCTGGGGCCGATGCGGTTTTGATCGCTACGGGCAGAAAACCAAATACAGAGGGTCTTAATCTTGAAGCCGCCGGTGTTGAAAAAACGCCAAGAGGCGCCGTCAAGGTCGATGAAAAGCTTCGGACAAGCGTTCCAAATATTTGGGCGATGGGCGATGTCGCAGGAGGACTGCAGTTTACCTATGTTTCATTAGATGATTTTAGAATTGTCAAGGATCAGCTGACAGGCAGCGGCAAACGTGCCAGCAGTGACCGGACAGTACCTTACAGCGTCTTTATTGATCCGCCGTTTTCACGTGTCGGCCTTAATGAAGAAGAGGCTGCCGCTCAGGGTTATCATGTAAAGATTGCCAAGCTGCCGGCAGCGGCTATACCAAAGGCCCAGGTGCTGAGAAAGCCGGTAGGTCTGTTAAAGGCTGTTATTGACGCTGACACTAATAAAATTTTGGGAACAATGCTTTTCTGCGAGGAATCCTATGAAATGATTAACATTGTAAAGCTGGCAATGGACGCAAGTCTGGATTATACAGTGTTAAGAGATCAGATTTTCACACATCCTACGATGAGCGAAGCCCTTAACGATTTGTTTGCAGTATAAATAAAAATTTATAAATACAGATAAAGGAGTAACGATAATGGCAAGAGTAATTAATGCACAGGAATTTAATGAAGAAGTATTGAAGGGAAAAGGCGTCGTGCTGGTCGATTTTTTCGCGACATGGTGTGGGCCGTGTAAAGCGCTCTCTCCGATTCTGGATGAACTGGCTGAAAAGGTAAAGGATGTTAAAATTGTCAAGGTAGATATTGACGCCGACAGTGAGTTAGCTTCTGAATACCGTGTGATGAGCGTACCTACACTTAAGATTTTCAAGGACGGCGAAGTAAAGGAAAGCCTGGTGGGCGGGCGCCCGTTGGAAGAGCTGGAAGCTAAGCTGATGGAATACCAGTCTTAACAGAAGGCAGAGCGTTGTTTGAACAGTTGTCTTTAAGGCAATTATACTTCTTGTCTTTTTCAGCAGGCTGTACTATAATTTAATATAACACTCGTATTAGCTTGGTCTGTCAAAAGTATGTAAGATCATAAAAAATGAGAACAGGAGAGACAAGATGGATATTTTAGAGGGACTGGGATCAATTGGCATTGATCTGGAAACAGTCTTACAGCGTTTTTCTAACAATGCGGCTTTATTGGAGCGTTTTGTACTCAAATTTCCAAAAGATGAAACCTATGCTGCGTTAAGACAGGCAGTAGAGGAAAAGGATTATGAACGTATTGAACGTGAAGCCCATACATTGAAGGGAACAGCTGCAAACCTTGGGTTTGACCTGCTCAGTGAAAAAGCAGCAGAAATGGTGGAAAATGTACGAAAAAATGATTATGCAGACCTTGAGACTATTTTTGGAGCCTTAAGTGAAGAATATGGAAAGATTGTAGCAGTGATTGAAGGCAACGGCTGAGTTGTCATTGAATCGGGATGCTATTTAAAAAGAGTACCGCTTATAAAAGAGGTACTCTTTTTTTATTAGAGATCCACGTACTCGATAACTTTGTCTGTAAAAAAGATACCGTCCAAATGGTCAAGCTCATGGCAGAAGCATTTTGCCAGAAGCCCATCAGCCTCTTTTTGAAGGACTTCGCCTTCGGGCGTAGTGTACTCAACCACAACACGTTCGGGACGTTTGACCTTTCCCCACACATCGGGAGAGCTCATGCAGCCTTCTACAACAATGCGCTCGCCTTCAGCTTCAATAATTTTCGGGTTAACCAGCTGATAGAGCCCCTCACCCACATCAATGACGACTACACGCTTTAGTACCCCCACCTGGTTGGCGGCAAGACCGCCGCAGTTTGGCAGCTGGTACATGGTTTCAGTCATGTCTTTTATTAATTCCAGAGTTCGTTTGTCGATGGTTTCAACAGGACGGCATTTTTTGTGTAAAATGTCATCTGGAAATTTTCTTATTTGTCTAATGGCCATAATGATAACCTCAATATATTAAATTTAATGCTTTAAAAATTGTATCCTAATTTTGAGGTTATGTCAACGAAACTCATATGAAAACAGACGGACAGACCATTCAAAATCCGAATGGTCTGTTTTTATACCGCTATTTTTTTGAAACTGGCAGCCAGACCTCGCAGCGGTAATCCTCTGCCTGCTGGTTGCCTTCGCCGTAAACCTCGATATCCGGTGCGCTGGCGTATTCATAGCCAGAGTTTGGAAGCCATTCTGTGACAATACGGCGCTGCAGGCTCTGGATGGCCTGAGGCATGGGGCCGATACACTCAAAAACAGCCCATGTGGCGGCAGGGACAGTGAACTCAGTCATGCCCTGTGGTAAAGGTTTGTCTGTTGCGACGGCAATGTAATAATCGAATGTTTTTTCATTCATGCTGGAGCTTACTCCCAGAACGCCAAAGGGCTCTTTATCCATGAGCGATGCAAGCTGGGGGATCAGGTTTTTTTCAGTAGCCTCCTGCCAGAAAGCAGGAACCTTTTTATAGCTCTCCTCAAAGTTTACATCCAACGATTTGCATACACCCACAATTCTAAATGCTTCTTTTTCAATAATTTTGTAATTCATCTCAGTATCTCCTTTAATTGAAATAGAGAAGGTTATCCTTGGATAAGCTTTCAAAGAAATGCCTTTCGACCTGGCGGCAGAGGGCGGTACGCCATGAACGCTCTGAAAAGCGCGGGTAAAAGCAGTAGGGGACTGATACCCGTATTTCAGTGCAATGTCCAGGACTTTTGTACCAGTTGTCTGAAGCTCAAATGCAGCGGCAGTCATGCGGCGCCTGCGGATATACTCGGAAAGCGGTATATCCGCAATGTATGAAAACATCCTTTGAAAATGAAAAGTTGAGCAGCAGGCGATCTTGGCAGCCGTATTATAATCAATCGTGCTGCTCAGGTTTTCCTCAATGTAATTGACAGCCTGGTTAAGTCTTTGAATCCATTCCATATTTAACACTCTCCTTACAATAAAAGTTTACCACCAAATGAAAAAAGCTGCCTCGCAGTTTCTGCACAAAAAAGGTAGCAGTCTCTTATGATCATACCCGAAAGCAGGTGAAAAGAAAATGATTCTTAAAAAAGAAACTTCTCTTTCCCTACAAGTTAGTATAAAATATTAGAGCTGTGGCAATATGCTGGAGAGGAGTATAAAATGAAGAGTATTCTTGTAGTGGAAGATGATGAGATGCTGGGTGCAGGCCTTTGCTATAATCTGGAGCTTGAAGGCTTTAAAACCACTTTGGTACAAAGCTTTGAAGAAGCTGGAAAAAAGATTGAGGAAAAAAACTGGGAAATGGTCATTCTGGATGTGAACCTTCCGGACGGCGATGGCTTTAGTCTTGCGAAAAAAATACGCCTCAAGGACAGGACACCATTGATTTTTCTGACAGCCTGTGATCTGGACGATGATATTTTAAAAGGTTTCGAGCTGGGCGCAGATGATTATATTACCAAGCCCTTTAATATAAAGATTGTGATTAAACGGATTAATGCGGTTTTCAGAAGAACGGAGGTCAGCAGAAAAGAACTGTTTATCTGCGGAAACCTGGAGATTGATTTTGAAAAGCGGACAGCCACTAAAAATGAAAAGCCTCTGGTGCTGACACCGACAGAGTTTAAGCTCCTGCAGCTTTTCTGCAAAAATCCCGGAAAGGTACTGACCCGAAAAATGCTTTTGGAAAGCCTGTGGGACAATGAGGGAAACTTCGTCGATGAGCATACCCTTACCATCAACGTCAGCCGGCTGCGTTCAAAAATCTCAGACGATACCTTTGCCTATATTAAAACAATTTATGGGATGGGTTATGAATGGACTGGTGAGAAGGATGCGTAAAGGACGAATACCTTCTGCACTGCAGGAGTGGACCAGCATTGCAGCTATGTTTATTTTGACAGCGACCTTTGTGGTGCTGGTCTTTGAGCTGACCGATCGTGATACGGGAACCCTGCTCCGCGTGGCCGCAATCATTTTCGCGGTGGCTTTTTGGGGAATTCTCTATGTTTTCCAGCTGATTTACAGACGGCGCTTTGTTTACTTTGCGGACCAGATCTGCACAAATCTGGACAGCCTGATCCAGAACGAAGGCGTACAGGACTTCAGTCTTGAGGAAGAAACTCTTGCGTCAAAGGTACAGATGAAGCTGAACCAGCTATATGATGTTACCAATGCGGCTACCCAGGAGAGCGACGAGCAGAAGCAGGCAGTACAGCGAATTGTTTCAGACATATCACACCAGCTTAAAACCCCTATTGCCAATATTAAAATGTATGCCGATACCGTGACGAACCCTCAGGTGCCAGAGGAAAAAAGACTTTTCTTTCTGGACGGGCTTCAAAACCAGGTGGAAAAGCTCGATTTTCTGATTCAGGTCCTGACAAAAATATCACGGCTGGAAAATGGGCAGATCGTATTAAAAGCCGAGCGTCAGGCCCTTTATCCAACCCTTGCCCAGGCGCTCAGCGGTATTACCATCTCGGCAGAAAAAAAGAGGATCGCAGTAAACGTTGTGTGTGATGAGACACTGGAGCTTTGTCACGACACAAAATGGACAGCCGAGGCGCTTTTTAATCTGTTGGAAAACGCGGTTAAGTACACACCGGAAGGCGGCAGGGTATCTGTTACAGCAGAGCAGTGGGAAATGTACACCAAAATAGAAATTGCAGATACAGGAATCGGCGTTTCCGAAACGCATATCAACGATATTTTTAAACGTTTTTACAGAGAGCCCAAGGTCCATAGCACCCCAGGCATCGGTGTGGGGCTTTATCTGGCGCGCGAGATCATCGGGAAAGAGCAGGGCTATATCAAGGTAGCCTCACGGGAAGGTGAAGGCTCTGTTTTTTCAGTATTTCTGCCAAATCAGGCTGGCTGATAAGTAATCTCTCAAAACTGTAACATTCTTTTTTTAAATCGAGAGGGTTTTGAAACATTCAGGTGATAAGATTAAGTCAGCAAATAAAGGAGACAGAAAATGGAGATCTTAAAAACAACGGATTTGAAAAAGCATTATGGCAGCGGCGAGAGTATGGTAAAGGCACTGGATGGTGTGTCCTTATCAATTGAAAAAGGAAAGTTCACAGCCATTGTGGGAACCTCCGGAAGCGGAAAGTCAACACTTCTGCATATGTTGGGAGGGCTGGACAAACCGACCTCCGGCAGTGTAAAGGTAGGCGGCAAAGAGCTGTCAGATATGAACGACGAGCAGCTGACAATTTTCAGAAGACGCCAGATTGGCTTCATTTTCCAGAACTACAATCTGGTGCCCATCCTTAATGTGTACGAAAATATTGTACTGCCCATTGAACTGGATGGTAATACAGCAGATAAACGGTTTGTGGGCGGCATTGTCAAAATGCTTGGACTTAAGGAAAAGCTGACAAGCCTGCCAGGGAACCTGTCAGGCGGACAGCAGCAGCGTGTCGCCATCGCCAGAGCGCTGGCGACAAAGCCGGCGATTATTCTGGCGGACGAGCCTACCGGAAATCTGGACAGCCGGACCAGCCAGGATGTACTAAGCCTTTTAAAGGCAACCAGTGCTCGTTTTAACCAGACCATTGTCATGATTACGCACAATGAAGAGATTGCCCAGCTGGCGGATGAGGTTATCCGTATTGAGGACGGCAAGATCGTAAACGGCAGGTAATGACAATGCATTACGAGAAAAACAATAACGGAAAAGTTATCGGAAAGCTTGCCAGGGACAGTATTAAAACGAGCAAGATGCGCAATGCCTTCATTGCTGTCACCATTATTTTATCGGTAAGCCTCCTGATGGTTATGAGCCTGTTCACCGTTGAGATGAAAGAAGCAGATAAGCGTGCCATGGCCAGAGCACAGCATGTGATTTACTATAATCTGACAGATGACCAGCTGCATCGTCTGTCACAGGATTCCCGTGTTTCCTATCTGACCCTCGGCAAAAGGGGACAGGCAGTAGAGATTGACAATTATAAGCTGGCACCTGTCTATGCGGATGGCAACTCCATGGAAATTAAGACAATGAATCTGCTGGACGGAAAGCTGCCAGTACAGGAAAATGAAGTGCTGGTCTCAAGAGCGTATCTGGAACAGATCGGAAAACCGACAGAGCTTGGAACAGAATTTACCGTAACCTTTCTGGACGGAACAACGGAAAGCTTTAAGGTCAGCGGTTTTGTGGAGGGTGCGAAGGGAAGCAAGCAGTACACCATGGTTTTTTCAAAGGCCTATGCTGAAAATGGCTCACAGATGAGGGATATTCCCTATGAGGCCTATGTACGGCTTTCAGGGGCAGAGAAGATGGGCAAGGAAGAATGTAAAGCGGTGATTTATTCAGTCGGCGGTGACGCGGGAATACTGCGGGAGGACATGAATCCAAACGATCATTTTCTGGATACTCTGACAGCAGATACTCAGGAAATCGCTCTGGCTGCGTGTGTGGGAGTCGTTGTGCTGCTTGCCAGTGTTCTGGTTATCTACGGTGTTTTCTATATATCGGTGGTTGGCCGGATACGCCAGTATGGACAGCTGCGAACCATTGGTATGACCAAAAAACAGGTGCGGCGGCTGGTTACCCGCGAAGGTATCTATCTCTTTGCCGTATCGGCTCCGGTGGGGGGGATTATCGGCAGCGTTATTGCCTATTTTCTGAAGCCTGACGGATGGAGCTTTTTAAATACTCTGCTGGTAGCGCTGCTGGTGCTCGTGATTGACCTGATCACTGTTTTGATCTCCGTTCGGAAGCCTGCCTCGATTGCAGCGTCGATTTCGCCCATTGAGGCTTCGAAATATTCGGCTTACTCCGGCGGCAGGAAAAAGAAAACCAAAAAGGTACACAGGAGAATCAGCCCGCTGCATCTCGCGGCCATGAACTCGGCCAGAAACCGGAAAAAAGTTCTTATGACAGTTCTCTCGCTGGGGATTGGCGGCGTTTTATTTATGGCAGCGGCGACCTTTGTCAATTCCTTTGATAAAGAAATGTATTCACGTCAGGGCGATTTTGCAGATTCGGAATATATCGTTTCTTTTTCGGGAAACGCTCTGGAGCTCTCAGAGTACGGTATGGCAGGCCTGCAGAAGAATTCCCCCTTTACCGAAGCGCTTGAAAGCCAGATTTTGTCCATCCCCGGAGTAGATGGTATCCGCAGTAACCAGGCGACCTCTGTTGAATTTGATTATCCTAAAAAGGATCTCGTCCATGTTGAGGATAACATTTCCCCATTTACCAGAGCGCAGGCTCAGGAGCTTGAAAAATATCTGGAGGATGGGAGCCTGGATTATGACGCAATGTTGAAGGGAGAGACCATTCTGCTTCAGGCTAACTCTGTGGTGCAGGAAATTTATGGCTGGCGTTTTGAGGTTGGCGATACGTTAACCCTCTATTTTTACAATGGCGATACCGTGATACCCAAAGAGGTGAAAATAGCAGGTATGGTCAGTACAGACTATCCAAAGCCCATCAGCGGATGGTTTATGATGCCTCAGGAGGTGATCCAGTCCATTGTGCCTTTTAATCTTGATAAAGATTTTATTGTTTCGACAGAGCCTTCTATGGAACTTTCCGTTGAAGAGCCGCTGCGGGCTTTGGTAGACAGCAATCCAAATCTTGTGCTGTCAACGCTTCAGGAGCAGAGAGAACAGGATGCAGGAAGCATTGCGACCCTCTCAGCCACTGCGCTGGGTCTGGCGTTGTTTATCATCGCCTTTAGTATGATCAATCTTGTCAATACGCTGATTACCAATATCCTGTCTAAAAAGCAGGAACTGGCCATGCTGGAATCCATTGGTATGAGCCGCAGGCAGATCCGTCAGATGGTACTCGGCGAGGGGATGCTTCTGGCCGCGGGAAATCTGCTCATTACATTGACCATAGGCACCGCAGCAGGCTATCTGATCTGCTGGGCCTTCGGAAAACTCGGTGTTCACTATATGATCTACCAGTTCCCGGTTTTCTATGTGCTGGCCTACGCGGTAATCCTGCTTCTGGTACCATACCTTATCTCAAAAATTGCACTCCACAGCTTTGAAAAGGAAACACTGGTCGAACGATTGAGAGAAGCAGAATAAATAATTGAAACATCTGGATAGCAGTTTTATATCCAGATGTTTTTATTTTGGAGAAAAATAATAATTTTTCCTGAAAAAATGCCAAAGAACAAAATTTTATCTTGCATTAATGCGGAACTGTGCTATAATACTATTAAATTCCAGGTGGAATACTAGGAATTGAGAAGGAGGTGCTGAAGTGAGACTCTCCACAAAGGGCCGGTACGGTGTACTGGCCATGTATGAGCTGGCGTGCCGATATGGCAATGGGCCAGTATCAATTAAAGAGATAGCAGAAAAACAGAATTTTTCAGACTCCTATATGGAGCAGCTTTTTTCAACCCTTAAAAAGGCGGGACTAATCGTCAGTTTAAGAGGCGCGAAGGGTGGGTACATTCTTTCAAGAGAGCCCAGGGACATCAGTGTTGGTGAGATTATCCGCGCGCTGGAAGGGCCTATTGAGCTGGCCGACTGCGTCGGCGGCCCTGAGGGCTATGTCTGCCGAAAGTCGGGAGAATGTGTCACCAGAGGACTCTGGATGGAAATCAGAGACAGCATTAATAACATCATAGATAACCGGTCTTTACAAGACTTAATGGATAATTGAAAGAGAGGCTTTTTATGAAAAGAATCTATTTAGATAACGCGGCAACAACAGCCGTTGACGAAGCGGTTTTGGCAGAAATGCTGCCATATTTTACAGAAAAATACGGAAACCCATCCTCTATTTACCAGGAGGGCCGGGAAGCCAAGCGCGGTGTGGAAGCTGCCAGATTACAGCTTGCCCAGGCCATTAACGCAGACCCGAAAGAAATTTACTTTACAGCCGGTGGCTCCGAATCGGACAACTGGGCCATTAAGGGTGTGGCTTTAAAAAACAGGAAAAAGGGAAACCACATTATAACCACAGAAATCGAGCACCACGCAGTGCTCCACACCTGTGAATATCTTGAGAAGGAAGGTTTTGAGGTCACCTATCTTCCGGTTGACAAGGACGGGCTTATTTCACTGGACGATCTCAAGAATGCCATCAAGGATGAAACCATTCTGGTTTCAGTCATGTTTGCCAACAACGAGATCGGCACCATTGAACCCATTAAAGAAATAGGAGAAATCGTCAAGGCCAAGGGCATCATCTTCCATACAGATGCAGTACAGGCCTTCGGCAATGTTCCCATTGACGTAAAAGACCTGAATGTGGATTTGCTGTCCCTTTCCAGCCATAAAATCTATGGACCCAAGGGAATTGGTGCCTTATATATCCGCAAGGGTGTACCCATTGATAACCTGATCCACGGCGGCGCACAGGAAAGAAGACGCCGCGCCGGCACAGAAAATACCGCATCCATTGTTGGTTTTGGAAAGGCTGCGGAAATGGCCGCAAATGATCTGGAAGCCAACACAGCCCATTTACAGGAGCTCAGAGATGCGTTGATCAAGGGTGTAATGGAAAAAATCCCGCAGGTGCGTTTGAACGGTCATCCGACAAAGCGCCTCCCAGGGAATGCAAACTTCTGCTTTGACTATATCGAAGGGGAATCCATTCTCTTAAGCCTTGACCTTGTTGGCGTTGCGGGCTCCAGCGGATCGGCCTGTACTTCTGGATCACTGGATCCGTCGCATGTACTGCTGGCCATTGGCCTGCCTGCCGGGATTGCCCACGGCTCTCTGAGACTGACCATTGGCAAGCATACTACTATGGAAGATATTGAATACGTCGTTGACAATCTTGTCGATATTATCGAACGGCTGAGAAAAATGTCGCCCATCGACGCCAACAGCCCGATTGACGACGCTGTTTATGACCACGACCACCACCATCATCACTGAGAATGGTGAAAAATAACGGATAAAATAAAGGAGAATAAAATCATGATGGAATATACAGATAAAGTAATGGAAAACTTCCAAAACCCTAAAAACGTGGGCGAAATGGAAGACGCTAACGGAATCGGCCAGGTAGGCAGTCCCGCCTGCGGCGATATTATGAAAATGTATTTAAAAATAAGTGATGACGGCATTGTTGAGGATGCCAGTTTCAAGACTTTTGGCTGCGGTGCTGCCATTGCGACCAGCAGTATGGCCACAGAAATGATTAAGGGTAAAACCCTTGAAGAAGCCGCTGCTCTGAAAAACTCAGAAGTAGTGGAAGCTCTCGGAGGACTTCCGACTGAAAAAATCCACTGCTCTGTTTTAGCAGCCGAAGCCATTCAGGCAGCCATTGAGGATTACAAATCAAAGCACAATGCATAAACCTGTGATCAGAAACGCTTTTCAATCATGAAAGGCGTTTTTTTATTTATGAGGAATCCTTTTGTTGGCAGGACTTTAAAAAAGGGTATTAAAAAATAAGCAACTCGTAATGACACAAGATTCAGTAAAAGAAAGAGGGCGAGATAGTGGAGATGAATCGAAAAACAAAGCAGGCCATAATCGGGATGATTGTCCTGGCACTGGTTTTATGGGCAGGGCTTAAGAATATTGATGCGGTGTGGGGGATGTTTCTAGGAATTATAAGCCTGGTCTCACCTTTTATAATTGGCGCCGGCATTGCCTTTGTCCTAAATATCCCCATGAGCCTGATGGAAAGGCGGCTGTTTACAAAAAGGTGGCTAAAGGGAAAGCGGGTCCAAAGGCTGCGGAGGCCTCTGAGTATTCTGGCGGCGTTTTTAATTCTTATCGGTATTATGGCCCTGGTCGTTTTTCTTGTGCTTCCAGAGCTGGTAAACGCTGTTTTACTTTTTGCCAGAAGCTTTCCGTCGGTTCTTGAGAGCTTTCAGAGCTGGGCGTCACGTATTCTCGGCGAGCACTCGGAAGCTTCTGTCTTTATACAAAAGCTGGATACCGGAGGACTTGAAAGCCTGAACTGGGATATGCTCAGCAAAAACCTGTTTTCCTTTTTCAGGGGCGGCGCTGCGGGATTTTTAAACACAACGCTGAACGTTGCAGCCTCGGTAGCAGGCGGCGTTTTTCATACGGTGATCGGCCTTGTGGTGGCGGTTTACCTTTTGTTCCAGAAAGAAAGGCTGGGGCTTCAAACCAGAAAGCTTTTGTACGCCTACCTGCCAGAAAAGCGTGTTGACCGGCTTTTGGAAATTGCCGGCCTCACCCAGGAGACTTTCAGTCATTTTGTTTCAGGCCAGTGTATCGAGGCTTTGATTTTAACCGTTATTTATACCATCATACTGTCAATTTTGCAGATGCCCTATGCTCTGACCATTGCGGTATTGATCGGCCTGTTTTCGCTGATCCCTGTCTTTGGGGCCATTGTGGCCTGCTGTCTGGGAGCGTTTCTCATTTTGACTCTGAGCCCGGTCAAAGCATTGATTTTTGTGGTCGCCTGCTTCATCGTACAGCATGTCGAGGGGAATCTGATCTATCCGCATGTAGTGGGCAGCTCCATTGGATTGTCTCCGCTTTGGATTCTGGCCGCGGTCACCATTGGCGGAGGTGCTTTCGGCATTCTGGGCATCATTGTGATGATCCCGCTCTTTTCAGTGCTCTATACACTGACCGGCGAAACGGTCAACCGCCGTCTGAGCCAGAGACACGTAGACCCGCAAAAGCTTTTGAAGAAAGAAGAGTGACCTGCCGATTTGAAGAATTCTTGAGTATTCTTTCAAGACACTGTGTAAGCGGATGTGCTATAATAAAGCCATCAACAGAAATATTAAGTTTATGTAGAAAGGTGAAAAGATGAAAGCCAGTAATTTATTAAACACCCAGGTGTTTTTTGAAAACGACACACGGCTACGGGGGCTTGTGCGCGACATAAGAGTCCGTGACCATAAAATTGACTGCCTGGTTCTCTCGGAGGGCGGCCTGTTCAGCAAAGCCCAGATTATTTTTCCTTCGGATATCATCGAGGTGGATTATGACCACGTAACACTTGGCGGAGATAAGGCCATCACCAAGCTCTCCGCAAAGGAAATGAAAGCGCGGCTGGAGGAGAGCTACTCCCTTGTGAACACACCGGTAAAGGATGTGGATGGCAAGCGTTTTGCCAAGGTAGCGGACGCAACGGTTTCAAAGGATTTTAAGGTTCAGGAATACGATTTGTCCCGCAGTTTTTTTGACGATCTTGACTACGGCTACAGCCTTGTGGATGCCGAACGCATGGAATACCGCGATAAAAGTTTGAATTATGACAAGGATATGCTGGAGATGGAACAGACACACCGTGAGGGCGGTATCCTAGAAAAGGTTTTGGGGGAGGAACATCATGAAAATATCACCGGATAAAAAACGCATTTTGATTGTCAATACCATTGTAGTCCTGATCTGTATCCTCTTCGCAATATTTTTGTGGCCCACCTTTTCGGGGATGTTCATGCCATTTTTTATCGCCATTATTTTGGCCTATCTCCTAAACCCTCTGGTTAAAATTTTTGAACGCCGTGGCTTTGGACGCGGACTCTCTGTCCTTTTTGTCTGTGTCATCGTCCTTTTGATTTTGTTCGGTGTTTTTATGAGCTTTGTACCCAGCCTGATCAGCAACATTGCGCAGATGGTGACAAACATTCCATCAATGCTCCAGGATTTGCAGAATTACAGCGGGCAGATTTCCGAATTTATCCAAAAATACAATGATTCGGACATGTCGAAGTATTTTAATCTTGAGCAGAGCCTGTCCCAGGTGGCCGGAATGTTTGGCGGCATGCTGCAGGGACTGTCGAACGCCATTATCGCCAACAGCGGGCAGCTGATGAACATTATTATCGTGCCGCTGGTCACCATTTTCCTTTTACTGGACAAAGAGCTGTTTACCCAGTCTCTTATGTACCTGGTACCCATTGACGCCAGAAATCAGGTAAAAAAAATGTTTTATGACATCGACATGGTTATCGGCGGCTTTATCCGCGGGCAGGGGCTCATGTCCATTATCGCCGGGATTCTGACCGGAGTGGGCGCTTACTTTATGGGGCTGCCCTACGCGCCGGTTATCGGTGTGATTGCAGGCGTTACGACCATGATCCCTTATTTTGGCCCGGCAGTGGGCATGGTCGTCATCTGCATTATGGCGCTGCTGTCAAGCCCGATACAGATGGTTTATATCCTGATCTGGATGGCCATTGTCCAGGTGGTATGCGGCAATCTGCTTGCGCCGGCACTTATGTCTGGCAACGTTGGCCTGCATCCGGTCATCATTATTTTTTCCATTTTTTTCTTCGGCGCCATGTTTGGCGGCCTGGGCATGATCCTGGCAGTGCCGATCATGGGGACCGTCAAAGTCGTCATGAAGTATTTAATCGCGGGGTTTGCGTCCTCCAAGGGCGAAATGCTCAGGTAAAAGGATGTTAAAAGCAATTCGTAATAAGACTTGACAAAAGCGAAAACATTACATATAATTTGAATGTTAGGTAAATATGAATGCAATGAGAATGACAACCTTATGACAGACCATTCAGAGAGGGGACGGCTGGTGCGAGTTTCCATGGAAGTGATAAGGCCGCCCCATTTGAGCAGCGGTTCTGAAATCAGAAGAGTGTAAGAACCGACGGCTGACAGACCGTTATCTGTTTGAGTGAGCAAAGCGCTGCTTTGCTAATTTGGGTGGTACCGCGGAAAACAACTTCGTCCCTGTTTACAGGGGCGGAGTTTTATTTTTTTACTCAAAGCATCAATTATAAACTAAAACAAATTCATAAAAGGGAGAATAAAGACATGCAACCTTTAGGTTTAAACGAAATTCGTGAAAAGTTTTTAGCGTTCTTTGAGAGCAAAGGACATTTAAGATTAAAAAGCTTTCCACTGGTGCCGATCAATGACAAGAGTCTGCTTTTGATCAACTCCGGGATGGCCCCGATGAAGCCTTACTTTACAGGCGATGAGATTCCGCCGAGAAAACGGGTAACCACCTGCCAGAAGTGTATCCGTACCCCAGACATTGAAAATGTCGGCAAGACAGCCCGTCATGGTACCTTCTTTGAAATGCTCGGCAACTTTTCCTTTGGAGATTACTTTAAAAAAGAAGCCATTCCATGGGCGTGGGAATTCTGCACCGAGGTCATGGAAATGGATCCAGAAAAAATTTATGTCTCCATCTATTTAGATGATGAAGAAGCCCATGATATCTGGCATGACGAAATCGGCGTGCCGGAAGAGCGGATTGTGCGTCTCGGAAAAGAAGACAATTTCTGGGAACATGGACTGGGACCATGCGGCCCCTGCTCCGAGCTTTACTATGACCGAGGGGAAGAATACGGCTGCGGCAGCCCAGACTGCGCTCCAGGCTGTGAGTGTGACCGTTATGTTGAGTTCTGGAATCTGGTATTTACCCAGTTTGACAAGGACGAGGAAGGCAACTACAATCCGCTGGCAAACCCGAATATCGACACCGGTATGGGTCTCGAACGTCTGGCCACCATTATGCAGGGTGTTGACAATATCTTCGAGATTGATACCATCGGCCATATCCTGAATTATATCTGTAAAAAAGCCGGTGTAAAATACGGCGAAAACGCCCAGGACGATGTTTCCATCCGCGTTATTACCGATCATGTCCGCAGTGTTACCTTTATGATTGCCGACGGCGTTATGCCAGGCAACGAAGGGCGTGGTTATGTCCTGAGACGTCTTTTAAGACGTGCTGCCCGCCACGGCAAGCTGCTTGGAATGCAGGAGCTTTTCCTTTACGACGTGGCCAAGGAAGTGGTTCGTGTCTCTGCCGACGCCTATCCGGAGCTGGCAGAAAAGCAGGATTACATTCAAAAGCTGATCCGCATTGAAGAAGAACGGTTTAAAGAAACCATTGATCAGGGACTGAGCCTGCTCGAAAAAGAGCTGGACAGCCTGATTGAGCAGGAAGAAAAGGTATTCCCGGGGCAAGGTGCCTTTAAATTATACGATACCTACGGCTTCCCCTATGACCTGACCAAGGAAATCGTAGAGGAACGCGGCCTGACACTGATCGCCAGTGAATTTGAAGAAGCCATGCAGGAACAGCGCGAACGTGCCCGCAAGGCCCGTGCAGAGAGCGAGCTTGCCGTCTGGGCAGACGATCCCTTTAACCCATTGGGACCAGACGCGCTGGTTGAATTCGTGGGTTATGAAAATCTGGAAGCAAACGGGAAAATTATAGGCCTGATCTCCGGCGAAGAGCTGGTGAGTGAGGTGCACGCCGGCGAGGACGTCCTGGTTCTGCTGGATAAAACCTCCTTCTACGCTGAGAGTGGCGGACAGGTTGGCGATAAAGGCCAGATTGTCTCCGGTGACCGGGTGATCGAGGTGACAGACTGTAAAAAAGGCAGCCTGAGCCGTCATATCCACTATGGTAAGGTGGTTTCCGGAACCTTTAAAATGGGCGAAGAGGTTACGACAAAAGTCAACCGCGAGCTGCGAGCTGCTACCCAGAGAAACCACACTTCTACCCATCTGCTCCAGAAAGCATTAAAGCAGGTACTGGGCGACCATGTTGAACAGGCAGGTTCCTTTGTATCGCCAGATCGTCTGCGTTTTGACTTTAACCACTTCCAGCCAATGACCCATGAAGAAAAACGCCAGGTAGAGGAAATTGTCAATAAGGCGATTCTGGAAGCCATGGATGTCGCCATTTTTGAAACCAGTATCGACGATGCCCGCTCCATGGGCGCAATGGCCCTTTTCGGTGAAAAATACGGCGAGGTTGTCCGCGTTGTTAAGGTTGGAGATTTCAGCATAGAGCTTTGCGGTGGCTGCCATATCACAAACTCCGCCCAGGTTGGCATGTTTAAAATTTTGAGCGAAACTGGTGTCGCAGCCGGCATCCGTCGTATCGAAGCCGCCACAGGCATGAACGCCGTCCATCATGTTGAACAGATGGACGATACCCTGCTCGAAACCGCAGAAGCCTTAAAGACCAACCCGGACCATCTTCTGGAAAAAGTCACCGAGCTGGCAGAACAGAGCAAGCATAAAGAAAAAGTCATCAATGAGCTTAAGCATAAATTCGCAGGCAACATGGTTATGGATATCCACCAGAAGGTCACCGTCATCGACGGTGTACAGACCACCATCGCAGAGGTTGAGGGGGTGGATATGGAAGAACTCCGCAATATCAGCGATATGCTCAAAGACCGTATGGGGTCCGGCATTGTGCTGCTTGGTACCAGGGGCAAGGAAAAGGTAAACTTTATTGCGACAGCTACCAAGGATATTCTGAACAAGGGTTTCCACGCCGGCAAGCTTATTAAGGAAGTAGCGCAGATTGCAGGCGGCGGCGGCGGCGGACGCCCGGATATGGCGCAGGCCGGCGGCAAAAAGCCTGAAAAACTGGGTGAAGCCTTAGAAAAAGCTAAAGAAATTATCAAGAATCAGCTTGACTAAGGGTTTTCAAGAAAAAAAGCTTGTCTTTTGAAGGTTATTGCGTTAAAATAGGCGTAGACCAGTAAAGAGGAGGAATGGCAAAATGGATAGCAATACAGTATTTGATCGAGGGACCATCTTGTTTGACGTTAACAACGATAAAGCCAAAACAATTGATGAAGTCATGCAGGAAGTCAACAAGGCATTGATCGAAAAAGGATATAATCCCGTTAATCAAATCGTTGGTTATGTTATGTCAGGCGATCCGACTTATATCACAAGCCATAATGATGCCCGTAACTTAATCCAGAAAATCGAACGCGATGAACTTCTTGAAGAGCTGGTAAAACGCTATTTGAGCAGTATTCAAGAATAACGAGCTTATAGATGAACACAGGTCTTAGGCGAATTTTAACAGTTTGCCTAAGACTTTTTATTTCTATTGTAAAGGGGAGCCGTGGGGTCTTTTTTCCAATAGAAATAAACAGGAAACGACGAATGATGGAATACCGTAAACTGGGACAGACGGGGATCGAGGTTTCAAGGCTCTGCTTTGGAAGCCTGACCATTGGCCCGCTGCAGAAAAACAAAACACTTGAAGAAAGCCGCCCGATTATTGAAGCGGCTCTGGAAGCCGGAATCAATTTTTTTGATACGGCCGATCTCTATAATTGCTACCCTTATCTCAAGCAGGCCTTGGAAATTAAAAAGGATCTGGTCATCTGTACCAAATCCTATGATTATTCGGCCGAGGGCGTGGCTAAAAGCCTGGACAGAGCTTTGCGTGAGCTTGGACGGGACTACGTCGATATTTATATGCTGCATGAGCAGGAGAGCCGCCTGACCTTTGAAGGCCACTGGGAAGCCATTGAGTATCTTCTGAAAATGAAAGAGAAAGGCGTGATCCGCGCCTTTGGCATTTCGACCCACAGGGTTGAGGGCGTGCGGGACGCTGCGGACTTTAACGAGATCGAGGTGGTTTTTCCCCTCATTAACCTAACGGGTATTGGCATCGAGGATGGAAGCCGTGAGGACATGGAAGCCGCAATTCTGAAGGCCAAACAGGCTGGAAAAGGCGTTTTTGGCATGAAGCCCTTGGGTGGCGGCAATCTGCTGGCCAGCAAAGAAGCCTGTTTCGACTATATCCTCGGACTGGAAACCCTGGACGCCATTGCCTTTGGCATGCAATCCGTTGACGAGGTACGCTACAATGTGGCCAGGATAAACGGAGAGCCCATTGAAGCAGAGTTGGAAAAACGGGTGGCAGGCGCGAAGAAAAGCCTGCATATCAGTGACTGGTGCGAGGGTTGCGGCGAATGCGCTGCCCATTGCAGCCAGAACGCACTCACAATTATTAATGGAAAAGCACAGGTGGACCATTCAAAGTGTCTGACCTGCTGTTATTGCGCGGCTTATTGCCCGCTTTTTTGCATAAAAGTCATTTAGTATTGAAACGGATGACTTTGGGTATAAAACTAGAAAGAGAAAAATTTATGGCAACAGAACGCTTACTCGGCCTAGACGTCGGGGATAAATATATTGGTATCGCAGTCAGCGACCCGTTGGGCATAACCGCCCAGGGTTACAGAACCTGGAAACGCGGAACACGGGACGACGATTTGGCCTTTTTCACAGATGTTGTGGAGCAGTTTAACGTGACCACCCTGGTATCCGGACTGCCCAAGGACATGGAAGGAAATGAAACCGCCCAGGCCCGCAAGACACGCAACTTCTGTCAGTTCTTAAAAAAACGTCTAAACCTGGAGGTCGTCTATATTGACGAAAGACTGACTTCAAAAGCCTCCGAACGGGTTTTGATTGAAGGCGGGGTACGGCGTGAAAAACGAAAAGAATACATTGATACCCTGGCGGCCCAGATGATCCTGCAGGTTTATCTGGACAGCGGTGAGAACACAAACTAAGGATATTAAAGCTGAATTAAGCATAATAATATAAACTAAATTTAAAGAAAACGAGGTATTTAAACATGGAAGACAACAAAATTACATTATTAGACGAAGACGGTGTGGAACGCGTATTTGAGCTGGTTATCAGCTTTGACATTGAAGACAAAACCTATGTCCTCTTAGCAGAAAGCGAAGAAAGTGAAGATGTATTCCCATTTGTTATCCGCGAGGATGAAAATGGCGAAGAAACCCTGTATCCAGTCGAAAGCGAAGAAGAATTCGCGTTGATCGAGCAGACCTACGAACAGCTCATGGAAGAAGACGACGATGATGACGAAGAATGCGGTTGTGGCTGCGGCTGCGGCGGAGACCATCAGGAATAATAATGGAGCTGAGCAGCTTCCCCATCGTTGAGGGGGAATTCATCTCCAGACCCAACCGATTTATTGCCCGGGTTATGATCGATACGGACAGCGCCCCACGTGAAATTACGGCGCACGTAGCAAATACCGGCCGGATGCGGGAGCTTCTCGTACCCGGCGCCCGGGTTCAAATGGCCTTTAATCCGTCGCCAAAGAGAAAGACGGATTTTACTTTACTGACAGTATGGTATAAAAGTACATGGGTTTGCATACACTCGACCATGGCCAATGCACTTGCCTTTGAGTATATGGAAAAGGCCCCGGATATCTGTCAGCTTAAAAGGGAAGTGACCTACGGCAAAAGCCGCTTTGATCTGGCTTTTGAGCGGAATGGACACCCCTGTCTGTACGAAGTGAAAAGCGCTAACCTGGTGGTTGGTGCTGCGGCGATGTTTCCAGACGCCCCGACCGAACGGGGCTGTAAACACCTGGAAGAACTCATGCATGCGCATACAGAAGGTTATGAGGCCGGTGTGCTCTTCGTTGTACAAAGAGAGGACGCTGAGTTTTTTACGCCCAATATTGCCACCGACCCGCTGTTTTCAGGACTTCTTAAAAAGGGAGCTGAAGAGGGGCTGGTCGTTCGCGCTCTAAGGTGTGTCATCAGAGGAAACATAATTAAAATTGATTCAGAGATACCGGTCCGTTTTGATACGACCGGACGGATATAAAATAACGAAAGGAGATTATTTTGAACGAAACACAACAGAATAAAAACGAAAATAGAAATCAGAATCGTCAGAACCACCGGTCCAAAAGAAGGAACCACCCGCCAAAGCATAAAGATAAGCTTAAAGTGATTCCCATTGGGGGACTTGGTGAAATCGGAAAAAACATGACGGTCTTTGAATACAAGGACGAAATGATCATTGTCGACTGTGGCTTGAAATTCCCGGACGATGAAATGTACGGTATCGACATTGTGCTGCCAGATTTCAGCTATATTGTCGAAAATGCCGATAAGTTGAAGGGACTTTTTATCACTCATGGACATGAGGACCACATCGGAGGGATTGTCTATCTGGTTAAAAAGCTGGGCATTACAGTCCCAATCTACGCTACCAAATTTACCATGGGGCTCATCGACAAAAAGCTCGTTGAACACCGCCTGGTTACCAGTGTAGACCGCCAGGTTGTAAAGGCAGGCGATCGGGTGCAGAAGGGCAGCTTTGAGGTCGAGTTTATAAGAGTTAACCACAGTGTGGCCGATTCAGTAGCCTTTTATATCAAAACGCCGGCAGCTTCTGTTTTACACACCGGAGACTTTAAGATTGATTATCAGCCCATTGATGGCGAAATCATGGATTTACAGCGTATCGCCAAGCTGGGGAGCCAGGGTATCGACCTGCTCATGGCCGACAGCACCAACGTAGAGGAGCCAGGCTTCACGCCTTCAGAAAGCTCCGTTGGCGCGACCTTCTACAACCTGTTCAGAGGCTGTAAAAACCGGATCATTATCACCACCTTTGCATCAAACGTGCACCGGGTGCAGCAGATCATTGACGCGGCAGCCAGCTATAAGCGCAAGGTTATCATCAACGGCCGGAGCATGGAAAATATGGTGGAGGTCGCCTCCGATCTGGGCTATCTGAAAATCCCTAAAAATATCCTCATCGATATCAAGGATATGAAGAGCTACAAAGACAGTGAGCTGGTTGTCATCACCACCGGCAGCCAGGGTGAGCCCATGGCGGCCCTTGGCCGAATGGCCCACGGCGAGCACCGTTTCCTGAACATTAAAAAAGAAGACACGGTTATTATCTCAGCCTCTCCGGTACCGGGGAATGAAAAGATGGTTGCAGAAGTGATCAATAAGCTGGTGGACCTTGGCTCAGAGGTTGTCTATAAAAAATTTGCAGACATTCATGTTTCGGGCCATGCACGCCAGGAAGAGCTGAAGCTGGTCCAGACACTAGTTAAGCCAAAATTCTTCTTACCCGTTCACGGTGAGGCACGGATGCTCGTGCATCACGCCGCTCTTGCGGAAAGCGTGGGAACCGACAAGCGCAACATCTTTCTTGCGGAAAATGGGACGATCCTGGAACTGGATCACAGAAGCTGTAAAATTACCGGCAAGGTACAGGCAGAGCCAGTACTGGTCGACGGCCTGGGTGTCGGCGACATTGGAAATATCGTATTAAATGACCGTAAACGCCTGTCAGAGGACGGCCTGTTTATTGTGGTGGTGACCATGCACAAGGGCAAGGCCATCTCAGGGCCAGACATTATCTCCAGAGGCTTCGTCTATGTACGCGAATCTGAAGAGCTCATCAACACAGCCCGAGAGGAAGTTAAAAAAGCCCTTCTGGCCTGTGAAGAAAAAGGCGTAGTGGACTGGAGCTCCATTAAAAACGAGATCCGTGAGTCTCTTTTCCGTTACCTGTACAGCCAGACAAACCGGAAGCCAATGATCCTGCCGATTTTAATGGAAGTATAACTTCACAGTTTTTAAATTAAATAGGATTTAGAAATCTTAAGCTTCAGAATATGGGAAAATTTTCCCATTATCTGGAGCTTTTTCTAAAATAATGGCTATAATTGTAAAAATTTAGTAACAATTTGATCTAAGATGTGTTATAATGTTGATTAAACGAAAAGAAAGGAACCTAGGGAATGAACGTATATGATGAAGCCAACAATCTGGCCCAGGCTCTTAAAGAATCAAATGAATACCAGAACTTTAAAGCAGCAGAGCTTAAGCTAAAGGCTGACGAAGAACATTACGCAATGGCTCAGGATTACGCGAAAAAGCAAATGGGCCTTCAGACAAAACAAATGATGGGCCAGGAGCTGACAGAGGAAGAGGTAGAAGCCTACAACTCATTAACAGCGTCCGTGCTGGGCATTCCGATTATTGCCGAATACTTTCAGGCGCAAATGTATTTTGGCATTGTCTTCCAGGATATCATGGATATTATCAGCAAAGCCGTTGATTTAGACATGAGCGGCATGTTTGGCGGCGAGGAAGACGCAGAGTAATTAAATAAATCCAGGGGGTACTTTCCAAAAAAACAAGGTACCCTTTTTTTGAGTAAATCCCCGTAATTGAGGTGAGTAAATGAAGATTAGATTAACCCAGGGCGAAGCGAAAAAAGAGGCTTCGGAGCCAAAAACGCAGAGCCGTCAGACACAAAAGCGGACGGCTCAGTCAACCGAGGTGGAGATGCGTAAAAAACGTGCGAAAGCCAAGCGTCCCGCGAATGCAGGCACCCAGACAGCACCAAAGAAAAAAACACAGCAGCGGCAGACAGCAGAGGGAACCGCAGCACGCCGCCCTGTAGAAGGCAGGAAAGCACAGGAACGCAGAGAGGCACCCCGCCAGGCGGGCGCAGCCGCCCCAAAGCAGAGACCAGCCGGCCAGAAAAAAGGCCAGTCTGGCCAAAGAGCTGGCAGCCCGGGCACTGCTAAGAAGAAGAGACCGGTACAGAAGCAGCCTGCCGAGCCACGCCAGAGAAGAGAAGCAGAGGAAATGGGAGCACCTGTAAAAAGAAAAAAAGGTGGACTAAAATATAAGCTGCCTATTGTCATCGCAGCCGTTGTGCTGATTGTCGTTATTGGCATCTTTGCAGGCAGAAGCTTCTATAACGCTATGCTGGAGCCCACAGGGACAAGCACAGAAACCATGATCGTCGAAATTCCAGACGGCTCGACCATCAAAGACGTTGGAGAGATCCTTTACGATCAGGGCTTAATTAAGAATACCATGATATTCCAGAGCTATGCAGGACGCCACAGCCGTGGCACAAGCGGTATGCAGGCCGGCAATTATGAAATGAACCACGCAATGTCCATCCCGGACATTGTGGACAAAATGCTGAACGGCGATGTCTACAGCGGTGCGATTCCAGTGCTCCTGTCCGAGGGCAAAAACATCAATGAAATGGCCCAGATACTGGAAAAGCATAATATCTGTACCTCAGCGGCCTTTATCAGTGAAACCAAGAAGCTGGGCGAATACAAAGCCCTGTATCCGATTTTGAGCAGCATTCCGGACGATAAGAACCGGACCCTTGAAGGCTACCTGTTCCCAGATACCTACGAGATCGAGCCTGGCAGCACTGCGTCCGACGTTGTGAAAAAAATGCTGGACCGTTTTACAGAGGTTTATAATCAGGATTTTATGCAGCAGACCATAGAGAAGGGCAAGACAGTGGATGAAATTGTCATTATGGCGTCCATCGTTGAGCTTGAAACTAAGCTGCCCGAGGACAAAGCCAATGCCGCCAGTGTTTTTTATAACCGTATCGCCCAAAATATGCCTTTACAGTCCGACATTACCGTGGACTACGCGCTGGGCAAAAAACACGCGGTGCTGACCGAGGAACAGACCAAAATCGATTCTCCCTACAATACCTATCAGAATTTAGGATTACCTGTTGGCCCGATCTGCTCACCGGGGAAAAGCTCCATCGACGCAGCCATCAACCCGGCCCAGACCAAGTATCTGTTCTTTGTAGCCGATATGGATTCCGGCAAGCTCTATTTCAATGAAACGCTGGAAGGACATAACGCCGATGTTCAGAAGTACATGGGAGACTAGAAAGCGTAACAAACCGTGAGTGATATTGTACCAGATTACATAGAAGATTATATCCGCAGCCTGCTCCCCGGCGAAACACCTGCCCTTGAGCGGCTGCGGCTCATTGCAGAAACCAATCATGTACCCATTATTTTTCCAGAGGTTCGCAACTACCTGGAAATACTGATCGAAACCCATCAGATTAAAAGTATTCTGGAAATTGGAACAGCCGTCGGTTACTCTGCCGGGGTTTTTGCCCATGCCATGGGGAAAAACGGCCGTGTAACCACAGTAGAACGGGATGAGCGCATGATTGCCCAGGCCAGAGAAAACATTGCCAAAATGGGCTATGAGGACCGGATTCACCTAATCCAGGGCGACGCCCAGGAAACAGCGGCCAGCCTCACCGGAACCTTTGACATGATCTTTCTGGACGGGGGTAAAGGGCATTACATCCATCTGCTTGAGGACTGCATGCGGCTTTTAAAGCCCGGCGGCCTCATCGTTTCCGACAACGTGCTCTACAAGGGAATGATCGCGACCAATGCGCTGGTGATCCGCAGAAAGATCACCATTGTCAAGCGCATGCGAAAATACCTGGATGCTATCAGCCATGATCCCAGGCTCATGACCACCGTGCTGCCTCTGGGAGACGGACTGGCAGTGAGCTATAAAAAAATTGATTAACTAAAGCGGCCTACGGGCCGCTTTTTATTTTTGCATTTCATGGGAATTTGCTATATACTATAGAGATGAAAATCACGAAGGAGAACATAAATTGAGAAAAAAACCTGAATTGCTCGCCCCGGCGGGGAATTTTGAAAAATTGAGATATGCCCTGCACTACGGCGCCGACGCAGTTTATTGTGCAGGAAAACGCTTTGGCCTGAGGGCAGGGGCTGGTAACTTTGAAATGGAAGAGCTTGAGGAAGCTGTCCGTTATGTCCACGAAAGAGGCAAGCGCATCTACGTTACCCTGAACATGATCCCCCACAACCGCGACCTGGAGGGGCTTCCAGAATATGTTCATGCCCTGAAAGCCATGGGCGCAGATGCCGTACTGGTGGCAGACCCCGGCGTTTTTGCCATTGTGCGTGAGACCGAACCAGAGCTTAAAGTTTCCATCAGCACCCAGGCCAACAATACCAACTGGAAAACCGCAGAGTTCTGGTACCATCAGGGAGCACGCCGCATTGTGCTGGCCCGGGAGCTCGGCCTTGAGGAAATGCAGACCATTGTGGAAAAAACACCAGCCGATATGGAAATTGAAACCTTTGTGCATGGCGCCATGTGCATTTCCTACTCAGGGCGCTGCCTGCTGAGTCACTACATGACCGGCCGCAACTCCAACCAGGGCGACTGCGCCCACCCCTGCCGCTGGAAATACCACCTCATTGAGGAGACAAGACCAGACGAGGACTTTAGCATAGAGGAAGACGAAACCGGCTCCTTTATCTTTAATTCCAAGGACCTCTGCCTTATCGACCATATCCCAGAGCTCATAAACGCAGGCATCGACAGTCTGAAAATCGAGGGCCGCATGAAAAGCATCTATTACGTGGCTACCGTTGTCCAGGCTTACCGCCAGGCCATTGATTATTACTACGACCACCCCGAGGAGAAAAGCGTCGATCCCAAATACTTCGAGGAGCTTCGCAAGGTCAGCCACCGGAACTATACCACTGGCTTTTTTGAACACAAGACCACAGCCGATGACCAGAATTATGGTACCAGCAGCTATACCCGCCTGTACGATTTTGCAGGCGTGGTCCAGTCCTACGACCCCAAAACCCATATCGCCGTTATCCAGCAGCGTAATAAGATAAACGCAGGAGAAACTGTAGAGGTGATGGTGGCAGGCTCCAAGGAAGGGTTTTACACACAGCAGGTGGGTGAAATGCAGGACGAAAAGGGAAACCCCATTCAATCGACCCCGCACCCCAAAATGATCTACAGCATGAAAATGGATAAGCCAGTGAAGCCCATGGATATTATCCGGAAAAAAGAACAGTAGCATAAGGTCACATACATACGTGTATGTGGCTTTTATTTTTACCCCTTAATCTCGCAATGTGCTGGGTACAAAGGATAGAAAAGAAAGCTAAAACAAAGGAGTGCAAAATGCAATCAAGCATAACCATGGAAGCATGGCTGAGGCAACGTAAGCCAAAAGTCAAGGGGAGCAGCCTCAAGACCTATAAGAGCTATGAGCAGGCACATATCCTGCCCTTTATGGGCAGTGTGCCGCTGATCGAGATCACCGCCAAAAAGCAAAGAAAGTTTAAGAAATGGCTGAGGAAAAGCCTGGCCCGAAAAACCGTGCGCGATATTCTGGCCTATCTGCACAGTATCCTGAGAGAGGCCGAGAAAAAAGGAATAAAAGTGTGCGTCCAGACCCCAAAAATCAAGGTTTACCCAAAGGAGAAGAAAGTTCCCGGGTACGGCGAGCATAAAGCCCTGAGTGCAGCGCTGCAAAAAAGCCAGGCGCCCCAGGATATGGGGATTTTGCTGGCCATGTCGACAGGTCTGCGGCTGGGCGAGGTGCTGGGCCTGCGGCTTAAAGATATTGAT
The DNA here is from genome assembly GCF_009696115.1 of Eubacterium sp. BL-380-WT-2B. Lineage (NCBI taxonomy): Bacteria > Bacillati > Bacillota > Clostridia > Eubacteriales > Eubacteriaceae > Eubacterium > Eubacterium sp. BL-380-WT-2B. Next base: position 131,090 of record NZ_VUMP01000002.1, read on the forward strand.
TTTGAGACCAATGTGCTGCATGTGCGCCGTAACCGCCAGCGCGTCTGCAACCCCAAAACAGGAAAGCACAGCGTTGTTCTCCAAAGCCCAAAGACAAGAGCCTCAAGGCGGGATATCCCCATTCATACAGAATTGAAAGCAGCCTTGATACGCTATCTGGATACCCAGGGAAAGAACGACCCAAAGCGTCCTCTGATCGCAGCCCCCAGCGGCCGAGCCTACGACGCCCGGACACTCCAGCGGCGGTTTGATCAAATAAAGGCACACATGGGTCTGAACCCCCGGATCACCTTTCACAGCCTGCGCCACAGCTTTGTCACCCGCGCCCTGGAGCTGGGCGCCGACATGCGTGCCGTATCCGGGTTTCTGGGGCATTCCAGCATCGCCTTTACATTGAACTGCTACAGCCACTGTGTGACCGGGTACAAGCGGCAGCAGATGGCCCTTATTGCCAAAAGTTTTTAAATATGAAAAAGACGTTAAGTTGGAAACTTAACGTCAAAAGTAGAAGCTAATCTATTATAAGGTTAACATATTTCAATATAAATTACAAGTGTTAAAAAAATAACATAAAACTCAATAAAGCCTGCTCTATTCCGAACAAGTTTTTTCAAATAAACATCATTAAAAACAATAAAACAGCGTTAAGTTTCCAACTTAACGTCAGGTCAGAGCCGTAATCTTAATGTCTATGGCAATTTTTCATCATGAAAATTCATCAAAAGAAACGGTAGCTGGCCTTATTTTCGTGCCGCAAAAAAGCGCGGTCGAAGGAGAGAAAGCCATGCAGATTGATTTAGATACCTGGTTAGCCAGCTGTGGCTCAGAGGTTCAGTCCCACAACCGGCGTACCGGCCAGCTTATCCGCGCCCTGCTCACCGAGGTAGGCAGGGGAGAGCTGATAAAGCTCTGGCGTTTAAACCAGAACGGCCCCTGCGATTACCATGATATTGGCAAAAGAGCAACGGACACCGATCCCCTGCGCCACTGCAGCCGCGGCGCAGCACTGTTCTCCCAGGCCTATGAAAAAGCGCTTGACGGCAGGGAGCGCATCTTTTACAGCATCGCCTGTGATCTGTGCCGCTACCACCACGAGCGGTGGGATGGCACTGGCGGTCCCGAGCACCTATCCGGGGACGATATTCCCATTATCGCAAGAGCAGGAGCGGTGGCTGACGCTTGGGATTATCTGGACACTCAGAAGCCCCAGCTGTCCCAAAAAGAAAAGCTGCAATGCCTTAAAGCCTACGCTGGCACCTGGTATGATCCAGAGCTGGTGGCAGCACTGGAACGTTTATTCCCGGTTCAGCCGGTAGAATAAAAAATCTTTTTTACCTTTTTCCGGCAGCAGCGCAGCGCCAACCGGGCTGCTGCCACCTCATAAACCCAAAGAAAAGAGAAAAAACTTGAAACTGAACATCATAAGCGAAGATAATTACAGCGCTGTCTATACCCATGAAAAGAGCGGCTTTACCACCAAATACTATACCAAAAAACAGATGGCCGCCTTATATCCCAGCCACACCTACAAGGTGGTTGGCGCCATTGGCGCTGTCAAAGGCGAAAAAGAAGCTGGTAAGGAGCGCCTGAGCCTGGAAGACGGGAAAGGCCATAACCTGCCCGTTACCCGGCAATTTGCCATTACCCCGGCCACCGCAATCATTGGTTACGTACGCGTAAAAGACAACGTCTTTGCCGCCATTGTAAAAAACGTGGCCTTCAAACGTCTGGCCATAGCCGCGGCTGGCATTGCGCTGCTCACCTTTGGCGCCTGGTGCGCAGTCAACTGGTATGACTGGTTCCCGGCAAAAATCGAGATCGACCCCAACGCAGTGGTCACCCAGACAAAGGAGACCCCTGTGAACGAGGACATCACCATCCCAGGCTACACGGTCATCACCGCCGACAGAGACGGCCGCACAAAGTGGAGCCTGCAAAACCCAGAGGGCAACCCTTGCTATTTTCAGGTCACCCTTAAGCTGGCAGACAGCAACCGCAGGCTGTACCAGTCCGGGCTTATGCCCACCGGCAGTACCATTGAGAACCCCAAATTGGAAGCCACGCTGGACCCTGGCACCTACGATGTCCTGATCCAGTACAATACCTACGAGCTGGAGGGGGCCCACAGACCCATGAACAGCGCGTCCACCGTGAGCCAGCTCATAATACAGTAATCTGCCATGAAACAACAGAGGAGGAAAGCCATGAAACACAATAAAATGATGAAGCATATCCTGCCTGTTTTGCTGGCAGCGCTGGTGGCCTTTTCCTCACTGGGGCTTGGCAGTCTGGCGCCTCTGGTACAGGCCGAGGAAGCAAGCAGCGCTTCTGTTAATACGAATCCGGATGGAAGCCCAGCCACCGATTGGAGTCAAAAACCAAAGGATTCCTGGGATGCCAAAGACAACAATGGCCGTTATAAATATATTGACATTGCCTGGTTTGCAGAGCATACCAGTGATGCAATTTATACGCTGAATAATGAAGAACAGCTGGCAGGACTGATGGTCCTTAGCAAAGTGGGTGCAGTAACAGATAAAAACGGGAAAGCCGTGAGTGGGAGCGGCGGTAGGAACTTTTCAGGAAAAACCATACGGCTCAGTTCCAATATGGATATTGGTGCACATTGTTGGACAGGAATCAGCTGTTTTAATGGTATTTTTGATGGGAGTAGCTTCGTAGTCTCTAACGTGTGGCTTGATAATTTAAGTGTTAATATGGGATTTTTTAGTGAAGCGAATGGAACGATTAAAAATGTTATTATTGATCAAAGCCACTATCGTTTAAATCAATACTCCGCTGCTTTGGTTGGATACTCAAATGGCAGTGTACAGATTAGCAATTGCAAAGTATCTAATACAGAAATTATGATTTCTGGCAGCGGACAGGCCCGCGTAGGCGGCATTGCAGGTCAGATTAACACAGGCAATTCAAACATTAATAACTGTTCAACCGAAAATCTCTGGATCAAAAATGATGGAACAACCAATGATCTTCGCCATGTGGCTATGATTGTATCTGTTTTTTCCGCTGCGTCTATTAAAAACTGTACTGTTAGCGGGGGAGGCATTTTATTGGATGATACCAATAAAGGCCATAATTACGATACGCTTAATGTCGCTTCCATTTATGCGGCGATTGATAATAGCGGGGCGCAGGTGACCGGCTGCAGCTCCGATGCGATGATTCAGGTAAGAGGCTTTACACGAAGCAGTAGTCCAGATGCAAATAAAAATAGTATAAATATTGGAGGACTCTACGCTGGAATAGGCAGTGATGTTACATATTCCTGTTTTACAGGATCTGTTGAAGCAGTAAACTGTCAGGCAAAAAATATATTTAGTATTGGTGGCTTGGCCGGGAGTATCGCAGCTGGAAAATCGGTTGCAAACTGCTATAATGCCGGTAAGATCACGGTTGAGGACTGTACAGTAAGTGGCAGTGCTGATCTTTCTAAAAAGGCAGCTGGTGTGGTTGGCAATCTGGAAGGCAGCATGGACGGCTGTTATAATTCTGGAACCATCACGGGTATGGGAAGCAACAGCACCAATGCGTTTGGCGGCTTGACTGGAACCATCGGCGGAACAATCAGTAATTGTTTTTATATTAATGCTGTCAAGGCTTCAGGTGATGACAATAGTACAGGAACAAATGCCATTAACTTGGCCGCCATAAAAGATTCTTCGGGTACAGACATCGTTACACAGATCAGGCAAGGAGACGATACTGCACGGGTGGTACTGGCCGATGCCGAACAGCTGAAGGGGTTACAGAATGCAAGCGCTTTAGGTGAGAGCTTCGGCATTCAGGTTCCGACTGCCTCGGCCTTTGTCTCCGATAAGCCCTCAGCTGTTCAGGCCATTGTCAATACGGACAACAGCGTTGGCCTTAAAACCTCTGGCGGCACAGGCGGGGCAGCTGCCATTACAGCCAAACTCTATCTGAACCAAAATGAGCTGGCTTATGCGCCGGGAGCGGCTACCCGTACCTTTTGCGGACCGGTCAAAAGCGTTGAGGCCCCCATTACCCTGAACCTGAATGTGGTCTACGTAGGGCTGAACAACAAAAGTCCCACCAGCGCCATTGAGGATACAACCGATTTTGGACTAAGGGCAGGCGTTACTTTTGGCGGAACCGGTGTAGATAAAGACAGCTATACGCTAAAGTGGTTTAAATCCAGCAATAAACAGAGTTCTCCGCCAGACAGCAGTGCAGCCGGTGCCGAAGTCGCCGGCCTCACCGAAACCTGGGATGATGTGACAGCCGGAGAGGTAACATGGAAGAAAACCGCCGATACCAAAGCCCAATTTACAGCGGACGATGCAGGCTGGTATAAGCTGAGAGCGACACCGACCAATTCCGCAGGAGCCTTTAAGGATTATACCTTCGAGACCGCCTGGCAGTACCTGAGTGTGGACAACCTCATGGTCTTTGACGATTCCAGCACAATGCCTGATAAAATCGAGCTCAGCCGCCAGGATACCGATATAGAAAATAAAACCCGGCTGGCCGTAAAAATTGAGATTGCAGACGGGTTTACCGGCAGCATAAAATATGGCTGGTATAAGGTAGATGAGACAACAACGCCGATAGCCGGAACCGAAAAAACAGCTGCCATCACAACAGATGCCGCTGCGCATACCATCACCGATACGCTGACCGTGGGCAATGCCTACAGCGATGCGCTCAAGGGTACCTACCAGCTTATTGTCACCAGTGTTACACCCGATGGGCAAACAGCGCAGACAAAAGACATCCGCGGCCCGGCCAGTGAGATCCGCTGCTACAATGCCGAAATAAAGGACGACTACGTACAGGCAGGTCCAGGCTATGAGGGCACCCCGGGCAACACCATGACCCAGAGCATCATTACCCTGTCCGAGGATTTCGCGGCCAGTATGTACGATGCCTATTGGATTAAAGGGGGAACGCTTGATGAAAGCACAGATTTGAGCGACTACACACAAGTGCGCCATGCCACCCTGACACAGCAGGCGGATGGTACCTACAAAGCCATTGCGGCCTTTAACATGGAAAAAGGCTGCGAGGGTGACAATTACCAGCTGGTCATCTATCCGACCAACACCACAAGGCCCTGGACCGATACGGCCATGCAGTTTAAAGGCGCAGCGAACTGCGTGTTAACACTGTACAGCATTGACACCGTCACCTACAACCTGGCTGACCGCTATTCCACCACCGAGATGACAGCAGAGGGTGTACTCATTCCGTCGCCCGCTGTCGATACCATCAATCCAGATGGCAGCCTGACCTACACCAAGGTCTCCGGTCCAGAGACTTTCACCATCGATTCAGCTGGAAGGATCATCTGCCCCACAGACCTGTCCGCCATTTCCAATGGGCTCTACACCTACACCATAAAAGTGACGGAAGAAGGCTTTAAAAATGATGCGGGCGCAGTCCTCAGCGGCCCAGGCATGAGCAAAAACGTCACCATCAGCTTTCAGGTAACCGGCTCATCCGATTTCCCGTTGACCGATAAGAACCTGTATATCTACGATACGGGCTATATTTTAGCCGACAGTGAACCAGACCAGGCAACTTCCCAGATTATTCCTTATCAAGGTATTTATAACATACCGGCAGGTACAGGCGAATCAAATGTGTGGCAGCATACCATCACGGTGGTTAGCGGCGAGCACACAGGTAGCGGCCGCATTATCTTAGGCGGCAGCTTTAGCACTACCGGAGCACCCATCACCGTAAAAACCGGCGCCAGCGCCCAGGTCAGCATTGCCGATGGGACTGGGATTACACTCACAAACACCAGCAGCGGCGGCCCAAGTCTGAAAAGTGACGGCAGCCTTATTCTGGCCGGCGGCGCCGGTACCAGCACACTCAACGCGCCCGGCGGCATTGCCGGAGGCGGCAGTCTGACCATCGGTGCGGCCGATCATAAAGGCATGACGGTCGATGCCGCCAGTGCTATCACCACTGCCAATACCACCATCGAGAGCGGCCATGTAGAGGTGAGCGGCAATATTGGTGGGAACGTCACTGTCAAAGGCGGCAATGTCAAAGCCGATACCATTGGTACCAGCGGAGCCATCATCACCATCGACGGTGGCTCCATCATCGGCACCGTCAGCGGCGACGCCAAAGACAGTGCTGGGGAGCCCGTCTACCCCGTCACCCTGAGAGTCAGCGCTGCCCCGGAAGCTTATAAAGATCAGGCACTGACCGTCATGCAGTGCAAGCAGTCCGGCGCCGATACCCGCCACTGGGAAGCCACAGCCTCGGGAGACCGTTTTAAGAAAGACGGCGGCAGCAATGGCGAGTTGTACGTCTATCTGCCGTATGATACGGCCGACTATACCACGGTTACAGCCGTTACCGACACCGGTAGTTTTACCAGAAATATTCGGGCCGATAAAAACAAACAGCTGGCCACCAGCCTTCTGTCCATGACCTACAGCGTCAAAATCCCGAAATCCGTCGGGCAGAGCAATGTTTCACTGGGCAACGGCGCTGCCGCCGATATCACCATTGGTATGAATAACAATGATGGCTGGCTTTACGAGGGCCGAACCATCGACCTTGAAATCAGCCCCAATGAAGCCTACCGGGATGTCTGGGGCAATTATCTGCTGAAAAAAGAGGGCGCCAATGCCGACGCCTATAAACCAGAGTTTTGGATACAAACCCCATCGGGCAGCGCCCTGAGTAAAGCCGGGTATTTTGGCACACTAACAGAGCAAAGCCGTACCAGCGGCCAGACCGGACAACTCATCGTGCCCGCCGACAGCCGCATTACCGAGGGCACCTACAAAAGCCAGCTAAACTGGAAGATCATCCCCAACGACCCCGTGGTCGGCGGAGAAAAATAACCATCTTACTGAGAGGGACCCCCCTTTTATCATAAACACAAGAAAATCAAAGAAAAGAGGAAAGACAAAATGGCAATGAAGAAAAAAATAGCAGCTGCTATAGGAACCGTGCTCATCACAGCACTTTGTTTTGGAGGAAGCGTATTCGCAGAAAGCAAACCCGTCAACGGAACCGGTGCAGAGGAATCAAACGCAGTAGACGGCACAACCGATGCAACCGTGACTTACACTCAAGCGCAAGACCCTACATGGTCCGTCAATATTCCAAAGAGCGTGGATTTCGGTAAAATTAACGCGGCAACACAAAATGTTACCAAAATATTAGACTACTCGGCAAGCATTTCAAATAATCAAGTTACATCACTCAAAATCGCTTTGAAGAGCGCTACAGGCCCATCTTTTGCCATGAAAGATGCAACACACAACATCACAGTGGCTGATGCGTTCACCATTAGAGATAACACCGGCAACGACCTGACCGCAGGCGGCACACTTCTCACCCTCGCAAACGGCGAGACAGGAACCGCCCAGGCAATATTAGATGTCAGTAAATTTAAAACTGCTAGTATAAGTGATGGTGATCATGCCTTTACAGGGAATTTCGCGGTTACCATCACACCAGTAAAAGCAACACCGTAATAACATCTTGCTGGAAACGACGCCCACGTCGTGCCCCGCGAACAGCGACCACCATCCCAAAAGGAGGCGTACGCCCATGAAAAACCGCATATCCATCCTCACCCTTTGCCTCCTTCTGCTGTGGTCAGCCCCGGCATTGGCCGAGGAACAACCCGATACGTCCGGCGGCCAGACTGCCGTCACCCTGACCTATACGTCTGGCTATATCATACCCACCGATGTGCCCTACGATCCAGACTTTCGTTTCAGCCTGACTGCCCAGACCCGCTACACTGACAAGACACCCTTCAGCCACGGCTTCATGGAACTGCACTCAACTGTCAAAAGGGCCAAGACCGATGAAAACGGCGCCTTTTCCATGGAAAACATAGAGCAAGGCAGCCGCGTCTTTAAAGCACTGGACCAGAGTAATGCAGAGGTCGGTGCTATGTGCCTGCGGATCGACCGTACCAATAGCGTCGAAGAAACAAAAGTCATCAGTCTGCCCGACGGTACCACCGCCCTGTGCGTCAATGCCCGTATCAAAAACTTAGAGCTCATCCTTGAGCTGGACGGACAGGGTAATATGAGCATTATCGAAGCACACGGCAGCCAGAACACTACACAGCTACATGGCAGCCAGACCCCGGTAAGCCTGAATCCTTCTACTGGGTTACTCAGTGGTCCCGCTGTGCCCGCCTGTGCAGTCCTGCTTCTGGCCGTACTGACAGGAGCCGTCTGGAGTATACAAAAATCAAAGAATAAAGCATAAAACAGCAGCAAATGGGACAACGGCTGTCACCCATCAAAACACCGAAGGCCACATACCAATATGTGTATGTGGCCTTCGGTGTTTTTGTTTAAGAAAAAGAGGAAAAAATGAACCCCAAGATGCAATCTATCCTGCCCCCCAAAAGCTTTAAAAAGCAGATTGAAGCCCATCCCGACCAGTTTGAAAAAGTCGAAAACACCGGCTATGAAGACCGGGAAGGCCGGGAAGTCATGGCCCAGTACGTGTTCCACGGCCAGGCCCTCACCCAGACCTGCAAGGGCTGCGGCGGCGTCCTGAAGCCCAAGGAAATGCGCGCCGAGGGCCAGAACGGCCATACCCACATTGTCAACGGCCTTGCAAAGCCCGTGGAGGTGGCGCCCGGCCAGGTGGTCGTGGTCTATGTGTGCAGCCGGGTCTGTCTGGAATGCGCTACCCATCAGCGCGTCTTTCCCGAGGGCGTGGCCGGCTGGGTACGCCATGCCCTCATGATGGTCTGGGAGCTGCTCACCCTTTTGTTTGAAAACGATGAACTTTCCCATCCCGGCAAGATGAAGGGAAAAGTACGCCGCCCCTGGGAACGCCTGGACTTTTACGGCGAGAACGCTACCCTGTACCGCTGGCGCGCCCGGGCGGCCCAATGGTTCTTAAGAGAATAAAAGAAAAATAATCTTATTTATGATCATTAAAAATTTGTTTGCGTGTTTAAAGGGTGAAAAGTCTTGTAGGATAGAACCATCAGCAGGCGCAAGAAAAAATTGCGCGGCTGAAATCTAACCAATCTATTTTACAGGAGGTTTACCATGAAACGTAAACAGACAACCCCAAAGGATGAAACGGCCCCAAAAGCGTGCGCCATGTGCTGTGGTTTGTGCGCACAAAAACAAGAAAACTGGACCGTGGCCGAGCTGGCCGAGTCCATGCGGGTGCGGGGGCTTAACATTGGCCGCAACCGGCTGCACGCCTGGCTGAGAAGCCACGGCTATACAGACCGCGCCCAGCGGAAAGGGCAGAACCTGCCAACCCGCAAAGCCCTGGACAGGGGATGGATGGTCATCGCCTGTGTGGAGGGCTGGAACAGAGCGCGTGACCAGAAGGTCAGGTGGCCGTCCATCCGCGTTACACCGCTGGGGCAGGCGTATTTTACCGGGCTGTTTGTTCTGGAGGGGAAGGGCCAGTGAACTACCTGACCGAGCTGCTGGCCTTTTACAAATGGCTGGAGACCAACCCCATGAGCCCGCTGCTCCAGGCCTACTGGCACCTGCTCATGTACACCAACAACAAAGCCGCCGTCCGGGCAGAGGACGGCCGCTGGCACTGGCCCGTGGACTTCAAGGTACCCAACACCGTACTCATGCCCCTTTTAGGCATCAAAGACCGGCGCGTACTGCTGCGACAGAGAGGGTACCTCATAGACCACAAACGGGTGACGTACCAAAAGGACAAAGGCCAGCGTGCAGGTACCTACCGCCTGGTGCCCTTTGACAGAGGCCTGAGCATCACCGCCCTCCAGACAGAGACAGGGGACAGTGTGACACAAATCTGGACACAAGCTGTCCCGCCCCCTGTGACCGAAGTGTCCCCGTTCATAAATATAAATCATAAACACACTTCTCTATTGTATTCTAATCCGGAGGACGCGCCCTTCATCCCCCAGTTCAATCTGCTGCCCCAGATCCCCGAGGAAGAAAAAGCCGCCATCCGGGCCCAGTACCCGGGCGACGAGGTGGCTGCCTTTAACGCCATCTGGGCCGCCCGAGAGGCAAAACAGAAAGGAGAAACAACATGAACCGATATGGGATCGGCCCCAGCGTGGTAAGACGGAGAAGAAGCTACATGGTCGAGGCCGAGTGCCGGATAAAAGCCGGCTTTTACGCCCGCAGCGCCGAGGAAGCCGAGGAAGACTTTAACGAGCTCAGCGCCGCCGTCGAAGACCAGTTTCCCGGCCTTGTGCTTGAGATTACAGACGTCTATGAGGACGCATAGGAGGCTTATTTGAGCAGCTACAAAGTAATTGATGATTTGGTCAAAACCTGTAAAATCGGGCAAAAATCCCCGGAAAACAGCCCCGAAAAAGAAGGCGGCCGAGTGGCGGGCCAGATGCTCGTCATGACCTTTAAGCCCCTGATCCTGGCCACCCTCAGCCGCTCAGGCATTAAGGACGGCCAGTTTGAGGACGCCTTCCAGGACGGCGTGGTCGCCTTTATGGAAGGCCTGAAAAAGTTTGACCCCGGGCGGGGCGCGGGATTCAACGCCTTCATCCAGGTGTACCTGCGCCAGTATTACAAAAAGTGGCAGAGCGGGCAGTTTAACCATTCCATAAAGCCCGATAAAACCCTTGACGACCCAATCCCCGGAAGAGAAGGCCTGACCCTCGCAGAAGTCATACCCGACAAAGAAATCAACCTCGAGGCCGATTATATCGAGCGAGAAGAAAAAAGCAACGGCCAGAAAAGGCTCGCCAGAGGACTGAGCCGCCTGAAGCCCAGCTACCGCAGCGTGCTGGAAAAGCACTATTATGAGGGCAGAACCCAGACCGAAATTGCCGAAAAAGAAGGCGTGAGCCTGCAGGCCGTTAACCAGCGCCATGACCGAGCCCTCAAAAAATTAAAAAAAGTTTTGTGAAAAGCGTTGATATTTTCTGCAAAAAAGGAATGTATGTAGTGTAGGGCAAAACACCACACAAAATACTAACCCAAAAGGAGAAATGCACATGGCAGTCACAGAAACACTCAAAGACACAAAACTCAAAGTGAAGGTAAACTATGGCGAAAAAGAAGGTAAAATTGAGCGTGGCAGCAAAACCTATGGCGATGTCAAGCATGACGCTACCAAGGAACAGCTTGAGAGTGCCTACGGGCACATCATTTCCATGCAGGAGCCCATTGGCGAGGGCTGTGAGCGTATCACCGCCAGCGACATCACAAAAACCGAGTAAATAAGAAAAAACACCACGGCATCCAGGATTCAAGTTTTAACAGGAAAAGGAGATAAACCATGGCAGTAACCATCAAAAAAGACCTGAATTTAGTTTTTACCACCGCGAGCGGCAAAGAGCACCGAATGACCATTCCCGACTACCGGGAGGGCATTACCGATGCGGAGATAAAAACCGCTGCCGCTGGCATTGTAGCCACCGGTGTCTTTGAGCCCGACGGCTTTGCGCTGGCCCAGCTGTCCGGCGCCAAGCGTGTGGATACCACTACCACCGACGTGGCCGTAGAATAAAAAAGGGGCGAAAGCCCCCTTTTTTATATGGAATGGCAAACCCGCCGCGCAGCAGCAGAAAAGGAGATTAAATGAAAAGAGTGCATAAACGTATTTTTATTATATTAGTGGCCATAGTAGTTACTGTGGCCAGCAGCATATTTTTAAGCAGCTTTCAGGCAGGGCCGGTAAATGAGCAGATGTTCCCGAAGACTCAGCAGGAGATTGCACCAGAGACCGAAACGCCTCAGGATGGGGCAGTCATCGACCACCCGCTGCCCGAGGACCCCATCCTCACCAACGGCCCCTGGGCATCGGCGCACTTTCTTATGGACGAGTACGCCTGTGACTGCGCGGGCTACTGTGACGGCTGGCCTGCGGATATGGATCCGGAGCTTTTAGAGAAAATTGAGGCGCTGCGGTGTTATTTTAACCGGCCCATCATCATTACCTCAGGCGTTCGCTGTGAAAGGCGCAACGCGGAGGTGGGCGGCATTGAAAACTCCTGGCATCTGTCTGGTCACGCGGCCGACCTGTACTGCCCCGGGGTGCCCTGTGACGAGGTGGCCTGGGTAGCCAGAGAGCTGGGGCTTGGGGTTATTGAGTACCCGGACCAGCAGTTTGACCATTGTGAGATATGGCATTAAAAAGAAGTCTCTGGGACTTCTTTTTAAGGTTTAAAGTCAGGCTCTGGCGTTTCGCATGCCTATCAGCTCGTTTACCAGAGTCGCGCCCAATATGAGCACAGCCCCAGCAGCCTGTATCAGGGTCATAGGCTCGGCGAGGAAGAGGCTTGAAAGCAAAATAGCGGAGATGGGATCGATATAGCTGAAAGTGGCGATAGTACGGCTATCCAGCCGGGGCAGGGAGGCAAAGTACAGAAGATAGCTGAAGCCAGTATGCACCACGCCCACAAGAATCAGCAGCATAACAGTAACTGCTGAGGCCCCTGTGAGACGGATGCCGTCCGTGAGCAGAACATAGGGCAGAAGCGCCAGAGCTGCGATAAACAGCTGGGTAAAGGCGCTTTCAAAATCCGAGATATCCTTTAAAAATTTGTTGGTCAGGACAATGGCCGCGTAAAAGACAGCGCCGCCAAAGCCGTAGGCAATGCCGATCAGGTTCTGACGATCCAGTGTGCCGCCCGCGCCGGATATGCAGACCATACCAGCCATGGCAGCGAAGATACAGAGCACATTTGTACGGGTCAGGGACTCTTTAAATACCACAGGCGTCAGCAGCATGACAATGACCGGAGCGCAGTAATAACTGACAGTGGCGTTGGCGATGCTGGTGTACCGGTAGGCCTGGAAAAGCAGGATCCAGTTAAAGCCAAGCATGATGCCTAATGGGAGCAAAACTTTAAGGTTACTTTGGATACGTTTAAAGGAAAGCCCCTTTTTAAGAATGAAACTGGACGCAAAAAGAAAGGCGCTCCCGATGAGTCCCCGGGCCAGAGCGATCTGGCTTGAGGTGAAGGGCAGGGTACGGACAAAGAGGCCGATACTCCCAAAAATAAGCATGGCCAGGGCAAAGAGCAGCTTTTGTTTGTTCATGGGGCCTCCTTTGCTATTCGGCAGAAAAATAATGATTCGCTTTGACCATTGTATCGGCGACCAGGGCTTTTGTCAATCCCAAACTGTGAAAGTCGTTTTTTATGCCTCTATACTGGCGCAGTAAGTCATAGAAGGCGGTTTACAGAATGTAAAAATTTTACAGGTGGATTGGCGATCTGGCGGCCCTGGCCAAAGGGTGGGGGCTTAATGTGCTGCCCTGCCATAACAATGGCTATATATTTGGAGATGGTAGAATAAGGGGCCGGGGATGTAAAATACTGCGTCTCCGGTTTTTTTATGAAATTTCTGGTATAATGGGCGTAACGATTACAGCGCAAAGGGGAATGAAATGAAAGGGTTTGAATTTTTAGATGAAAAGTATACGCGCTATATGCTGGAATGTTTTTCAAATGCCACAGGCCTGTATTTAAAAGGGATTGATCCCGAGGGCGAGGTATTCCTGGAGCTTGAGAACCTGCAGGAATGTGAATTTTGCGGATATGTCCGATCCTGCAACGACGGCGCGTGTACAGCCTCCTACCAGCAGGCCTGCCAAGAGGCTGCAAAGTGGAAGGAGCCCTATTTTTTCAGGTGTCACGCGGGTTTAGTCATGTGGGCAGTGCCCATCATCGTGGAGGAGCAGAGCGTGGGCTGCCTGATCTGCGGTCAGGTGCTGCTGTGGGAGATTGACGCGTTTTTCATTGAGGAGCTGGAAGAGATGAACCAGGACATTGAAAACTTTGGCCTTTTGTGTGAGAAAGCCAGAAAGCTCAAGGTGCTCTCGCCTCACAAAAGCCAGTCCGTAGCCGATATGCTGCAGGCCATCCTCAATTACCTGTCCAAGGCTAATGCCGGAGGGTACGATGAACGGCTGAAAACCGAGGCCTGGCGCAATGTGATCCTGAACCATATGGACGAGCGGAAAAACAAGTTTCTGGAGGACCCCTTTGACTACGACCGCCATCTCAAAAAGGAGAAGATGCTTTTACAAGCCATCCGCACCGGCCAGCGGGACAAAGTGTCCCGGGCACTGCCTGGCTTTCTGACCGACATCTACGTGCTGTCAAATTACAGCCCGGACCGGGTCAAGGTGAGGGTGCTGGAGTTTATGGCGCTGGTGTCCCGGGCCATTGTGGAGGCAGGACTGGACAGCCATATCGCCGTCATGCAGAACGAGAAGCTCTTTATGGAGGCGGCTGGTATCCGGGAGGTGGAGGTACTCTTTGACCGGGTCAGCACTATGGTGGATGAGTTTATGGAGGATATCTTTATTTTGGGCGAGACCTCCCACCGCAGTGTCCTGAAAGCCGTGCGGGAGTATATCGGCGCCCATTACCGGGAGGCGCTGAGAATCGAGGACCTCGCCGCAGAGGTGGGCCTCAGCGATTCCTACCTCAGCCATCTGTTTAAGGAAACCTTTAACTATACAGTGAACGACTATATCACACGGGTACGCGTGGAAAATTCAGTTCGGCTCATGGAAAAGCGGGAGCTTACCCTGAGGGAGATCGCTGCGCACTGCGGCTTTAAGTCGCCGGGCTATTTTTCAAAAGTGTTTAAAAAATACCTGGGGGTTACCCCGAGGGAATACCGTAACCGCTTTATTGAATAGAGAAAAACAGAAATGAAAATAAAGGAGGGTAAGCAATGGATTATTATAAAGCGATTAACAAAGCCATAATGGAAGGCGAGACCAGGGATGTGGTGGATCTGACAAGAGAGGCGTTGGCCCAGCTTTATCCGCCGGAAAAAATCCTGAACGACGGGCTGATTCAGGGCATTGAGCTGGTGGCGGAAAAATTTCGGGAGGCCGAGCTGCTGGTGCCTGAGGTTATCCTCTCCACGCGGGCAGTGCAGGCCGGGCTCAAGACCATTAAGCCTTATCTTGAGGCCGATGTAAAAAATAAACAGGTCAGGGTCATGATTGGCACCGTCTCGGGCGACCTGCACGACATTGGAAAGAACATCATCAAGATTGTGGTGTCTACCCTGGGCGTGGAAATCATTGACCTGGGCATTGACGTGTCCGCGGAAAAATTTGTGCAGGGAGTGCTCAAGGAAAAGCCTCAGATCCTCATGATGTCCGCGCTGCTCACCACCACCATCAACCAAATGAAGGCAGTAATCCAGCGTCTGGAAAAAGAAAATTTACGAAAAAATCTAATTGTTTTTGTGGGCGGCGCGCCAGTGACTGAGGCCTTTGCCGCGGATATCGGAGCGGATTATTATACGCCGGACTCTTCTGAGCTCAAGGAGATACTGGAAAAAATACTGAAAAAGCTGAAATCTGCCTGAAATTTTCCCTTAAGAAGCAGGTAAATCGAAATAATAGCAGGATCAAGCCATAGATAGCAGGATTATGCAAAAATCAAAGCTCTGAAATGGTGATATTATAATACCAACAAATCAAATAATTTACGAAAAGGGAGGGGAACATTCGTTGATCATTGTTGGAGAAAAGATTAACACCAGTCTGAAGGGGGTCACCGAATTTGTGCGGGAGCGCAATGCGGAGGCCATTCAGGAGCTTGCGGTTTCGCAGGCAGAGCTGGGGGCAGATTACATTGACGTGAACTGCGGCACGCTGGTTGATGAGGAGGTGGCAGCGCTGCCCTGGCTGGTCGAAACGGTTCAGCAGGCCGTCGACAGGCCCTGCTGTATTGACAGCCCGGACCCGGCTGCGCTGAAGGCAGCGCTGGCACTGCACAAGGGGGTGCCGATGATTAATTCCATCACCGCGGAGGCGGGCCGGTATCAGGAAATGATCGGTCTGGTGCAGGAATACCAGGCCAGGATCGTGGCGCTGCTCATCGACGACACCAACGGTATCAGCCCTGATGCGGAGGTACGGATCGGCATTGGCTGCCGGCTCATCGAGCAGCTGGCAGAGGACGGTGTGCCCATCGGGGACATTTACATTGACCCGCTGATCCAGCCGGTGAGTACCGGCGCAGATATGGGCAATGTGGCGCTGCGGACCATCCGGGCGCTCAGGGAGCGTTATCCGGAGGTGCACTTTATGTGCGGACTCAGCAATATTTCCTTTGGCATACCGGAGCGGGGACTGCTCAACCGGACCTATCTGGCCATGTGCATGGCTGAAGGCCTGGACGGCGCGGTGCTTGACCCGAAGAACGCCAGGATGATGAGCATGATCACTGCTGGTGAGGCGCTTCTGAACCGGGATAAGGGATGCCGGAAGTATTTAAAAGCCCATCGGAAGGGCCTGCTTGTATAAAAATAAGGGAAAATAAGGGAGAGAAAAACATGGAAAACTATATTGAAAAAATCAGAGAACTGGTACTTGAAGGGGAAGATGAAGAGATTGTTGAAATGATTGACGAGGCCGTGGAAGCAGGCGTATCGCCTAAGGAGATTGTGTCGGACGCGCTCATCGAGGGCATGAACCAGGTAGGGCCGCTGATGGCAAGCGGAGAGCTCTATGTGCCTGAGGTACTGCTGTGCGCTGAGACCATGCAGCTTGGTTTAAAGCATCTGAAACCACAGCTCCAGGCCGGTGATGTGACCACGCTGGGCAAGATTGTTATCGGTACGGTGGAGGGCGACCTGCACGACATCGGCAAGGATCTGGTGGCCATGATGCTTGAGAGCTCTGGATTTGAGGTGGTGAATATTGGCATTGACCAGGCGGCGGAGAATTTCCTGGAGGCTGGAAAGGATGCGGACATCATTGCTATATCCGCCCTGTTGACCACCACTATGCCGGCCATGCGTGAAACTGTGAAGGTGCTGAAGGAAAGCAAAGCGGGGGCCAGAGTGATCGTGGGCGGCGCGCCGGTCAGTGATGAATTTGCAAAAGAAATCGGCGCGGACGGCTACGCCGAGGACGCAGGAGCCGCGGTGGTTTTCTGTAAAGAATTATTGAGTGCATAGGGGGTAAAAATATGCGACCGGAATTACGATATTTAAGCAATAAGGATCTGGAATACGTTCATAATCTGGCTCTGGAGCTTCTGGAGGACATGGGCATCGAGCTTTGCGCCGAGGAAGCCAGAGATTATTTCAGGCAGGCAGGCGCCACCGTTGAGGGTGAGATTGTCAAAATCCCAAGAAAGATTATTGAGGACGCCCTGAAAACAGTGCCCAAGCGGGACGCTTTTACCCTTTATGGCAGAGACCCGAAGAACGACGTCAAGGTTAATGAAGCACTGCCCTCACTGGCAGCCATGACCATGGCTACCTCGGTCATTGACCCCCACACCAGGGAAAAGCGCCCGGCAACTGACCAGGATTTGACCGACCTGACAAAGCTCCTCGAGATCATGGACAATGTGAGCATTGCCAGCGGCCTGATCACACCTCAGGACGTACCATTGGAGAGCTCAGACTGGTATACCTGGGCGGGTACCATTAAAAATACCACCAAGCACATTACCGGCGGGGCTGTCGGCAAGGAGGGCGTGCGCGACGCTGTGGAAATGGCGCAGCTGGCTCTGGGCGGCGACATCGCCTTTGAGGACCGCCCGTTTATTTCTTTCTGGGTGCTGACCTCGCCGCCGATGAAGCTGGATGAAAATCCTCTGAATGTTCTTATGGAGGCCAGCCGCCTGAACGCGCCGTCGGTCATCAGCTCTGGCGGTATCCTGGGGATTTCCTCGCCCATTACCATCGAGAGCGCCATCATCCACACCCACGCGGAAACCCTGGCAGGCATCGCCCTGACCCAGCTGGTGCGTCCGGGCGTATCGGTGCTCTACTCCAGCTATGTCCGCAGCATGGATATGCAGACCATGAGCGTGTCCATGTCCTCGCCAGAGACTGCCATCATGAAGAGCATCATGGCCGAGCTGGGCCGCTATCTGGACCTGCCGACCAAAATGCCCACCAACCTGCGTGACGCCAAGCTCCTCGACGCCCAGGCAGGCTTTGAAACTGGTATGGTGGGAACCGTCGGCGCTCTCACCACTGATTTTCTGGTGTCCATGCAGCTGGATATCGATCTGGTGGTCGACTACGCAGACCTGCCCTACTCCAATGAATGCATGTCTCAGCTCAGACGCCTGGTGCGCGGCCTGGATTTCAGCGACAAGCGCATCGCTCTGGACAATATCCGCAAAACCGGACACGGCGGCAGCTACTTGAACGCCAAGCACACTGCCAAAAATTTCAGAAAAGAGCTGTGGATCGGCGACCTGACTGAACGCGGCAACTGGAAATCCTGGCAGAAGGATGGCGGAAAAGACATGCTTGAAAAATGTGCCGAGCGGGCGGTTGAGCTCCTGGAACAGGTGAAAGACGTCACGCTGCTGGACGCAGCCGTATGTGACAAAATCGACGCCATTGCAGACAGCGCGTTTGAAAAAGCGAAAGCCATCAAACGATGAGGTGGCATGATGAAAAGTAAACGCAACCTTGGCTTTATTGCCATGGCCGTGGTCATCATCATCTACGGCGTATCCTACATCGCGCGGGATGTCATTGTCAAGTACATGCACCCCACAGTGATTGTGGCCTTCCAGTTTACCATCATGACGGTGCTGTTCACACTGTACAACCTGTTTAAAAAGATGGACATGCGCATTGAGAAAAAGGATATCCTCATGGTGATCCTCTCCGGCCTTGTGGGCTGTACCTTCTTCCATGTCTTTACAGTTATGAGCGTTAAGTACATCGGCGCAACGGTCTCCTCGCTGCTCTTTGGCTTTGCGGCAGTGTTCTCACTGATGATTGACTTTGTTTTCTTCAAGCGTAAAAAGACAAAGCTGAGTATCCTGGCGGTTGTAGTATCCCTGGTGGGCGTGTACATCCTCATGGGCATTAATCCCAGCGACCTGGCAGAAACCAATTTTATGGGCTATGCCATCTGCCTGCTGAGCATTATTTCCTGGGTTATCTACTGCTTTCTGGCTGATAAGGTATCGGACAAATATGAGAAAACCGTTGTTCTGAACTACCAGGCTGTGGTGGGCGCGGTGACGACGCTGCCCTTCCTGTTTCTGTATCCGGTGGCCTTAGGCGATTTGGTTCGGCCAGAGGTGATTCTTGATTTAGTGATCCTCGGCGTATTCAACTCAACCTTTGCTTACTTCCTGAACATCTACGCGATCAAAAACATTGGCGTGACCTTTTCCAATCTGTTCATGAATTTCCTGCCAATAGTGACGATCATCGTAGGTGTGGTGCTCTACGGTACCATGCCAACTCTTAACCAGATTATCGGCGGCGTAATCATTATCGCGTCAGTTCTGATTCTCAACAAGGATCAGAAAAATCTGGACCAGAGCGCTGGTGAAATGCGGGCAGAGACGGATTTGAAAGAAGTGGATGTGGAATAAAAACAAAAATTGCCTGACACACTGAAATTTTCAGTGTGTCTTTTTTATGATAAATCCCAAGCTTTTGACAAAAAGGCACAAAACCATGATATAATAAAAGAATAAATCTTTTTACCATTGGAGGGTATGGGATGAATCGGGAAGAACAATCAGTGGATCGGGAGGCGCAGGGGCATGATGCCGCGCTGCACCCGGCCCTTAAGCTGCGGTTGGCCAGAAAGCGGATTTTCTTTGGGCCGGGGCCGGCCGAGCTGCTCATGCAGATCAAGCGGACAGATTCGGTCCGGATGGCCTGTGAGCAGATGGGCATCTCCTACAGCAAGGGCTGGAAAATGATCAACACCATGGAGGAGGAGCTCGGCTACAAGGTGACAAAACGCCAGCAGGGCGGAAGGAACGGCGGCAGTGCCTGTCTGACCCCGGAGGGGGAGGCGCTTCTGGCAAAGTACCAGGAGCTCGAACGCCGGAGCCGGGAGGCTGTGGACAGCATTTTTGAGGAGCTTTTTGGACCTTTGGATTAATCGATAAAATTGATTAAGGTATCGAGAAAAAAGGGCAGTCTGCCGGTATGGGCAGTCTGTTATAAGGAGAGGAAATCCTGTGACAACAGAAGAAAAAAGAGAAATTATCGCCTTTGCCGATAAAATACTCAGGCGTTATTTCTGTGAGTGTGATGTTGAGTTTTTAATATCCACCTTTGCGCCCAATATCGTATGGCTGGGCGGCGGTGAGATGCAGAAGGCAGAGGGGGCTGAGGCGGTGGCCGCCTGCTTCAGGGAGGGGCAGGGTGACTTGATCCCCTGCATTATGACAGAAGAGGAATATGTGGTGGAGGAGATCTCAGAGGACGGTTACATCTGCGAGTGCGTCAGCCGGATCGAGACCGTGGAGGGCTCAGGGACCAGCATGCGGGAACAGCAGCGCTGTACCTTTGTGTTCAAGCGTATGGACGGCGAGCTGAAGTGTATGCATATCCACAACTCAATCCCGTTTTCGGCCATAGAGGACGATGAGCTGTTCCCGGTCAGGGCCGCCAAGGAGGCCTACGACAATTTGCAGGAGCTGCTGCAGGAAAAGAACCAGCAGATTGAGCTCATGATGTCCCAGCTGCCGGGCGGAATGGCCATTTGCCATCTGGACGAAGGTTACAGTATCAAATGGGTCAGTGACGGGCTATGCCAGCTCTATGGCTACGAAAGCGAGGCGCAGATGGTTGAAGCCATCGGCGGAGAGACAATGGCGCCAGTGGATGCAGATGCATATACGCGGGTCTATGATGATATTAAGAGCTGTGTGGATAAGAATGAGACCTATTCGGTTGAGTACCCAATCAGGCGGTCAGACGGCAGCGTCATATGGGTTCTGGATATTGGAAAGGGAGTCATTGACCGCGACGGTGAGAAGGTAATTTACTGTCTGGTGACAGACATCACACATCGAAAAAAACAGGATATGCTGATCCAGCAGGCCAGTATTGAGAATAAGCGCCAGGCTGATTTTCTGACTCAGCTTTACAACACTGTGCCTTGCGGTATCATCCAGTTTACCACCAGTCCCGAGCATAAAATCATCAATGCTAACCGCCGGGCCTGGGAAATCTACGGCTACAGTGAGGCAGAATACTGGCAGACCGTAAGCGATCCCTTTATCTCTATGATCGAAGATGAGCGGAATAAATTCAGGCAAATCATTGATGAGATTTCTCAAAACGGCGGCGGTGTTTTTTATGAACGGGAGGGGCGACGCAAAAATGGCGAGCAGTGCTTTGTGAGCGTGTCCATGGAACGCCTTGAAAACAGCAACGGCGAGGAGGTTATCCAAGCGGTTTTCAACGATATTACCGAAACACGCATGCTCCAGATGGAACGGGAGCAGGAGCAGCTCATTGAGAACCGGTCGCTGCGGGCAGCTATCTGTACGGCTTATCCGCTCATCATGAGCATCAATCTGTCTCAGAACAACTATGAATGTTTTATTCAGGAAAAGAACATTGTCAGATATGACGAAAAGGGCCGTTATGACGATATGGTGGACATTACTATGGGGAGGGTGTACCCCTCTTACCAGGAGGACTTCGGCCACCGCTTTTCCAGAGAAGCGCTGATGCGGCGGTATGAGGAGGGTGAGCGTGAGCTCTATATGGAAATGCAGATGCTGGGGGACGATGGCGAATACCACTGGATTTCACTCTATGTGATCCGGGTTGATAATCCCTACAGTGACGACATGCTGGTCATTGGCCTCATGAAGGTGCTGGATGAGCAGCGGGCTGAAAAGGCCAGGCAGGAAAGGCTGCTGAGGGACGCGCTGACTTCCGCTGAGGCGGCCAACAAGGCCAAGTCAGAGTTCTTATCCCGCATGAGCCACGATATCCGCACTCCCATGAACGCCATCATTGGCATGAGCACTATCGGCCAGCTTAAGGCTGGCGCGCCCAACCGTGTTCGGGATTGCTTTGAAAAGATCGATTCTTCATCGCGCTATCTCCTGACTCTGATCAACGACATACTGGACATGTCAAAGATCGAGAGCGGAAAGATTGTCTTAGCCAAGCGGAAGTTTGATTTCTCCGAGTTTATCAATGAGATCAATACCATCATCTATCCCCAGACCAGGGAGCGTGGGATTGACTTTGTGGTCCACCATCATGAGCCCATGGAGCGTTTTTACATCGGTGATGAGCTGCGTCTGAACCAGATCATGATGAACCTGCTCTCCAACGCTGTGAAGTTCACAACACCCGGCGGCAGGATTACTGTGGATATTCGGGAGCTGAAGCGTGAAAATGGGCTGGCGTACCTTGGGCTCAGCGTGAGCGATACAGGCATTGGAATGTCTGAGGAATTTATGAAGAAGATTTACCAGCCCTTTGAGCAGGAGAACCCTGGAACAGCCCGAAACAAGATCGGCACCGGGCTGGGGCTGTCCATTGTCTATAACATTATCCAGCTCATGGGCGGCACCATTGCGGTGACCAGCGAAAAGAACTGCGGCACCACCTTTGAGCTGAGTGTGCCTCTGGAGCCAGTCTACGACACCGAGGAAGAAAAACGGCGCCGTATGACTGAAGATGCCCTGAAGGATATCCGAGTGCTGGTAGTAGACGATGACGCCATGATCGGCGAGCAGACGGCTGCCATTATGTCGAATATTGGTATCTCGCCGGTCTGGGTCGATTCCGGCGCCCGGGCCCTCGATGAGGTACAAAAGATGATGGAGGCGGGCTGTACCTACGACGTGGCTATGATCGACTGGCTGATGCCGGATATGGACGGCGTCGAGACCACCCGCCAGATTCGGAAGATTGTTGGGCCGGACACAACCATTATCATCATTTCCGCCTATGACTGGAGCGATATTGAGGAGGAAGCACGACAGGCAGGCGCCAATAACTTTATCTCCAAGCCGCTGTTCCAGTCAGTGATCTATGACACCCTCCTGCACCTCAACATTGAGCCCCATGAGCGCAGAGAGCAGCGGCAGTCGGTCTCCAGCCTGGACGGACTCCAAGTGCTGCTGGTGGAGGATAATGAGTTGAATCTTGAAATCGCTAAAACGCTGATGGAAATGCAGGGCGTGTGCGTGGACACCGCAGAAAACGGTCAGGAGGCGGTTGACAAATTTGCAGACCGGCCTCTGGATTTTTACCACGCGGTGCTGATGGATATCCGGATGCCGGTAATGGATGGACTTAGCGCTACAAGGGCGATCCGGGAGCTGGACCGCAGTGACGCCAAAACAGTGCCCATCATTGCCATGACGGCCAACGCCTTTGAGGAGGACCGCCGTCTGGCTATAAAGGCTGGCATGAATGGCTACCTGGTCAAGCCCATTGATATCAACAAGCTTTTTGAAGAGCTTAAAAAGTTTTCATAAAAAAATGGAAGGCTGGAATGAGGATCCAGACCTTCCGTTTTTAATTTTCTTTTAAAAGGAAAAGCATGTTTTCTTCAAAGGGCAATGCCGGCTCGGAAAATGGCAGCTGTTCCAGAATATCATCGACAATGCGTTCGGCTGAGTGGCCATAATACATCTTACGCAGGGCACTCTTCATGGCGTACTGCTTGACTTCATTGTCCTTTAAGGCCTCAATGGCGACGAGGAGCTCTGTGGTGGTGTGGGTAATGATGGCCGCGCCGCATTTCTTAAACCATTCGGCGTTTTCGCCCTCCTGGCCCGGTACCGGGTTGTGCAGGATCAGCGGCATGCGGGTCGTTACCGCTTCACTCAGGGTAATACCGCCAGGCTTGGTCATCGTAAAATCACCGCAGCAGTAGAGCTCGTGAATGTCTGAGACAAAGCCGAAAATCTGTGTGTTTTTGAAGGAGGCTGCAGACAGCTCCTTATAAAGGGATTTGTTTTTTCCGCAGACCACAATGGTCTGGAGGTTATGCAGGCTGTCGGCCTTCTCGCAGATTGCTTTGAGGTTTTTGACCACGCCGTAGGTGCCGGCGCAGATGATCAGGGTGCGCTTGTCCGGGTCCAGGTGGTATTTTTCCTGGAGCCGGTGACGGTCGTAGTGGCCGTAAAAGGCTTCCCGGATCGGAATACCGGTCTTTAAAATGCGTTCTGCGGGAATACCGTAGTCCATCAGATGATCCTCCACATTCTGACAGGCAACGTAAAATTTGTCGGTGTCCTCATGCTGCCAGGCAGCCGGTATGCAGAAGTCTGTGACCACTGTGTAAACCGGGATGTCCGGATAATGAGCCTGCTTCAGTATGGAAGAAACCGTATAGGGATAAGTGTTGACAATGCAGTCGGGGTGGATATCTTCCACCATGTCCAGCAGAGTTTTTTCGGTCAGTGTCCAGAGTCTGTATATGAATTTGCTGTGAGCATCCCTTTCCATATCGTAGTACATTTTTTTGTAAAAGGTGCTGCCGATATTATAGGAAAGGAGATAGGATTTTTCGATAATGGTATTGACGAGCCGGTTGGTCTCATTGAACAGATCACGAACAACAGCGGTGCAGCCCTTCTGTTCAAAGGCGTCCTTAAGGGCTGCGGACACCATTTTGTGGCCTGATCCGTGGGAACAGGTCAGGATTAAAACTTTTTTGCTGCGATTCATCTGATTCCGCCTCCTTCTTCATAGTCTTACGTTTCGGTTAAGTCTATTCTAGCTGGCTTTTATTAGAGTTCCATTAGAAACAGCGAATCGTCATAAATTGTTAATATTTGTTCAGAATTTCGTCAGAAATACTCAGTCGTCATAC
This sequence comes from Eubacterium sp. BL-380-WT-2B, assembly GCF_009696115.1. Lineage (NCBI taxonomy): Bacteria > Bacillati > Bacillota > Clostridia > Eubacteriales > Eubacteriaceae > Eubacterium > Eubacterium sp. BL-380-WT-2B. The sequence goes on from NZ_VUMP01000002.1 coordinate 155,603, forward strand.
TCGATACCCAGCAGGCAAACGTCGTCCATATCGTCGGTGCCCTCGGTAAACAGGTTGTACTCTTTCAGGATTTCCTGGCAGATGGTGTTGATGGGATGGGTCATATGCTTTTTTACAATCTCGGTCAGGCGCTCCATGGAAAAAAGCTCATTGCTGGTATTCTGCGCATCGATGAGCCCGTCAGTAAAGATGATAAACTTATCGCCGTTTTTAAACGGAACCGTGATGTCCTGATAGTTAATGCTGGACATGAGCTGGTGCAACCCGACAAGGGGCAGGCTTGGTTTGAGCAGTGTGATGTCATCGCCTACCAGAATTGCCGAGGGATGGCCGGCGTTTGCGTAGCGGAGTGCATTGGCACCAGGATCCAGAACCAGCGCAAAGGCACTGAAATAGGTGGATGTCAGCTGTTTTTCGATGTCGCGCTCCATGCGCTGCATGAGCATACTGGGGTGCTCACGCACCAGCTCGTTTTCCATGGCATAGGAATAAATCAGCTTGACCATGCTGGTGATCATGGCCGCGTCGATGCCATGTCCGGTAGCGTCGGCCAGAATCAGGCTGATCTTGTCTTCATCCAGATTGTGGAAATCGTAAAAATCGCCGCCGACTTTGCGGAAAGGCTTGAGCATCGCGTAAAGGTGATACGTATCCGATACAAACTCACTGGGTTGCGGAATGATTTTCTTTTGGATATTCTGGGCAAATTGCAGTTGTTTATCGAAAAGACTCACTAGCTCACTGTACTCTTTAATGGATTCCAAATTTCTGACCTCACTTTTCATACTTATAGATGGATTATAGCATACTTTATGCACCTTTAAAACATAATTAATGATAAATTTCTTTTATAAGGTGGGATTTTAGAGATGAAACGCTGTTTTTTAATAAAAAAGTAGCACCTTACCATTTTTGAAAGAAAAGGAAGATCGTTCGTTTTCTGGTTTTCTTTTTTATGGATAAAAAAGCTAGCCATAAAAAGAATTTGCGCCAAAAGGTTGACAGAAGAAAAAGTTTTCGGTATCATAAACATTTGCAAGCTCAGATTAAGATTAATGTGAGAAAATTAAAGTGGAGATGTGGTAAAATATTTTCTCTTATTTGTGAAAATAATATAATTAAAATATGGAGAAAAGGGATTGTATTTTATCGTTTTCACCTGTATAATGTTAATAACAACATAGAAAGTAGGTGTCTTAAATGATTGAATTTGTATATGGAGCAAAGGGAAGCGGAAAGACTAAAAAAATGATCGATATGGCCAATGCTGAGGTTGGTTCTGCAAAAGGCGATATCCTGTTCATCAACGACAGAGACAAATACAGAGTGACTGTTGATACCAAAATTCGTTTTATTAATTCCGAAGATTTTGAAATTAAAGGGGAAGATGAGCTTTACGGTTTTATCAGTGGAGTAATCGCCGGAAATTATGACGTCGATGTTGTTTATATCGATAATTTACTGAGAATTCTTGATGCAGATGGTCCGGAAGATATTTCCGGAATCCTTGAAAAACTGGACAAAATCCAGAAAAAACAGGATATCAAATTTGTGCTTAGCCTGAGCTGCGAAGAGAGCACAGTTCCAGATTGCGTGAAAAATTATCTGTAAGAAATGAGAAGGCGCTCCCAGGATTTGCTGGTAAAACTGCGGGCGTCTTTTTTATTTTGTCAAAAATTGGAGGAACTACCATGGAAGAGCAATCGCTTTACAGGGTTTATTCACAATGGCTCAGAGAACGTTATGGCAGCAAGGTTTATAAGCTACCTGTCAACGTGCCGGTTTCCTGCCCAAACCGCGATGGCACTGCAGGAAAGGGTGGCTGTATTTACTGCGGCGCCAAGGGCGGCGGCAATGAAACCCTGTCGGATACCCTGAGCGTGGCCGAGCAGGTGGAAAAAAACCGGGCCTACATCGCAAAGCGCTATAAGGCCAAATTATTTATTCCCTACTTTCAAAGCTTTACCAATACCTACTGCAGCGCATTCCAGCTTGAGCGCTGGGTGCGTGAGGCAGTGGGTGATGGAGAGGGTATTGCTGGTGTGGCCATCTCCACAAGACCCGACTGTCTGAGCAGCGAGCAGCTGGATTTCTTAAGCCGCTTCCAGCAGGAAAAGCAGCTGGACGTATCCATTGAGCTTGGCCTGCAGACCGCCAACTATAAAACCCTTAAAATATTGAACCGGGGTCACAGCCTGTCCGACTATATCGAGGCGGCTGTAGCTGTCAAAAACCATGGGCTTCAGCTCTGTACCCATGTGATTTTGGACCTGCCCTGGGACGACAGGGACGATGTTGTGGAAACCGCTGGCGTGGTCTCTGCCGCTGGGTCAGATTTTGTCAAATGCCACGCGCTGTATGTGGAGAAGGGCACTGTCCTCGCAGAGATGTATTTAAAGGGTGAAATCAGCCTTTTTCCCAAGGAAGAATACATTGAGCGGTGTCTTTTGTTCCTTACGCATCTGCGGCCGGATATAGTCGTTCAGCGCATAATTGGCCGGGCACCGGAGGCGGACAGCGTCATCACCAACTGGAACACCAGCTGGTGGAAGATCAAAGAGAGCCTGGAGGAACGCATGCGCTATGAGGGCCTGTGGCAGGGAAAAAATTTTCATGAAAAACAGGAAATAATACGTGCAAAATGGGGCCCGTTATTGTAAAATAGATTAGATAACAGACTGTCAGGAAATTCGTTTTCCGGCAGTCTGTTATGAAGTTGTGAAACCAGAGGTGATTGTATTGAGTACACAATACTGGCAGGAGTTTCTCATTCCATACAGACAGGCAGTGGATGAGCTGGTCCTGAAATTTAACAGCCTGAAAAACCAATCGATGACACTGGGAGAGAATTCCCCCATCGAGTCGGTTCGAGGCAGGGTGAAAACCGTTTCAAGCATTCTTGAAAAAATCAATAAATACGGCTTTGACGTCGAAGATCTCGAGACAAACATTAAAGACATTGCCGGTATCCGCATCATCTGCCAGTTTGTGGAGGATATCTACGAGGTGGTCGATATTATCCATGAGCGCGATGGAAAAGATCTGCGCATTGTGGATGTTAAAAACTATATGGAGGGGGAGGACCAGTCCAGCCTGCAATCGGGCTGTGGAACGCCCAAGGAGAGCGGCTACCAGAGCTATCATCTGATCATCCGCTACCCGGTTTTCTGTGCTCTTGGCTACAGAGAAATATATGCGGAAATCCAGATCCGCACACTGGCCATGAATTTCTGGTCTATCATCGAGCACTCCCTCAGCTATAAATACAAGGAAAAGCTGCCAGAAGCCCTTAAGGCCCGGCTTCACAATACCGCTGATTCTGTCATTGGTCTGGACCAGGAAATGTCCGCCATCCGCGACGAGATCCAGCAGGCCCAGAAGCTGTTCAAGATGAAGTCCAGCACGGTTAACAGCATTCTCGACAATATCGACAATTTATACAAGCTTGACCAGGCCGACAAGGCAGTAGCCTACGAGCGCGATTTTGAGGATCTCTCTGAGCAGGAAGACCTGATCCAGCTGATCCTCCTCAAAAAAGAACTGGAATCCGAAATCAGCCGGATTAAGGAAGAAGACTGAAAAATAGTTGACAGTTGATAGTTTATGAACGCTTTTGTTAACGTAAAAGTGATTTAGAAATCAAATCTGCCAGTGGCAGTTTGTACCATAACTCCACTATCAACTTTTAACTTAACAGGCCTCTCCTTAACGCTTTGTTTCTTCGCGATAACATTTGCCTGCCCCCTGATTGTTAAATACAATCCGATATTGGCAGCATTTAATGTTAAAACCCGCCATAATTTGGTATAATAGTTTGGTAGAAAGTGCTATAATGAATAAACCGAAATGATAATAATTCAGCAAGGTATCAATACTAAGGAGCGAATCAATATGACAAGACTATTAAGATTGGAAAAAGGTAATGAGGATGCCCTGAAGGGTGAAAACTCTGAGATTATTAACGGCGTGGCCTATGAAAAACCAGAGCTTGATGAAGCGCATAAGGATATCGTACGCTATCTGCACGCCGCTTCCAGCAGATATGTGCTGACCCACAGGCCGTTGGATAAGCTGGCCATGCCCCACGACCCGCTCGTTATCGATGCGGAAGTGTTGCCGAACACCATTTTAAGACCAGAGATTGCCATGCAAATTAAGGATGAGAGCTTTCCAGCGTGGGTGGTGGAAATTGCGTCCGAGGAAAACATGGAAGTGGCTTATCTTGAAAAAATGAACATTTATATGGCTGCCGGCGTAAAGGAATACTGGGTGATTGACCCGGTTAAACAGGTGATCCTTTCCTATAATTTTGTGAAAAACCCTTGGATTCCGGCCATCTATGACAGTCCTCAGCGAATTAAGGTGACCGTTTATAAGGATTATTTTATTTCTTATTCGGAAATTTTCAAGGACCGTTCCGAAGAAGAATAAAGAGCTTCTAAAAGGCTCTTTTTTTACTTTAAATGAATTCATTAATTTTTATTAAGTTTCCTGAAAACAGTATCCGTTTTTCAGAAAAATTGATATAATATAAAATAATGCGTATAGTATGGAAAATTTAAGGAGTTTGCAAATGGCGGCTGAAGAAAAAAAGGATGCACTGATCACTTATACGATGGATGAATGGGTCGAAATCTATAGTGAAGCAGTCATAGGATTATATAAGAGATTACTGGATTACGCCCGTGTGGTCTATGATCCGGAAAGCAAAAGCTACAGCTATTTCTGGCAGTTAGTCAATTCTGCCTACTATCTTGACGGTCAGGTCATCGGTCATAACCTGGATGAGATGATCGGATGCCAGTGGGACAATAAAAAAATTCTGGAAACGTTGGAAAATGACTACAAGACACTCTGCGTTATCTTTAAGGACCGCTATGTCGATGTGCTCAGAGCAAGCTTTCAGAATGAACTAAATGCAGAAGCCATTCACTATAATACCCTGCCGGATCCCAAAGACCGTGAGGGCTTTGAAAAGCTGCTTTTCAGCCATGGCGCAAAGGTGTTTAAAAATGTATCGGATCTGGCTGGAAGCGGCGATATCTCTGCTCAGGTGCTGCTTGGGAAAATGTATTTTCTGGGATGGGGGACCAAGGTCGGCGCAGAAGAGGGCCTGTACTGGTTCAAAAAGGCGACGGAATCCGGAAATGGCGCGGCGTTCTTCTATGCGGGTATGGCCCATGAGTATATGACCTGCTCAGAAACCGGCGTCAACCTCAACGCCGAGTCCTGCGAGCTTTACCATGAAGCCATGAACGCCGGGTTTACCGAGGCCGCCTATGCGCTTTACCGCTATTATGGCCGTTATGTCAGTGGTAAAACAGGAATGTTCCGCGCCAAAAAATGGTTAAATAAGGGCATCGAGCTGGGCAGTGTCTACTGCCAGTACGAAATCTGCCAAGCGCCCGAGGACCGCTTTGCCACCAATAATGTGAAAACGGTGGTGGACTGGGTGAAGGCAGCGGCGCATTTTGGTGTTCCGGATGCTCTGGAGCTGTTAGGGGATCTCTATCTTCAGGGGCATGCGGGCCTGAAGGTCGATTTTGAAAAGGCCGAATCCCTTATGGAGAAGGCTGGTAGTCAGTAATTACAAAATATAGAAAAAATAGAATATAATAGGATAAAAATCACAATAGAAAGAGGTGTGCGTCGTTTCAGCGTATACCTCTTTTTTATAGAAAAATGGGTATAAATATAAGATAGACTTAATTTTAAAATGCGTATTAATCTGTTGTCAATGGCGGGTGTGGATCTTTTGTGGAGTTTTGCACGGTATAATATAAGCGCAACAGAAATTTTATTTAACGGGAGTTGGAAAATGACAAAAAAGAGAAAAATCACCTTTCAGAAAGTCAGCTCAGTGCTGGTGATCCTGTTTGGTGCCGTGATGGTTCTGGCCGCTTTTCTTGAGCTCGGCGGGTTTACCATCATGCGGATGGCCGTGAATGATGTGGAGCTTGGCGCGCGCCAGATTTCAGAGCTGCTGGCAACCATGGGGGTTTTCAGCCTTGTTCTGGCTGTCGCCAGCATTGTTGCTGGTATTATGGGGTTTCGCAGTGCTGCCCTTGGAAAAGAGAAGCTCAGGCGCTGTGAGAGGATTGGCTTTGGAATCCTTGTGGTGTTAGTCATGTATTATTCCTTTTTATTTGTGGTGGATATCCTGGATGCCTCTGACTTTGCGGTGGCGGCTCTTCCGGTGCTTTATACGATCAGTGTGGTTTTAAATGCGAGAGGGACGATACAGGAAGGAGAAATGCAGGTATGAGCATGACATTTAATAACCGTAACCGGATCATCAATATCGCCGTTGGCATTACCTTTGCCCTGTCACTGGTGCTGCTGGTATTCAGCTTTATCCCAAACCCTGCCCTTGAGCAGGTTGTCAGCAATGTGATCAACAGCCGTAAACTGGTTCAGAGAGTCCTGGCTGTGGTGCTTTTGGTAACCACCTACAACCTGTACAAAAGGAAAAGAGTAGCATGGATCATGACCATTGTTCTGCTGGGTATTAACATGGCAGGCCATCTTTTTCGGGCACATCATACGGTGGGGCTGGTCATCATTATCCTTGAAGCACTGGTGCTTCTGGTGCTGCTGATTTTTACCAGGGATTTTAACCGGGCGTCGGACAAGAGGGCATTGGGGGTCGGCATTATTTTTGTTCTTATGGGGCTGTACGCTATCTTTTTAAGCGCGTCCTCCATCTATTTTGACGATACCAATATCTTTGACCCGTCAGGCGGCCTGAGCTTTGGACAGTGCCTGCTCCAGACTTTCCAGGTAATTTTTGTGGCTGGCAACGTAAAGGATGCCGGTGTGGCCACGCATCCGGAATTTAATACCTTTGTTTTCTGGTTCAGCTGGATCTGTATCATTGCCGCGCTCGGCTTTGCGGTCAAGCCCTTTCTGGAAAAAAGAAGAACCACCAGCAGTGAACTTGAGCACGCCCGCTGGCTGGTCCAGAAATATGGACAGAACCCGCTTTCCTATCTGACGCTGGAGGATGACAAGACTCTATATTTTGGAAAAAATGTGGACGGCGTCGTGGCCTACGGCGTTGTGGACGATGTGGTAGTGGTGGGAGGCGACCCCATCTGTGCCGATACCGACTTCCCGGTGCTACTTGAGGAGTTCAGAGACTTCTGTAAAAACAGCGCCTTCAGCCTCGTTTTTATGGGCATTACGGATTACTATATCGAGGAGTATAAAAGACTGGGCCTGGGCACCATCAAATGCGGTGAGGAGGCCCGGTTTGACCTGACTGAATTTACCATGCAGGGTGGGAAGATCGCCAAGGTACGCGCCAATGTGAACAAAGCCACCAAGGCGGGTGTGACCGTACATGAGTACAGGCCCCTTGAAAAAAGGGATGACGCCATTGAAGGGGCTATCAACGCTGTTTCGGATGACTGGCTTAAGGGAAAAAACAGCGGTGAGCTGTCCTTTACCCTGGGCGGTGTGGGTCTGGATAACCCTATGGACAAGCGCTACTTTTACGCCAAAAATGCGGAGGGCAAGCTGGTTGGCTTCATTGTTTTTGTCCCCTTTGCGGGCATGGACGGCTACTACGCAGATGTCACGAGAAGGACTGAGGACGCCCCCCGGGGTGTCAATGAGATCATTATGGTTGAGGCTTTTCAGAAGTTTAAGGAGGAGGGGGTCCATTGGGCGACCATGGGCATGGCGCCCCTGGCCAACTTGTCCGAGGAGGGAAAGCCAGAGAGCACTACGACCAGGCTGTTGGAATTTGTCTATGAAAACCTCAACGAGGTTTATGGGTTTAAGGAGCTTTACCGCGCAAAGGTCAAATATAATCCTTTCTGGGTGCCGGGTTATTTTGCTTTCATGCCTAGAATTATGACCCCTAAAATGGCTTATGCCATCATAAAAATCCAGAATCCCCAGGGAGTTATCGACTATGCGAGGTCTTTTGTTCAGGGAAAAATGAAAAAAGATAAGCCCAATGAAGGATAACAGAGGACAGGTATGGAATCGGGGAGCCAGCATCCATTATGAGACCGTGGGGGATGGCGCACCGCTTGTCATGCTCCATGGTAACGGCGGCGATAAAGAGGATTTCAGCGGGCTTATTGACTATTTTCTGCCCCGGTACCAGATTGTTCTGGTCGACAGCCGTGGCCACGGCCGATCCGACACAGGCTCTTTAAAACTGACTACAGGTTTGATGGCGGAGGATGTACTGGCTGTGATGGATCATTTGGGCGTCGCTGAGGCCATTATCCTCGGCTTCAGCGACGGCGCTAACATTGCTCTGGAGCTGGCCGTCCAGGCGCCGGAACGGGTACAGGCGGTCATTGCAGTCAGTGGAAATACCGATCCAAAGGGAATGCGCGCTTTGCCTTATCTGTTCATCAAGCTTCAGTACCGATTCTGGAACTTCCTTGAAAAGCTGGGCCTCCCGGTGGGAAACCGTCCGCAGCGGTACGGGCTCATGTGCTGGTCGCCCCGGCTGTCTGGGGAGGAGCTGAGCCGGATCGACAGCCCGGTGCTTTTGCTGGCGGGAACCAGGGATCTTATCCGCACAGGTCATACCCGACAGATGGCAGAATGGATTCCCGGCGCCAGCTTAGTACTTTTTAAGGGCGCGCACCACCGGTCTCTGTTTAAGGAAACAGACAGCTATATCCGTCAGATACGCGGCTTTTTAAAGGAATATGACCTGTGAGAAGGGTGTTTTGCAGAAGATGAAAAAAAAGCATGAAATTTTAAAGATCGCCAGGCGCATGGCGCTGGCGCTTGTCCTGCTGATCGCAGTGCTTTTAATAAGCCGTGCGGTGGCCATGCGGGTGGTTTATGAGCGGGCGGTTAAGAACAATGCGGTCAGCCAGCTTGAGACGCTGAAACTGGACGGTGAGGAGCAGAGTGTGCTCATCGAAGGAAAAAGCGAGGATCTGCCTGTACTCATCATGCTGCACGGTGGTCCTCAGTCTCCGATTATATACGGGAACGGTTACCGGGGCGACACGCCTGAGCTTACCGAGCATTTTCTGGTTGTGTACTGGGACTGCTGGGGTTGCGGTAAAAATTTTGCGGACAATACAGAGTCGGTGACCCTTGAGCGCCAGGTTGCCATGACCTGTGATCTGGTCAGAGACATGAAAGCCCGGTTCCCCGGCCGGAAGATTTTTCTATTCGGCTACTCCAACGGAACTATTCTGGCCACATCTGCCGCCGAGACCATGGGAGACGACCTGGCAGGAATCATCAATCTGGGGCCCATTACCAGTCTGAGAGATGCGCAGGAGATGGCTTATCAGGCGTTAAAGACAGAAGATATGTCCGAATGGGATAAAAAGGTACTTGAGGAGAGCTATGAACGGAATGACCTTGAGGGTTTTTCAAAGCTTGAGGAGATGGTGACACTCAAGACCAGCAGAATATTTTACTGGAGGGATCTGTTTTCCAACACACGGCTCATGGGCTACTTTGCACGCGTATTTTACAGCCCGGATTACAGCCTGGCAGACATCTACCACGCTTATTATGCGTCCATCTTCGGGGGCTCCCGCTTCACAACGCTTCGGCAGCAGATCTATGAGGTCGATGAAAAGGAAGCCCTGGAAAACCTGAAGGTAAAGATTCTGATCCTGCAGTCTGAAGGCGATATCTATGGATCGGCCGATTTTTTCAGCCAGCTGGCAGCTCAAAAGGATAATGTAACATTTATCCAGATACCGGAAAGTGCCCACCTGCCTACTAATGCAGGTTTTGAGGCCGTAAACCGGGCTGTGATTGATTTTGCAAAATAATAATAAGAGGTATACGTTAAAGCAGCGTATACCTCTTATTTTAGGTTAAAGGCTATTTTCAGCCGTTTTGTTTGATCTGGTAGACTTTTAGCTTATACTGAAGGTTCTGCCTTGAAATGCCCAGTTCCTTGGCGCTCTTGCTGATATTAAAGTCGTTGTTTATCAGCACTTCATTTAGAATCTGCTTTTCGATGCGGTTGAGGGTTGACTTCAGGTCAGAGTCATTTTCTCGGTCAGCCAGAAACTTGTCATGGAGTTTCTTTTCTGTATGGTTTTTTTTAATGTATGACGGCAGCAAATCTGTTGTCAGCACTGTGTCCTGATACTGGGCCATGTAGATGGCATGAGTGACTGTGTGCTTGAGCTCGCGGATGTTTCCGGGCCAGTCATGGCCGAGAAGTATATCTGCGGCCTCGTCAGAGACCTGGTAAAGGCTTTTGCCCATGGCCACTGCTTCGGAGGAGAGGAAGGACTGCACCAGCTCCATAATGTCTGAGCGACGTTCACTGAGGCTGGGAAGCGTAATGGAAAAGACAGCAAGCCGGTAGTAGAGGTCAGAGCGGAGGCGCCCCTCATCCACGGCCTCCAACGGGTCCTGGTTTAAGGCGCTGAGAACCCGGACATCCATGTCCAGCTCTTTGTTGCCGCCAACCTTTCTGTAGCGTTTGGTTTCGAGCACGCGAAGCAGCTTGGACTGAAGGGTCATGTTCATGGAGTTGATTTCATCCAGAAACAGCGTGCCGCCCCGGGCGGTTTCCAGAAGACCCTTAGCGTCCACCGCGCCGGTAAAGGAGCCCTTGACAGTGCCGAAAAGGGTACTTTCCAGAAGGTTTTCAGGAATGGCAGAGCAGTTGATGGCCACAAATGGATTGTGGGCGCGGCTGCTGTCATTGTGGATACTCTGGGCAAAGACTTCCTTCCCGGTACCGGTGGGGCCAGCGAGAAGGATGGGGGCATTGGTCTGGGCAGCAATTTTGCCCTGACGCACACATTCCAGTGTCGCTACACTGGAGCCGACCACGTCCTTAAAGGTAAACTGCGTACCATTGTCCTTAAGCTGCTGGTTTTTCAGGTCGTTTTGCAGCTTGTCAATGGTTTTTGCCATGTGCATATAGTCTGAGATATCCCGGTAAATGCAGATGGCAGCCTCCACGTTTTTCTGGCCGTCGGCTGAAAAGATTGGATAGGTGCTGCTGATGACATCGGCCAGCTTGCCAGAGGGGGATTCATACTTGACATGGACATCCTGAACTTTTTTTCCGGTTTTTAAGACATAATCCTGCATGGATTCGTTTTCAACATAATTATAGAGCGTGTGGGAATCTTTACCGATAACATCCTCATGCTTCATGTTTTCGATCTTTTCGCAGCCCTTGGAATAGCAGACGATTTTGCCTGTATTGTCAACGACGTGTATACAGACATCCTCAATGCGTTCGATGGCCTTTACGGGAAGACTCTCTCGTTCCAATGCTTCTTCAATCGTGTCTTTCTTGATTTTCAAACGCTCGTACCTCCAACGATTAACTGTTCTATATTAAGAATAGCACATATTACAAAAAATGGGTAGAGGGCAGCCCAAAATGAGACTGCCCAAAATTCAAACATGTTATTAATAAGGGGATTAGATGTATTTCTTTTCGATTTCTTCGATTTGTTTTAAGACATCTGGTTCCAGAGCGGGTACTTCGTGTGTTGCCAGAATGTTGTCGATCTTTTCAGTAACCTGGCTCATGATTTCAGATTCATCCGGGTTAACCATCTTGCGGTCATAGAATTCCGGATACCATACGCTTCTGAAGTTCGAGAGGGTGTGCATTTCGTTGAGGTAATGTCCGCCGTGGCCGACCTGTTTGATAACGTCCATGGCCAGTGTTTCGTCGTTGACTTCAACCCCCTTAGAGTAAGCGCTGAGCTGATTGATCATTTCATTGGCCAGAACAACCATGGCAGGGGCGACGCTGTTGCAGTGATCCAGAACACCGATATCGTGAACAATATTGGCTTTACTCAGGATGGTAGAGAAGAGTTCCATCTGGATTTCAGATACAGACTGCGGATCAACGGTTTTGGCGTCAGAACAGCCGGCTGTACCGAAGAATGGCAGCTGGTAGTAGTCTGCCAGTTCGGAGGCGGCAGCCACAGACAGGTGAAATTCCGGTGCGCCGTAGGAGCCAACCGTTGTTTTCATGTCAAAGACAGTTGGCATAGAGCCGTAAATCAGCGGAGCGCCCTCGTTAACAGCCTGCGTGATGACAACACCAGCGAGGATTTCAGCATTGTTCTGTGTCAGGGCGCCGGCGATGGTGATTGGGGCTGTACCGCCCATCATGCAGTAAGGCATGTAAACAACCGGAATCTTATTGGACGCGCTGATAAAGAGTTTTTCAGTACTTTCGACGGGATGGGTCATCGGTGGGATGGGCTCGCAATAGTTAAAAATGAATGGTTTTTCAGCCAGTTCCTTGTGGCCGCCGGCTACAACAGCCGCGATGTCAATGATTTCCTGTAAGGACTCGATATCATTGGTTGAGAAGTTGATGGTTTTGTCAAAGTTTTTAACAGTCTCGATGAAGGTTACCTGAGACTGAACAGCGGGATCAACGTCGCCGCTCATACCAACGGATAAGACAAAGCTGATGTTTTCCAGTGCGCTGGCAAGGGTACACATGGTTTTGGTATCAGCCTTCATGAAAGTGCGGGCCTTGTTTGTCTTGTAGTCCAGATATTCAAGCTGATCGGAGTGCGTGCCGAAATAAACGTTGTTTTTGCTGTTGATGACCATGCTCGGGCTTCCGTCACGGTTGTATAAGGTTAATTCTTTCGGAATGGTATTCAGTGCTTTTTCAACAACTGCTTTTGGGAATTTAACCATGTTGCCGTCTACTTCGCAGCCGTATGCTTTTAAGGCTTCCAGTGTGCGGTCACCAGCGACGCGCATGCCAAAATCTGCGAGAAGCTCTAAGCTCTTTTCATGAATGGTCTCAATTTTTTCTTTATTTAAAACGCCAAAATCAATATTTCTTTTTGTGGTTTCCATTTTATTCTCCTCCTGTAAAACGAAAGTTTAGATGTGGTCTCTGTATTTTTCAGGGATATACGGGTTGAGCATATCTTCCTGTTCTTTGGTAATTTCCGGTGGGCAGTAAGATTCAAGACGTTCATTAACAGCCTGTGTAAGGGTGTCGACAACCGGCTTGTTGCCATTCTGCTGCCACTGGTTCGGGTCTTCTTTATTGAAGTATTTGGGTGCAAAAAATTCTTTGCGGAACATCTTCGGTGTACGGCCCTGGAGATAGTTGCCTCTTGGACCGACCTTTTTGATGGTATCGAAGCAGAGCGTGTCCTCAGTGACTTCAATGCCGGACAGCAGGCGTCTGTTCATGCGGTAGACATCTTCGTCCATTAAGAATTTTTCAAAGCTGGTGATGTTGAAGCTGCCCAGGATACCGCAGGAATGCAGTACGAGGTCAGGGCCAGCATCTAAGGTAGAGCGGATCATCATGTCGGATTCGTAGCCAGTCTGGGCGTCGAAATCCTTGGCGTCACTCAGGCCGCCGCCAGTACGGAAAGGTACATTGTAGAAATCAGCCAGGCCAGCAGTCGCATAGGAAATCAGAGCGGTTTCCGGCGCGCCGATGGAGAGCTGAATTTCCCTTAAATTGGTAGACGCAGAGGTCTGTCCATATACGACAGGAATGCCTGGTCGGGCCAGCTGTGCCATGACCATACCAGCAACAACTTCAGCGTTGGACATTGCCAGAAGACCAGCAACGGACGGCGGTCCTGTGAGAACCGGCATGGCACATGGTGAGAACCACAGCGGCTGGTTCATTTCAGCCCCAACCAGGAATTTTACAAGTGGATCGTGGTCAAAACAAAGGGGGGACAAAGAATTGACATGTACGATATTATTGTAAACATCTGCGCGGCCTTCAAACTGGTTGATCAGTTCAAGTCCTTTTTTGAAAGGTTCGCGGATATCGCCCTGGATTGGAAAGGTATTTGGCATAAGGTGAAGCCCTGTTTTATGGGAATATTTTAAAACCATGGCAACGGGGCTGTAGATCCGTTCTTCCATGGACAGCTGTTTATCTTCCAGGAAAACATTGAAGTAGTTACAGTCAATGACATCACTGGTATCGGAAATTTTAAAAAGATCAACAGTTTCGTCGTTGGTCATCTTATGGATTTTGCCGGATTCCAGACGGTAGATGCTGCCCACAGCCGGCATAAGCACGCGGGCGCCACCGCCAAAGGTATGATTGCCTTTGGAATTTTCGACCGTAAAGGATGCAGGTGCGGTGGACAGGGCGTCCATCACCAGCTTTTCATCCATATAAACGGTGTTGCCGTCCACGCGGGCGCCGTGACTTTTAAACAGTTCAATAATTTCCGGATGCTCAAAGATCACGCCAACTTCAGCCAGTACTTTTAAAGAAGTCTCGTGTATTTTCTGAACATCCTCTTTTGAAATATATTTTTCATAAGATTTCATATGTTTTCCTCTTTTCATAGCAATTAATGGTTTTAATCCGTTTAACAGAAGGCATTAAATACAGCAATTAATCAGATTGTGGGGAGCCCGTAGAGAACTCCCGCACAAACCATTAATTGCTGACATATATTGAATTAAATATGTCCGTAGTAATCGCGGTGGGCAACGCAGGACCATGCATAGTCAAGCAGCGTTCCCCAGGAGAATACCGGCAGGTCCACTTCACGCTGGATGGCTCTCGCGAAGGGCTGCATACCAGTACATTCTAACATAATGGCCTTGATGTCAGGGTGTTTTGCGATGAATTCCTTGGCGATGCGGATCATGTCCTTTTCAGATTCATCATAGTAGCTTTCTGGAATTTCAGGACGTTTTTCATGATCCCAGAGAGTATCGAACTGCGGGCAGCCATATTCGTCCTGAGCCCCTGCGATGTGGAAATTGCTGTTCAGGTCAATGCCAACCTTTTCGAGGTGAGTATCGGTTAAGAAACGTTTCTGGGCACAGATGATGCCAACCGCGTTTTTCGGTCCGATCAGCTGTTGGATGAAAGGTACCTGGAGCAGGCTTGACATAAAGACCGGAATATCTACTGCAGCAGCAACGTCCTGCTGGAAATACGCGAAGTATCCGCATTCAGCTGCGACAGCGCGGCAGCCCATTCTTTCAAGGTTTTTAGCAGCCTGTACAATGGGTTCGCGGCAAGGCGTCTTATCCTGTTCCCAGACGAGTGTGTAGTTGTCAACACCCTTGGCAATTTCATACTGGATTGGAAAACCCCAGGCGCTTGCGTTGCGGACGTCTCCCGGGAATCCTGGATAAGCGTCGTCCAGTACCATAATACCAATACCCATACCATAGCAGGTATGATTTTTCCGTGTGGTCATGTAATTGATGGCTAAATCTCTTTGCATTTTTTATTCCTCCCTGAATTTAAATGTTGATGTTTGCCTGTTTACTTGTTGCTGTTATTTAATGCAAGCTTTGTGCCAAATTCGTCTATATGCATCGGGAATTTAGAAAAGATTTTTAAGCATGCCTTTGCAAAAGAACTTGCTTATTAAAAGGAAGAAATAAAAAAAATTAAAAATTCCTAAAAAAATTCAAAGTTTTTGAAGAAAGAAACGGTTACAAAAACGCAAAAAAAGATTACATGCAAAAAATGATGACAATATCGTTTGAAACTTGGTTAAATAAAGGGTTTGAAAAGCATTGCAAAAAAGGAGTGTATAAAAATTTGCACCACAGAAAGAAGCCGTTTTCACGAAATACCCTTTAATTTAGCTTAAATAGGATAAAAAATAGGATTTACGAATTGGCACGAACCTTGCAATATATAATTGCATAGTCATTCGCTAAAT
The DNA here is from genome assembly GCF_009696115.1 of Eubacterium sp. BL-380-WT-2B. Lineage (NCBI taxonomy): Bacteria > Bacillati > Bacillota > Clostridia > Eubacteriales > Eubacteriaceae > Eubacterium > Eubacterium sp. BL-380-WT-2B. The sequence continues at coordinate 171,232 of NZ_VUMP01000002.1, forward strand.
GATAGGCTTTTCCCAAAACCAGCCTGTTCCCATAGTATAGGGTGCAAAACACTCGATTGTCAATGGAAGTTTAAAAGGTTACCATCAATATAGTATGGGTAATAGGCTGGCCTGCGGCAAGGCTTATCGTATTCGAAAATCTAAAAAAGAGGGAGAAGTATTATGTTTAAGAAAGTCCGACTGATAACTGTAGGTATTCCTATTGTTTTAATGGGCGCTGTTTTGATCCTGGGTGCTACGGATCCGAACTTTGCGGACACAATGACCGCTTTTTTCTTGGAACTCATGCACAGCGGTGGTTGGCTAGTAGCCCTTGGTATCCTGTTGTTCTTGGGATTCCTTGTTTTCTTATATGTGCATCCAATTGGCAGCACGAAGTTTGGGGGACCGAATGCCAAGCCAAAATACAGCACATGGAACTGGTGGGCGATCTCGCTGTGTGCCGGTATCGGTACTGGAATCGTATTCTGGGGGGCTGTTGAACCTCTGACCATTTCCTTTACACCGCCTGCATCCGCGGGTGTTGAACCGGGAAGCTATGCGGCCATTATCTGGTCCATGGCAAAATGCTTCCAGCACTGGGCATTCCAGCCATATTCCATCTATGCGGTAGCAGCAATCTGCTGTGGCTACGCTTACTGGAATATGGGAAAAAGCTATGCTTCCAGTTCTGGTCTCGTTTACTGGAAAAATGGGAACAATCTGAGTGACAGAGCTAACGATATCTTAGATGGTGTGGTATTATTCGCCATCGTCGGCGGTGTTGCGGGTTCTTTAGGCTATGGTCTCTTACAGATCGGAGCAGGCCTTGATTTCGTATTTGGCATTACACCTGGACCAATGGTTTGGACTGCGATTGCGGTTGTTATTATTGTTTCTTATACGATTTCAAGCGCTACAGGACTTGACAAAGGAATCCAGTGGCTGTCTGACAAAAATGCATGGATTTTTATCGCATTGATGATCTTTATGTTCGTCTGTGGGCCGATACAGTATATATGCAATCTTACTGTAGAATCATTTGGATATTATATTAATAATATTATTGCTTTAACATCTTATACAGAACCAGTGACAACCGCTGTTGCTGATTCAGCAATGTGGCCGCAGTGGTGGGATTTATACTGGATGGTTGACTGGCTGTCCTTTGGGCCAATCACAGGTTTGTTCCTGGTAAAAATGTCCTATGGCCGTACGATCCGCCAGTTCATCACTGTCAATGTTATCTTACCATCTATCTTTGGTGTTATCTGGTTTGGTATTTTTGGTGGATTCGCCATCAATATTCAGTTAACTGGCATCTATGACTTAATGGAATTCTATAATGCCAGCGGTGCAGAAGCTTTCATGATGCAGCTCTTTGAATTTGTGCCAGGCACAATGATTATTCGAGTGATTATGCTTGTTCTGGTGGCACTCTCCTTTATTACATTGGCCGATTCCATGACATCGACCATTTCTCAAATGTCGTTGAGGAATCAAACCTCTGATATTAAAGAAGCGCCGCTTCCGATCAAGGTTTTCTGGGGTGTTTTAATCGGTGCCGTATCTATTCTGTTCGTCGTTACTGGCGGCATCAATGGGATCAAAATTGTAAAAACAATCGCGGGTTATCCAATGTTGTTTGTTGAGGCCTTAATGGTCATTGGTTTCCTGAGGTACTTCCTTTCCGGCAAATATAAACAGGATGAAGTTACCTATGCGGCCGATCTTGATCGCCAGATTAAAGCTGCCGAGGCTGAAGCCGCGGCAGATGCAGAAGCTGCAAAAAATAAAAAGAAGTGGTTTGGTAAAAAGCCTGCTTCAGAATAATCCTTCAGGTAATAACCGGTGACATGACCACGCCGGAAATTACATACATCGAAAACTTCCAAAGCAAAAATAAAACAGCCGAAAGGCTGTTTTATTTTTGTGTTCTTTTTAATCTTCAAAATGATAGCGGCTGTTTTTTATGCCAAGAGTCCGCATTTTGTACTGGAGGCTCTGTCTTACCATACCCAGGGACTCGGCGCTTTTGGTAATGTTATAATTGTGAGTGCTTAGCGCCTGGAGGATCACCTTTCGCTCAAACGCCTCTGTCAGGCTTTTAAGGGAATGAGAGCTGGCTGGACTCCAGGCTTCATTATCCAAAAGAGTGCGGCCAGCAGTGCTTTTTTTCAGATCCATTGGCAGCAGATCTGAGGTGATGACATTACTGTTGTAAGGTGAAAGTAAAATAGCACGGACGATGACGTGCTTGAGCTCGCGGACATTGCCTGGCCAGTCATAGTTAAAAAGAAAAGTCCGGCTGTCTTTTGAAAAGTCATAGAGTTTTTTACCCATGGCGGCTGACTCAGAATTTAAAAAGGAAAGGGCCAGCGGGATGATATCCTCCCGACGTTCTCTGAGCGGCGGCAGGGCAATGGTCAGGGTGGCCAACCGGTAGTACAGGTCGGAACGGACGCGTCCCCTTTCAATGGCGGCCTGCGGGTGCTCATTCATGGCGCTGATAATCTGGGCGTTGGTGGTGAGCTCCTTTGTGCTGCCCACCCGCCTGTAGGTACCGGTTTCCAGGATACGCAGAATTTTGGACTGGAGCATCAGATCCATGGAATTAATCTCATCCAGAAAAACAGTTCCGTTCTCCGCCGCTTCAAAAAGACCTTTGGTGTCGCTGGCGCCTGTGTAGGCGCCTTTTACTGTGCCAAAGAGTGTACTTTCAAGCAAAGCTTCCGGGATGGCAGAGCAGTTGATGGCCACAAAGGGCGCGCTGCTTCTGCTGCTGGCATTGTGAATGCTCTGGGCAAAGACCTCTTTCCCGGTTCCTGTTTCGCCATAAATCAGCACTGGGGCAGAGAGGCTGGCGGCCAGCTCAGCCTGCTGTGTGCAGTCACGGATGCTTTCCGATACACCAGAAATATCTGAGATCTGATAGCGGGTCCCGTTACTCTTTTTTTCCTGTTTACGAAGCTTTTCCTCTAATTGCTCCAGTTTTTTAGACAGATAGATAAAATCTGATTTGTCTCTGTAAATACACATGGAGCCAACAATTTCTTTTCCTGTTTTGTCAAAAATCGGATAGACGCAGCTGACAGCGTCAATGTGCTTTCCGTTGGCGTTCATGTAGTGGATATTAAAATCTTTTAAAGGTTCGCCATTTTTCAGTACTCTTAATGCAGGCGATACTTCGCCATCGTAAAATTTATAAACCTCCAATACGTGCTTGCCGATAACGTCTTCCCGCTTCATTGCGTCCAGAATCTCACTGCCTTTAGAAAAGCCCACAAAGCGTCCGCCACTGTCAAGAATATTGATCGAAATATCCTCTACCTTTTCAAAAATCTTAATGGTATCAAGATCCAGATAAAATTTTTTGTTTTTTTTCATAAAATCACTCCAATCTCACTGCTATAACTAACGCAATATTTATACCAAATATGAATAAACTGCAAAATAATATTGCCAGCAAAAATATTTTGCAGTTGTGGATTCTTTACAGATTAAGGGACCTTTAAGATATTAAGAACAAAAGGAGTGCATAAAAAATATGCGGTGTATTTATGGAAAGTCTTGAAAATGGCGGTTTTAAGCCATTTTTACTTTGGCATTGATCTTGCATTATATAAAATTGCGATTCATTTTGCTGAAGCATACTGCTGAAGGGGGGACATGAAGCAGTAGCGCAGATGAAAATTTTGTAAGAGGAGAGAAAAAATGAACGAAAAGAAAAAAGTGAGTTGGTTGAAGCAGATTGACTGGTGGGTAGCCCTTCCGGCGCTTTCTATTCTGGCAGCTCTGATGGCCTGGGCATTGATTGATCCAACCGGAATGGGGAATTCAATTACTGTTATTTTCAATTTTCTGACCGATGGATTCGGCTGGGTTTACCTGATGCTTGGGCTTCTGTTTCTCGGCTTCTGCCTTTGGCTGGCCTTTGGCCCTTATCGGAATGTAAAACTTGGGAAAGATGATGAAAAGCCCCAGCATTCCTTTTTCTCATGGTTTGCCATGATCATTGCCTGTGGTTACGGTGTTGGCCTGGTATTCTGGGGAGCGGCAGAGCCGCTGAGCTTTTTACAGACGCCGCCGATGGGCATGGAGCCTTATACGGCAGAATCTGCTGTAAGGGCGCTGGCACAGGCGTTCTTCCACTGGGGGTGGATTCCATGGGCCATCTATATGGTTGTTGGGGTGACCATGGGTTACTTTATTTTCAGAAAGGGAATGCCGCCGTTTTTCAGCCGAGTGCTTGAGCCTATCTTTGGCGATAAGGTAAAAACTAAAGGCTTTCGTATTCTTGATGGTTTTCTGGTGTTTGGTGTTGTCGGTGGTGTCACCACAGCTACAGGGCTTGGGATTCTTCAGCTGGCGTCGGGCCTGTTCTCGCTTTTCGGTATACCGGAAAACAATCTAACCTATATCATCATTGCCATTGCGTGGGCCGCCCTGTTTACTACAAGCGCTGTCAGCGGAATTGACAAGGGGATCAAGATTCTCAGCAATCTGAATATTCCGCTGTGTATCCTGGTCTGTGTGGTTGTCTTTATTGTCGGACCGACCGCCTTTATTTTAAACACTATGAGCAGCTCGCTGGGCGACATGCTTGGAAACTTCTTCCCAATGGCTTTATGGACAGACAGCATTGATAAGACAGGCTTTGCCCAGGGATGGACGATTTTCTACTGGGCGTGGTGGATCGCTTCCGCGCCGTCAACCGGGCTCTTTGTAGCGGACATCTCACGTGGCCGTACCCTGAAGGAAATTGTGCTGGTTCATCTGGGCGCAGCCCCAATCGCTACCTGGCTGTGGTTCGCAACTTTTGGCGGAACTGCTATTTTCCAGGAAATGTTCCAGAATTTAGGATTGGTTGCTTCCATGAATGACATGGGAACACAGTCCGTTGTCTTTACCATGCTGTCGCATCTGCCCCTCGGTCAGATTCTGGCAGTGCTGTTCCTGATTTTAATCTTCCTGTTCCTGGCAACAACCGTCGACTCTTTTTCATATGTTTGCGCCCAGGTATCAACAAAGGAAGATCAAAATCCAAAAATGCCTTCAAAACCATTGAGAGCTGTTTGGGCCATCGCTATCGCGGCATTAGCCATTACAATGATTTTGGTTGGTAAAGGCCAGATCCAGAGCTTGCAGTTGTCTTCGGTTGTGGCCTCTATTGTCATTATGGTGGTAATGGTTCTGATGATTATCTCGATGTTTAAATCACTTAAGCAGGAAGAACTGGAAGGAACCATTGACCTTGGCCGTTTAAACAGCAGACAACATATTTTAGAAGAAAAACAAAAAGCAAATGAGTTGAAAAAAATTCAGCGTGCTGCCAAAAAAGACAAAGCATAAAAATTTAATTAATTAGCTAGGTGAAATGAGAAAATGAGATTAAGATTTAATTTTGCAGAAAAGGAAGAGCTTGACCAAATTCATGAAGCCACATTGGATGTTTTAAAAAATGTTGGCGTGAACTTTCATGAAAAAGAAGCTCTTGATATTTTTAAAGCACATGGTGCCAGAGTAGACGGCAATACTGTGTTTATTGAAGCGGATATGGTCACGAAAGCCCTGTCGACCGCTCCTTCAAAGTTTGAATGGAAGGGCCGTGAAAAAAGTGTCGTCATTGGTGATGGCGGCAGCATATCGGTTCCATGTTATGGCCCGATTTACCGTCTGAAAGATGGAGAGATTAAAGATATTGTTCCGCAGGATTATGTGGATGTCACAAAGCTGCACGAAAGCAGTAACGTGCTGGATGCCGGGAACCCCAATGTTATGGAGCCGGTGGCGATCCCAAGAGATATTCGCCGAAATTACCAGATGGCAACAGCCCTAAAATACCACACCAAGCCGGTCATGGGCATGGTTGATGGTAAGGAGGCGGCTGAAATGAGTATTCAGATGGCCCAGGATTTCTACGATGTACACGACCAGACACCAGTTGTCGCTGGACTCATCAATGTCATGTCACCTCTGGGCATCAGTACCGCCATGTGTGAAGCGCTGATTACCTATGCCAGAGCCGGACAGCCTGTTGTCGTAGCTGAGGGCGGCTTTCCGGGTGTTACCCTGCCGCCGAGCATCGCCGGAACACTGGTGTCCAACAATGCCGGTATACTGGCCGGTATCACGCTGGCGCAGCTGGTAAATCCTGGAACACCGGTTGTTTACGGCCTCCCTGCTGTGAGCGGTGATTTGAAGGTGATCTCCATGGCAATCGGCGGCGCCGAAACCCCTTTGTTTGTTTACTATGCCAAAGAAATTGCCAATTACTATCATCTGCCGGTGCGGGCCGGCGGCGGCCTCACAGACGCCAAAGCTGTCGATTACCAGGCCGGCAAGGAAACTGCACTAAACCTCTTTGCAACCTATGGTGCAGGCATTGACTTTATCATTCATGCCTGCGGCATCCTGGATACCTATAATACCATCAGCTTTGAAAAGCTGGTGCTGGACGAAGAGGCAGCCTTAAGTATCAAGCGTCAGTTTAAGGGCTTTGTGGTGGATGACAGGCATATGATGATTGAAGAAATTGCCAAGGCCGGCCCGGGCGGAAGCTATATTAACAAAAGGACACCAAAGATTTACCGGGAAGAGTTTATGCTTCCTAAGCTGGCGAACCGTGAAACGACACAAAACTGGCTGAAAGACGGCGCAAAAAGCGTTGAGGCTCTGGCCGCCGATATGGTAGAAGAACGAATCGGTAATTATAAACTCCCTGAATTAGCCGATTTCCAGGAAAAAATATTAGAAAAATACATTCCGCAGGAGTGGAATGCAGACTAAAAACTTGTTTGCCTAAACGATGCTAGAAATGATTGACTCCCTCAATTGACTAGTGTAAAGAAGACCGCGCACCCACGGTCTTCTTTTTTGGTATGAGCCAATATTAAAAACGCCGCCTTCCCTAAAAGAAGGCAGCGCTTTTAATGGATCGAATTTGAATTTTTTAAATGAAGCTTCTAGCTTTCGACAATTTCAAGGATATCCATCGGGCACGCTTTGGCGCAGATGCCGCAGGCAATACATTTGGACGGGCTGTCCTTGTCTTCAGCTTTAACGATAAGGCCGAAAGGACAAACTTCAACACATTTACCACAGTTTGTACAAAGCTTTTTGTTGATCATGTAGACACCCTTAGGATTCTGAGAGATTGCGCCGGCTTCGCAGTTTTTAGCGCATTTGCCGCACTGTACACAGACTTTGGTTTTTAAGTCGCCGTTGTCTTTTACGTCAACTTTAATACAGGATAAATCATGACCATAGGCTCTGTCTTTATAGAAAGCAGTTGAACAAGCCCATTCACAGGCCAGACAATTCATACAGAGGGACTGATCGGTTACTTTAAGTTTTTTCATAATGATAATACTCCTTCTCTCGGATCTTTGAGATTGAAGCCTACAAAGAATCCGTTCCCCAATATTTATTCTACCTTAATTCTAACGAGAATGATTTCAATTGTCAATAACAAATCATTCCATATTTTGGAGTATTTTTTGGATGAATCGGGCAGACTTGTCCCCAAAAGAGGGCTAAATTTTACTCTATCGAATAAAACGGAATGGAAGCATACAAGCGCTTTGGGATTTTCAATAAAAACAGCACCGATTTTGGCACCTCATATCGAAAAAATGCCGGCTTTTTTTGGTCAATTTCCAAAAGATGATAAGTGGTGCAAAAAAATATGCATGTGCAAAAACCGATTACACATTTTTGAAAAGGGCTTAAAATCGCCATAAAAAAAAGGTTTTTTTTAAAAACGGGCCTGATTCCCCCAAAAAGAGCAAAAAAATTTGCAGTTTTAATTTTTGGTAAAAATCCTTCTGGATGATAATAAACTCCAGAAAATGGCTTGAATAGGCTTTTTACCAAAAAAAGTAATTATTATTTCATGGGAATTAAATTTGGCACGCATATTGCGTTATATAATGGCATCACACAAATTAAAAAGTAAAAGAAAATCCAAAGGAACAAAAAAGGAGAATGAAAACAATGGCAGATATGAGTTATTTAAAAGACAAGCCAATTGCGGTATTGGGCGCAGGCGGTGTTGGTAAGGCAATCGCAGGGGACTGTGCTTTAGGTGGCGCAAAAGTGAGAATTTGTGACATGGAACCCTTCGCACAGAAAACATTAATGAATGTTGACAAAGTTGGGATCAAATTCTACGGCGAACAGTGTAACCTCTACGGTTTCGAACGTGAAGGCTTTGCTAAAATGGACAAGGTAACAACAGACGTAGCTGAAGCTGTTAAAGGTGCAGGTATCATCGTTGTTGCAACACCGACCTTCGGCCACAAACCTTTCTTTGAAAAATTAATCCCATGTCTGGAAGACGGACAGGTTATCCACATCTTCCCAGATAACTATGGTTCTTTAATCTTACGCAAAATGATGCGTGAAGCTGGCTGTACAGCAAAAGTTATCATCGGCGGCTGGTCTTCTTCTACATACGGAAGCCGTGTTGATATGCCTGGTGGTGTTATCACTCACAAAATCAGAGTATACTACCGTGCGATCACCCTGCGTGGTGCTGCAATGCCGGCAACCGATACAGAAGCTTTCATCGAAAGCTCCAAATACTTACCGTCTATGGACGCTGTAACCAACGGCGACGGCGCGGTAGCAGGTGATACGGTGTTAGATACTGGTTTCTCTAACGTTAACCCAGTTCTTCACTGCCCAGGCGCAATCCTCGGTGTATCCACAATGGAAAACTTCGGAACCATCTTCGGTGAAGACAAATATAAATTCTCGATCTACTCCCACGCATACTGCCCATCCATTTCTCAGGTACAGTACACCTTTTATGAAGAAGAATGCACTTTAGCTGAAAAACTGGGCGTCGGCATCCAGCCATATGAAAAAGAACACTTCTTCTCACGTGAAAATGTTCTTGGCCAGGAATACATGGGACTGGATTACTTAATTCCATTCGACAAACAGGATCCAATCCAGTACGGCACCGGCCCCTTCGACATGAACAACCGCTATATCACTGAAGATATCCCAGTTGGCTGCTATGTATACCAGCAGTTGGGTGATGTTTTAGGCGTAGAAACACCCGTTGTGGACTCTATGATTAACCTGGCTAACGCGATCCACGGCAGAGACTTGACCGAAAACGGCTATACCTTAGAATACCTGGGGATTGACGGCATGTCGGTTGAAGAATTAAATACCTACTTAAGAACAGGCGAAAAATAAATTTCCTCATTAACTTTACATCATAAATAAACCTTACTTAAAATACCGGACAGCTCCGGCTGTCCGGCCCCCTCTTGTATTTAAAAATAAATAAAAAGAAATGTTATATACCGGAAAATTTTGAGAGCTTTGGGAAATATGTGAGACTCAAAAAATAAAAGGAGACTATCGTGAAAAAAAGTATTATCGATTTTAGAAGAATGGCCGCTGAAGGCGAAAAAATCGTTTATTTGACAGGCTATGATTATCTGACCGCTAAATATGAAGAACGTGCAGGCGTCGACATGATTTTGGTAGGGGACTCTCTGGGGATGGTTACCCTGGGACATGAAACCACCTACCCTGTAACCATGGATGATATGATCGCACACTGCTCTGCGGTAAGACGCGGTGCACCGAATACCTTTATTGTTGGGGACATGCCTTACATGTCTTACCAGATTTCGGATGAAGAAGCTGTTTTCAATGCTGGCCGCTTCACCAAGGAATCTCTGGTGGACGCCATCAAATTAGAAGGCGGCACAGACTCTGTATGTGAAAGAATCAAAGCCATCGCGGATGTTGGTATTTTAGTCATGGGCCACATTGGCCTGACACCTCAATTTGCAGCTCAGATGGGCGGCTATAAAGCCCAGGGCAAGAGCGCAGACGCTGCCATCGAACTGGTTAAGCAGGCCATGAAGATTGAAGAAGCCGGCGCGGCCTTTATCTTGGTTGAAGGTGTTCCGGCAGTTGTTGGAAAAGCCATTACTGAAAAATTAAGCATTCCTGTACTGGGGATCGGCGCTGGATCCTACACAGATGGCCAGCTGTTGATTTACGCAGATATGGTAGGCTACTATGATGACTTCACACCGAAATTCGTTAAGAAATATGCCGATGTTGGCGGCGAACTGTTAAAAGGCTTTACAGCTTACTGCGAAGAAGTCAGAAGCGGCGCTTTCCCGGATGACTCTAAACACGCCTATGTTATCGCTGATGAAGAAGCAGCCGAACTCGAAAAGTTATTAAAAGAAATCTAAATCATTGGGAAATTGATTAAGAAAAACAGGAGAAAATTATGAGTACTTTAGCAAATCTTGGGGAACTGGTTGTAGCCGGTAACGAGAGCGGCGTTGTAGAAGCAGTCAACGCCATGGTTGCTGACAAAGCAGATCCAGTTGCGATTATCAACGAAGGATTATTAAGCGGCATGAACGTTGTCGGCGAAAAATTTAAAAACGGCGAAATGTTTGTCCCTGAAGTATTAATGGCAGCCCGCGCCATGAACGCTGGTATGGCCATTGTTAAACCATTGATCGCGGATACCGATCTTCCGACACTTGGAACCATTGTTATCGGAACCGTTAAGGGCGACCTCCATGACATTGGTAAAAACCTGGTTGTGATGATGTTAGAAAGCGCTGGCTTCAAAATCGTTGATCTTGGTGTCGATGCTAAACCAGACGACTTTATCAATGCTGCAAAAGAAAACAATGCGGATATCGTGGCAATGTCAGCCATGCTGACAACCACCATGACCGTGATGGAAGAGGTTATCAACGGCTGCAAGGATGCCGGCGTAGACGCCTGCTACCTGGTGGGCGGCGCTCCGTTAACCCCTGTTTTCAGCGAAAAAATCGGTGCAACCTATGCTGCCGAAGCCTCTCAGGCTGTGGAAACCGCTAAACAGATGGTTATCGCTTAAGATAGATTTGATTCGTTATAAACCCTTCTAAAAATATAAATACCGATAGCTCTTTGGATTGTTGGTCACAGTCTGAAGAGCTATTTTTTAAAAATAAACAGGGAAGGCACTTTGAGAAGAGTGAAAGGGCATATCAATGTCAAAAGGGGTAGTAGCGGCCATTTGTGCCGCTTTCAGCGCCGGGATGATTCCGATCTTTACAAAGCTGATGATGAATGCTGGGTTAACCTCAGCTCAGGTTCTTTTTTTCAGGTATATGTGGGTGTTCATTATGGCTGGCGGCTGGATGATGATTCGTAAAAAAAGCTTTCACATCACCAGAAAACAGCTGTGCGCGCTTTTTTTCTTTACCGTAGCAGGATACGGCGGCGCGACCTTTCTGCTGGCCTCCTCCTTTAATTTTTTGCCGGTGGGTCTGGCCACAATGCTGTACTTCACCTATCCCATGTTCGTCATGCTGATAATGACCCTGCTTTTTAAGGAAAAGCCCACCAAAATAAAAACAGCCTCGCTGCTTCTGGCGGTCTTTGGCATTTTATGGCTAATGAATTTTGATTTTTCCATCGTGAATATCGGCAGCGTTCTGGCAGTGGGGGCAGGGCTGGCCTATGGCGTTTACCTTGTGGGGATACGAAAAAGCAGCATGAAGAATATGGACAATATGGCCATTGTTTTTTATCTGGCAGGGATCAGCTGTGTGCTGTTTTTTGGCCAGGGATGCCTTACAGGCACGCCGGATTTTTTAACCATCGGACCGCTTGAGCTTTTCTATGGTCTGATTCTTGGATTTATCACGGTTTTTGTACTGGGAGTCGTGGCTTTTGCCATCAAAGCCATCGGCCCGACAAAAACCTCGCTGATCATTTCCTTTGAGGCCGTGGTTTCTCTGGTGATGGGCATTCTGGTTTTTAGTGAGCCCTATGGTGTTAATACCTGGGTGGGCTCCATATTGATGACCCTGTCTGTGATTTTCATTACCAGAGAAAACACAGAGGAGGCATTGGTCGCGGCTGAAAAATGAGTTATAATAGAGAGCAGGAGGTGTGAAAATGGAAAAGGTTTATCATATTCCGATTCGGATGGAGCGGGATATTGTGTTCAAACGGATGCATATTTATGAAACGCAGCCGAATTACAATGAGTTTTTGGCAGCCTACAACGAGCTGGCAGAGGAGATTCCAAAACTAGTGGACGCCAGAGGAATTTATGTCCTGAAAAAAGCCGATGGCCGTGTGCCAATGCACAAGGGGCTTTGCGAGGTCAGCCATTTTGTATACGTGATGGTCACTCTGGGCGCTGGAATCAGTGACCGATGCACCGCTTACTTTGCCGAAAAGAATTATCTGAAGGGATTGATGATTGACTCCATTGCCGACCAGCTGCTCTTCAATCTGTCGGATGATTTTTATCCGGTTATCCGAGAGGATGTTTTCGAGAAGCAGGGCTATGCGCTGACGGTTCGTTACCAGCCGGACGACTACATTATTCCCATTCAGAATCAGAAGGTTATTCTGGAGGAAGCAGACGGCAGTGACCTGTTAAACGTTTCTGTGACAGAAGGCTTTATGTACAATCCCTTGAAAACCATGGGCTATGTATACGGCGCCGATAAAAATATGCAGATCGCGGAAAAGGATCATGACTGCGGCCTGTGCTCAAATTATGGATGTGAATTCCGGTCTGTATAAGGTTGAGCCATGGTCAGCAGAGCAAAAAAGATATATGCTGTTTCAACATATAGCGCTAAAACGAATGAAAAGCCCGAAAGCTGGGCTTTTTTCAATTTGGCCTATTTTTTTCGGAAAACGACTGATCGCTTTTAGTGTCATTTTGACAGGAGGGAGCAGCGCGGAGAGATGAAACCATATCGCAGGCGCTGGCCATCATCTTGTGGATTCCCGCGCTGTCCGCTTTATAACCAAAAGCCCGAAAAGGCTGTATGCCGATGGTCTCTGCAACACTTGCCACATCAATGTTTGCGCCGAAAAATAAAAATTCCCAGCTGTATTTTTCCTGCTGATGCCGGATCATATTCTGAACTTGCTGATGTGTGTATTTTTTACTGGCGTTTTCGTAGCCGTCGGTGGTAATGACGACAATCACCTTTTTGGGGCGATCGGACTCGGGCGTTTCGGCAAGACGCAAGCCTGTGTCGGTCACTGCCTGTCCAACAGCGTCATAGAGGGCTGTACAGCCCCGGACAAAATACTGTCGGTCTGTGAGTACGGCGTTTTTAGGGCAGACGCTCTGGTACAGACACGCGTATTCGTGATCAAAAAGAACGGTGGTGACGCGAAGCTCGCCGGCTTTTTTGGCCTGCGCTTTTAAAAATTGATTATAACCGCCAATGGTGTCGGCCTCCAGCCCTGCCATTGAGCCGCTCCGGTCCAGTATAAAAATGATCTCTGTTAAATTTAGATTCATGATGAGGTCTCCTTTCTTTTTATGATATGATAATAACATCTTTGAAAGAAAAATGGTCGCCTGAAGGGCGACATCGGAGGTTATGATGCTGTCACAGAAATTTTTATCCGAACTCAGAAAATTTGTTGAAAAAGAACAGAGGCAGGCCGTCGATGAATCTGCCAGAAAAAAGCAAAGAGATTCCGCGGCAGTGTGCGCGCGCAATGTAGAGGCAAAAGCATTGAAGGTTTTTGGAAAAAGCCATCAAGAGGACGTGTGCCTGAGCCAGGGGACTTTGGTCGCTTCAGAGGAAAGCCTGGACAGCTACATTGTGCTGAATCGCGGACCGGGTTTTACAGGTCTTCTCTTTAAAATGATTGATGCGCGGGGCCTTCCAGACAAGGCAGTCTACCATAAAGCCGGCATTGACCGCCGTTTGTTTTCAAAAATAAGAAGCGACCCGAAATACCATCCGTCAAAGGCCACGGTCATCGCTCTGGGCATTGCGCTGGAAGCCGATCTGGACGAGATGGAAGCCCTTTTGTGCGAAGCCGGCTATGCTCTTTCCGGCAGTGAAACCTTTGACTTAATCATCCGCTACTGTGTGGAGCATCGCGTTTTTGATTTGGACGAAATCAATGAGGCGCTGGACAGCTTTCAATTAAAGCCACTCGGAGGAGTGGCTTAAAAATTTCGTTTTTATTTTTTTCCTGACCGGTATTTCTTTGGGGTAATACCGGTAATTTTTTTAAAAACCTTTGTAAAATAACTCTGATCCTCATAGCCGACGAAAAGAGCAACCTCGACAATGCTCATTTTGGTGTTCTGCAAGAGCTCCTTGCTTCGGTTAATCCGGATTTCGTTGAGATACTGCGTGAAACTGATGCCTGTTTCTTCTTTAAACAGCTTAGATAGATAGGAATCTGAAACATGCAGATAGTCTGCCAGCTTCTGGAGAGTGATTTTGTTCATGTAATTGGCTCTTGTGTGCTCAATGGCCTGGTTGATCAGATAGGAGTCTCCTGAGTAAATATTGTTAAAAATATTTTTTGTGAAATGGTCGATAATTTTAACAGTCCATGAGCTCAGAACCTGGATGCTGTCAATTTTATTGAGCTCAGTGATCAGGTCAAGATTCAGGCCGAAGATCTTTTCAAGCGAAGCCCCGCCCTCTACCGAAGCCCGGGAGAGAATAGTGACAAGCTCCAGAATTCTGGCCTTGATGACCTCAAGGTTGCCGCCCTCAATCAGCAGAATTTCATTTACTAAAAATTTGAGAGTTACCTGGGCGCCCTCGTGATCACCTTCCTTCACCTGCCGCACAAGCTCCTGTTCCTTTTCATAGGGGTAAACCAATGGGATATTGTTCTTTTTATGCTCGTGGATACGCTCTCCAATTTCAGATTGATCATGGTATTCAGAGCTTAGCTTTTCATAGGCTTCTGTATTGGGGTACAGGCTCAGGATCGCCGCGTTTAGGAGTTTAGCTAAATGGTTTACCTGGGAAGGGGTGAAAATTTTCATATTTCGGATAAAGAGTGTAGTATTATAGAGCACCTCAGGTGAGGCCTGGTGGATGGTGAACATATCCCGGATAGTGCTCTCCTCAATGGTTCCCATGGCAATGGGGCCGGCAATGACAGAACCGGCAAATTGCTGGCCGTCGAGGATGGCGATGGCGATATTGACAAAGCCTGAGGGACAGACAAATATATAGGGCTCTCCAAGACGGTGTGCCCAGGTTGCAGCAAAGTGCAGTGCGTTTGGACAGAGGCTGGATTCTGTCTCGGACTGATTAAAGTACCGGCAGATTTTTTTATCCTCAAAGTAGGTGCCCAACGGATGGGTGTTCTGGTCATATAAGGTTACCGGAACATCTGTCGCATAATAAAATGAGGTAAGAATGTCCTCGATGGCTTCGAGGTTTAACTGGTGGTCTTCTTTAAAAATAGTTTCTTTCATAGAATTATCTGCCTTTCTGTCCTTTCTGCATTTGTTATTGATTATTATATCATATTTTGAAAATATCTACAAAAGTTTTGTTGAAAAATACCATTAAATCCTTTAAAATCATGAAATATATCAAAAAATTTATAAAAGCAGAAAACAGTTTTATATTTATTACAAAATTATAAGAAAATTAATAACAGGATGATTATGAAAATTCAGTAAAAACATTTCTTTAAATTCAATTTAAAAAATAAAACCGGTATGCTTGCTGGGGCTGCATACCGGTTTAGAAAAGAGGGATTTTTCTGAGGCTTTAAAATTTTTCAGATTTAGGTAAAAATTTGTTTAAAATTTGTTTTTGAGTTTGTGTTAAATCAGGCAGAGTGTAATTTTCAACTCTTTCTTCAATTTCCTTTGCCACCCGTTCGCGGATATCACCGATTTTGTCGGCGATAGGCTGGGGATCTCCGGCGGCGCGGTTAAAGAGCTTGGTCAGGTAGTGCTCCTGCCGGTAGTCTTTTGGTGTCCTGCCGGACAGATAATTACCAAGCGGTCCGGCTTTTTTGATTTCAGCAAAAACCTTTTCTGCTTTTGTATCGCTGATATCAATACCGCGGTTCAGTCTCAGAAGAATTCGGTTAACTTCTTCGTCCATCACGAATTTTTCATAGCTTCCGAGGGCATAGGACTGGAGGATACCCGCGTGGTGCAGGATAAAGTCTGCTTTGCCCAGATAGGTTGTCATAAGGTTCATAAAGGTTTCCACCCCGGCCTGGTAATCGGGCTTCATGGAGTCTGTTCCAGCAACGCCGGTGCGCACTGGGATCTGATAATAGCGGGCCAGTGACAGTGAAGACATCTGGATCAGCTGAGCCTCCGGTGCGCCGATGGCGAGAGCTACCTCACGCATATCTGTGGCGCTCGAGACGGAGCCATAAATAACAGGCACACCTGGGTTGATGAGTTGGGTCAGCACGATACCGGCCAGAATAGTCGCATTGTTCTGGATTACAGTTCCAAGCAGCGCTGCCGGGGCAGTCATGTTTGTCATGGAACAGGTGATAATGGTTACAGGCTGTCCTTCTTCGCATAAGCCGATAATATTATCCAGTACCTCATAGGAGTAACCAAGGGGTGAGAGAGCGCACGCATTGGTCAGGAGAACTGGTTTATCCCAGATATCGTAGAACTCTTTGTAAAGATTTGCAATACCGCGGGCGGCTTCCTTGAGACTTTTGCCGCGGGTGTTCAGGCTGTTGGCCACATTGCCGTAGGTTGGCTTTTTAGAATATTTCAGGCACATGGCCACCTGAGGCAGGTAAAAGTCATCCTGATCTTTGTCAAGGTCAGGCGTATCGAAAGCAGCGTTGTTGACAAAATCAGTCACGTCGCTGGTATCCATAAGTTTCAGGAATTTAATCATGTCCGCCATTTGGGCCACACGGTAGGTATCATCCTCAAACAGGAACTTGGAAGGACCGTAGCAGCCAACTGTTTTTGGACGGAAGGGTTCACCAATTGATGTTTCACCGCTGCTTGTATGAACAGTGAAGGTTTTGGGAACCGTCTCCAGTGCTGCGTTCAATAAGGATTCATCGATTTTAACAATACTTCCTTCAACCGTTGCTCCGTGTTTTTTGAAAATATCCAATGCTTCTTCGCAATTGAAGGAGACACCCACTTCTTTTAAAACTTTCAGGGTGTATTCATGCAGAAGTTCAACATCGCGGGTAGAGACATAATTTTCATAAAATTTTCGATTAATATACATTATTGGATTCCTCCGATATTTTTTGAATTTTGGATGCAACGGTATCCAAAGGCAGTCGCATCAATGGCCCACTCTTTTTTGAAAGAGGAAGAAAGAGTGGGCAGGTTCTTTATTTTAAAAATTTGTCAAAATAGTTTGTTTTTAAGTTTTTAAACCAATGCTTTGGCTTTTTCGGCTGCAGTTGACGCATCAGCGGTGTAGATGGCGCTGATCTTTTCAGCGTAGGCTGGTGTTACTGGCGCGCCGCCGATCATATACTTGGCATCAATGCCTGCGTCTTTACAGGTTTTGATAATTTCATCCATGTAAGTCATGGTGGTTGTCAACATGGCGGACATGGCCACAATATCCGCATTGTTTTCTTTAGCGGCTTCAACGAAGGCTTCCTTTTTAGCGTCAACACCAAGATTAACCACTTTGAATCCAGCACTTTCAAGCATCATAACCACCAGGTTTTTCCCAATGTCATGGAGATCGCCTTTGACAGTGCCGATGACAACTGTACCAAGGGAGGTAACATCACCTTCGGCCAGAAGCGGCTTAACAATGTCCATGCCAGCGTTCATGGCGCGGGCAGCCATTAAAACCTCAGGAACAAACATTTCGCCGTTTGCAAACTTTTCACCGACAACATTCATACCGGTCAACAGACCATCATTGATAATTTCAAGAGGTGCTGCATTGCCAGATAAAGCGGCGTTAACTTCATTGACAACGCCGTTTTCGTTTCCGCTTACAACATAATCGCTGATCATTGCATAGTTACTCATAATTTTATCCTCACTTTTTTTAATTTTATATAAGAATGCTTTTACAGGTCAAGCTTTTGGCCAATGCCCTTTTCAAGGGCGATATCGAATATTGCGCGGGCAACCGTCATATCACAGACAGACATCCCAATATTGCTGCAGACAATCAGTTCATCCTTGGAAGTTCGGCCTTCAGCTAAGCCAGCGAGAATCTCGCCGGTCTGGCAGTAAACCTCCGGGAGCCCCTTATCTGCCGGGAAGTAGCCCATCTCTGCAAACAGCTCGTGCTCCTCTTTGCTGTCGACAATGTATTTATCGGCACGGTACTGTGTCTTAAGGTCAAAGAAGGTGTTCATGTCACAGGGCACAATGGTCTGCCCGGCTGAGATCCATTCGTCCTTAACAACGCACAAAGGATCTTTTAGGATGATGGTGGCAGAACTCATGACCTCACATTTTTCAGCGATTTCCTGAGGCGAAGCAGCCTTGATGATTTCAACATCAATTTCGGGCTGGACAATTTTAATCAGGTTATCAGCAGCAGCTTCCACGACATCATATACATAAATTTTTTTCAGATTTTTGAGTGTTCTCGTGACATAACGCACATGTTCAATCCCCTGTACACCACAACCAAACATACCAAAGTTTTCAGCATCTGGATGAAGGGCAGCAGCAGCTAAGACTGTAACAGCTGGTGTGCGCATGGCGGTAATCCAGGCACAGTCCATCACTGCGACAGGGACACCGGAAAGCACATCGTTTAATACCAAAAGGCCAGTTGTCTGTGGAAGATTGTACTTCTTTGGATTGTTTGGGTAGCATTCGATCCACTTACACCCAATGGCTCTCTGCTCTGGAACATAGGCTGGCATTGCATGGAAAAAGACTTCTGTCCATGGATGAACGCCAATTTTTGCGGGCATCTCAAATTCTTTTTTTCCGTGGGAGATCAACGTTTTCTTGGTGATTTCCAGAATATCGTCGCGTGTGAGGCCGATATTCTCACATTCTGGTTTTGTCAGATAAATAATTTCTTTGCCAATATCCAGTTTCTTCGAAATGTTTTCTCTGTCTTGTTCAAAATAAGCGTGATCAAAATTCATATATATTCCCTCCAAAAGTTGATAGATTAAAAAAGTTTATGTTTGCTGGATAAGAGATGCAATACTCGTGCCAAAATTTCTGGTTTTCGTAAAAATAAAGTGTCTTAAACTTTGATTACATATATATATAACAAAGAAAAAGTACTTTCGGAAAAGCATTAAGAAAAAAAACGGAGGGTGCGTAGGTCAAAAAAAGCGTCTTAAAAGTGGACGTTTTTTTGACAAATAATAACAATTTTTACATTTTTTGACAAAATTAAAGAGCTTACCAAAAAGTTTTCGTTATTTTTTTAACATTTTTGGCAGGTGTAAAAAATGTCAAAATAATTTTTACATTTTTTGACAAATTTGACGTTTTTTATTCAAACGGATTAATACGTTTTCAATAGAAATTCTTTCTTAATAAAATGGAATAAAATTTTATGACAGGAAGGAGACTTTTGTATATATAAGGTTGGAAAACCACAAATCCCAGTTGAAACTACCACTTTTTTAAAATGTTTTACGAATATGGCACAGGTCTTGCATTAATATCACCCCAAAAGGTTTATGTTAAAAACGATCGCATTTGTTGATCAAGAGAAAAAGGAGAAAACGATGGATAACTTATGCAACTACACAAGTAGACAACAATTAGGTATTGAAGTTTTTAACGATGATCAATGCGCAATGATTCATCAGGCAATTTTAGAGGTATTAAAAGAGGTCGGTGTTGATGTCTATAATGACAAGGCACTGGAAATTCTTAAAAAAGCAGGAGCCTTCGTCGATGGCAGACGCGTTCGTTTCCCTGCTGCGATGGTTGAAAGCGCTATTCAGTCCGCACCTTCCCAGGTAACACTCTACTCTCAGGATATGGAATCCAAGATGATCCTTGGCGGCAAGCGTTTTTATTACGGACCTGGCCCCACCGTTATCAATACACTGGATCCATACACCGGTGAGCGGAAAATTCCTCATTATGAAGATACCTGCAAGGCCGTGAAGGTAATGGATGCGCTTCCAAACATTGACTATCTGATGGACTTTGGGACCATTGATGGTGTCGAAACCAGCGTTTTAGATGTCTACTGCTTTAAGGCAATGTTTGAAAACTCTCCGAAGCCGATTTTACACTGGGCTTATAACCGTGACAATGTTCAGGCAATGATCGATATGGGTGCAAAAGTGCGCGGCAGCTATGAAGAACTTGAAAAATATCCATTTTTCGCAGTTTATTCTGAGCCGATCACCCCGCTGATCCACGAAAACGAAGGATTGGATGTTATGATGACCATGGCAGAGCATGGACTGCCGGCTGTCTACACCTCTGCTGCTCAGGCAGGTATGACTGCCCCGGTTACACTGGCAGGTACTATGGTTGTCGAACTGGCCGAATCCCTGTCCGGTCTGGTAATCAACCAGTTGATTAAAGAGGGTGCGCCTTATATTATGGGCGGCGTCTGTACCTGCGTGGACATGTCCTCAATGCAGATTACCTACAGTTCACCAGAATTCAATCTGCTGCAGGGCGGACTGAGCAAAATGTCTCAGTTTTATAACCTTCCTGTATTCACAACAGCTGGCTGCTCAGACTCCAAGTGTCTTGACCAGCAGCACGGCATTGATCAGGCAACAAGTATCCTGATGTCCGCACTCTATGGCGGTAATTTAATCCATGATGTCGGATACATGGAATCGGGTCTGCTAACCTCCATGGAAGCCCTTGTCATCGCAAACGAAATTATTGGACAGACCAAGCAGATTATCCGCGGTATTGAAGTAACAGACGAGTCTTTGGCTGTCAACATTATCAAAAATGTAGGACCTGGCGGAAACTTCTTGGCCGAACGCCAGACATTTGAAAAGTTCAAAACCGAATGGTGGCTTCCACAGTTATTTAACCGTAAAGTATACACCAACTGGGAAGCAGACGGAAAACCAGAGCTTAAAGACCTGGCCAATGCAAAAGTCAGAGATATTCTTGAAAACCATCAGCCTAAAACCATCCCGGCAGACGTCAGCAAGGACTGTGACGATATCTTGAAAGCTTTAATTGCTAAATACAATTAAGAATGTGTGTATCTTGAATTAAGGCAGATGACAGTCTGCCTTAATTCCTCTATAATGTTCCTTGTGGCATAAAATGAATTATGAAAGTGAGGGGAAAAATGGATAAGCAGCAAACAACAGAAAAGAAGGGATTCTTTGATATTGTGAATAAGTGGGTATTCTTTTCATCGGGAATCGCCCTTGTTATTTTCGTAGCTTTTGGCTGCATTGCACCGCAGACCTTTGCCAACGGCGCCAACGCGGCATTAAATTTTGTTCTGAAATATTTCTCATGGTTTATTACGCCTGTAGCCTTTTTTATGGTTATCTTCTGCCTGTGGGCCGGGTTCAGTAAGTTCGGAAAGATTAAACTGGGCGGGCCTGACGCAAAGCCAAAAATGAGCAAACCGGTTTGGTTTGCCATTGCGCTAACATCGGGGATTGCCGTCGGCATCAATTATTATGGCGTTTATGAACCCATCAGCTTCGTGTACAATCCTCCGGCGTTCTTGGGTGTAGAACCCCTGTCCTCCGGCGCGATTCTGAACTCTTTAAAATATACATTCCTGCATTGGTGCCTGCATCCCTATGCCATCTACACGACTGCAGGCCTTTGTGTGGTATTCTTAATTTACAATGCGAAAAAACGTTACCGTGTCTGTACCTCTCTGTATCCGCTTTTGGGCAAAAAAACCTATGGCGGCATTGGTAATTTTATCGATGCTGTTGCTATTTTTGCAATTATCGGCGGGATCGCCACATCTCTTGGTTTTGCGACACTTCAGATTGCCCGCGGTCTGGACACGATTGTCGGCTTTGAAAGCAATATGGTCAACTGGCTGATTATCATCGCCATTATGACAGTGTTCTATACAGCCTCCAGCATTTCGGGTCTGCACAAAGGGATTACCTATATCAGTAATTTGAACACAGTTTTATACTTCTTCGTATTAATCTTTTCGTTTATTGTTGTTGATCCCATTGGTGTTACAGAGTTGACCATTACGGCCATCGGACAGTATTTTAATGAATTTATTAACCTTTCACTGTTCTTAGACCCCATTGCCAGGACAGGCTGGGTAGGAGCAAACAATGTATTCTTTAATACCTGGTGGATGGTCTTTGCGCCGTTGATTGGTTTATTCCTAGTCAAACTGGCTTATGGCCGGACAATTCGGGAATTTGTTACAGTTAACCTGATCGCACCGGTTGTGTTCTCCTTTGTCTGGTTTGGCGTATTTGGCGGCGGCAGCATTATCCTTGAAAAATTCTTTGGAACAAATATTGGACAGATCGTTGAGCAGGTAGGCTCAGATATGGCGCTGTACGCATTCTTCAACCAGCTGCCGTGGAGCCAGTTTATGAACGTAATCGCCCTTCTTATTGTTATCTTATCCTTTGTTACCTTGGCTGAGTCAATGACTATGTCTATTTCAGCCATGACACTCAAGGAATTTCAAGATGAAACTGGTGAGGCAAGTCCTCCAAGAATTGTCAGTATTTTCTGGGGCGCTATCATGGCTTTAGCAGCATATACTTTGTTGATTTCCGGCGGAACCGACGCCCTGCAGACTTCGGTCATTGTCTGTGGCCTGCCCCTCTGTGTGATTATGGTCTTTATGATGGCATCTTACTTCAAATCCATGAAACGGCTTGATGAATATGATATCTATAGTAAAGGGGACTTGTCAGTTTATGACACGTCTGAGAAAGAGCGTCTAGAGAGGGTTGCAGCAGCTGAAGCAGAGGCCAGTGGAAGTAGTGTTGAAAAAAATGAGTGATGGAATAAAGGGGTGGATGCGTTCGCCCCTTTTATCCAATTTTTAAAATGTTATAATAATTACAGCAACTTAGTTTATAAACGGTTTCTAAAGGAGGTATTGATAATGGCAGAAATAGACAAAAAAGTGAATGATACGATGCAGGAATTCATTGATTTTATTGATTTAAGATACAAGGGACTGGTCATAACAGACCAGTTTAAAAAAATTGTCAAAGTCAATGACCGTTTTTTAGAAATTTTTCATTTGAACACCAGTGATGGTCTGGAGTTTCATCTTGAGGAGCTGTTTTTAAAATATGGAATTGATGAGGATTCTGAATACTTCTATGATCTTGATAAAAACCAGGTAAATGTCCGATTGAAAACAATGACCTTTGGAGAAGAAACCGTACTTAATATCTGGATTTTTGAGGTGGTTGGGATGAAGAATGCGCGAATCAGTCTTTTGGAAACTATTGTACAGTTCAGCAAGGATGGGATTCACGCTGTTAACCAGGATGGCAAGATAATCATTTATAATGAGGCTCAGGGGAAGATCGACCACTATGAGCCTTCAGAGGTCATTGGCAGGCATGCCATGGATATTTACGCGCTGGATTATGAATCCAGTCTGCTGCTCAGAGTGCTGAAAACACAGAAGCCAATTGAAAATGTCCGGCAGGGCTATTATACCAAGGCAGGAACCTTTGTGGACTGTGTCACATCGGTTATCCCGCTTTTTTATCATGGAAAGATTTTCGGATCAGCCGCGATTGTGAGGGATTATAATGGTATTCTGCAAACCCTTGGAAAAGAAAAGGAGCAAGTGAACTCTGAAAAAATCAAGAGTATTACCACACAGCCAAACTATGAATCCAAGCAGACGCGTTATACCTTTGACAGTATTATTACAGTGAACCCTGAGCTCGCAAAGAGCATACAGTCTGCCAAACAGGCAGCTCAAACCGATTCGAACATTCTCATTATCGGTGAGACGGGAACAGGGAAAGAGATGTTTGCGCAGAGCATCCACGCCTACAGCCCGAGGAGGAACAAGCCCTTTCTGGCCATTAACTGTGCAGCCATACCCGAATCCCTGTTGGAGGGCCTGCTGTTCGGGACGACAAAGGGCTCTTTTACTGGCGCTACCGACAAGCCTGGGCTCTTTGAAGAAGCTGACGGAGGGACTATTTTTCTGGATGAGATCAACTCCATGTCCCTGTTTCTTCAGTCAAAGCTTTTAAGAGTTTTGGAGGAACGAACCGTTACGCGTCTGGGATCAAATAAAATGATCCATGTGAGTGCGCGAATCATCTCAAGCTGCAATGAAAATCCTGCACAGGCGATTCAGGATAATAATTTCAGAAGTGACCTTTTTTATCGTCTGGCAGTTGTCTATATTGTGATCCCGTCATTGCGGATGCGCCTGGATGATGTAAGTCTGCTGACTAAATATTTTATCGAAATGTATAATAAGCAGTTTGATAAAAAAATCGTTGGAGTCGATTCAGAGGTTAGTCAGCTTTTTGAAAACTACAGCTGGCCAGGAAATGTCCGGCAGCTCCGGCACCTCCTGGAGTCTGCCATGAACGTCATTGATCCGGATGAGACCTATATCGGCATACGGCATCTGCCCAAATATATTTTAGGTGAGGATAAAATCGGAAATTATGAAGGGCAGCCAGAACAGCACCGTGAGATACGGACTTCGGTTTCGATTGACAAGGGACAGAATATTTTTGAGGAATTAAAGGAAAAAGAGAAAGAGTTTATCATCGAAAGCCTGACCAAAAATGGCGGAAATATCGCAAAAACAGCCAAACAGATGGGCATGAGCCGACAGAAGCTATACTATAAGCTGAAAAAATACAATTTAAAATAAAACGGCAGAGGTATTTTCAGAAAAGTAAAGGGAGTAAAATGTTTAAGGGAATCGTTATTTCTGTGATCGGTGCCGCGGCCTACGGTTTTATCTCACTTTTTACCAAAAATCTGGTCAATCTGTCTGTAACCAGCGATACCATACTGGTCAGCCGGTTTTTGATTATTTTTCTGGTGATCGGCCTTTATCTGGCAGCCAGAAAAAAGCTGGTAAAGCCCACAAAAAAACAGATTAGGGATTTACTGATATACGGCGTTATCGGCTACGGCGGAGCGATTTTTCTGCTGGCCGAATCCTATATTTTTATGCCCATGAGCCAAGCAACCATGATCCACTTTTCATATCCGCTGTTTGTCGCGTTTTTTATGGTTGTCTTTTATAAGGAAAAAATAACATGGGTAAAGGCTTCCGCCCTTGTCCTGACTTGTCTGGGAATTGCATTCCTTATGGAATTTAATTGTACAGTAAACCTTGTGGGACTGCTCATCGCCCTTCTATCTGGCGCGGCTTTTGGCCTCTATATGGTCAGTGTCAGTGAGAGCAGTATCAAAGATCTGGATCCGTTAAACCTGCTTTTTTATCTGGCCTTGGTGGTGGTGCTTGTGTTTGGCACATGGGGCATAATAAAAGGTGAACTCCATCTTGTCGGTCTCGGGTCTGCTGTTTACGTGTCAATGCTGGGGGTGGCGGCTTTGTCCATTATTGGTATTGGTTTTTCAACGGTTGCCATCCGTACCATCGGTCCGACCTATGCAGCGATGATCTGTGTGCTTGAGCCGGTAGTGGCGCTTTTATGCGGCGTTGGCATTTTTAGGGAGCCCCTGACAGCCTACGGTTTTCTGGGGAGCCTGATGATGTTTGCGGTTATTCTGCTTATCGCCTTTGAAGGTTATTTAAGAAAGAAAAAATCAGAAAGAGGGAATAATAATGGAAACTGAAGCGAAAAAGGTATATGATTTTTTAAACGCGCTTGGTGTAGAATATCAGGTGATTGAGCATCCGCCGGTTTACACCTGCGATGAACTGGAGCAATATATGGACGGCGTCAAAGGGGCGCACTGTAAAAATCTTTTACTACGAAATAAAAAAGGGAACCGTCATATTCTGGTGATTCTGGAAGAATCCAAGCAGATGAATATCAAGGAATTTGGCAAACAGATCGGGATCAGCAACTTGAGCTTCGCTTCCGAGGAACGTCTCCTCAGATATCTGGGGGTTACCACCGGGGCGGTCTCTGTTTTTGGCATCATTAATGATCAGAAGCATGAAGTAGAAGTTTATATTGACCAGGATGTTTTGGATCAGGAGTTTGTGAACTTCCACCCTAATGTCAATACATCTACGGTTCACTTTAGTGCAGACGGTCTGAAAAAGTTTCTGGCGGCCTGCGGCAATCCTGTGGAGATCGTCCGAGTTTAAAAAGAAATCGAGGAAACGAGATGGGATGTTATAGAGGAATACCTGTCCGCCTGGATAGGGAAAAGCTATTTGAACAAATGCATATCCGTAAAGAGCTCTGGAATTTTAATGAGTATGAGAAAGCTTATGATGAGCTGGCAGAAGAACTCCCAAGACTCGTCGAGACTCGGGGAATTTACAAGCTCATTCCCAATGAAATAGGGCCGCTGATCCACAAAGATCTTACAGGCCTCAGCCATCTTGTATGCAGTATGGTTACGCTCGGTCCAGGGATTAGCGAACGCTGTACAGCCTATTTTATGGAAAAAGAGTATTTGAAGGGCCTGATGATTGACAGTATTGCCGATCAGGTTCTATTTGATCTGTCAAATGATTTTTACCAAATTATTCGAGAGGATATCTGTAAACGGAGAGGATTTGGACTGACCGTCCGCTTTGCTCCAGATGACCAGTTGATCCCAATCCATTTTCAAAAGGAGATTTTAGAGATTGTAGATGGCCGGAGCCAGATGGCGGTAAATATTACAGAAGGCTATATGTACAATCCCATAAAGACATTGGGGTACGTATATGGGGCAGACCGTGAAATCTGTACTGCTGAGATTGATCATGACTGCCGCCTCTGTTCGAATATTGACTGTGAGTTTCGAAAAACAGAAAGACGCTCGGCATAATTTAGTATACGCTGAAACAACGTATGCCTCTAAAAAGTTTAAAAAGCCCATAATCCGGGCTTTTTTATTTTTAGCAAAATCTTAAGAATACAGAAATTAATTTGTCAAAAATCTACCTAAATAAAATAATAATTTACAATTCAATTTTTGAAAAAGGATATATAATTGAATAAAACATTTATTGTACTTAATCTAATAAATGTTCTTTTCTAACGGAGGAGTAGGTAATCAATATGACAAAGCTAATGGTAATTGGTGGATTTCTAGGCGCCGGAAAGACAACGGCAATGATTGAAGCGGCGAAAACACTTAAAAAAATTGGAAATACAGTAGGTCTCATTACCAATGACCAGACGGATTATCTGGTGGATACCCAGTATGTTGAGTATCATGATCTGGAGGTCACAGAGCTGACAGGGAGCTGCTTTTGCTGTAATTATCCAGGCTTCGCAGAACGCGTGAATACAATGCGCCAGGAGGACTTTATCCTGGCAGAGCCAGTCGGCAGCTGTACAGATTTGGTTTCGACGATTATGAAACCTTCTAAAGAGGGAAAAGCTGGTGAACTGGATGTGCTGCCGCTTTCCGTTTTGGTTGAGCCCGGACGTCTGAAGGATTTTATGGAAGATAATACCAATGCTTTCTCAGAAGGTGTGTATTATATTATGGACAAGCAAATGGAGGAGGCCGATTTTATTGTTTTAAATAAAGTCGACACACTCGATACTGGAGAGAAAGAAAAACTGGTCAGCTTTTTAAATGAAAAATATCCGGCGGGAAGAGTAATGGAAATTTCTGCAAAAGAGGGAAAAGGTGTTGAAACTTGGCTTTTGGCAGTCCTTTCAGCAGATATTGCCGCTTCAAACGCGAAAAAAATGGAGGTTGTTTATGAAACCTACGGCAATGCCGAGGCTGAAATGGGCTGGTTGAATGCCAAGGCTGAAATAAATGCCAGAGACACCGTGAACGGCGATGCGCTGATGAGTGCTCTCGGTGAAGCCCTGAAGGAAGCCGTAGCAGAGGAAGGAGGCGAAATCGGCCATCTGAAGCTCTATTTAGATACAGGTAAGGGGGCCTCAAAGCTCAGCTGTGTGGGGGTTCGGCGGCCGGTTGAATTAGATCATACTTTAGGCCAGGAAGTGAAAAAAGGACACATGACCATTAATCTGAGAGCGGCTGTCGATCCTGCACTGCTTGAAAAACACACCAATGAAAAAATTGAAGCGCTGGGCGAAAGCCTTGGGTTCAATGTTGAAAATCTGGTTATAGAGGCTTTCCGGCCGGGATTCCCGAATCCAACTTACCGGATGTAAAGCCTTTACAAAAAAATAAGGAAAATTTACCAAAAAAGAAGGCTGATTTCGTATACATGTGCGGCTTCGGTCTCTTTTTCGTGGAGATTTTCCCAAAAATACTAGGGCACCTACAATCATTTTTTTCTTTAAAACGATATACTTAACACAAGATAAAACAAATGAACCACTGTGAGTAAAACAATTTTGGAGGAAAAAATGGGTAAAGAACTTTTATTAAAAACATTGAGACATGAACAGACAGACAATGTGCCGTTCGTGCCGTTCAGCGGTGTGCACGCAGGATCCTTAAAAGGCTATACAGCCAGAGAAGTGCTGACAGACGGTGATAAGTTATATGAATCATTGATGGAGGTTCATAAACTGTATACGCCGGATGGTATGCCGATTATTTTTGATTTACAGATTGAGGCCGAAATTTTAGGCTGCGAGCTGCTGTGGGCAGAGGATAATCCGCCTTCTGTTATGAGCCATCCATTTGCCGGCGATCCTAAGGTGCCGTGCAAATGCAAAATTCCCAAGAAAACTGATGGACGTATCCCGATGGTGCTGGATGTTATGCGCCGCGTAAAAGAATCTGTAGGTGATGATACCGCTTTATATGGCCTGATCTGTGGTCCGGTTACCCTGGCCTCACACATCCGCGGCAGCGAATTCTTTATGGATATTATCATGTATCCAGATTATGTTAAAGAACTGGTTGCTTTCTGCACAGAGGTCTGCAATGCGATGACTGACTATTATGTAGAAGCAGGAATGGATGTCATTGCTCTCGTCGACCCGATTATCAGTCAGATTTCACCAAAGTCCATTGAAGATCTGTTTATGGATCAGTTCAAAGCTGCGTTTGATTATATCCGCAGTAAAGGCGCTCTTGGCTGTTTCTTTGTCTGTGGCGACGCAACCATTCAGATGGATGTTATGTGCCGGACAAATCCAGACGGCATTTCCATCGACGAAAATGTTAATATCAATGAAGCCAAAAAGATTACAGACCAGTACAATATTGCAATCGGCGGAAACATCCCACTGACAACAACCATGCTGTTCGGGACACAACAGGATAATATGAAATATGTTGTCGATATGTTAGACAACATTGACCATCACAACCTGATCGTGAGCCCGGGCTGCGATATGCCATACAATGTGCCTATGGAAAACACCATCGCATGTGTGCAGGCTGTCAAGCACACCGATGAAGTCCGCGAAATGGTTAAAAACTACGAAGCGGTCGATACGCTCGGTGATGTAGAGCTGCCAGACTATGAAAATCTGGACAAACCTTTCATCGAAGTTTTTACCCTCGACCCGGTTCAGTGCGCTGCCTGCACATACATGGAAAAAGCAGCGATGCTGGCCAGAGAAGAGTTTGGCGACGCAGTTGATATTGCCGTTTACAAATATTGTATTAAAGAAGATATTGCGCGTACACAGAAGATGGGAGTACAGCATCTGCCTTCCATCTACATCAACGGACAGCTGGTATGGTCTTCCATTATTCCAAGCCGTCAGGAAATTGTAGATGAAGTGAAAAAATATTTATAGAAAATAACACCAGGGTGGGTGCCTCAGGTTACCCACCCTGTTTTCAATGGAGGGAAAAATGAAGCTAGTACTTTTAACTGGTTTTTTAGGATCTGGCAAAACAACTTTTTTAACTAATCTGTTAAAAAGCTTTAAGGACGTCAAAATTGGGATTTTAATGAATGAGTTTGGAGAAAAAAGTATTGATGGTGAACTCATTAAAGGTGATGGTTTTGATCTTCTTGAACTGACAGGCGGTTCAGTTTTCTGCGCTTGTTTAAAGGAAAATTATATTAAAGGGCTGGCAAGCTTTCTGGATTATGATTTAGAATATGTTTTTGTGGAGTCATCCGGTGTAGCCGATCCCTCAAACATGGGTACCATATTGGAGACTGTTACCTTAATCAGTGGAAAAGCTTATGATTACCTTGGAGCCATCTGTATTGTGGATGGCCTGTATTTTCTGGAGCAGTATGATCTGATTCCCGCGCTGCATAAGCAGCTGGTCTATAGCAACGCAGTGATTATCAATAAAACAGATTTGCAGAGCGAAGACCGCTTAAGCCAAATTGAGGAAAAGATAAAGGAAGTAAACAGCGGGACGCAGATATACAGAGCGGCTTTCTGTGAGGTTTTCATGGAAGAAATACTTGCGGAAATGAACGGAGAGCAGCCAGCTCCAGTTGAGACAACCAACACCTGGGAATCTCGGCCTAAAACAAGTGTCCTGCGTTCAGATGAGCCTTTGGATTATCAGAAATTTGGCGCTTTTCTACACGACATCAAAAAATATGCTTACCGGATTAAGGGTTTTGTAAAAACCAACGCCGGCGATTTTGAGGTCAGCTGCGTCAATGAATTTGCAGTCATGAATCCATGGAAAAAAGAGCTTGACCAGACAGAAATCGTCATTATTTCTTCGGTGGGCATTAAAATCATCAGTGAGGTACTGGCAGCCTGGAAAAAGTTTTTAGGCGATGTGCCGATGGAATTCAGATAGGAATAAAAAATGAGTACGATTTATCAGGTTTCAACTTTTGAGGCTTTTAAAAATCGTGGTTTTGACGGCTGCGGAAGTGTTAAGGAACTCCTTAAGCATGGCGATATCGGCTTTGGGACCTACCATGCCCTGGATGGAGAGATGATTGTCCTGGAGGGAGTGCCCTACAAAGCAGACGGCGACTGCCGCGTTAAGATAGCGGATGAGAATGACCGGACACCCTTTGCCACAATTTCAGATTTTAAACCAGA
Organism: Eubacterium sp. BL-380-WT-2B; assembly: GCF_009696115.1. Taxonomy (NCBI): domain Bacteria; kingdom Bacillati; phylum Bacillota; class Clostridia; order Eubacteriales; family Eubacteriaceae; genus Eubacterium; species Eubacterium sp. BL-380-WT-2B. The sequence goes on from NZ_VUMP01000002.1 coordinate 201,946, forward strand.
TACTTATATTGAAATGGGCGAATTTACCAGTATAAGTGACCTGTGCAGACAGCTGGACGAGCAGCAGAGATATCAAATTCATGAGCGCTGCTTTATCGGGCGTCTCGATGGATGCTTTAAGGAAATTGAAGTCCACAGTGTCTGGCCGGTGGAAAGCCCCTATGAGGCGCTTGATGAGATTGTCGGGCGGCAGAAATGTGTGACACTTCAAGGAATTACTGGAACTCTTGTCGGAGTCCGTTGCCCAGAGTGGGCAGAAGGAAAAAACTTCGTCGGATGGCATTTTCATTTTTTATCAAAGGATCACAAATGGGGCGGCCATGTGAACCAGATAAGCGGAGGTCAGCTCACTGGACGCTTTAAAAGCTGTAATCAAATCGAGTGCGTAGAACATCAATGAGCGGCTTGAAATTCCCCTTCAAATATGATATAATAATAAAATATAAAAGTTTTAAATGATAAGGATACAATAATGTATTTTAGTTTATTGCTTAAAAAATAAAAATATCGGGTTTTGCTCGGTATTTTTATTTTTTGCGGCCGAATATGGTGTGTACAAAAAGTGCATGCCGCTCAATTTTTTGCCACAGCATAAAGAATACAGATTGTATCCTTTTGTTTTGCCTGTGTGAATATAGATAAAACATAAAAATAAGTTGGAGGAAAAATGAAAAAAGAACCTAAGTATGAAAACGTGCGGGATTTTTTTAAGAAAAAAGACATTGAGTTTTCCGCTCAGCGCTATTTGATCGATGCGCTGAAATACATGGCTTTTGGTTTGTTCGGCACACTGCTGATGGGCAGTATCCTGAACCAGGTCGGAATATTATTTCACATTCCCTTTTTAAATGAGACCTTGTGGCCCGCGGCCCAGGCCATGACAGGGCCAGCCATTGCGGTCGCTGTCGCTTTTGGTCTCAATGCGCCACCGCTTGTCTTATTTTCCATTACTGTGGCAGGTTTTCTTGGCAACGCCCAGGGCGGGCCGGCGGGTGCTCTGATCGCGGCGGTTATCGGCGCGGAGTTTGGCAAGGCTGTATCAGGGGAGACAAAGGTGGATATTTTAGTAACTCCCTTTGTGACCATGCTCATTGGCTCACTTGTCGCTGTAGTGGTTGGCCCGCCCATCGGTGCTTTTATGACAGCCCTTGGAAATGTGATCATGTGGGCGACAGAGCAGCAGCCAATCATCATGGGCATTGTTATCTCAGTGGTCGTTGGGGTGGTACTCACACTGCCGATTTCCAGCGCAGCGCTGTGTATTATGCTGAACCTCTCTGGGATAGCAGCTGGAGCGGCGACTGTGGGCTGCTGCTGCCAGATGGTCGGTTTCGCGGTTCAGAGCTATAAGGAAAACGGGATCGGTGGATTAGCGGCTCAGGGACTGGGGACTTCCATGATCCAAGTGCCCAATATTATAAAAAACTGGAGAATATGGATACCGCCCACTGCGGCGTCAGCGGTATTAGGGCCGCTGGCAACCACTGTGTTCCAGATGCAGAATACGCCGGTGGCTGCGGGAATGGGAACCTGCGGCCTTGTCGGACAGATTGGCACGGTTATGGCCATGACAGAGGCTGGCCAGCCGATGATACAGATTGTGCTGGGAATTGGCCTGCTTCAGATTATTCTGCCGGCAGCTGTGACGATGATTTTTTATAAGCTTTGCGCCAGAGCGGGCTGGATTAAAGCCGGCGATATGAAACTGGACTTATAAACCACTGGCATCATTAAGGTTTTAGGGTTATAATGAGTTTCGTTAAAGTTTAAGAATGGAGCGGCAATATGACAAAAGATGCGCGGAGGCGTTTTTTACTGAGGGTTGTGTTTATATTTTATATTGGTTTTCTGGCAATGGTCACGCTCCTGCCGACATCAAACATTGTGTATGAATCCAGCTATAACCTGCTTCCGCTTACCAATATTGATAATTATATTTATGATATTGCGCACAGCGGGATCATAAATTGGGAGTTTTTAGCCACTAAGCCGACAGATGCGGTGAGTATTTTGTACAATACCTTTACCTACTCCTTTCGGAATCTGGCAGGAAATATTGCACTTTTTATTCCTTTGGGGTTATTATACCCGCTCTGTAAAAAAAGACGGGTGAGCTTTCCCCATATATTGATTGTGACAGCCGGAGCCACAGCCTTGATCGAATTGCTCCAATTTGCTTTTCTGTCAAGCCGCAGTGCGGATGTGGATGATCTGATACTGAATTTTATCGGTGGTATGATCGGCTATCTGATCTATAAATGGATTGAATGACGGAGGGTATATGGCGAAAATAAAAAAGAAATTTGTGTGCCAGAACTGCGGGTACAGCACGCCTAAATGGATGGGGCGCTGTACAGAATGTGGCGAATGGAACTCCTTTGTTGAGGAGCTGGATATGCCCACTGAGCAGGGAAAGAAGAATACCCTTGAACGGGTGGTGTACACAAAACCCAAGCGTATTGAAGAAATTATTCCTCAGAAAGAGGATCGTTTTAAAACGAAGAATAAGGAGCTCGACCGCGTCCTCGGCGGCGGCATTGTGCCTGGAGGCGTTATCCTTCTAGGAGGTGACCCGGGAATTGGAAAGTCAACCATTTTGCTGCAGACGACGGAAAATCTTGGAAGCCAGGGGCTTAAAATCCTGTATATTTCAGGTGAGGAGTCCGAGCAGCAGCTCAAAATGCGCGCAGTCCGGATGAAGGTGAAATCCCAGAATATTTTTTTTCTGTCTGAGATTAACGTGCCCTATATCGTAGATACTATTTTGCATGAAAAGCCCGATCTGGTCATTATTGACTCGATTCAGACAATGTACAGTCCTACAATTACCTCAGCGCCCGGAAGCGTCAGCCAGATAAGGGAGAACGCTAACGCGTTGATGCAGATTGCCAAAAAAGACAATATTTCGATGATTCTGGTCGGACATGTGACCAAGGAAGGCAATATTGCCGGTCCCCGTGTGTTAGAACATATGGTTGATACGGTTTTGTATTTTGAGGGTGAAAAGTACCATACCTACCGGATACTCAGAGGGGTCAAAAACCGTTTTGGCTCAACCAATGAGATCGGTATTTTCGAAATGGCGCAGGATGGCCTGCACGAGGTGGCAAATCCCTCTGAAATGATGCTGTCGAGCCGGCCGAAAAATACCTGTGGCTCTGTGGTAGTGCCCTGCATGGAGGGGACACGTCCGCTTTTAATCGAGCTTCAGGGGCTCGTATCACAGACAAGCTTCGGTAACCCAAGGCGTATGGCCACCGGAATGGACTATAACCGTATGGTGCTGCTCCTGGCCATTATGGAAAAAAGGCTGGGATTACAGCTTCAAAATCTTGATGCGTATATCAATGTGGTCGGGGGTATGAAGATAGATGAGCCGGCTCTTGATCTGGCCGTTGTGTCTGTGCTATACTCAAGCTTCAGGAATTTTGAAATTCCAGAGGATATGATGATTATCGGCGAGGTAGGCCTGACTGGTGAGGTCAGAAATATACAGCATATTGAAAAGCGCCTTAAAGAAGGCGCGAAGCTTGGCTTTAAGCGCTGTATCATGCCAAAGGGCAATGCCCGGGGCCTGGAAAATACAGGGCTGGAGCTTCTGCCAGTCGATAATATATCTAAGGCCTTAAATATATTGAAATAGAAATGGAATAAAATGGAATGCTGAAATTCGGATAATGTCAATTAGTTTTTGTAGTCTTTTTTAGCAATCCCTCAACAAAAATTTATCCTTTTCAATTCTAATAATTACAGATATAATGAAATTAATCCTGAGATGTACGTTACAACCTTATTTTTGAACCTACACTTATTTATAGGGAGTCCGGATGTTCTCTATGCAATGTTAAGCCTCCTTTGAGTGGAAAACAGACCCTTAGAGACAGGGCACCCACCTAGCATCCGCTAGGCGTCAAAAATGGTGGACGGCATATTCGGGATTTAGCACCTTCGGGTGCTTTTTTCATGTTACGACCGAATAAAGGTTCTTGAATTAACAGGAGTGAATTGATACAATAAACAAATACGAAAAAACAGGAGGCTTGACGTGTTTGAGTATATAAAAGGCAATTATGAGGAACAGGCGTCAGACTACATCGTTGTGGACCATCAGGGTATGGGATATCGGATCAATGTTTCCGCAAACACGATGTCTGAGCTTCCAAAATTACACAAGGAAGTAAAGGTCTATATCCATCCGGCGTTTAAGGAAGATGATGTAACGCTCTATGGCTTCTCGTCAAAAGAAGAACGTGAGATTTTCAGAACAATTATCACTATTTCCGGCATCGGGCCAAAGGCAGCGATGGGGCTGTTATCACAGTTTACCAGAGATGAGCTGATTCGCTATATTGTCAACGAGGATGCCAAGGCGATCTCTCGCGCGCCGGGAATCGGACAGAAGACTGCGAATCGGATTATTCTGGAGCTTAAGGATAAGTACAAGAATTTTGCATTTACGGATTCAGCAGAACCGGGCGCCATCGAAAATCTCAGAGAGACGGACAACCTCTTTAATGAGGCGGTTAACGGGCTGCTGGGATTGGGCTATGGCTATGCCGAGGCATCAGAGCTGGTCGAAAAAATTATTCAGCCGGGAATGAGCATTGAGGATATTCTGAAAAATGCGCTGATGTCTGCAAATCCCCTTGGACGGTAGGTGAATAAAAAATGAAGGATCGTATAGTGACAAGCGGTTTTACAGAAACCGACATTGATATTGAGAGAAGTTTAAGGCCCCAGCGGCTGGAGGATTATATAGGGCAGGACCGTGTTAAGCGCCAGATGGCGATCTTTATACAGGCAGCCCAGAAGCGGAACGAACCGCTGGACCATGTTCTCCTTTACGGGCCACCAGGGCTTGGAAAGACGACTTTGGCCAATATTATTGCCCAGGAAATGGGAACGAATATAAAGACCACCTCCGGGCCAGCCATTGAAAAGCCGGGAGATCTGGCCGCCATTTTGACCAGCCTTAAAGAAGGTGATGTCCTGTTTATTGATGAAATCCACAGGTTGCAGCGAAGTGTGGAGGAGGTACTCTACCCGGCGATGGAGGACTTTGTTCTGGATATTATTATCGGAAAGGGACCCAGCGCGAAATCCATTCGTCTTGACCTGCCCAAGTTTACGCTGGTCGGAGCCACGACACGGGCCGGCCTGCTGACGGCTCCGCTGCGGGACCGCTTTGGTGTGGTTCAGCGGCTGGAGCTTTACAACCAGGTTGAGCTGGCAACTATTATCAGCCGTTCAGCGGAGATATTGTCTGTCAATTTGGATGAAAAGGGTGCAGAGGAGCTGTCAGTGCGTTCACGTGGAACGCCGCGTATTGCCAACCGTCTGTTGAAGAGGGTGCGCGACTTTGCCGAAATTGAGGGAAAAGGCGTTATCGATCTGGAGACAGCCAGAACAGCTTTGGAACTCTTTGAAGTGGACGCCAAGGGTTTAGATGAAATTGACCGGATCATGCTGACGACCATCGTTGAGAAATTTGACGGAGGCCCTGTAGGGATCGACACACTGGCGGCGGCCATTGGCGAGGAGCGCAATACCATCGAAGAGGTTTACGAACCTTATCTGATTCAGCTCGGTTATCTGGCCAGAACCCCAAGGGGACGCGTGATCACCTCAGGCGGCTACAGGCATCTGGGACTTGAGCCGGCAGTGCTGCAGGAACAGGTGAAATTGGATTTAGAATAGAGGAATCAATTTGGAAACACTAACGACAAAGGATTTTTATTATGACCTTCCTGAAGAGCTTATTGCTCAGACGCCGGAAAAGAAAAGGGACGCGTCGAGACTGATGGTGCTCAACCGTATGAAGGGAAGTATTCAGGACCGTCATTTTCACGATATTATCGATTATTTAAATGAGGATGACTTGCTGGTTATGAATAATACAAAAGTGCTGCCAGCGCGGATTTTCGGTAAAAAAGAAGAAACCGGAGGCAAGGTTGAGCTGCTGCTTCTTAAACGGCTGGATGATAAAACATGGGAAACCATGGTAAAGCCAGGGAAAAAGGCAATGCCCGGCACGCGCCTGGTCTTTGGGGACAAGCTTAAGGGTGAGATTAAAGATAAGATAGAGAGCGGCCTCAGAATCATTGAATTTGAATATGATGGCATCTTTGAGGAGATTATCGGGGAACTAGGAACCATGCCTCTTCCGCCGTATATCCATGAGGTTTTAGAGGATCAGGACCGCTATCAGACAGTTTACGCCAAGTACACAGGTTCCGCCGCCGCACCAACTGCTGGTCTGCATTTTACAGAGGAGCTGCTGGATGCGCTCCGCAGAAAAGGCATCAGGACTGCTGAGGTTACACTGCATGTGGGGATCGGGACCTTTCGTCCTGTAAAATGTGATAATATACTGGATCACCATATGCATGAGGAAACCTACCAGGTGCCCAAAGAAACGGAAAAACTCATCGAGGAAACCCGAAAAAAGGGCGGTCGAGTCATTGCTGTCGGCACGACGTCTGTCAGAACGCTGGAGAGCGCCGCAGCCCGATTTGGCGGCAAGGTTCAGGCGTGCGAGGGATCAACGGATATTTTTATCTATCCAGGTTACAAGTGGCAGGTGATTGATGCGTTGATTACGAATTTTCATCTGCCGGAATCCACACTGCTGATGCTGGTATCCTCTTTTTACAACCGTGAAGCGGTCTTGAAGGCCTATCAGCACGCTATTGACGCGCGTTACCGTTTTTTTAGCTTTGGTGACGCCATGTTTATTTATTAGGAGAAAAACTGAATGTTCAGATACGAATTAATCAAAGAAGATAAACACACCGGGGCCCGGCTTGGTAAAATCCATACCAGCCACGGTGTCATCAATACACCGATTTTTATGCCGGTTGGAACACAGGCGACGGTTAAGTCTATGACCAGTGAGGATCTGGAGGAGATGGATGCCAATATCATTCTTGGCAATACCTACCACCTTTACCTGCGGCCTGGACAAGAAATTATGGAGAAGGCAGGGGGGCTGCATAAATTTATGCACTGGGACCGCCCGATCCTCACAGACAGCGGCGGATTCCAAGTTTTTTCCTTAAATGATTTAAGAAAAATTACAGAAGAAGGTGTGGAGTTTTGTTCACATTTAGACGGTTCCCGGCACTTTATGTCTCCGGAAAAATCCATTGATATGCAGAACACGATCGGTGCGGATATCATTATGTGCTTTGATGAGTGTGCCCCGGCAGATGCGGATTATGAGTACACCAAAAAATCCATGGAAATGACCACCCGCTGGGCAAAGCGCTGTAAGGATGCCCACAGGCGTCCGGATGATCAGGCGCTTTTTGGTATCGTGCAGGGCGGTATGTATGAGGACCTCCGGGCAGAAAGCGTGAGAGGGCTGACTGAAATTGATTTTCCGGGCTATTCCATCGGCGGTTTGAGCGTTGGGGAGTCCAAAGATACCATGTACCGGATTCTTGATGCGACAGTTCCGCTTTTACCAAAAGACAAGCCGCGTTACCTTATGGGAGTCGGCTCAGTGGATGCACTTTTGGAAGGTGTAATCCGCGGTGTCGATATGTTTGACTGTGTGCTCCAGACCCGTATCGCAAGAAACGGAACGGCCATGACCAGTCAGGGAAAAGTGGTCGTGCGCAACGCGACCTACAAGGAAGATTTTACGCCATTAGACCCGGAATGTGATTGTTTCGTTTGTCGAAATTATACAAGGGCTTACTTACGCCATTTGGTAAAATGCAATGAAATTTTGGGCGCAAGGTTATTGACATATCACAATTTATACTTTACACTTAAGCTTATGGAAAAGGTACGGAATGCTATTATGGAAGACAATCTTTTAGCGTTCAAGGAAAGTTTTTTTCAAAAATACGGAATATAACATTAAGGAGAATTTAGAATGCAGAATGGTTTAGTGACTTTTCTTCCGCTGATCCTGCTCGTTGTTTTCTTTTATTTCTTTATTATGCGTCCACAGAATAAGCAGAAAAAAGAAATACAGGCAATGCGGGACAACATGAAGCCAGGGGATGAAATTTTGACAATTGGTGGTTTTTATGGGATAATTTATGCAATCGATGATGAAAATATCGTCCTCGAAATGCTTCCGGATTTCCATAAGGCAATGATCGTTAAAAGTGCTGTTTCAAAGGTAATCAAACGTGAAGAGACGGAAGATGATACCGAGGAAGAAACAACCGAATCTGTTTCAGAACCTGAAACCATTGAAGAAGTACAGGAAACTCAGGATTACAATGACAGCCCTGTAGAGGACGCTGAATTTGAAGATGTGACCGATGAAAATGTTGAAGTTGGCGAAGAAGTCGATGAAGACAAAAAATAAAACTGCATAAAGGAGCGTGAATGAGATGAAACACATCACAATCGTTAAAAAAGGTACTTTAGCTGATGTTAAAAACAAAGGCTGCGGTGAATGCCAGACTTCCTGCCAGTCTGCCTGCAAAACTTCCTGCACAGTGGGAAACCAGCAGTGTAAACAATCTAAATAATTATGAGTTTGCGAAAAAGCAGTAACAGTGTTTACTGCTTTTTCTTTGCATAAAATTTTGGAAAAGAAAGTTAAGAAAGAAGATAATCATGATACATAAGTTTTATTTAAATGGTCTCTACATCGTTTTGGATGTCAACAGCGGCACCGTGCTGACAGTGGACGAGATGACCTATGAAGTTCTGGACGATTATAAAGAAATGTGCCGGGACCAGATCGTTGAAAAGCTGAAGCGTAAGTATCCGGAGGAGGAGCTTCTGGAGGTTATTCTGGAGCTTGAAATGCTTGAAGAACAGAAAATGATTTTTACGAAAAACGACTATGACCCGGATGTCTACAAAAATCACGATCTGGTCAAAGCCCTCTGCCTCCATGTCGCCCATGACTGCAATCTGAAATGCAACTACTGCTTTGCTTCCCAGGGGGATTTTAACGGCGAAAAGCTGCTGATGCCTCTGGAAGTCGGAAAGAAAGCCATTGACTTCATCATTGAACAGTCAAAAGACCGCCAGAACCTGGAAGTTGATTTCTTTGGCGGTGAGCCGCTCATGAATTTTGATGTGGTTAAAGAGCTGGTGGACTATGCCAGAAGTAAGGAAGAAAGTTATCACAAGAAATTTAAATTTACAATCACCACCAACGGTGTGCTTTTAGACGATGAAAATATGGCTTATATCGACGAAAATATGGACAATGTGGTTTTGAGCCTTGATGGAAGAAAATGCGTGAATGACAATATGCGAAGAACAGTCAATGACAAGGGCTCCTTCGACATCATCATTGACAAAATCAAGAAGATGGCGGCCATGCGCGAGGGTAAAAAGGATTACTATGTCCGCGGCACCTATACCAAGCATAATCTGGACTTCGGCGAGGATGTGAATTTCCTGGCGGAGGAAGGCTTTAGAAGCATTTCTGTGGAGCCTGTCGTTGCAGAGGAAGAGCACGATTACGCAATTTTGAGAGAAGACGTCGACCAGATTCTGGCAGAATATGATAAACTGGCTCTGGATTATCTCAACCGCCATGAAAAAGGCCTGGATTATAATTTTTTCCATTTTAATATTGACTTGAGCAATGGTCCATGTGTCTATAAACGCCTGTCGGGCTGCGGAGCCGGCCGTGACTACGTCGCGGTGACACCTGAAGGGGATATCTATCCCTGCCACCAGTTTGTCGGCAATGAGGAATTTAAGATGGGAACAGTGGATGAAGGCATTCAGCACCCCGAAATCAAGGACGAATTCGGTAAGGCAAATCTCCTGCAAAAAGAAAAATGCCAGAGCTGCTGGTGTAAATATTTCTGCGGTGGAGGCTGTCACGCAAACGCCTATAACTTCAACCATACTGTGATGGAACCCTACGATGTCGCCTGTGAGATTGAACGCCGCCGGGTGGAAAACGCCATTATGATCAACATTCTTGAAGGAAATGTCTGACAATAAAATAGTTGAGTAACAAAAAACCTCCATTCCATTTGATGGAGGTTTTTTTATGAAACAAGACAATAGTGGTGGAGAAAACTTAAGAATTCTATTTTTGAAAGCGTTAAACACTTGAAAAAAAATCGGTGATGGATATAATGTGTTTCGTAAATAGGAATTGCAAATCTAATCGCTGTGGAAAAGCAGACGAAATACGAGCGAAAGCTGAAAGGAGATAATCAGATGTTGTATCGAACTGTAGTTGACCACACCGTGCCTGGTATGGGAAATGATAGCGAAGCAGATGTTCGCTTGAAAATTGCGAGCACCATGATTGATCGTGATTATCCGGTTGCAGAGATAGCGAAGATCACAGGTCTGTCCATCGATGACGTTGAAGAATTAAAGTGAAAATTTAAATAGGTTATTAAAACAGGTGCAGCTTAAACGTACCTGTTTCTTTATTTTTTGGACGCTTGACAGTCCTTAAAGGTTTCTTTATAATGAAGTGGTCCTGTGTTTGTGGTTGAAAGTCGATGCCAGTCGCAGGCGAAGCGATCCACGTAAGGCTTTCTAAAAGCGGAAAGCTGATCATAGTGCGGCCTAGATGTAAGACCAGCCGGCGTAAAGCCGAGAGGAGGAGTTGTGATATAAACCTTGAGCTAAACTCCCAGCTGGCGAGTGTGGGGGAAAAAACCAGGTCAAGCGGGACATAAGGAGGCCTTTGGCCTCCTTGTTACATTATTGTAACAATTTGTATGTGCATTTTCGTGTGAGTTATGGTATAATATTGCCATCACCAGTACAGGATGACGATTTTTGTTAATCGTTTTAATGTGCTGGTACAGTGACCTTTTGAAAGGAGTTATCATTATGAAATTCACAATTTACGGAAAAAACATGCATGTATCAGAAGGTTTAAAAGAAGCACTCAGGAAAAAGTTCGAAAAATTTGACCGCTACTTTGGGCAGGAGACAGAAGTGTATGCCACGTTCAGCAAGGAAAAAAACTTCCAGATGCTGGAAATAACCATACCGATGGGTAAAACAATTTTACGAGCTGAAGAAAAAAGTGAAGACATGGCCGGCTCCATTGAAGCTGTTGTTGACAAGCTGGAAGGCCAGTTAAGAAAACATAAAACAAAACTGCAAAAACGTTACGCTGAAGAAGCATTGAAATATAACCTGGACGGTCTTGAACCAATGGAAGATTACGAAGAACATCCGCCAAAGGTCGTGCGCACAAAGAAATTTGCTGTCAAACCAATGTCAGTCGACGAAGCAACCATGCAGATGGAGCTTTTAGGACATGATTTCTTTGTATTTTTAAATGCGGAAACCGAGGATGTTAACGTTGTTTACATGAGAAAAGACGGAAACTACGGCCTGATCGAGCCGATTTTCTAGTAAAATAACCCCTAACACCCGTTAAGAAGTAGTATTTAACGGGTGTTTTTGTTTGACATAATAAATCTTTTGATTTAAAATAGATGTAATATAATGTCATTAGAATACGTGTTTACTTTTCAGAATAAATACAGAGGGTAGGGAAGTTATGTTTGTACTAATAGCAATTATACTAGGACTAATCATTGGCTTTATCAGAGGCGGGAGCTTTAAAGGCTTCAAAGCGAAGAAAATCTCCTTGCTGCCTTTGGGAATTATCGGAATTATTTTGCAGTTTGGACTCCATCTGTATTATTATACTGGCGGTATCGAAGCGGTTGATGCATTTTTACCAGTGGTCAATTTTATCAGCTACATTTTGATTTTAGTTATGCTGGTCTTTAATCTGGATGATTTCTGGACCATTATGATGGCGGTGGGTATTACAGCAAATTTTATTGTCACCTTTATCAACGGCGGCAAGATGCCTGTGGCATCAAAAATTGTTGAATCGCTTCCGGCGACCTCGGCTTTTGCCACAAGTATTAACGAAGGAACAAATGCCGTATATGCGGTTATGCAGCAGAGCGGACTCTGGGTGCTGGGAGTTAATGTTCCCATTCCGTTTGTCGGCGGATTTATGCAGTATATCGGCAGTATCGGCGGTTTCAGTATTGGCAGTGCCGTTGTTTTTATAGGCCTTATCGGCTGGGTTCAGTACGCGATGAACCGTGTTCCTGCAGATTCTGTCTTTAACAAAGACGAACCGATTGGCGAGGAAGACTATATTCTGCCACCGGATGAGGATGAAGAGGACGACTTCTTTGATGATTACGATGATGAAAACGACGATTACTACCCGGAAGAAGAGTTTGAGGAAGACCCAATTGAAAACCTTGAAGGCTCTTTTGAGAGTATGACCGATGTTATTCCGAAGCTTACACCAGAAGCCATTGCTGAAATTCAGAATAATGGTGGTGACAGCAGCATGGGTAAGTCAATTCTGGATGAATATGATCCGAGTCAGGATACAAAGGTATTTACGGCGATCAAGGATATCGGAACCTACGAGCCTTCAGAAGTAAAAGAAGATTTTTCAGATGAAGATACAGGACCGGTTTCCGGTTTCTTTACCCAATCATTCTATGCTGAAAAGGAAAAGGGCAAGCTAGCCTTTGAAAAGGAACAGGAAGAAATTAAAACTGAAGAAAAACCGGAGGAAAAAGTCCCGGAACAACGTGTTGTTATTCAGGAGCCAGTGATCAATATCGAGCCGGTTCCCCAGCCGCAGCCAGTGGTTGTTGAGGAAAAGACGCCGTTTGTTGTTGAGGATGATAAAATTGTCAGTAATCCGGAATATGGAGCAACTATGATTAATACAGAAAAAGAAGAACGCACAGAAGATGATATGCTCAGTATCTGGCAGCAGGTTAATCAGGAACAGGAACGTATCCGTGCCCGCAAACGCCGCCGTACCAGATATGTCGATGTTAAGGAGCCCTTTAAAGCAGAACGCGAAAAGGTTGCAGCAGAAAAGGCTGTGGCCCGCGCTGCGGCTGTCGCTAAGGCTCAGGCAGTAACAGAAGCCCAGCCCGTCCACCGCCAGATTACACCGGAAGAGCTTCAGGCCCAGACCATTGCAGCCCAACAGGCTGCTGCGGCTGTTCAAAAGCCGGCGGAACCGGTCATTACACCTCCGATTGAAGAACCGGCAGCACCTGTTAACACAGTAACCGTTTCGCAGCAGCCATCCGTCCAAAATAGCAGTGCTGACGTGAAAGCGAGTTCGGCAGATCCGGATGAAGAACGCGAAAGAGCCGGATACGAACGTGTTAAGCTGAATGTTGACGGCAAGGATGTCGTGTTCTGGCGTAAGAAAAAAGATTAAAAATAATTAAGATGTGGGGATTGAAGTTAAAAAACTTCAATCCCTTTTAAGTTTTTTTGGTATAATGGACAAAATATGTTATACTGTTCTGTAAGTGTGCTTAATATCGAATTAAATAATTTTTATATAACTGTAAGGAGTGAATACTTTGGGGTTTTTAGATGGAATATTTGATGTCAATAAAAAAGAGATCAAAAGACTGCAAAAAAAAGTAGATAAAATCCTGGCATTGGAAGATCAATACAGCGCCATGTCAGATGAAGAATTGAAGAATCAGACCGCATTGTTAAAGGAGCGTCTGGCAAATGGCGAGACCTTAGACGACATTCTGGTTGAGGCCTTTGCCACTGTCCGTGAAGCGGCCTACCGTTCAATTGGAATGAAGCATTTCCCGGTCCAGCTGCTTGGCGGCATGGTCCTTCATGAGGGGAATATCGCGGAAATGAAAACCGGTGAAGGGAAAACGCTTGTGTCTACTCTGCCGGCCTATTTGAACGCCCTTGAGGGAAAAGGCGTTTATATCGTAACCGTCAATGATTACCTGGCTAAACGTGACAGCGAGTGGATGGGAAAAGTGCATGCGTTTTTAGGCTTGAAAGTTGGTCTGGTGGTTCACGGCCTGAGCTTCGACGAAAAGATTGAGGCTTACAATGCAGACATCACCTACGGAACCAACAATGAATTTGGCTTTGATTATCTGCGTGACAATATGGCCTCCCAGAAAGCGCAGCAGGTACAGCGTGTGCTTAATTACGCCATTATCGATGAAGTGGACTCCGTCCTTATTGATGAAGCCAGAACCCCATTGATTATTTCAGGCAGCGGTGACAAAAGTACCAAGCTGTATGAACAGGCGGATATGTTTGTCAAGCGCCTCAAGGAAGACACCTGGGATGGAGACGAAAAGGATGATGACCGACCCATTGAAGAAAAGGGCGACTATACCAAGGATGAAAAGGCAAAATCCGTTATGCTGACGGAAAAGGGTGTGGAAAAGGCTGAAAAATATTTTGGACTGGATAATCTGGCCGATGTGGATAATATGGAAATTTCCCATAATATCAATCAGGCTCTGCACGCCAATGCTCTGATGTTTAAGGACCGCGACTATGTCGTCAAGGACGGCGAAATCATTATTGTTGATGAGTTTACAGGCCGTTTGATGCCAGGCCGCCGTTATTCCAATGGTCTGCATCAGGCCATTGAAGCCAAGGAACATGTAAAGGTCAATCGTGAGTCTAAAACACTGGCGACCATTACCTTCCAGAACTATTTCCGGATGTTCAACAAGCTTTCCGGTATGACCGGTACAGCAAAGACTGAGGAAGAAGAATTCAACACCATTTATAATTTGAACGTTGTAACGATCCCGACCAATAAACCGATGGTTCGTAATGATATGAACGACCTTGTCTACAAAAGTGAAGAGGGGAAATTCAAGGCGGTGGCCGAAGAGGTTAAGCAGCGCCATGCCACCGGACAGCCGATTCTGATCGGGACGATTTCCATTGAGAAGTCAGAACTTTTAAGTAAATACCTTAAGAGAGAAGGTATTAAGCATAATGTTCTGAACGCAAAATATCTGGAACGTGAAGCGGAGATTGTCTCAAATGCCGGTCAGATGGATGCCGTTACCATTTCCACCAATATGGCGGGCCGTGGTACGGATATCGTCCTCGGAGAAGGTGTCCAGGAGCTGGGCGGGCTTCATATTATTGGGACAGAGCGCCATGAGAGCCGCCGTATCGACAACCAGCTGCGAGGCCGTTCCGGACGTCAGGGTGACCCGGGCTCCTCACAGTTTTTTGTCTCCCTGGAAGATGACCTGATGCGTATTTTTGGTTCGGAAAAAATTCAGAGCATGGTTGAGAGCATTGGCCTCGATGAGGATACGCCCATCGAAAATAAAATGCTGACCAGGGGGATTGAAAGTGCGCAGAAGCGCGTGGAAGCAAGAAACTTTGATATCCGTAAAAACGTCCTTCAGTATGATAATGTCATGAACCGCCAGAGAGAAATTATCTATGAGCAGCGTCAGCAAGTTATCGACGGGCAGAATATGCATGAACAGATCTGGAAAATGACCGAAGATATGGTTGACAGCTATGTGGAAATGTACACCAATGGCGGAGACTATTACGATGACTGGGATCTTGAAGGTCTGAACAACTACTTTGAAAAGACACTGGTGGCTGAAGGGGCAACACTGAACCTGCCCAAAGAGCCTGAAAGCCGTGATGTCCTCAAAAATGCGATTCTTCAGTACTGCCGGAATAACTATGAAGAAAAAGAAAAAACACTGGGCGATGCTAATATGCAGGAGCTTGAGCGCGCGATTCTTTTGAGAAGCGTTGACGCTGCCTGGATGGAACATATTGACAATATGGAACAGCTGAAACAAGGGATTGGCCTGCGTGCTTACGGACAGAATGACCCTGTTAAGGAATACACAAAAGAGGGTTTTGCCATGTTCGAGGATATGATTTTGAGAATCCAGGAAGACACGGTCAAGTACCTTTATAATATTAAAATCCAGAAGGCGCCCCAGCAGCAGCGGAACGTCAATATGGAGGATGTTAAAACCAATGAAAGTGAAATTGAAGGCCGGCCCGCAGCCGCCAGAAATAAGAAGGTTGGCCGCAATGATCCCTGCCCCTGCGGCAGCGGTAAAAAGTATAAGAAGTGCTGCGGCGCAAATTTATAAAAGTAAGGATGTGATGTCGTGATTGATCTCTATGAATGCAGACAGAGTGTCAATGAAAAGGAAAAAGAACTGACGGATTTGAGGGATTCACTTTGACTTACCAGCCGTCAGTGAAAGAATAGAAGTACTGAACGCCCAGACCGAATCACCAGAGTTTTGGAGCGATCAGCAAAAAGCCCAGAAGGTTTTGAAGGAGCTGAAAATCCTGCGCCAGAAAAAAGGTGAGTACGATAAGCTGAAGGATAATCTTGATGATATCCTCGTCATGTTTGAACTGATCGATGAGGGAGAAGAAATGGACGAGCTCCCAGATACCATTGAGGCTTTTGGAAAAGAGCTTGAGAAATTCAAGCTGGAAACCCTCCTGTCCGGTGAGTATGACAGCAATAACGCCATTATCTCACTGCACCCAGGCGCCGGTGGTACCGAATCCCAGGATTGGGCGGAAATGCTGCTCAGAATGTATACCCGTTGGGCAGAGCGTAAAGGCTTTAAGGTTAAATCGCTCGATTTACAGCCCGGGGATGTTGCCGGTATCAAAAGCGCCACTTTACTTATCGAAGGCATTAACGCCTATGGCTATCTGAAAACAGAGAGAGGTGTCCACCGTCTGGTACGCATCTCACCCTTTGACTCTTCAGGCCGCCGGCATACTTCCTTCGCATCTCTGGATGTTACACCAGAGGTTGATGACAGTGTGGAAATTGAAATCAACCCGGATGATATCCGTGTGGATACCTACCGCGCAAGCGGTGCAGGCGGCCAGCATGTCAATAAAACCTCATCGGCTATCCGAATTACCCATATTCCGACTGGTGTTGTTGTGCAGTGCCAGAACGAGCGCTCCCAGCATCAGAATAAAGAGGTGGCGATGAACATGCTCAAGGGTAAGCTGGTTGAGATCATGGAGCAGGAACAGAAAGAAAAGCTGGATGACGTTGTGGGCGATTATAGCCAGATTGCCTGGGGATCGCAGATTCGTTCTTATGTGTTCCACCCATATAATATGGTTAAAGATCACCGTACCAATGTGGAAGTCGGCAATATCCAGTCGGTCATGGATGGTGACTTAGACCAGTTTATGAATGCCTATCTCCAGCAGACAGCTGCACAGCAGTAAAACGAGATATGGACGAAATAGAATTAAAAAAGAAATAAAACACTATATATTGCGGTACACGCCGTTTTGGCGTGTGCCTGCATTTATTTAAGAGGTTGTTTATTGAAAAAACAAATGTCAGAAAATGAATTGTAAATCGTGATTGCATTTAAATTTGTTTTTTGCTATACTAGTATACAGCGTACAATTGAATAATCGAATTATCAAGAGTGGTAGAGGGAACTGGCCCAATGAAACCCGGCAACCTGCGTAAGCGTGGTGCCAAATCCAGCATTTCTTTTCATGAAATGAAAGATAATCTAAAGCAGACTCATTTTCATTTGGTGAAAATGAGTTTTTTTATAGAAAGAGAAGGAGTAAATATGCCAAAGACTTATCAGGAAATTAATGAGAAAATTGCCAGAGGCGAGGCCGTCATTGTCACAGCCGAAGAAGTTATTGATATTGTTAAGGAACGCGGAACAAAAGAAGCGGCAGAGTATGTGGATGTTGTTACAACAGCTACTTTTGGGCCCATGTGCTCATCCGGCGCCTTTTTAAATTTTGGACACGCCGATCCGCCGATCCGTATGGCAGAGATTGAGCTGAACAATGTTGAAGCCTACGGTGGACTGGCGGCTGTCGATACCTACATTGGAGCAACACAGCCATCTTCAGATAAAGGCGCAGAATATGGCGGTGCACACGTCATCTGCGATTTGATTGACGGTAAGGAAGTACATCTCCACGCCACCTCGCCAGGGACAGACTGCTATCCGAGAAAGGAAATCGATACCTGGGTAGGGCTGAAGGACATGAACGAAGCTTACCTTTACAATCCGAGAAACTGCTATCAGAACTATAATGCGGCCATCAATACCTCAAAAAAACGTATCTACACTTATATGGGAATTTTACACCCCAATATGGGAAACATCACCTATAGTACTGCCGGGGCCCTCAGTCCATTACTGAATGATCCGCTGTATAAAACCATCGGTATGGGTACGCGCATTTTCTTAGCCGGTGCTCAAGGCTATGTCTCATGGATGGGGACTCAGTTTAATTCAGGAGGCGCCCGGGATGACAAAGGATATCCGCTGGGCGGAGCAGGGACACTGGCCGTCATGGGCGAAATGCGTGAGATGAACACAAAATACATTCAGCCAGCTGTTTTTGAACGCTATGGAGTATCCATGTTTGTGGGGATTGGGATACCAATTCCTATTTTAGATGAAGAAATGATGCAGTTTGTCTCAGTAACAGACGCAGAGCTCCATACAAATATCATGGACTACAGCGATAAAGACCGGCCAGTCATTAAAAAGGTCAGCTATGCAGAGCTGCGCAGCGGGTCTGTCGAAATCGATGGGAAAAAGATCCGGACCTCGCCGCTCTCCAGCCTTACAAAGGCAAGAACTATTGCAGATGAGCTGACAGGATGGATAAAAAAAGGTGAGTTTTTCCTCCAGGAACCTGTAATGAAATTCCCGGTCAACAATACGCTTAACAGCCTGAAAATAAAAGAAGGGGGTAACAAATAATGGTAAAAAAAATTGTTTTGAACTTCCCAAAAGAAGCAACCGGCAAACCCATTGCAAGCCAGCTGATCCGGGATTATGATTTGCAGCTGAATATTTTAAAGGCTTTTGTCGATGATGACGTGAACGGCACCCTGCTTTTTGAAGTTTCTGGCTCAGAGGATAACATTGAGAAAGGGATCGCCTTTATTAAAAAGAGCGGCGTTGACGTTAAGGAGGTCGTCTCTGTCATTGAGGTGGATAAGGACCGCTGTGTGGATTGCGGCGCCTGTACTGCCGCCTGTGTTGTGGGAGCTCTGGATATGGATGAGAATTGGCTCCTGACCTATCATCCCGAAAAATGTCTGGAATGCGCACTTTGTATTAAAGCCTGCCCGGTCCGCGCCATCCATACCCTTATTTAGGACAATGTACGAAAAACGTGTTTATCGAGATAAAATGCAGGCTGACGGCCTGGTTTATTACCGCGTTGTGGAATATGAGACAGATCTTCTGATCGCGTCGGAGACAGACCAGACTGATTTGATGCAGCGTCAGGTTCACGAAACCCGAAAAATACTGGGAAATTATGGAAGGGCAGTGCCTGAGTTCTTTACATCGCTTGAGCCGATACCGGTTTTGCAGCGTGATCCGGCAATGATCAAACGCATGAAAACTGCCGCCGCCGCTGTGGGCGTCGGTCCGATGGCGGCTGTGGCGGGAGCTGTCTCAGCCAGCGTCGGAGGAGTGCTTTTAAAACAGAACAAAGAAGTCATCGTTGAAAACGGTGGTGACTTGTTTATAAAGACGGATAAAACCCGCCGGGTTGCCATTGATGCAGGCCGCTCTGCTTTTAAGGATCTGGCATTAAAAATAAAGCCAGCCTCCCATCCCATAGGAATCTGTACCTCATCAGGTACCGTTGGGCATTCGCTCAGCTTTGGAAAGGCAGATGCTGCCACTGTTGTCAGCGAGGATGTCTATCTCTCTGACGCTGCGGCCACAGCTCTTGGAAACCGGGTCAGAACTCACGAGGATATCAGCAGTGCCATCGAGTGGATAAAAGGTATCGCTGGCATCAAGGGTGCCCTGATCATCGTTGACAACCGGATGGGCGCGTGGGGAGAAATTGAATTGGACTAAAGTGAGGACTATGAAATTTACAGAAGCATTAAAAACAAAACGACTTTATCTTGACGGCGCCATGGGAAGCCTGCTTCAGGCAAAGCTTGAAAATATCGGTCCTGTGCCAGAGGCACTGACGTTAACACATCCTGAGATTATTCAGGACATTCACAGAGCCTATATTGAAGCCGGGGCAGATATTATCACGACCTGTACCTTCGGAGCAAACGGCTATAAGCTAAACGATACGGAATACGACCAGGGAGCGATCATTACAGCGGCTGTGAAGCTGGCAAAGGAACTGAAGCCTGGCTATGTCGCCCTGGATATCGGCCCTTTGGGCGCTCTGATCGGTTCCCTTGGGGAGATCAGCTTTGACGAAGCGTATCATTATTTTGCGCAGATGGTCGAAATTGGGGCTGCGGCGGGGGCGGATGTGCTGCTGATTGAAACCGTGACCGATATCTATGAAATGAAGGCAGCTGTTCTGGCGGCAAAAGAGCACAGCAATTTGCCGGTAATCGCCTCAATGACCTTTGAGGAAAATGGGCGCACATTGACAGGCTCCGATCCCCAGACCGTTGTGACGGTACTTGAAGCCTTGGGAGTAGATGCTATCGGGATCAACTGCTCTACCGGTCCAGATAAAATGATGCCGGTTATTGATACGCTGCTTAAGTATGCTTCGGTCCCAGTGGTTGTTCAGCCAAATGCGGGCCTTCCGCGGGTGGTGGATGGAAAAACCTTCTATGATATAACGTCGGACGAATTTGCCGCTTATATGGCGGAAATCGCACAAAATGGGGCATCTGTGCTGGGCGGGTGCTGTGGGACAACCCCGGAATATATCCAAAAGACCATTGATGCCACAAAAGTTTCTCCGCTTCCAGATCTCGGGAATTTAAGGCCTGAGAAACAGCAGACACTTGTGGCAACAGGAACCAGAACCGTTGCGCTGGGGCAGGATATCCGCATCATCGGAGAGTGTATTAACCCAACGACAAACGTGGCGTTAAAGGAAGAGCTGCGCCGCGGAGAGCTTTCCCTTGTTAAAAAGCTGGCCATAGAACAGAAAAAGGAAGGGGCTCACATTCTTGACATCAATCTTGGGCTACCGGATATTGATGAAAAGGAAATGATGCTGAAGGCTGTCGAGGCTGTCAGCAATCTGGTTGATTTGCCGCTGCAGATTGACTCCTCAGACCCTGAGGTCATTGAGGCGGTACTGCGGCAGTATAATGGAAAGCCGATTATTAACTCTGTCAATGGGGAACAGAGCTCTATGGAGCGGATACTACCCATTGCCAGAAAATATGGCGCCTGCGTTCTCGGACTGACCATGGATGAAAAGGGTATTCCTGAAAAGGCTAAGGACCGTCTCGCCATTGGGAAGAGGATCATTCATAAAGCAGCGTCCATGGGAATTCCCAAAAAGAATATGCTGCTCGACTGTCTGGTTCTGACCGCATCGGCCCAGCAGGAAATGGTGAAAGAAACCATCAAAGCCCTTGAACTGATTCATTCAGAACTGCAGGTTCCAACAGTGCTTGGCATCAGCAATATTTCCTTTGGGCTGCCAAACCGAGAGCTGATGAACCGCACCTTTCTCACCATGGCCTTTACAGCAGGTTTAAACACGCCGATTATGAATCCTTCTGACCAGGGAATGATGGATGTTGTCACCTCCTTCAGGGGGCTTTGGGGTTATGATGAAAGCTGTATCCAATATGTCACAAAATATAACAGTAAATCGGCAGCCCCGGTAGCCAAGGATAAAGGGGAAGCACTGCCTGATCTTAAAAAAATGGTCGTTAAGGGAATGAAGGAAGAGGCCGCTGCTGCAACGGAAGAACTCCTGAAGACACTGGACCCGATGGCCCTTGTCAATGACTATCTGATACCCGGTCTTGATATTGTGGGCGAGGAATTTGAGACAGGGGAAGCATTTTTGCCAAACCTTATTTTTGCAGCCGAAGCTGTTCAGAAATCTTTTGAGATTATCAAGAGCCACCTCAGCGCTGAGGAACAGATCATAAAGGGACGGATTGTACTGGCTACTGTCTCAGGAGATGTCCACGATATTGGAAAAAACATACTGAAGGTTATCCTGGAAAATTACGGCTATGAAATATTGGATCTTGGCAAGGACGTTGAGACAGAAAGGATTGTTGCGACTGTCAAAAAGGAGAATATCCGGCTGGTCGGCCTGAGCGCGCTGATGACAACAACTGTCAAAAATATGGCGGAAACCGTGAGTCAGCTTCATGAACGCTGTCCGGAAACAGCTGTGATGGTCGGCGGTGCAGTGCTCAACGCTGAGTACGCGGCTGATATCGGAGCAGATTATTACGGTAAAGATGCAAAAGCCGGTGTTAACATTGCCCAGAGCATTTTTGAAAAATAGATTTGTAAAGATTGTAACAATTCGGAATTAAAATGATACAAGCGATTTCATTATGTTTACTTAATTCATAAAATTTTTAACTTCATGGTTGTAGGCTTGATACATGTGTCGGGTATAATATCAGTAAGTTAAAAATCAGAGAAAGACAGGTGACCGTAATGAAATATGACAAATTGTTGGGTATCGGAATGATTAGCTTCTTAGGCATATTTATTTCGCTACTGGTATAAAAGAATAATGATATAAATAAAAACCCGCTGAGAAGACAGCGGGTTTTTTAATTAACCTTTTACTGATGACCTGGAAAGTGAGAGGTTCCCAAGCTTTGAATTATTGTTGTTTAAAACGAATATAGTCTAAAACTTCCTTTTTCAAGTCGTCGGGGAAAGAAAAATAAGCTGCAAAAGCTTCCGTTTCTTCCTCAGAGAAAACATAAGAGCTTAAGAATTCTTCACCGCTCATTGGTTTTGGATTGCTTGGCAATAATTTTTGCTGGGATGTTCTACATAACAAATAATCAACAGATACATCAAAAAAGTCAGCGATTTTAATTAATAATTGATTTTCAGGCAAATTTTTATCTTTTTCATATTTAGAAATTGAACTTTTATTAAGATAAAAAATATTTGCGAATTTCTCCTGAGTTAGATTTTTAGACAGTCTTAAAGCTTTAAGACGTGAACCAAATGTATTATTCTCCATTTTTCCACCTTCTCTAATAAATATGTTAGTTTTTGACGCAGCGATCATAACCAGTTTATTCAAGTATATATGTTTGTTGCATTTTTGTCAAGTCAAAAAGGAATAACGCCAAACCATTGGGATTTTCCGCTTATTCTTTTTTATACTGAACCAAAGGGCGTCCTCTGATTGGCAATAACCTGAAGCAATTCATTGTATTTAGTGGCTTCCAGCGGGTTGTTGACCGGGTCGACAGTTACTGGAGTCAGGGTCTGCTTTTGTATGGTTTCCTTTGACAGCGATGCAAAATACTGTTTCATCAACACATTCGAGGATTTAAGATTATTGTCTTTGTATTCATCATAAACTACCTGAGTGATGGTGTCATTATCAAAGGTTATCGAAAGTTTGCCTTTATATCCCAACGCATCCTCAGTTGGACTTTCAGCCGTATAGGTCCAGATAAAATCATTGATAACCTTGGGTGTTGTGTCACCGGTTTTACAGTCGTTAAAGACAGAAGAAGCGAGGGTTTTAAAATTTTCAGTGGTCTGCGTAGCACCGGTCACCGTGTCGATTGAAGGGTTCTGCCTTTCAATAAAACTCGTATAAAGCTTTGAATAAACAGTGCCCAGACTCAGATCTGTTTCAGTCCAGCCTTCTTTGGGAGAGGGAACGGACAGACGGTTGGTTCCTTGAGCGTTGGTTTCCTCGTAGGTGACCTTTGTGATAATGCCTTTGTGCACGGAGGCCGTTATTTTCTGGCCGTAGCCTCTGGGATCATAATACTTGGACATGGCGGTATAGGTACCGTCAATCAGTGCTTCGGATTTCTCCGAATCCAGGATTTCTCCGGTAATACTGTTATTGACAAGTTCCTTTTTACTGCATCCTGAAAGCAGAAGCAGACATGCAAAAATGAGAATCAAGATACAAACCATATTTTGTTTAATTCGTTGCATGCAGGTCTCCTTTCATATTAATTCTTTATACCATTATAGAGTAAATATAAACAAAAGAAAAGAGAAAGAATGAAACTCCTTCTCTTTTGTTAAGATTTATTAAATTATAACGCCGAAGCATTCATAAGCGGCGGCACAACCTGTTTTTTTCTGGAGTAAACACCAGGAAAAAATTTACTGATGTCATTCTCTCCGATACCAAAAGCAGCTTCGGCAAGTTTTCTGGATTTTCCGGCCACCAGTATTTCACTGCCGCCCATAATAATATCAGTTACCATCAGGACAGCAAGGTCAAATCCCTCCTCAGCGCACGCTTTTTCCATTTCGGATAATACTGGTCTGAGCTGTTTAAACATACCTTTAAAGTCGCCAGTATTGATTTGAGAAACCATAACTTTATAGTTCCCCATGGTAAAGCGTTTGCGGTCCGCTGATAAGATTTCTTTCGGAGACATGTCTGCCAGATTACTGCCGGCTACCAGCATGTTTTCGCCGTAGGCTTTCAGATCAACCCCAGCAATATCGGCCAGTTCTTCTGCAATTTTTCGGTCGGTTTCAGTACAGGTAGGAGAGTGGAAAAGCAGGGTGTCTGAAATAATAGCCGAAAGCATTAAACCAGCGATAGGGCGCGGTATTGGGATATTCCGCTCATGGTACATCCTAGCTACGATGGTACAGGTGCAACCTACAGGCTCAATCCGGAGATAAAGCGGTGTGGCCGTCTGAATCTCAGCGACACGGTGGTGGTCGATAACCTCGATAATTTCAGCCTCCTCCACGCCTCGGATAGACTGCCCGCGTTCGTTGTGGTCAACGAGAATAACCTGTTTACGGTTATAGTCCAGCAAATTACTTTTGGTAATGGAGGCAAGAACCATACCGTCTTCAGAGACAACTGGAAACCTTGTATGATTAGAGGTCAGCATATTTTCTTTGACATCATCGATTGTTTCGTATGTGACAAAGTACTCCAGATTTTCGCGCTTTACAAAGTTGGTAATTGGGATTACCTGGGTTAAAAGTCGGATAACCTCAAAAGGAGAATGGTTAGAAAGGAATACGAGTCCTTTATAATTTTCAGGAATCAGAGGCATTGTTCCAATCGGTGTGTTGGAGATAATGATGTTTTCTGCACCGACATTAAAAGCCTTTTCAAGTGAGCCATCATTGAGGGCTGTGACGACAAAATCCTCTGCGTTGAGTTTTTGACCGGCGACCAGCTCGGTATTGGTGTAGACATTGCCGGTAACATAGTCATGTGGAATCTCTCCGATAATACGGGCATCCAGAATTTCAATGATATTTTTATAAGGGGTTTCGGTGTCCTTGAGAATAGACTCAACATAAGGGTCTGTGTAGGCCTGGATGATATCTGGAAGTGAGATGATACCAAGAAGCTTCTTATCGGTATCGACAACGGGCAGAGAACGGCCGGGATTTGAAATGATCTGATTCATGGTTTTTAATACCGAATCCTGTTCTGTCGCCATTGAAAAATTATTGAAATGAAGGTCGGAAACCTGAGGCTTAACGCTTTTGATCAGCTTAGGCGGCTCCACATTAAAATAATCCAGTACATATTTTGTTTCTTTATTAATATTACCAAGACGGCATGCCACGACGTTTTCATTTCCGAGAGCCTGTTTCAGGTAGGCATAGGAAAGAGAGGCGCAAATGGAATCCGTGTCGGGATTTTGATGTCCAAAAACATAAATAGCTTGAGCCATGTTTCGAATTCTCTCCTTTTTTTGTAATACTATCATAATGAGAAGAAAAAATCCATCAATAATCGCTGTAAAGGGTATCAGGTTATAAGACGCAGGAAATTAAGCTTCTGCTACAAGGGTTGGAATAAAAGGAATATTTAAGCTTGGCAATAAAAAAGCGGCAGAGGCTTCTGCTTCTGCCGTCAGGATTAAAGGGCGTCAATTGCCGCCTTAAGCTGAGAAAAGGCTCTTTCCAGCGTTGCTTTTGGGCAGGCGATGTTAAAACGTTCAAAGCCCTCGCCCTCAGGACCAAACATGGCGCCGCGGTCCAGCCACAGTTTGGCATTATTAACGATCAGGTTTTCCAGAGCATCTTCCGACAAGCCCAGTTCCCTGAAATCCAGCCATACAAGATAGGTTCCCTCTGGTTCAATAAGTTTTACCTCTGGTAAGTTTTCTTTCAGAAAAACACGGATAAAGGATAAATTGGAGGCAAGATATTGCTTTAGTGTCTCCAGCCATTCAGCGCCGTGTGCGTAGGCAGCCTGACAGGCAACGAGCCCCATGAGGCCTACCTGGCTGAAGCCGGAACGTTCCATTTCCGCCTTAAAGGCGTGGCGGAGTGTCCGATTGGGGATAAAAATATTAGAGGCCTGAAGTCCGGCGAGATTAAAGGTTTTGCTGGGGGCTGTGCAGGTAAGACTGATGTCGGCAAAGGCTGGTTTTATGCTGGCAAAAATGGTGTGCGTCTGCCCTTCATATACAAAATCTGCATGGATTTCATCTGAGACAACAGTGACATTGTGAGCGAGACAGATATCGCCCATCCGTGTCAGTTCCGCCCTTGTCCAGACGCGGCCGACAGGGTTATGTGGACTGCAGAGAATAAACAGTTTGACGTTATGATCAATAATCTTCTGCTCAAAATCCTCAAAATCAATGGTATACCGACCGTTTTGACAGATCAATGGATTGTTTACCAGCTGGCGGTCGCTAACCTCAATGCAGCGCGTAAAAGGGTAATAAACTGGTCGCTGGATCAGTACAGCGTCACCCTTCTCTGTCAGACCACGCACGGCTGTGGCGATGGCGTAGACAACACCAGGTGTCTTGACGAGCCAGGAGGCCTCCGTTTCCCAGTTAAAACGCCTGCTGTACCAGGTGCGCAGTGTGTCAAAATAATCATATTTCACATCAGAGTAACCATAAATACCATGTTCGCTGGTTTTTACGAGAGCGTCGATAACGGCCTGCGGTGTCTTGAAGTCCATATCAGCTACCCAGAGAGGCAGGATATCCTCGGGCATCCCCCGCTCTGCGGCAAAATCATACTTAATGGAACCGGTGTTTTTTCGGTCTACTATTTCATCAAAATTGTAAGACATAAATTCCTCCTATTTCAGTGCCTGATCCAGGTCGGCAATGAGATCATTAATATCCTCCAGTCCTACAGACAAACGCAGCAGACAGTTGTCAATTCCGAGGGATTCCCTTATATTCTCCGGCACATCGGCATGGGTCTGGAGCATTGGATAGGTGATGAGAGACTCAACACCCCCAAGGCTCTCGGCATACAGAATGAGGGAAACGCGCTCTAGTACTTTTACGGCTGCCTGAGGGCAATCGACCTTAAATGAAACCATTGCGCCAAAGCCTCTGGCCTGTTTTTTTGAAAGTGCGTAGTCAGGATGGTCTGGAAGACCAACATAAAAAACCTTTTTAATTCGAGTGTGGTGTGATAGCCACTTAGATAATTCTAACGCATTTTGCTGCTGTCTGTCCATACGTACAGCTAAAGTTTTTATGCCACGAAGGACAAGCCAGCTGTCAAAAGGAGAGAGACAGGCGCCGGTGGTTCCATAAATGAAGCGGAGACGTTCGGATAAAGCCTTATTTTTAGTAACAAGAAAACCGGCAAGCGTGTCGTTATGGCCGGACAAATATTTTGTGCCGCTGTGGATAACCACATCTGCCCCGAGTTCCAGCGGGTTTAAATAGTAAGGTGTTAAAAAAGTATTGTCCACCAGCAGCAAAAGATCACAGGCCTTTGCGATTTTGGATATTGCTTTTATATCTGTCACTTTCATCATGGGGTTGGTCGGCGTTTCGATAAAAATAGCTTTGGTGAGAGGTGTGACAGCGCCCTTGACCGCTGCTGTATCCGAGGTGTTGACCGCCGTGAACTGCAGCCCATGATTGGAAGAAATACTGTTAAACAGCCGGTGTGAGCCACCGTAAAGATCGTCGGAGGTGATAATGTGGTCACCGCTTTTAAACAGTTCAAAAAGAGCGGTAACAGCCGCCATGCCAGAGGAAAATGCAATCGCTTCGTTCCCGTGTTCCAGCTGGGCGATGGTCTCCTCAAGGTGCTCCCGAGTTGGATTCTGAATGCGCGAATAATCATAGCCTGTACTCTGCCCAACCCCAGGGTGGGCAAAGGTGGCATTTTGAAAAATAGGAACAGAAATGGCTCCGGTATCGTTGTGATAAACGTTAGAACCGTGAATACAGAGGGTATTAATGTTCATGGGAAAGTCTCCTTTATAAATAGTACAAAACATAGTTAATAAATATGTTTTTATAATCATAGTATGAAAAATCTGGAAAGTCAACGTTTTTTTAAAACATATATGAAAAATATGAATTATTTTTTAAAAGTGCTTGACAGAATCGATTCTGCACCATATAATAAAATCATAGTAATCATATATGAAAACATAAAATTAAATATATTTTAAACGGAGGAAAACAAAATGGCAAAAATTTATAAGAGTTTAACAGAATTGATTGGAAAAACACCGCTTTTGGAACTCAGCAATTATGAAAAGGAAAATGCACTGGGTGCTGCGGTGCTGGCAAAGCTTGAATATTTTAATCCCGCAGGAAGCGTAAAAGATCGTATTGCCAAGGCCATGATTGATGATGCGGAAGAAAAGGGGCTGCTGAAGAAAGGCTCAGTTATTATTGAACCGACGAGCGGTAATACCGGTATCGGTCTGGCAAGCGTCGCTGCCGCCAGAGGCTACCGTGTGATTCTGATAATGCCTGAAACCATGAGTGTGGAACGAAGAAAGCTCTTAAAGGCCTATGGGGCTGAGCTGATTCTGACTGATGGTGCAGCTGGTATGAAGGGTGCTATCGCAAAAGCAGAGGAGCTGGCAAAGGAAACGCCTGACTCATTTATTCCCGGACAGTTTATCAATCCTG
Organism: Eubacterium sp. BL-380-WT-2B; assembly: GCF_009696115.1. Classification (NCBI taxonomy): domain Bacteria; kingdom Bacillati; phylum Bacillota; class Clostridia; order Eubacteriales; family Eubacteriaceae; genus Eubacterium; species Eubacterium sp. BL-380-WT-2B. The sequence goes on from NZ_VUMP01000002.1 coordinate 230,543, forward strand.
CGAACCCGGCTGTGCACAGAGCGACGACTGGCCCGGAAATCTGGGAAGACACAGACGGAAAGGTGGATTACTTTGTTGCAGGTATCGGTACAGGCGGTACAATTACTGGTGTAGGTGAGTACCTGAAATCTAAAAATCCAGAAATAAAGGTGATCGCCGTTGAACCGACGGGTTCTCCAGTGCTGTCTGAAGGAAAGGCAGGTCCGCATAAGATTCAGGGAATCGGGGCTGGTTTTGTACCGGATACCCTGAACACAGGCGTCTACGATGAAATCATTAAAGTCGATAATGAAGACGCTTTTGTGACAGGCCGTGAGGTAGCAGAAGAGGAAGGACTGCTAGTCGGTATTTCATCCGGCGCGGCTCTTTGGGCGGCAACACAACTTGCAAAACGTCCTGAAAATAAAGGGAAAAATATTGTAGTTCTGTTACCCGACACTGGAGAACGTTACTTATCAACCGCTTTATTTGAGGAATAAATAAAAATAAAAAGCGGGTGTGTACATTCTATTTCGTACACACCCGCTTTTTTAATGGTGTAATTCTATAATACGCTGATTACTGCTTCCACGAAAGGGGAGGGTTAGATCGCGATTTTCAGATTGAAATGGCCCATCGATGAGAAGATCGCTTTCCCGAAGCAGGGCATTGATGCTTTCATCCTTCATGGCTTTCAGCTTTTCCAGTGTGTAACCGGTGTAAGTGACTACATCCAGACTGTTTACATGAAGCTTCTGGGCTAAGTCGGCCAGGGCTGCGGATTGCAGAAAGGGCTCGCCGCCGCTGAATGTAACACCCTGAAGTAGAGGGTTTTCCACTATTCTGGCGAGAAGTATTTCTGTCTCCACAAAAGTTCCTCCAGTTATCTGGTGTGTCTGAGGGTTGTGGCATCCAGGACAATGGTGGGGGCAGCCCTGTGTAAAAATGACAAAGCGGAGCCCAGGTCCGTCAACAATGGATTCTTCGATACAGTTATTGATTAGCAGAAACGCCATGCTTTACCCTCGCTTTCTCCTCTGCGCGCTTTGCGTTATTCCAGCGGTCAATGGTGCCCACCAGATAGCCCGTGATTCGGCGGATGCGCTCAAAATCAGGGTTTCCATCGCCCTCGTGTCTGTGACAGTTTGGACATTCTTCGCCGATTATACCATTGTAGCCGCAGACGGGATCTCGGTCAACTGGATGGTTGATGGAACCATATCCAATGCCGGCTTCTTTCATGCAGCGGACAATTTTTTCAAAAGCCGCGAGGTTGGCGCTGGCATTCCCATCCAGCTCGACGTAGCTGATGTGCCCTGCGTTGGTGTATTCGTGGTATGGCGCCTCCAACTGAATTTTTTTATAGGCCTGTATGGGATAGTAGACCGGAACATGGAAAGAATTTGTGTAAAATTCACGGTCTGTAATGCCGGGAACAGTCCCGAACTTTTCACGGTCTATGGCGACAAAGCGTCCGCTGAGCCCTTCTGCCGGGGTAGCGAGCAGGGTGAAGTTCAAACCAGTTCTTTCAGATTCAGCGTCCATCAGGCACCTCAGATGCGAGATGATCTGAAGCCCCAGAGCCTGGCTTTCTGTACTTTCACCATGATGCCTGCCGGTAAGCGCCTTGAGCGTTTCAGCAAGTCCGATAAAGCCGACGCTCAGGGTTCCGTGCTTTAAAACGTCCTCAACACGGTCGTCCCGGCCAAGGCTTTCCGAATCGATCCAGACACCCTGTCCCATCAGGAAAGGATAATTTCTGCCTCTTTTGGCGGCTTGGATTTTAAAGCGGTGAAGCAGCTGTTTCACAACCAGAGAAACACGTTCGTCCAGAAGCCTATAAAAGGTGTCAAGGCTTCCGTTGGATTCAAGGGCAATCCTTGGTAGATTGATGGAAGTAAAACTTAAATTGCCGCGACCGCAGGTCGTTTCATTCTGAGGGTCATAATGGTTTCCCATAACCCGGGTTCGGCATCCCATGTAGGCTACCTCAGTATTATAATCACCCTCTTCATAATATTGTAAATTAAAGGGGGCATCCAGAAAGCTGAAGTTCGGGAAAAGGCGCATAGAAGACGTCTTGATGGCCAGCTTAAAAAGATCGTAGTTAGGGTCGGTTTCGTTATAGTTAATGCCTTCCTTTACCTTGAAAATCTGAACCGGAAAAATGGGGGTCTCACCGTTACCAAGTCCGGCTGCTGTGGCTTTCAGCAGATTTTTGACGACCATACGTCCTTCGGATGAGGTATCCGTGCCATAGTTTACGGAGGAAAAGGGAACCTGTGCGCCGGCCCGTGAGTTCATGGTATTCAGGTTGTGGATGAAGGCCTCCATCGCCTGATAGGTGGCTTCCTCTGATTCACGCAGAGCGGTCTTGCAGGCATGATCATGCGTTTTATTAATCATCTGGGCATCAAAAGAAGACCCATTAAAAAATATGGAAAGCTCCCGGCCAAAAGCTTCCAGCGTATCCAAGGTGATCGGAGCCTCAATTTTTTCGCAGGCGAAGGCAACCATCTCTGTGACTGTTTCACGGTCCTGGCCGGAACAGACACTGAGATCGTTGATCAGCGCTTTGCGGTACAGCTTGCTGAAGGTTTTGACAATGCCGGGCGCCATGGCGTAGTCAAAGTTTGGAATACTCTGGCCTCCGTGCATTTCATTTTGATTTGCCTGAATGGCGATACAGGCAAGGGCAGAGTAGCTGCGGATGTCATTAGGCTCGCGTAGATAGCCGTGCCCTGTTGAGAAGCCACCTTTAAAAAGCTTGAGTAAATCAATCTGGCAGCAGGTTTCAGTCAGCATATAAAAATCTTTATCATGAATATGTATATCACCGGAGATATGCGCATCAGCAATTTCGCGCGGAAGGATGTAATTATCAATGAAATATTTTGACCCTTCAGAACCGTATTTCAGCATAGTTCCCATGGCTGTATCGGAGTCGATATTAGCGTTTTCACGTTTAAGATCTGCGTCCTCAGCGTAGCGGAAGGTGAGATCTTTATATATTTCCATCAAATCGCTTTCGGCCTGACGTGTTTTGGCGTGCTCGGCGCGGTACAGGATATAGGCCTTGGCCGTTTTTGCGTAATCAGCTTTGATCAGTGTTTCCTCCACAATATCCTGTATCTGCTCTACTGTCGGGCAGACCAAAGGCTCTGCCGCTGAGGTAACCACATTCGTCAGAAACTCAATGTGCTTTTCTGTCATAGACTCGCCGTTCACAGAGATATTTGCTTTGTAGATGGCGCTGCTGATTTTACGGGTATCAAAAGGCGCTACAGTCCCGTTTCGTTTTATAATATTGTCGATCATTACATCATTCCTCCGGATGCTTAGTTATTGTTGTTTATATCGAGAATCATACTATATATTGTGCTGGCTGTCAATTTGTGGACAATATTTTGTGAAAATGATTAAAATGAGAGAATGAGAGGGCTGAGGCCTGTGGATAAAAAATGTGCACAAAAATTTTTAATAAATAAGCTCGAAAGAGGGCAAATTTTTACAGTTAAAAACGGCTGCGCATATGAAAAAACGGTATACGCTATTTCAACGTATACCGCTACATTTAGATAAAAATAATTTTAATAAGTATAGCATACAATATATGGATTTGATGTACTTGCTTTTACTCATCTTTTACGTCCGTTGTTTCTTTCCGTACAAGCAGCATGGTAACTGCACAGAGGAATGTCAGACTGAGTGCTGCCACCGCAGGTAATCCGCCTTTTATATTATTCTTTAGGGCACCGTTAATTCCAGTGTTCACATTATCGGAGACGGGGGTAGTACCATTCAGGTAGTTGGATACGGTTTTTAAGGCATTACCCATTTCCTGGAGATAAAGGGTCGATTCGGATTTAAGGCTTTCTCTGCTACCCGTTCTAACATTTTTACTGGGGTTTGAAACAGAAGGAGCAACGGATTCTGTTTCAACATAGGCTTTGGGGGCTGTCGTCGGCACTGATTTTATTTCACTGCTACCGTGGTCCATATCACTCTGAGTAACAGTAGGGTTTCCGTCCTGATCAAGTGTAATGCGGATAGCATTGGAATCGCCGTTAATACTGCCGTTTTTGGCTTCAAGCTGGAAAACATAGCTGTGGCCGGCCTCCAGACCGGTCAGACTATATTGGTTTGAGGCGGCCGGGGTGATTTTTTCAGACGGCCAGGTCTGCCATGTACTGCTGTCGTCCTTTTCCACCCAAAGTGTTGGAGTGCCAAAGCTTTGGATTGGCTGGTGGAATCGGAGAAGCAAACTGTAGCTGCCAGTGTTTTCAGTCACAGGTGCATCGTAATAAATAAAAGGCTTTTTAGGATCAATGACGACAAGCTGCTGCGTTTGATTTTTTAGTAAAGAGGCAGCGCCGGCAGGAGTAAATGTATCAGGACAGAGCTCGTAGTCCAGCGGATAAATTCCGGCCTTTGTAATGTCTGCTGTGTCAGTATCCCAACAGACAGGCATTGACGGGGTGTAGCGGATATCGCCTGTCTTCTTGTCGGTAATTTCAAACATCATACTATCAGGCAGACCGCCCAGAGTGTTCAATTCTGTGTAGTGGTAGCCTGTGTTCGTGGGGGCCGCGGTGGTATCTGCAATAACAGCGTTTGAGGCCTCCGGAGAAACAGCGCTTGTATTTAGAAGCACTTCGCCTGCTTTAATAGCCGTGGCTCCAGTTCCTTCAGCAGTAATTTCACTGAAATAGGCATCAACAATGCCTTTTGTCTGAATAGAGGTGCTGCTGCTGCCAATGGTACTGACAAGGGTAGAGTTAAAGGACAAGTCAGCGGTGCTGACAGCGATGATACCAAAGGTGTTGGTCCCGATTGCCTCAATTTTTGAAGCCTCAGCTGACAGGCGGCTGTCTCCTGTAATTTTAATGGCTGTGCTGTTTTCAGCGGTAGCTGCCAGGGTGGTGTGATCGAGATGAAGGTCTGCATTGTTCTCCAGCATGATCAAAGTCCTCTGACCGGTAATGGTTATGTTTTTAAGGGACCAGCTGTTTTGGATGTACAGGGTATTTCCTCCAAGATCCAAGGTAATGTTGCTGTCGGGTTCAAAGCCACCAATACTGCTGTCTGTTCCTAAAATAATATCTTTTGTAATGCGGATAGTTCCTCCGGTTTCGTTAAGTGCACTGACTGCGGAAGTTAAGGTTTCGGCACTGTCGGCCGTATTTTCGGGTGTCTGGGCACATACCGGCATAACGGTAAGGAAGAGACACAATAATATCATTAATAAGGTTCTCTGGGTCTTCATAAGCCCTCCTTGAGCATTCGAATATTGTCAAATTGCCAATCGCACCTATTATACCACAAAATTGCCCGGGAGTGAACAGTTTATCAATGAAAAGCACCTTGTTTATTGTGAAATACATGAAAAAAGCATCCTTTCGGATGCCCTTTTCATATATTTATTTAGAGGAGTAGATAATGAACTTTATTGCTCGACGATAACGGCAATTCCGTTTGGAATAACTGTAAAGCTGGCGTTTTCACCTTTGATTTCTCTGGCCATTTTGACGGCTGTGTCAAGATCTGGCGCATAGGTCATTTTCATTTCAGTTACAATATCTTTCATTTCCGGCCGTGTAACATATAAAACCGTGTGTTTTGAGAGAATGCGTGCGAGAATCTGATATTCCCACTGGTCAGGCCTTGTCTGGTTCTGTGGAATCGTCATAATGTTTTCAAAAAGTGCTCTGGCGGATTCGCAGTCCCGCATGGCGTGGTAAAAGCCATCTCCGCCGGTACCATCCAGACATTCGGCGCAGAGAATAATAACACCATCGTCTCCGGCGGATGCTTCGGCAGCAGTCATGCTTTTAACGCACTGATACATGTTCTGATCGAGAGGCGCCCCGCCGTTGCCTGTGATGACGATGTCGGCCGGTACGGCCTTAACACGGCAGTATTGCTTTAAAAATTCGCATCCGGCCTCATGCGCGATGAAAGGATCGCCCGCAAAGGCCATGACAACACGTTTATCCTCATCGATAATCACATTGACAATGTACTGGAGACCAGCCTGTTCAGCGGCAGATTTCATATCGGTATGGATAGGGTTGTTTTCTAAAATACCGGTGCGCGCGTAAGGGCTTGCAATGAATTTGCTGCAGTGATTGCCTAAGACGGTCACGCGGTCAGAGACACCTGGCAGCACACTTTTTCGGCCGCCTGAAAAGCCGGCGAAAAAATGTGGCTCAATAAACCCCTCAGAGACAAGAAGGTCGGCCTCGGCCGCAAGGCGGTTGATGATCAAATCGGCGCCAGAGGGAAGTACCCCGATTTTAACATTTTCGTCGGCATTGGAAGAATCGTGTACAGCGATTTTTTCTTCATCGACAATTTTCTGCCCCAGCTTTGATACCAGCTCTTCTTTTGTGGTACCGCGGTGAAAGCCTGTGGCGACAAGCAGTGTGATATCGATATCCGGGTTTCCCGCGCGCATTTCCTCAAGCATAAATGGAATAATGTGCTTGCTTGGCACCGGGCGCGTATGGTCGCTGATAATGATGACTGCTGTTTTTTTATCTTTTGCCAGATCTTTTAGGGAAGTGCTGCCTAAGTGTTTTGCCATCGCAGACTTGACGATATCATCCTCGGTCTGGTCGCTCTGCAGATTACCGATATTGGAATTTAAGACGCCGGCGACCTGTTCATCAGGAAGCTCCAGGGTCAGTTCTGTGTTACCGTAGGGAATTCTTGAAATCATAATGATCCTCCAATTTAAATGATTTAGCACGATGCGAGTATAAATTCGGTCAAAAATATTGGTAAGTGGTCTTACCAGTTATGTTCTTATTGTAGTACGCTTTTTGGAGAAAGTCAAGGATAAAAAAACCGTTTTCAAAAATAATTTTAGAAATTGGTCGCTTGGAATGCAAAAACAGAATATTCCAGAATAAAAAAGCTCCGCGGCCGCGGAGCTTTCTGAGCATTATTATTGAAGTTCAGCATCATAGAAATGGTAACGGTAGATGCTGGTAACTTCGAAGTTTTTAACATTATCGCCTAACAGGTAGAACATGGTGTCATTATACAGCGGAATCGCACCATAATCTTTGTGTGTCAGGATTTCATCGGCCTTTTCATATAATTCCTGGCGTTTGCTTTCGTCTTTTGTCTGACGTGCCCGGTTGATGAGGTCGTTGAATTCTGGATTGTTGTATTTGTTGGATACCTGCTGGGTAGTTGTGGCAGACATACGCTGATAAATCATACCGTCTGGGTCAACGTAATCGGTATACCAGTTGCTGACGGACAGATTAACGGAACCGCTCTTGTTCATGTCGTTGTAGCCTGCGTGGTCAACCTGAGAAAGTTCAATGTTGATACCGGCTTTTTTGGCCTGATCCTGAATCGCGGTGGCCACCTTGATCAGTGTTTGATAATTGGTTGATCCGACGACAGGAATGGTAATGCCATCCGGATAGCCGGCTTCTGCCAGTAATTGTTTTGCTTTTTCCGGATTGTATTCATATTCAGGAAGGGAATCGTTGTATCCGAGCAGTCCCTTGGGAATAAAGCTCTTGGCTGGTGTGGCGGCGCCGGATAACAGTTCGTCGCACAGGGCTTTGCGGTCTACGGCGTAGGACAGGGCTTCCTTAACCTTGGGATCGGTATAGATTTCGTTGTTCGGGCTTAAGTAGACAAGGCCGATTGGATTAAAGCTGTGCATTTTGTCTTTGACAGCGTCATTGTTTGTCACAGTTTCGTATTGTCCGGTATCCAGCATGACGAAATCGCAGTTGCCTTTCTGGAATTCCATAACCTGAGTGTTCAGGTCATTTACGAACTTAAAGCTGATGCCATCAAGCTTGGTTTTATCGCCATGGTAATCGTCAAAACGTGCCATTTCGATGCCCTGGCCTGCTGTGTAGGAGGTCATTTTAAATGGGCCGGTTCCATACAGAACAGTACGTCCCCAGTCTCCACCGGCTTCTTCACAGGCTTTTTCCGGGAAGATTACAGCATATGGAGCAGATAAAGCTGCTTCAAAAGGTGCGTAGGGCTGCTGAAGAACGATATCGAAGTGTGTGTCATCTTTGATTTTAAAGCCTTCAAGTGAATTGGCTGCGCCGTCTTCAAGGGCTTTAAAGCCAACGACCTGGTCAAACAGTGAGCCCATGAGACCTTTTGTGATTAAGCGTTCATAGGAATACTTAACATCAGAAGACTTCAGGGTTTCGCCGTTATGGAATTTAACACCATCTTTAAGCTCAAAGCTGTAAGTCAGTCCATCTTCTGAAACGGTTGGCATCTGCTTAAGCAACTGTGGGTCCAGGGTGGTATCATTGTTCAGACCGATAAGTGTTTCACAGGCCTGGTCTGATACCATAATCAGGTATGCCTGAGTACCCATGTTGGTGTCGATGGGAACATTGGGGTCCTGCATGACAACTCGCAGGGTATTGCCGCTACTGCTGCTTGAAGCGCCTTTGTCGCCGCACCCCGCTACGGTTAAGACAAGCGCTAAAACCAACAGTAAAGCAGTCAGTTTTTTCATACTTTTCATATTCTCTCTCCTCTATAAAATATTGAAAACTGTTTACAGGAAGGTGAAAATGCTCAATTCACACCCTGTATGATAACGATTTTACCATAAAAACTGCTATTTGTCGAGAGAGTGAATCAGGGGATGCGCTTGTATATTTCGTTCATAGAGCGTATCCAGGAGATATCAATGGTGTCCAGAGCATCGTGGGTAATCCGAAAGCTCCAGTTGCCATCGGCACAGCCAGGACAGTTCATTTTTGTGTCGCCGCCAAAACCGCAGAGATCCTGAATGGGCAGAATGGTGAGGCTGGCGCAGCTTTGCCACAGGCAGCGGATGAAATGGTGGCAGGATGGGCTTTGGGGGCCTCCTTCCTGCCATTCGTTGCCGCTACAGGAATAGTTGATATATTTTAAAGCATAATCCCGTTTGTAAGGTGGAAGCTCCCACAAAAAACCGAGCAGGGTGTTGTTATCGTGAGTTCCTGTGTAGGCAATACTGTTTTCTACATAATTATGAGGCAGATGCTGGTTATTGCCTTCCTCAATAAAGCCAAACTGCAGTATACGCATACCGGGGAAGCCGGTTTCCTGGAGAAGATTAGTGACCCCCTCATCCATTACGCCCAAGTCTTCGGCGATGATGCGCGGCTCCTTAAAATCAAAAGCATTGAAGACGGCGTTGAAAAAATCCATGCCCGGACCTTCCAGCCATTTGCCGTTTCGTGCGGTTTTAGCAGTGCCGGCCACAGCCCAATAGGCAGAAAAGCCTCTGAAGTGGTCAATCCTAACCGCGTCGTAAATCTCAAGAGAACGGCCAATCCGGTCGATCCACCATTTATAGGCAGAGGTCTTCATGGCTGTCCAATTGTAGAGGGGATTACCCCACAGCTGCCCATCGCAGCAGAAATAATCCGGCGGCACCCCGGCAATATGATTTGGCTGGCTTTCCGGGTCAAGATCAAAGAGATCACGGTGTGCCCATACATCGGCGCTTTCCAGAGAGACGTAGATGGGCATGTCACCGATGATCTGGATACCGTTGTCGTTGGCGCAGCATTTTACAGCATTCCACTGTTTAGTAAATTCGTACTGCAGGAACTCGTGGAACAGGATTTCCTCGGCATAGGCTTCCCTGGCTTCCTTCAGTGCCTCGGTGTGGTGATCCCGAAGACCTATGTCTTCCCAAAGGTACCAGTCCTTCCCATGGAATTGGTTTTTTAAGGTCATGTAGAGGGCATAGTCTGGAAGCCAATGGCGCTGCTCGTCCTCAAAAATTTTAATGTCCGATCTTATCTGATCGTCAATGCGGCTGAAAGCCTTTCGAAAGAGAGTGGGCCGGGTTTCATCAAGCCATTCGTAGGCAGCACTGTAAGGGTCGCTGTATTCGCTGGATTTCACCTCGTCCTGAGTAAGGAGGCCTTCCTCAGCCAGTAGCTCAGGATCGATAAAAAAAGGGTTGCCCGCAAAGGCAGAAGGGCTTTTATAAGGCGAGTGGCACTGGTCTACGGGTCCAAGGGGCAGAGTCTGCCAGTAGGTAAAGCCCATTTTATTTAAAAGATTGATAAAAGAGCAGGCTTCTTTGCCAAAAGTTCCGATACCGTATTTACCGGGAAGTGATGAAATGTGCATTAAGATACCGCTTGATCGTTTAAAGCTCATGATAAATCCTCTCGTTATTTAAGTAATGTATATAAGTCTTTAATAGTTTATCATACAGGTCAACGCTTGTAAATGTTTGCATCTTTGGCGGTTTTATAGAAGGAAAGAATTTTTGGTTTAATATTATTACAAAAGTAAAAGTTATTTAAAAACCATACAAAAAGGCTTAAATACCTTGACAATGGCTTTATATCGTTATATACTGTATTCATAGACAAAGATAGTTTCTTTTGAAATGTTAATTATTTTTAAAAATGTAAAAATAATTATGTTTTTTAGAAATTATGTATTTATTATTCAGAAATTCAAGTAAAAAATGGAGGCTTAAAATGAAATTTTTCCTGGACACTGCTAATGTAGAAGATATTAAAAATGCAAATGACATGGGTGTTATCTGCGGTGTTACAACCAATCCTTCCTTAATCGCAAAAGAAGGCCGTGATTTTAATGAAGTTATCGCAGAGATTGCTTCAATTGTTGATGGACCGATCAGCGGCGAGGTGAAGGCAACCACTACCGATGCTGAGGGAATGATCGCAGAGGGCCGAGAAATTGCTAAAATTCATAAAAATATGGTTGTCAAAATTCCAATGACAGCAGAAGGCTTGAAGGCAACCAAAGTTTTATCTGCCGAAGGTATCAAGGTTAATGTCACACTGATCTTTACCGCAGCCCAAGCGTTGCTGGCCGCGAGAGCTGGCGCCGCTTATGTTTCACCATTCCTTGGCCGTCTGGATGATATCTCCACCCCTGGTGTAGAGCTGATTGAAACCATTGCGGAAATTTTTGAGGTCCAGGGGATTGAAACAGAAATTATTTCTGCCAGTGTCCGCAACCCGATCCATGTGATCGACTGTGCGAGAGCCGGTGCAGATATTGCGACAGTGCCGTTTGGCGTTATTATGCAGATGACCAAACATCCTCTAACCGATCAGGGAATTGAAAAATTCCAGGCAGACTATAAAGCTGTCTTCGGAGAACAATAAACTACGACCCCATTTTAAATTTTAATATTAAACCTCATAATAAGAAAAACCCAGCTGAACCTTCAGCTGGGTTTTTCTTATCACTACTCGCTGGAGCCGGAAGTGCCGGATTCCAAAATAGAAACAATGGAGTAAAGCGTAAAGCATACAGCGCCGAGGCCGACCATTACACGAGCCGGCACAAAAAAGGCAGAATTGAAAAGCTCTGCTTCAAACAGGAAGGCTGCGGTAAAAAGGCAGAAAAGCGTGGTCATTATCGGTATCAGTGGAATACGCTTGGCGAGGGAGAAGGTCTGACGCCAGACGGAGGCGAGGAGAATGACCTTGCTCGAGATGCTGTAGCAGATAAAGCCAAGGCCAACCAATACCCATCCCGGAGCGATCCACGCTGGTGTTTTTTGAACCAACAGTATGCCAATACCCAGAACAACGTTGATGGAGCCTAAAATTAAAACGAAAATCGTCCATTTCCAGCGCTCTTTGTCTGTAAAAGTGTTTTGTATCTGACGGATTACTGAGGCTACTAGTGCGATCAGGCTGGCACAGACAAGGGAAGTGCCAAAAAGGACGTGGCCGGCTACAAAATATTCCGAGCTCAGGCCTGCTGATATCAGTACGATGCTGCGGATCAGTCCCACAAGAGCGCAGAAAGCCGGAATGGCAATAAGGATTTTGGCTGTGTTTTCGCTGAAAGCGCCCTGCGGCTTGTCGCCGGGCTGTAGTTTATTGGAGTTGGCCGGGATAAAAAGGAAACGGGTAGATGAGGTGGCCACAGTGGTGACACAGCACGCGATCAGGCCAACGCCGAAGATAATGTTGCCGGAGACAAAGTAAGCGGTGTTGATGGTATGAAGATTCCAGTAATAGATGCCCATGCCAACAGTAAAGAGACTGACAGCATAGCCGAGAACAGGCAGAAACCATTTGAAAAAGCTACTGTACCGGTTGATGAGCTGACGGATAATGGTAGCGGCTGTACAATACAGCGCGATACAGATGGCAGTCAGTGAGATAAGCACGTGCCCGGCTACCAGATAGCCAGATCCCAGGGCGGTTCCGAGGGTAGTGACATAGATGCCGTAGCTAAAACAGATTGCCCCCATTAAAAGGGGGATGAGCCTGAAAAAGATACTCATAAAATAATTCATAATAAAAAACCTCCAAAGGATAAAGTTGAATGACGGTAATTTATATACCCTTTAGAGGAGCTGAGTATCTTTTTTTATAAAAACCTTAAAGTTCTAACAATGGTCAAAGAACTGGATAAGATCATCGACAAAATAGGCGATAAAAACAGGGTGGTAGGCCTCGATTTCCTGGAGGTTTTTAAAACCAAAACCATACTCAACGCCGATAAAATCCACACCACTTTGTCTGGCACCGATGGCGTCATATGCGCTGTCGCCAATGAGAACAGCGTTTTCCGGTTCGACACTGAGATCCTCAAGAACCAGGTTGATGATATCGGATTTTGTCAGGGACTCGGCCATGTCGATGCCCCTGATGGAGTCAAAGCAGTCCAGCATACCGGCGGCGGCCAGCGTTGCCTCGGTAATATCCTGGCGTTTGAGGGTGGCAACCCCCAGTTTATGGCCGGATTCCCTTAGCATTGCGAGTAAATCCGGCATGCCGTCATATGGGCGCGCTTCCTTTACGCCCTGCTCGCTCTGGTATTTGCGGTGGTGGACGACAGCTTTTTGGGCGGTATCGTCATCGATGTCGTAATGCTTTTTATAGGAAAAAAGAGTGGGCGGCCCTACATATTCTGGAAGGGTTGTGTCATCGACGGGGGTAAAATGCATTATTTTTTCAGTAGAACGGACAGCGTTGTAGATACCCTCGGAAGTATCGAGCAGAGTGCCGTCCAGATCGAAAATAATTGCAGTGTAATCTTTCATAAATGAACTCCTTATCTTATGGGATGCTTAATTATACCATAGTAAAAAGAACAGGCGCAATGATAATAAAAGACCGATACACCTGAGTGCAGCGGCCTGTGACGTTTTCAGATTTTAAAATTTAACCCTGTCGGGTATTGTTTAAATGGTTTGTATGTTATAATTGTTAAAGTCTACGGAATCATAGCTCTGCTTTAAAAGGGCCTTGGCTTCCCGGATAATCTCTTTTTCAGAGAGCGGCAGACGGATATCCCGGATTTCAATGATATCAAGCGGATCATCCTTGACTGTTTTGGTTAAGGTGTAGCCGCCGTATATTTTAGGAATGATCTTAACTTCGAAGCTGCCGTTTGACAAAATGGTGTTTTGACCATCAATTATAACTGTTTCAAACATAGGAACACATCCTTTCGTGTATAAGTAACTGCATTATTTATAGATAGATTATACCAAATGGAATGAAAAATAAAAGTATTTCTTGGCAAAAAGTAGAAAAATCTTAAAAAATTTCAGGAATAGACATGTACGATCGCAATAAACTAAAAGATATACCTCAAAACCCCGGCGTTTACCTGATGAAAAACGCTGCGGGAGATATAATATATGTCGGGAAGGCCATCAATCTGAGGAACCGGCTCCGGCAGTATTTTCAAAACTCCAAAAACCTGACGCCCAAGACGGTCACGCTGGTATCTCATATCTGCGATATAGAGACCATCGTGGTGGACAGTGAGCTGGAAGCTCTGATTCTGGAGTGTAACCTGATCAAGGAGCACCGGCCAAAATACAATATCCTGTTAAAGGATGATAAAAGCTATCCTTACGTCAAGGTTACGCTGGAGGACGAGTACCCCAAGGTCATTATGACCAGAGAACACAAAAAGGATGGCGGCAAGTATTTCGGCCCTTTTACCAGCAGCTTTGCGGTAAAGAAAACCATCGAGGCCATTGGAAAGCTGTACCCGCTGCGGCGCTGTAACCGTAAGGTGGCCTTTGGGGAAAAGAACGGACGTCCCTGTCTCAATTATTATATCGGCCAGTGCTGCGCCCCCTGTCAGGGGAATGTGCCAAAGGAAGAATATATGGCCTATATAAGCGATATCCTGTCCATCCTCAACGGAAAGGATAAGGAGCTGGTTTTAACTCTTGAGGAAAAAATGAGCGAGGCTGCCCAAAAAATGGATTACGAGCTGGCCGCTAAGTTGAGAGACCAGATTTACGGCATCCAGCATATTGTGGAAAAACAGAAAATTATCGTGAGCAACCAGCAGGATCAGGACATTATCGCCTTTGCAAAGGACGAGGATCTGGCCTGTGTTCAGGTTTTTAACGTCCGTGACGGAAAAATGCTGGGCAGGGACCATACCTTTCTCGAGGGGGTGGAGGAATCCACGCCAGAGGATATTATGACAACCTTTGTCAAGCAGTATTATTCCTCAAAACCTTTTATTCCCAGGGAAATTATTCTGGGCGCGCCGCTGCTTAAGGATGAAGAAAACACCATTGCCCAGTGGCTGGCGGAGCTGCGCGGTGCGAAGGTGGTTCTTACCCGGCCGCAGAAAGGCCAGAAGTCAAAGATGACGCGGATGGTAGAGGAAAACGCAGAGCTAACCCTCAAGCAGTATGAGCTTGAAAAACGCCAGAAGGAAGAAAAGAAAAAAAGCCGCCTGGACGCTTTCAAGGATCTGCTCAGAATGGACCATACACCAGAGAAAATCGAGGCTTATGACATCTCAAACATCAGCGGCACCGACAATGTAGGAGGGATGGTTGTTTTTCAAGGAGGCAAGCCGGACAAAAAAGCCTACCGCCGGTTTAAGATAAAATCAGTGGATGGGCAGAACGACTATGCCAGCATGCAGGAAATGATTTTCCGGCGTATCGAGCGGGGCATAAAGGAGCAGAATGAGGGGAAGGACCCTGAAAAAAGCAGCTTTCTGCCCTTCCCGGATGTGTTCTGTATTGACGGCGGAAAGACCCATGTCGACGCGGTTCGGAGCATTTTACAGATGTACCCTAACGTTCATATTGAGGTCTGCGGCATGGTAAAAGATGATCACCACAGGATTCGCGGGATTATCTATAAGGATGAGGAGTATCCTCTGAAAAAATCCACACCGCTGTGCACGTTTCTGAGCGATATCTCAGAGGAAGTCCACCGCTACGCTCTGGGCTACCATCAGACATTGCGAAAAAAAGGAATGCTGGAATCCCGTTTAGAAGAAATTCCGGGAATTGGAAAGAAGCGCCGTGAGTTGCTCATGCGGCATTACGGCAGCCTGAACAATCTGAAGAAAACAACATTGGAGGAGCTTAAAACCCTGCCGGGAATGAGCGACAAGACCGCTCAGGCAGTTTTCGACTATTTCAATGATGATGAGCATAAAACAAAATCTGAAGAAAAGAGAGAGAATAAATGAACGAAGAATCTTTAGGATGTATGAATCTTGCGGAATTTTGTAAGGACCTGAATCTTGAGGAGATTTACAGTCCGGTTGATGAGTTTGATCTTTACGACAGCGGTTTGAACCGCCCGGGACTTCAGCTTCATGGTTATTATGAATATTTTGACGCCAAGCGTATCCAGATTATCGGAAAGGTTGAGACCTCCTATCTGCTGAGCCTTGACCCCAAGCTGCGGGAAAAACGTATTGACGACTTTTTCTCCTATGATTTTCCGTGTGTGATTATCTGCTGGGATCTGCCAGAGGCAGAGATTTTTGAGGCAGCGGCTAAAAAACATGCACGTATTCTGCTGAGAAGCAAAGAAAAGACCTCCATTTTCTTTTACCATTTAATTGACTATATCGACCGTAAAACCGCGCCTATGATTAGTATGCACGGTGTACTGGTGGAGGTTCACGGCGTGGGCGTACTGATTACAGGCCCCAGCGGCATTGGCAAGAGTGAGACAGCCCTTGAGCTCGTCAAGCGGGGCAACACTCTGATTGCCGATGACGTGGTGGAGGTCAGCAATCATCAGGACCGTGTGCTGAGTGGTACAGCGCCTGAAATGCTGCGGTATTACATGGAAGTCCGGGGCATTGGTATTATTGATGTGAGAACCCTGTACGGCGCAAAGGCTGTTAAGCAGTCTGTAGAGGTGGATATGGTCATAAAACTTGAAAACTGGGATGAGACCTCTCCCTATGACCGGCTGGGGCTGGACGAGGAAATCCAGGATATTCTGGGAATCGAGGTGCCGCTGGTGACCATTCCGGTTTCCGGAGGCAGAAATCTGGCTGTGATTATTGAAACCGCTGCGATCAATAACCGTATGAAGGCACTGGGATTCCGATCGGCCCAGATTTTCTGCGACAAGGTCGCAAAGCATAATGAAGAGGTTGCGGAAGCGCGTAAAAGACAGGAAGAAAAAGAAAAACAGAAAGCGCTTAAGGAGGAACAGAAGTGAGAAATTACGTACTTGACGGACATACGCATACACTGGCCTGCGGACATGCCTACTGCACACTGATGGAATTGGTGGAAGCAGCGTCCAGAAGAGGTCTTGAGATGTTCTGCCTGACTGAGCACGGACCTGAAATGCCGGGCTCAGCCACAGCCATGTTTTTTGCGAACTATCGGATTATTCCGCCGGTTATCAACAATGTGAAGGTTCTTAAGGGGATGGAATCCAACATTATGGATAAGGATGGGACTATCGACGTGCCAGAAGCATTTGCGGACAGGCTGGAGATTGTTTCTGCCTCTCTCCATACCCCCTGTATCGAGCCGGGCTCAAAGGCAGATAATACTTCTGCAGTCCTGGGCGCCATCAACAACCGGCTGGTGGATTTTATCTGTCACTTGGGCAACCCGACCTATGAGCTTGACTATGAGGCTGTTTTACAGGAAGCTAAGCGGAAGGATACCCTCATTGAGATCAATAACGGGTCCTTTTTTATCAGACATGGCTCCAAAACGAACTGTGTCGCCATTGCCAAGCGTTGTAAAGAGCTGGATATTCCAGTTATTTTAGGAACAGATACGCATTTCTGCACCGATATCGGTTATTTTCCATATGCCGACAAGGCGCTGGATGAGGTGGGATTTCCCGATGAGCTGATCATTAATCTGGACACCAGACGTCTGACTGATTATCTGGAGGCCAAGGGGCGAAAGCTTTTTGCGGACCCGAGAAAAGAAGCTGAAGAATTGTTTTAACAAAATACTGTTTTTGTGTTACAATAATAAATTGAGAAAATAATGAAACCTGCCGCTGCCCGCAAAGCAGATACGCTGTATCTTAAAAATGCGGGCAGCGTTGACCGTTACAGTGGTAAAATTAAAATAATGCAGAGAGGAAAGCGATGAGTATAAAAATATTAACCGATTCTGCCTGCGATATGCCGGCGGAAGAGCTGGAAAAGTATGATATTGAGCTGATGCCTCTATACGTCATTGAAGGTGAAAAGACCTATCTAGATGGGATTGAGATCACGCCTGGGGTGCTCTACAGCAAAATGCGGCGCGGCGTTCATTACAAGACGTCCCAGATTCCCTATGCGGATTTTGTAAAGCGGTTCACCGAGCTGGCAGAGGCGTCGATGCCTTTCATGTATCTCAGCTTTTCGAGCGGTCTGTCTGGAACCTATCAGGCGGCAATGCTGGCGAAGCGGGATGTGCTGGAAAAATACCCCGACGCGGATATTGAGGTGCTCGACACCAAGGCTGTAACGGGCGGTCTTGGTCTGATTGTACGGGAGGTCGCTGAGGCGGCCCAGAATGGCGCCAGCATGGAAGAACTGGTAAAGCTGAGCGGCTATTATGCTGCCCATATCCGCCACGTGTTTACCGTAACGGACCTGGAGTACCTGTACCGGGGCGGACGCCTGAACAAGGGGACTGCTATTGTCGGAAATATGCTTAAGATCAGTCCTTTGCTGGATGTTGACGAAAATGGTGAGCTCAGACAGCTCGATAAGGCGCGCGGTGAGAAAAAAATACTGAAAAAAATGGTGGAATACATTGAGGAAAAGGGCGATAAGCTTAGCGAACAGACCATTTATATCACCCATGCGGACAATATGCCCCTGGTTGAAAGCTTTGTAAAGATTGCCAGCAAGCATTTTAAGACCGATAACTTTAAAATTATGCCGTTGGCCCCTATTATCGGGACCCATTCGGGACCGGGGACACTGGCGGTATTTTTCTTCGATGAAGTGAAATAAGCGTAATAGAGGAGAAACAGAAAAACAGAATGTTAGAAAAGTTAGATTTTTTATCAAGTAAATATCAGGAGCTCAATGAAAAAATAGCAGATCCCGATATTATTGCCGATCAGGCACAGTGGCAGAAGCTTATGAAGGAGCATGCCCATATCGAACCGATCATCAACCGTTATAACGAATATAAGAAGACCCTTGAGGGGATTGAGGAAAGCAAGGAAATGCTTTCTGACAAAAGCATTGACAAAGATTTTGAAGAAATGTGCAAGGCTGAGCTGGACGAGCTGACAGAGAGAAAAGCAGCCCTTGAAGATGAACTGAAGGTCCTGCTTCTGCCAAAGGACCCCAATGATGACAAAAATGTTATTGTCGAAATCCGTGCAGGCGCAGGAGGAAGTGAAGCTGCTCTTTTTGCCGGTGATCTTTTCAGAATGTTCACCCGCTATGCAGAACGCCAGGGCTGGAAATCGGAGATTATGAACTCTAATATTCCAGATATCGGCGGGATTAAGGAAATTACCTTCTCCATCGAAGGGCGGGGAGCTTACAGCCGTCTGAAATATGAAAGCGGGGTTCACCGCGTTCAGCGTATTCCAAGTACAGAATCCGGCGGCCGTATCCATACATCTACCGCGACGGTTGCAGTGCTGCCGGAAGCCGAGGATGTGGAAATTGATATCAATCCGAATGATCTGAGAATTGATGTTTACCGTTCCTCTGGAAATGGCGGCCAGTGCGTAAACACCACCGACTCCGCGGTTCGTATCACACACGAACCCACCGGAATGGTTGTAACCTGTCAGGATGAAAAATCCCAGCTGAAAAACAAAGAAAAGGCCATGAAAGTTCTGAAGGCCCGCCTTTTTGAAATTGAAATGCAGAAGCAGCAGAGCGAAATTGCTGAAAACCGTAAAAGCCAGGTGGGCACCGGTGACCGAAGTGAGCGTATCCGTACCTATAACTTCCCGCAGGGCCGTGTAACAGACCATCGTATTGGCATGACCGTTTATCAGCTTGAGGCTTTTCTGGACGGTGAAATTGACGAAATGGTCGACGCACTGATTACCAGTGATCAGGCGGAAAAGCTTAAGCAGCAAGGTGAGTAAAGACAGCGGAACACAGGCATCTCTTATGTGATGCCTTTTTTATTTTATAATAGCAGGAGGAAAAATGAAAACAGTAGTAGACCGATTTTTAAGATACGTTCAAGTGGACACAGAGTCTGTGCCGGAAGCTGACTGTTTCCCAAGCAGCGAAAAACAGAAAAATCTGGCGGCTATACTGGTTGAGGAACTTAAGGAAATGGGCGTGGAGGATGCACGCATGGACAGCTATGGTTATGTCTATGCAACCATTCCGCCAACAACGGATAAGGAGCTGCCTGTCATTGGACTGATCGCCCATATGGATACCTCCAGCGCAGTGAGCGGAAAGGATGTTAAACCCAGAATTGTCGAAAATTATGACGGAGGCGATATTTTACTGAACGAAGCGCAAAATATTGTTCTTAAGACAGAGGATTACCCGGAAATTTTGGATTACAAAGGCCAGGATATCATTGTGACAGATGGTACCACCCTTTTAGGCGCGGACGATAAAGCCGGCGTGTCTGAGATCATGACCCTGTGTGATTTCCTGATGAACAACCCTGTAACTCACGGAACCATAAAAATAGCCTTTACGCCAGACGAGGAGGTCGGACGGGGTGTTAACTATTTTGATGTGGAAGGCTTTGGTGCAGAATTTGCCTACACTGTGGACGGCGGTGAGCTGGGTGAGCTGGAATATGAGAACTTTAATGCAGCCAGTTTAAAATTAACCGTCAACGGCGTCAGCACTCATCCCGGAACGGCTAAAAACAAGATGAAAAATGCCCTTCTCATGGGAATGGAGTTCCAGAACATGCTGCCAGCATGTGAAACGCCTGAACACACAGAAGGCTACGAGGGTTTTTATCACCTGGACCAGTTTGAGGGAACAGTAGAAAAGGCGGAAATGACCTATATTATCCGTGACCACGACCGGGTGAAATTTGAAAAACGTAAGGAACGGGCAGTAAAAATCTGTGATTATCTTAATGAACTGTACGGTGTGGGAAGCTTTGAGTACCTTCTCTCAGATTCATACTATAATATGAAAGAAAAAATTGAGCCGCATATCCATCTTGTCCGCAATGTCGAAAAAGCCATGAAGGATGTTGGTATAGAGCCTAAGGTGACGGCGATAAGAGGCGGTACCGACGGTGCGCGACTGTCCTATATGGGGCTGCCGTGCCCGAATATCTGTACCGGCGGGCACAATTTTCATGGACGTTTTGAGTATATTCCGGTTCAGTCTATGGAAAAGGTTGTTGCGCTCTTAAAACGCCTGGTGGAAATTTACAGCTAAGCAGAAAGATATACGCAATCAATGTGAATATTGTAATCCGGAGGGCCTTACTCTTCGGGTTCTCTTGTTTTTTGAGCAATTGATGTGTTATAGTTAAGAAACGAAAAATACAAAAATTTGATAAGGAGCTGTGGCGATGTTGGAAAATGATCGTATATGGATAACCGGAGCAGAAGGGCAGTTGGGCCATACGCTCTACAAAACGCTGGAGGATGCGGCGAGAGATATATTGACAACCGATAAAGATGTGGATGTTACAGATTTGGATGGTATTATGCAGTACGCAGATATAAACCGGCCAGACGTGATCATTAACTGTGCGGCGATGGCGGATGTCAAAGACTGTGAAGAGGAACCGATTCAGGCGTATAAGGTTAATGCGCTCGGCGCGCGAAATCTGAGTATCGCCTCAAGGAAAATAGGTGCTAAAATTATCCAGATATCCACCGATGATGTCTTTGGAGGAATGAGCCAAAAGACCTATACCGAGTTTGATACGCCTGAACCAGTGACCGTATATGGCAAATCCAAGCTGGCAGGCGAAGGCTTTGTACGGGAACTGAACCCGCGCCATCTGGTGATCAGGAGTTCGTGGATCTATGGGCAGTCCGGCAGTAATTTTGTGTTCTGGGTGTTGGAAATGGCGCGAAAGGGAGAGCCTTTCGAGGTTCCCAATGATCAGGTAGGCTCTCCGACAAGTGCTGTTGAACTGGCAAAATTTATTGTGCGCCTGCTTTCAACCAGAGAGTACGGGGTCTTTCACGCTGCCTGTGAAGGCGTGTGCAGCCGCTTTTATTTTGCCAAGGAGATTCTGCGGCTGGCAGGTCTGGAGAATGTACCTATCGATGCAGCCGTTTCTAAAAATACCAGCCGGTTTTTCCCATATCCCAGTCACACAGTGCTGGAAAACATGATGATGTATATGACTGAGGTATACCAGATGCCCCGTTGGGAAGACGCTATCCGTGAGTTTATGGAAACGCTGAAGCGGGATACAATATGAGAGGAGGGCGTTTATGAAAAAGAATAAAGGAAAAAAGCTTGGTCTGACAACCTGGATTTTTATCGCGTTGCTGGCAGGGGCTGTTACCGGGATTGTTCTCCACTATCTTATTCCAAGCGGTTACATTAAGGATACAGTTGTTATCAACGGCGTTTTTTATGTGCTTGGAAATGGATTTCTCCGGCTTATGCAGATGCTGGTCGTTCCCTTGGTGTTCTGCTCTCTAATCTGTGGAAGTGCTGCTATTGGAGATACACAGACACTGGGAAAGGTAGGGGTTAAAACCATTGGCTTCTATATCTTTACTACCGCTGTGGCGGTTACTCTGGCTATCGCTGTTGCCAGCCTGATTAATCCCGGAATCGGCCTGGATATTTCTTCGATCCAGCAGGTGGAGACTACAATCGCGGAAAAGACGAGCCTTGTGGACACGCTGCTGAATATTATCCCCAAAAACCCTATCCAGGGTCTGGCCGAAGGAAATATGCTCCAGGTCATTGTCTTTGCACTGCTTATTGGTATTATTCTGGCTAAGCTTGGAGAAAAGGCAGATATTGTTTCCAACTTCTTTTCCCAGTTTAACGATATAATGATGGAAATGACCACGATGGTTATGAAGGCTGCACCGATTGGTGTTTTCTGCCTGATTGCCAAAACCTTTGCGGGAATCGGTTTTAACGCGTTTCTGCCAATGCTTAAATATATGGCCGCTGTTTTTTTGGCCCTTGGCATCCAGTGCTTTGTGGTTTATCAGGGAATGCTCAAGGGTTTTACAGGTCTCAGCCCCATCACTTTTATCAAAAAGTTTTTGCCGGTTATGGGCTTTGCTTTTTCAACAGCAACATCCAATGCGACTATTCCACTGTCAATTGAGACATTGGAACGGGAAATGGGGGTATCGCGCAAAATTTCTTCCTTCACTATTCCGCTGGGAGCGACCATAAACATGGACGGTACGGCTATTATGCAGGGTGTGGCAGTTGTTTTTGCAGCCCAGGCCTTTGGAATTCCTCTGGGGATACCCGATTATGTGACCGTTATTGCGACTGCTACGCTGGCTTCCATCGGTACAGCAGGGGTGCCGGGGGTGGGTCTGATAACCCTGTCCATGGTTTTTAATTCGGTCGGGCTTCCCATTGAGGGTATCGCCCTGATTATGGGTATCGACCGCATTCTGGATATGGCCAGAACAGCTGTTAATATCACAGGCGACGCGGTTTGTACGACGATTGTCGCTTCACAGGACAAGGCAGTAAACCGGCAGGTGTTTTACCGCAAAAAATAAAAAGACAGGATGTACTGGTTGGGTCGGTACATCCTGTCTTTTTTACAACAGCGGCGCAAAGAGGCGGGAGATAGACTCCTTAACCTTGATGACACGGCTGCGTTTTTCGTAAGCCATGGTGTCATAGTAAATGGATTTTTCAATATCTCTGTAAAAAATATCGCGCAGTTTTACAGCAATTTCGGGGTCGTAGATAAAGGCGTTGGTCTCAAAATTGAGACTGAAGCTCCGGATGTCAAAATTACAGGAACCGACAGCGGCGATCTGGTCATCCACGACCAGCACTTTGGCGTGGAGAAAGCCATTGTCATAAATGTAGACTCTGGCCCCGTATTTTATGAGCTCTCCAACATAGGAGAGAGTGGCCCAGTAAATAAAGATATGGTCAGGTTTGTTAGGGATCATTATCCGCACGTCGATACCGGACAGCAGGGCGATTTTAAGAGCCTCCATGATACTCTCGTCTGTAACAAAATAAGGGCTTTGGATTAAAATGTATTTCTCGGCATTGGTAATCATCCGGATAAAGCCCTGTTTGATGACCTGGTTGGGATCATCGGGGCCGCTTGAGACGATCTGGATGCCTGAACCTTCACAGTTTTCCATATAAGGAAAATAGCGGTGGATATTTTCAGAATTGATATTGAGCTTAGCCTTGTTGCCGCTGGTACGCCAGTCGAGGAAAAATCGCATCTGGAGCTCGTAGGCAGCATACCCTTCAATCTTCAGGTGGGTATCCCGCCAGTAGCCCATTTTTTTCTTAAGGCCCAGATACTCGTCACCAACGTTAAACCCTCCAATAAAGCCGGTTTTGCCATCAATAATGACAATTTTGCGGTGGTCACGGTAGTTCAGGCGGAGATTGATAAAACGAAGCCTGGAGGGAAAGAAAATACCATACTGGCCGCCGGAGGATTCCAGCTCTTTTAGAGCGCTCTTTGGAATATAGCGGCCACCCATTTCATCAAAGAGAAGCCGGACTTCGACACCCTCCCGGGCTTTTTTGGTAAGGAGCTCCATAAATTTCTGGCCAAGGCCATCATATTTAATGATATAATACTCAATGTGAACAGTGGAACGGGCGTTTTCAATGGCCTCGAACAGGGCATTGAATTTTTCGTGTCCATCGGTATAAATATCGATGCTGTTGTTGTCGGTGTAGAGGGCATGGCTGACATTGAGGTGATACTCGATGTTGTAACGGTATTTTTTTGCAATAGTTTTATTTTTTGCGATCCGCTGGCGGTCTACCAGCGCTTTTTTCTGCCGTCGCAGCAGAAGCTGGTACTGCTCGTTTTCCGGCGTGTTGTAGCGGTAGATTTTTCGCTTGGTCAGATTCTGGGAAAAGAAGAGATAAAAGACGAATCCCAGAACCGGAATGATCCACAGAAACAACAGCCAGGCATAGGTGCTCTGCGGTGTTTTGCGCTCCAGAAAAATAATCGTGAAGCTGAACAGAATGTTAACAATAAACACAAAAACTGAGAAAGGGCTGGCAAGGGTAAAAAAAGAAAAAGTCATATGGTTCTCCCGATGGCTGTAATGATACTGAAAGTATACCATATACAGCGGTTTTTACAAGATGTTAAAAGCGGATAATAAAAGTATTTTAAATCAGGTGCTTTCGTTTAAAAAAGCAGGTGTTTATTTGTTCTTTTTGGTGAATACTGCAGCCTTAAGCCCGGCTTTACAGGACAAAATATTACATTGTGTTATGGTTCTCAATATGTTATGATAGGCATGTTAATACCTATATATACAAGTCAAGGATTTTTACTTGTTAAAAAAATAACAATCCATCAGTTCACGCTTTAAAAAGCCTGCGAAGCAGGCTGAGTGAAATTGAAATTTCAACAAAGGAGGAGCGTATTATGGCTTTTAATATTGCAGTTGCCGGTAAGGGCGGTGTTGGAAAAACAACCTTTACAGGTATGCTGGTTTCATACTTGGCAGAACAGGGCAAGGGACCAATCCTGGCAGTGGATGCTGATTCAAATGCAAACCTGAACGAGGTTTTGGGTGAAGAGGTTGAACTGACCATCGGACACATCAAGGAAGAGGTCAACCATGCGGAAATGGACGGTAATCAGCTGCCGCCGGGAATGACCAAGGGGGATTTTCTGACCCTTCGTTTAAATCAGGCTGTTTCTGAAGGAAAGGGCTACGACCTGCTGGTCATGGGCCGCAGTCAGGGCGAAGGCTGCTACTGTTTCGTCAACGGCCTTTTAAAGACTCAGGTGGGGCGTTTATCTGAAAACTATAATTATGTCATTATGGATAACGAGGCAGGAATGGAGCATATCAGCCGCGGAACCATGGGGAGAATGGACATTTTACTGCTGGTCAGCGACTGCTCACGCCGCGGTATTCAGGCGGTTGCACGAATCCGTGATCTGGCAGAGGAACTCAATCTGAGAATCCCGGTCATTAAGCTGATTGTAAACCGCGCGCCAAACGGAGAACTCAATGAAGGCACAGCGGAAGAAATTGAAAAACAGGGACTGGATCTTTTGGGCGTTATCCCGATGGATCAGCAGGTGTTTGAATACGACGCATACGGCAAGCCGCTTGTTACCCTTCCAGAGGATTCAGCAGCGCGTAAGGCTGTTCGTGAAATTATTGATAAGCTTGAAATCAAGTAGTTCTGGTTTCTTAAGTAAGTGCGATAGCAGAAGCCGTCAAAGAGGAGTGGCGGTTTCTGTTTTAAAAATAAGATCATGCATATGACTATTTTGCAAAGGTTAACAGAACAAGGAGGCGTGTATGCATAAAGTAGTGTTTGTCGTTAAGGGGAAACGGCAGGTAGAGTTTTTAGCAGGACAAAGAGAAAATCTCCTGGAAGCAGCGCGGAAAGCCGGAATTATGATCGACACACCGTGTAATGGCAATGGAACCTGTGGAAAATGCAAGGTTCAGATTATAAAAGGCAGAGTGGACGCCCTGTCACTGACCCGGCTGACGGAAGAAGAAATTGCCGACGGATGGGTGCTGGCCTGCAGCTCAGAAATCATTGAGGATATTGAGGTAAATGTGCCTGATCTGGCTTCTGCGTTCCAGAATGAAATGCAGATTACCGACCTGTCTGAAAATGAAAACAAAAATATCCGCTATGTGCGGAAAAAGATGCTGAAAATGGGGATGACCGATTCCAACCGCCTGTGCTGTGAGATCATTCAGCTGCCAGAGCCTACCAATGACGATAATCTCGCAGATGAGGATCGGTTAAAGCGTTATTTCCGCCAGACATTGGGCTACTCAGATATTCAGGTGAGCCTGGATGTTCTCAGGAAGTTCCCGGACGCTTTCAGGGAAAATAATTTTAAAATAAAGGTTGTCTATCTGAAGCGCGGCGATATCGCCGAAATCATGGATGTACGTTCCTGTCTGGAATGTGCCTGCGCCCTTTACGGGGTAGCCTTAGATATCGGCACAACTTCTGTCTCTGCCTGCCTGGTCAATATGGATACTAATGAGATTGTTTCCAAAGCATCTATGGGGAATGCCCAGGTTAAATACGGCGGCGATGTTATCAACCGTATCGTTTATACAGAAAAGCCGGGAGGCCTCAAAAAGCTGCGGGACGCTATTATCGAGGAGACCATCAATCCGCTGATCGGACAGATGGTACAGTCGGCAGGTATTACCACCGACGACATTTATGAGATGTGTGCGGCGGGGAATACGACCATGACCCACCTTCTGCTTGGGATCAACCCGGATCATCTGAGACGGGAGCCTTTTATACCGGGTGTCAATACGATTCCAGAAATGAAGAGCACCGAGATTGGTATCCGCATTAATCCCGAGGGGCGTGTCTATCTGGCACCTTCGGTGGCCAGCTATGTTGGCGGTGATATTACCGCTGGTGTATTCGCTGTTCCAGTTTGGCTGCAGGAAGAATTTACCATGCTGGTAGACCTGGGAACAAACGGCGAGATTGTTTTCGGAAACAAGGATTTTATGATGACCTGCGCCTGCTCGGCAGGACCGGCATTTGAGGGCGGAGAAATAAGCTGCGGAACCCGGGCGGTTCCAGGAGCCATTGAAGAGGTCAAGATTGACGATGCCACCTTAAAGGCAAGTTTTTCGACCATCGGCGGGGAAATACCAGTAGGGGTCTGCGGTTCAGGGATCATTGACCTGATCTGCGAGATGAAGCGAACCGGTATTATTGACGGCAAAGGCCGTATCAGCAAAGACATCGACAATCCCAGGATTGCCTTTGACGAATACGATATCGGGCGTTACTTTGTCTGCTCAAAAGAACTGGACGGTACCGCCAAGGATATCTATATTACAGAGATTGACATCGACAGCTTTATTAAGGCAAAGGGAGCGGTGTTCTCAGCTATTCACACCTTGATGGAAAGCATGGATATGCCGATTGAGATCCTGGAAAATGTGTATGTGGCCGGAGGAATCGGCAGCAACCTTGGCATTGAAAACGCCATTGCCCTCGGTATGCTCCCAGATATACCGGTCGAAAAATATTATTATATTGGAAACAGCTCGATGCAGGGGTGCTATCTAGCCCTTACACTGGCTGAAGGAAAAGAAAAAATTGCAGAAATCGGACAGAATATGACTTATATGGAGCTTAGTGTCCACCCTTCTTATATGGACGCCTTCATATCTGCCTGCTTTATTCCACACACGGATATGAGCCTGTTCCCGAGCCTGCAAAAATAGACAGAGGTAACCAATGCTAAATTCTGAAATAGAAGCAGCCATTGAAGAGAAGAGAAAAGACAAGCTGCCCTATGATCATTATAAAAATCTGATAAAGGATAAGGATCCCTTGGAGATGGCGGAGAAATCCACCTGTCCCTATGACCCTGAAAAACAGCTGTTTACAGTGACGCTGATGGGTGAGGAATACAAGGTAAAATATCCCGAAGGCGACGTGCTTTTAAAGGACGAAACCGCCTTTGACGATTATAAGCCGATGACCATGATCCTGCGTTATCTGCTTAACGCTCAGGGTGTGCCGCCGATGGGCACCACCATTGCATACCGGGATATCTCGGGAGGAAACCACTATTTTAAGAGCTTTGAGGGCCGCTGCCTGAAGCGCTTTGCCTTCACCTTTAACTACGATGTTGAGGGACTGAAGCGCGCTATGGAGAAGCTGGGGGCGGAACCCAAAGAGCATGGTGATCTGTCCTACCGGTTTGAGTTTATCAACAATATGTATCTGACCGCGATCCTCTGGCTGGGGGATGATGAGTTCCCGCCGGAATCACAGATTCTTTTTGACAGTAATATTACCTCAGGCTTTGACGCGGAGGATCTCGCTGTAATGGGAGATATTTTCATCCCTGCGTTGAAGCGGCTGGCAAAAGCAGACTGACACTTGTATACTATAGTAATATTTTGCTTATTTACGGGGTCGTTTTCATGGGTTTCATGAAATCATTTAAACCTACTGAATAACTGTGAATTAAAAGCTTTAGAAAGACGGGTAAATTTTTGTTTTTGGTCGAAAAATGTTTGACAAACTTATAACAAGATAGTAGTATATGTGTATACTTATATATACAAGTCTGTGTACACCGGTTTTTTTACAATTGAAATTTTAAAGCAACCGGAATTTGTCATGTTCATAAAACGATTCCGGGCTTTGAAATATAAAAAAATACTAACAAGAACGAGTTAGGAGGTAACGAGGAAATGCCATTCAAAAAAGCAGAACAAAAGTTTAGTGGCAAGATCAATGAGTGTGTAATTGGTGTTGGAGATGCAGCAGTTACTCTCGGAGGAGAAAAAGGATTACCATTTTTAAGTGGTGAAGGAAACGCACCGGTTGTTGGTGTGGAAATTTTAGACAGTTACCCAGAAGACTGGGAAAAATGTCTGGTTGACGCTTATGGTGACGTCGTAAAGGATCCTGCAGCATGGGCAAAATATGTACAGGACAATACAGACGCACAGTTTATCGCATTAAAATTAATTAGTGCTGATCCTAACGGTGCTAACAAATCATCTGAAGAATGTGTTGAAATTGCTAAAGCTGTCGAAGCAGCAATCGATCTTCCGCTGGTTGTTGCAGGCTGCAACAACGCTGAAAAAGACGGTGATTTACTGGTTAAAGTTTCTCAGGCATTGTCTGGCAAAAACGCTGTTTTATTCTCAGCTGTTGAAGATAACTACAAATCTGTTGGCGTAGCAGGTAATGCTGACGGTCACAAAGTATCCGGCCAGTCTGCTGTTGATATCAACCTTGCAAAACAGTTAAATATCCTGTTGACACAGTTAGGTGTTGACGGTGGAAACATCATCATGGATGTTGGAACCGCTGCTGTTGGCTATGGTTTCGAATATGTTGCTTCCACAATGGACCGTATCCGTTTAGCCGCTTTAGGCCAGAACGATACAGACCTTCAGATGCCAATCATGACCAATGTTGGCGACGAAGCATGGGGCGTAAAAGAAGCTGTGTTCACAGAAGAAGAAGCTCCTGAATGGGGAAATCAGGAAGAACGTGGTATCGCTATGGAAGTTTCCACTGCAGCTTCTTGCTTAATCGGCGGCTCAAACGCTGTTATTGTTAAACATCCGGAATCAGCTAAAGTGATTAAAAACTTTATCAAAGAGTTAGTAGGTTAGGAAAGGTAGGCGCAAAAAAATGGCAGTAAAAGGTTTAGATATTTTTAAACTGACTCCTAAGAAAAACTGTAAGGAATGTGGATTCCCTACATGTATGGCATTCTCAATGAAAGTAGCCGCTGGCGCTGCAGAAATTGATAAATGCCCGTATATTACAGACGAAGCTAAAGCTCAGTTATCTGAAGCTACCGCTCCTCCGATGAAAACAATCAAGATCGGAACTGGCGATACAGAATGTGCTTTGGGCGGCGAAACTGTATTATTCAGACATGAAAAAACTTATGTTAACAAAGCTTTATTCGCAGTTGAATTCTCAGACGCAGACTCTGACGATGAAATTGCTAAGAAGGTAGCTCATTTAGAAGCTGTTAAATATGACCGTATCGGCGAATTAATGTGCGTAGAAGTTGCTTCTGTACGTTATGCTGCTGACAAAGCTAAATTCTTAGACCTGATCGCTAAAGTGATCGAACTGGGCCGTGTGCCAATGGCTGTTGTTGAAGATGTTGAAGTAGCTAAGGAAGCTGCTGAAGCGATCAAAGCTGCTAAGGGTATCTTAATGGGTGCTACACCTGCAAATGCAGACGCTATGGTAGAAGTTGCCAAAGCTGCCGACGTTGTACTGGGTGTTTCCGCTGGTTCTATCGAAGAATTACACGACACTGTTGAAAAAATCGAAGCTGCTGGTTACAAGAACCTGGTTCTGAACGTTGGCGACAGCTCTGTTAAGGAAGCTTATAACAACGCTGTAACCATCCGTACAAACACCCTGAAGGGCGATGACAGAACTTTCGGTTATCCTTCAGTTGTATTTGTTAATAAAATTGCTTGCTGCGAACAGATGGAAGTTGCCTTAGCTTCTGCTTTTGTTCTGCGCTATGGCTCCATCATCGTAATGAGCGATATGGACTTCAAACAGGCACTGCCACTGTTCGGTTTAAGACAGAACATCTTCACCGATCCTCAGAAACCAATGCGTGTTGAACCGACTATCTACGAATTCAACAAAGCTGATGACAACGCACCTGTACTGGTTACCGTTGACTTCGCTCTGTCTTACTTCGTGGTTTCCGGCGAAATCGAACGTTCTAAAGTTCCTGCTTACCTGGCTATTCCTGACGCTGGCGGTTACTCCGTTCTTACAGCATGGGCTGCCGGTAAATTCGGTGCTTCCGTTATCTCTGATTTCATTAAGGAAAGCGGCATTGCTGACAAAACTAAATGCAGAAAACTTATCTTACCAGGTAAAGTTGCTGTATTACAGGGTGACGTTGCTGAAGCGCTTCCAGATTGGGAAGTTATTGTCGGACCGACAGAAGCTATGCAGATCCCGAAATTCTTACGTGACTTAATGGGAATTGCTTAAGCTCTGCGTTTCGCGGCGTACATCTGTAATTCATACAAATTAAAACTTTTTCGCAGCTGGAGGCGGGGGCTTCCGGCTGCGGTTTATCCAAAAATATTTTATAATCCGAAAGGGGAAACATTATGGCAAAATTTATGGTTATCGGTGAAAGAATTCACTGTATTTCTCCAGCAATGCGTGAAGCATTTGAAACTCGTAATCCTGAACCAATCCTGCAGAGAGCAAAAGAACAGTTAGACGCTGGTGCAGATTATTTGGATTTGAATATCGGACCTGCTGAAAAAGACGGTGAAGAATTAATGCAATGGGGCGTTAAATTGTTACAGGAAAACTTTGACAATGTTCCACTGGCACTTGACACCGCTAACATGAAAGCGATCGAAGCTGGTATTCAGGTTTACAACCGTGAAAAAGGCAAGCCGCTCGTTAACTCCGCTGATGCCGGCGACCGTATCGGTTACCTGGACTTAGCTGCTGCCAACGATGCTGCCTGCATCTGCTTATGTTCTAAAGAAGGTGTACCTTCTGATAATGACGAACGTATCGCTTACTGTTCTGAACTCCTTGAAAGAGGGATGGAACATGGCATGGAACCAACCGATATGCTGTTTGACCCATTAGCGCTTGTTATCAAGGGGATGCAGGACAAACAGGAAGAAATGCTTGAAGCCGTTAAGATGATCACAGACATGGGTCTGTTGACAACTTGTGGTTTAAGTAATGTTTCCAACGGTGCTCCAAAACATATCAGACCATTACTTGACAGCGCAATGATGGCAATGGCAATGTGCTGCGGTTTATCCAGCGCAATCATTAATCCTTGCGACAAACGCTTAATGGAAACTGTAGTTGCCTGCGATATTATCAAAAATAATATCTTATACGCAGACTCCGTTCTGGAATTCTAAAAGAAGTTAATAAAAAAATAAGCCCCTAAAGTAACGCTCATTTCGAGACCCGGAAGGGAACGTTGCTTTAGGAGCCCATATTGAATAAATGACTGATTTGCGTTGCCGCTTTTATTATTCTACAATAATAAAGTGTTTTTGTAAAGTGGAAATTTTTACAAAGTTGCTGCAATGTGAGTAAATTACTAGGAGAGGTAAATTAAATTATGAGCAATGAATTGTTAGAATTTGATGTTATAGCTGAAGCTTTAATCGAAAAAGCTCAAAAAGATGGCGCTGAAACCATGTGGGACAGAAAAGCTGCTTTAAAAACCCAGTGTGGTTTTGGTGAAGGCGGTATTTGCTGTCGTATCTGTGTTATGGGACCTTGCCGTGTAAGCCCATCGCCAGATAAAGGCGCTCAGAGAGGTATCTGTGGTGCTGACAGAGACACCATCGTTGCCAGAAACTTTGCAAGAATGTGCTGTGGTGGTACATCCGCTCACTCTGACCATGCGCGCGATATCGTACATGCAATGTATCATTCTTCTGAAGATGGTCCTTTCAAAATCAGAGAAGAAGGCAAATTAAGAAAAATCGCTGCAGAATGGGGAATTGAAGAAGCAGATACCAAAGAAACCTACGCTCTGGCCCATGAACTTGCAGAAATGGCTTTAATGGAATTCGGTAAACCTTTTGGAACACAGAATTTCTTAAAGAGAGCGCCTAAATCCCGTCAGGAAATCTGGGAAAGAGAAAACATCGCACCTAGAGCGATTGACCAGGAAGTTGTTACCTTAATGCACTCCACACATATGGGTTGTGCAAGTGATCCTGAATCCATCTTAAGACGTTCTTTAAGAACAAGTATGTCTGATGGCTGGGGCGGTTCCATGATCGGTACAGAATTCTCTGACATCATGTACGGTGTACCAAAGGAAAGAGCTTCTGAATCAAACTTAGGTGTTATTGATCCTGAACAGGTAAATATCATGCTCCACGGACATGATCCGAACTTGGCTGAAATGATCGCAGTTGCATCCAAAAATCCTGAGCTGATTGAAATGGCAAAAGAACAGGGCGCTAAGGGTATCAACGTTGTCGGTATGTGCTGTACTGGTAATGAAATGACCATGCGTCACGGTATTAAGATCGCCGGTAACTTCTACCAGCAGGAAATGGCCATTATCACCGGTGCCGTTGAAGTTGCGGTTGTAGACGTTCAGTGTATCTTCCCTGCACTGCCAAAATTAGCCAAGAGCTACCATACACGCTTTATCAGTACATCTCCAAAAGCAAAAATTGCAGGGGACATGTACATTGAATTTAATGAAGAAGATCCATTGAGCTGCGCTGAAGAAGTAATCAAAACAGCTGTTATGAACTTTAAAAACAGAGACGCTTCCAAGGTTGATGTACCAGAACTGAAAGCTGAAACAATTGTTGGTTACTCTGTAGAAACCACAATCGGCGCTTTAGACCGCGTTGTTAACTCTCAGACTGACGTAACAGGTACAGTTAAGCCTTTAGGTGACTTAGTTTGGGCGGGTGTTTTAAGAGGCGCTGCCGGTATTGTTGGTTGTAACAATCCAAAGGTCGAACATGACTATGCCCACATCACATTGATGAAAGAGTTAATTAAAAACGACGTTATCTGCGTTGTTACTGGTTGTGCAGCTCAGGCTGCTGCTAAAGCTGGTCTCTTAAAACTGGAAGCAAAAGAACTTTGCGGCCGTGGTTTGAAAGAAGCCTGCGAAAGAGCGAATATTCCTCCAGTATTACATATGGGTTCCTGTGTTGATATCAGCCGTATCCTCCATCTGGTTACTTTAGTAGCTAACGAAAGAGGCGTTGATATTGCAGAACTTCCAGTTGTAGGTGCCGCACCTGAATATATGTCCGAAAAGGCTGTTGCTATCGCATCTTACGTAGTATCAAGCGGTTTAAATACTTATCTTGGTGTTATGCCTTATGTTTCCGGAAGTGAAAACTTCATGAAGCTGATGACCGAAGGTGTTAAAGAATGGACTGGCGCTGCTTATGTCTTTGAATCAGATCCAATCAAGGCTGCTGAATTAATCATGGCAGATATTGAAGACAAGAGAACAAAACTGGGAATTTAATTATACTGAATAATTACTTTAAGAATGGACAGGTGATAAAATGAAAATAGCATTAACTGGAAAAGGTGGCGTTGGGAAAACGACAATTACAGCCTGCCTCAGCCGTTATTACGCCGATAAAGGTTTTAACGTATTGGCCGTTGATGCTGACCCCGATGCAAATCTAGGCCTGGCACTGGGTATGAGCGAAGAAATGATTGACAGCATCACACCTATTTCTGAAATGAAGGACTTGGCCGAAGAGAGAACAAATGCAAAAAAAGGAACCTATGGCGCCTTTTTCACAATGAATCCGGAAGTTGCGGATATTCCTGAAAAATTTTGCCGCGAGTTTAACGGTGTTAAGCTCTTAACAATGGGAACAGTCGATACTGGCGGAGGCGGATGCGTTTGTCCGGAACATGTACTGTTAAAAATGCTGACGACACATTTGGTTTTATACCAAAAGGACATTGTCATCATGGATATGGAGGCAGGGATTGAGCATCTTGGACGTGGAACCGCATCAGCGGTCGACGCGTTTATCGTTGTCGTCGAACCTGGTATCCGAAGCATCCAGACCTTTAAACGAATCAGCAAACTGGCTGGTGACATCGGTGTTAAACACGTTTATGCCATTGGCAACAAAATCCGAAAACCGGAAGACATTGACTTCTTAAATGAACGGATCGGAGCAGAAAACATTTTTGGTTTCTTAGATTACAGCGATCAGATTTCCGGTTCAGACAGAAATAACAAGTCACCATACGATATTCCTGAAACCAGAGAAAAAATTGCAGCTCTCGGGGAAAAAATTGAAGCGACTGTAAAAAGTAACAAATAGTCCAATTCACCTAAAACATTCATAACTTTATATTGAAATATAAATACGGAGGAAGAAAATCACATGGAACGTAAGACTTATAATCTTTTTGATATAATTTACAGTGGTACTGCTAAATATCTTGAACGTGCTGAAAAAGATGTAGCAAAGGCCATTGAAGAAAAAGGCAGAGATGCAGAAGCTAAACTGCCGGATACCGCTTATGGCTTAGCCACAATTTACGCAATCACAGGCGAAAAATTATTAACAGTAGGCGATCTGGAACGCGGTATTGAAATGGCAAAAGAACACATCAACCGCACAAACATGCTGGCTGACGCTTTAGAAGCCGGTGTTGCTGCTGCAATGTTATGTGAAATTATCCAGGCCTGCAAATACTTAGACGGCAACCCACATCCGGAATGGGTAGACGGCGCATTGACCGATGCGGTTGTCCGTTCTTTCGGTGTTGCTCTGGTTACCCAGGATATCCCAGGTGTTGCTGTTATCATCGGGGAACACAAGGATCCTGAACAGTTAGCAAAAACAATCAAATCTTATCAGAATAAAGGTCTTCAGACCTATCTGGTTGGTAAATGTATTGACCAGGCAAGAGACCAGAAAATCAAAATGGGTGTTGACCTTCGTGTTATCCCATGCGGTTACGAAATCGAAGATGTTATCAACGTTGTATCTGTTGCTGTACGTGCTTCTATCATGTTCGGTAACACACCAGCCGGCGAATGGGAAAAACACAGAATCTACACAAGAGACCGTGTATTCGCATTTGTTAATGTATTTGGCGACTGGGATGACAAGATCATCGCTGCTGGCGCCTGCGCAATTGATATGGGCTTCCCGGCAATCACAGAAACCTACATTAATGAAGTTCCTACCCTGTTATTAAACCAGCCAGACCTGACAAAAACAGACGCTACCTCTCTTGAAGCCCGTGGCATCAAGATCAAGGTTACCGAAATTGACTGTCCGGTATCTGTATCCTCCGCTTTCGAAGGCGAACGTGTCCGTAAAGACAACATGAAAGCTGAATTCGGTGGAAACAGAACAAAAGCCTGGGAATTAGTTCATACTGTAGAATTAGGCGATATCGAAGATCATAAGATCACTGTTGTCGGCCCGGATATTGACGATCCACAGTTTGACGGCGTTGACGTTGTCCGTATCCCATTTGGTCTGGAAATTAAAGTTGCTGGTAAAGCAATGCAGTCCGACTTTGAATCTGTACTTGAAAGAAGATTACACTACTTCTTAAACTACATTGAAGGTTCAATGCACGTTGGACAGAGAAATATCTGCTGGGTTCGTTTAACCAAAGAAGCATTTGATGCTGGCTTCAGACTGCGCCACTTCGGTGAAGTAGTTTACGCTAAGATGTTAGACGAATTTGGTAAAGTAGTTGATAAAGTTGAAGTTACCATCTACACCAAAGAAGAAGATGTTGTACGTCTTGAAGAAGAACTGGTTAGACCAATCTACAACGTACGTGACGACAGACTGAACTCACTGACAGATGAAAGTGTCGATGTATTCTACACCTGTACACTGTGCCAGTCCTTTGCTCCTTCTCACGTTTGTGTTGTAACACCTGAACGTTTAGGTCTCTGCGGTGCTGTTTCCTGGTTAGACTCCAAAGCAACCAAAGAGCTTGACCCAACCGGTCCTGCACAGCCAATCGAAAAGAACGGTGTTATCGACGAACGCTTAGGCGCATGGGAAGAAGTCAATGATGTTGTTGCCAAGTGCTCTCAGGGTGCAGTTGAAAAAGTTACCTTATACTCTATCCTTGAAGATCCAATGACCTCCTGTGGTTGCTTCGAATGTATCTGTGGTATTATGCCAGAAGCCAACGGTGTTGTTATTGTTAACCGTGAATTCGGCGGCATGACACCTACTGGTATGACCTTCGGTGAATTAGCTTCCATGACAGGCGGTGGGGTTCAGACTCCTGGCTTCATGGGCCACGGACGCCACTTCATCAGCTCCAAGAAATTTATGGCTGCTGAAGGCGGTATCGAAAGAATCGTATGGATGCCTAAGGAATTGAAAGACGACGTTGCAGAAAGATTAAACAAATCTGTACAGGAATTATACGGAATTGAAAACTTCACAGACATGGTTTGTGATGAAACAATTGCTGTTGACTCCGAAGCAGTATTAGAATTCTTAACAGAAAAAGGCCATCCAGCACTGGAAATGGATCCAATTATGTAATAAATACTTGCTTGAAAGCAGGACGTTGCCGTCCTGCTTTCTTTTTCTAAATAAGAATATTTCTAAAAGAGCAAGACAAATTTAAGGAAAAAGGTTATAATTAAATTATAAAAGTTTGGAGGAATTATTATGAGCGAACATAGCCACGAACATACACATACACACAGCCATCCGCACGATGGAAGCCACGATCACGAACATGGACACAACCATGACGCAATGCACGATCATGAGCATACACATACCCATACGCATCCTCATGACCACGAACATGAACATGACCACGGTCACGCGCATTCCCATGAGGGCGAAGGCAAGGATATTGAAATTTTAGGCCTTTTGCTGGACCATTGGGCAGACCATAACCAGGAACACGCCAAGGAATATAAAAACTGGGTGGATAAAATGAACGCAGTGGGCAAGACAGAAGTGTCAAAGGCTATTGAAGAAGCCATCGCCCTGATCGGCCAGGCCGATGAGCATTTAATGGAAGCCAAAAAGGCTTTGATTAAATAGAAAAGTTTCTGCCCTTTATTGCCACAAAATGGGTTGATAAATTGGGCTGAACATTATATACTAAGATTGTAAAAGATGATTAACTCCGGTATCCGGGGCTCTTACTATCCATCCGGGTACCAGAACGAAAATCTAATTTTCAAATTGAAAGGAGATGTTTGTTATGTGCGAATCTTCAGCATATTTAGTGAATAAAAAAGGCGAAGAAGAAAAAATTATGGACTATGTCATCGACATTGTGCCTAATAATGACGGCAGCCTGACACTTTCAGACCTTTTAGGAGGCACTAAGATTGTCAACGGACGTTTAAAAGAAGTAAAATTATTAAACCACAAGATTTTGATCGAGGACGCAGCGGTATAAGATGAATATTGTTGTGTTGGACGGAATGGGCGGCGGTATCGGTTCCCGGATTGTTGGTATCCTGAAAGAAGAAATCCCACCTTATATTGAAGTGTACGGTTTGGGAACAAATGCCCTGGCGACAGCGGCGATGCTCAAAAAAGGTGCCAACAAGGGGGCGACCGGTGAAAACGCCATTGTGGTAAATGCGGGAAAAGCAGATGTGATTATCGGTTCCATTGCCATGACAATGCCTAATGAAATGATGGGTGAGGTAACAATGCGGATGGTGGAGGCAATAAACGCCAGTGAAGCCATTAAAATTTATATTCCGATTTTGCCGGAAAATAACTATATTGTTTCCCTTGAGGAAAAACCACTGTTATTGCAGATCCGTGAAGCTGTTGCGTTGATTAAAAAAGAGCTGAATCTTTAATACAGATACTTATGAAGGTGACTGAAATGGAAAAATTATCCGAAAAGGACGCTGAAGTTTTTCAGGTATTACTGGTACATTGGATTAATCACAACGGTGAGCATGTGGAGGGCTATCGTGAATGGTCCGAAAAAATGGCGGATGTCAGACCTGAGGTGGCTGGTGAGATCGACAAGGCGATTGACGATATGCAGCAGGCTGGCAGAAAACTGATGGAAGCCAAAATCAAATTTCAGGAAAGCTGAGAGCAGACAATAAAATAAATTGAAAATATTTGCTTGAAGGCAAGGTTTATTAACCATGTCTTTTTTTATTTGTTTGCCGGATAAGACCGCTTTATTTTAAGTGGTCTTATTTTTTTCTTTTGATAATTAAAGAGTAATCGGTTATAATAGAGATATCTTGACATAGGAGGCTGAAGGAATGTCGCTAAAAATTAAAAATCCAAAACGATTTTTAATCTCATTGATTGTTACCCTGCTTTTATTGCTTTTTGTCATCGTTGGCTTTTTTACAGTGATGGGAAAAATCATCGGTCTGTTTACCAAAAAAGATGAACCGCAGGCTGCGCCTGAGCCGACCGCAACCGCTCAGGCGGCGACGCCGACCCCTTCAGTATCCCCGACACCGGCAGCGCCAACGGTTGATCCCTCCAATCTGGGAGATATCCAGATCCTGGTCAATAAGACCCATGAGCTTCCCTCTGATTACGAGCCTTCGGATTTAGTGACTGTCCCACTGAGAGGAAGCCGCGAGACACAGCTCCGCCAGCAGGCATCAGATGCGCTGGTCAAGCTTTTTGAAGCGGCGGACAGCGACGGTGTGACCCTTTACTGCGCTTCAGGCTACCGTTCATACAGTACGCAGGAAGATCTGTTTGCAGAAAACGTTGCCGCTTACGGCGAGGAACAGGCCAATCTTGTCAGCGCGAAACCAGGACAGAGCGAGCACCAGACCGGTCTCTGCATGGATGTGACCTGTGAGGCTATGGGCATGGATCTTCAGGAAAGCTTTGCCGATACCACTGAAGGCCAGTGGATTGCCGATAATGCCCAGAATTATGGCTTTATTATCCGTTTTCCAGAAGGAAAGACGGATATTACAGGTTACTCCTATGAGCCCTGGCATATCCGTTATGTGGGTGTAGACGCGGCAAAAGAGATACACCGTAAGAATGAAACCTTTGAAGAATATTTAGGACAAACAAACTGAGGATGTGCTGAAACGCACATCCTTGTTTCGATTTCAGGAGGAAAGAATGCGCGTAGAAAAAATCAGAGACTGCACCCTGATCTACAGAGACACAGAGGAAGCCATTGTCATCACCTGTGATTCCATCGGTGCCATCGGTGATAAGGAGATGGATGTGGTCAAGGTAACGCCAGAGCTGACAGCCTATGAAACCGTCAAAGTGGCTCTGGGCGAGCTTCTGGCCCTAGGGGCAGCGCCCATCGCGGTTTCAGATGGGCTGGCAGTAGAGACAGACCCAACGGGAAAACGGATGATTAACGGTATCAGAAAAGCCATTTCAGAGCTGCCAGATTATGAAATCGCCCTGACCGGAAGCTGTGAGGACAATATGCCCACAGTCCAGACCGGAGCAGGCATTACCGTAATCGGTATTATACAGGAGGCACAGGTAAAATACCGGATCACAAAGCCGGGCGATAGGGCTGTTCTTTTTGGAACACCGCTGTACGGGGACAATTTTTCAAAAAAACTGCACCTGGCATTGCAGCTGCCAGATTTTACAGCCATCCGAAAAGTCCCTGGCCTTCTGGAAATGGTGCCGGTGGGTTCAAAGGGCATCGCCTATGAGGTTTTAAAAATTGCAGAGGACAATGGTCTGGGGTTTGAATGGGAGAACAGCCTTCCCTTTGACGTGAGACAGTCCGGCGGCCCGGCCTCCTGCTGTGTTGCTACTCTGCCCCAAGCCGGGGTCGCTCAGCTCAAAAAATATACAGGAAAGCAGGTCACAGAGCTGGGAAGTTTTATAAAAACAAATCTTCGTTAAATTAAATCTTGCTTTTTTCATAGAAGATTATTATAATGGTATAGAAAAATGCGTCCCTATAGCTCAGTAGGATAGAGCAGCGGTTTCCTAAACCGCGTGCCGGAGGTTCGAATCCTCTTAGGGACGCCAGCTTATTTAGTTAAAACAGCCCCGAAAGCAGAGCTTGTCGGGGTTTTTATATCGGTAATCGCTTTATAAGGAGAAATAAAAATGAAGATTGGATTTATCGGAATCGGCGTAATGGGACAATCCATGGTCAGAAACCTGATGAAAAAGGGTTATGACGTTTCAGTTTATAACCGTACAAAGGCCAAGGCAGAAGCTGTGGTGCAGGAAGGGGCCCACTGGTGCGACAGCCCAGGTGCGTGCGCGGCAGACAAGGATGTGGTCATAACCATTGTCGGCTATCCAAAGGATGTGGAGGAAGTCTATTTCGGCAGCGCGGGTATTATTGAAAACGCCAGGGAAGGTTCAGTGCTGATTGACATGACCACAACCAGCCCCAAGCTGTCCAAACGTATTTATGAAGCGGCTGCCAGGCGCGGCATGGCAGCGCTGGACGCCCCGGTGTCCGGCGGCGACGTGGGCGCAGAAAAAGGAACCCTGTCCATTATGGTCGGCGGCGACGGGGACGTGTTTAAAACCTGCCTGCCAGTCTTTGAGGCCATGGGGACAAATATTATTTACGAGGGCGGCCCGGGAGCAGGCCAGCATACCAAAATGGCCAACCAGATCGCCATTGCAGGCGCTGTATCCGGTGTTTGTGAAGCCCTGGCCTATGCAAAGGCCGTGGGATTGGACGAACAGACCATGCTTGACAGCATCAGCGCAGGGGCCGCCGGAAGCTTCCAGATGAGCAACACCGCGCCGAGAATCCTGAAAAACGACTTCGCTCCGGGTTTTTTTGTGAAGCATTATATCAAGGATATGAAAATTGCCAGAGAGGAAGCCGAGGAGGCCTCCGCCCATTTAGAAGTACTGGACAAAGTATTAGAAATGTATGAGAGCCTTGAAAAAGAAGGCTATGGCGATCTGGGGACTCAGGCGCTCATTAAATATTACGAGCAGTAAAATCATTGAATTTGAGGTAAAACATGAGAATCAGGGATGAAAAGCTGAAGCGCGAAACAAAGCAGCTGGAGCGGACCTATAAGATCTGCAAACAGGAAATCGAAAAGATCAACCAGGCCATGTCCGGGAATCCAGACGCGGTAGAGCTGGCAGATCTGAATTATCAGAGAGGCTTTCTGGAAGGGAGGCTTCAAAGCGCTGGCGCCATGCTGAACTTTTTTCAGGATTACAATGCCCAGCCTCTGGAGCTTGCGTATGAGCTGAGCCGGGAAGCCAAAATGGACCAGGCCCAGGCCGACCGCATTTTACAGCTTTTGAACCATCACCTGTCAGCCTATACCTTTGAGCTGGCTCAGGAGCAAAAGGGAGCCGCGGTCCACGGCGAGAATATCCGGAGCGCTGTGCAGGTTATCAATGTCCTGGTCAGTGTGCTGGAGATACTGAACCCAGGCTATGTGTATAAATTTTTTGACGGCCGCAGCGGCAGCTGGGCAGGGATTTACTGCTTTGAAAAGGGAAGAGAGCACGAAGACTTTCAAATCGTGCTTAAGCAGGACATACCGCGCTGAAAGTCTGCAAAAATGTTAACAGATTCTGCATTGCAGGCACAGGTGGATTGTGCTAAAATAAGTCGACTTACAGGTAAAGGAGTGAAACGCTGTGGATGAATTTAAAAAATATATCATCATTGCCATACTGGCACTGGTAGCTGTTTTGGTGGCGCCGGTGATTATCGCTCTGCTGGGTATTGTTTTGTCCCCTGTAATTACGACAATCGGATTTATATTGATCCTGTTTGCCGTGACGGTTTTTATTGCCTATAAAAATAAAATCGGAAGAAAATAGGAGAGTTGTGATTGACAAGAACGTTGGAAACGGCCGGAAAACGCATTGCGGTGCGTCTGGCAAAGGAAAAGGATTATCAGAGAATACTGGATATTCTGAATGCGGCCATTCTGGAAAGGCGTGTCACTGCGCTTTTGACCCCGGTTACCAT
This sequence comes from Eubacterium sp. BL-380-WT-2B, assembly GCF_009696115.1. NCBI lineage: Bacteria > Bacillati > Bacillota > Clostridia > Eubacteriales > Eubacteriaceae > Eubacterium > Eubacterium sp. BL-380-WT-2B. The sequence goes on from NZ_VUMP01000002.1 coordinate 272,807, forward strand.
GGAAAGCCGCAGGGGCTGGTTCAAGGAGCACAGCGATGGTGTACACCCCATTTACGTAGCTGAAAAGGACGGTATTGTGGCTGGCTGGATGGCAGTGACCGCTTACCGCTGCGGCAGAGAGGGTTTTAAGCACACCTGCGAGATCAGCTATTATATCGCGCCGGAGTTCCGGGGCAGCGGTATAGGCTCAAGCCTTATGGAGCATGTGATCCGCGAGAGCAGGAAACGGGGACTCAAGAACCTCATGGCGGTTATTTTTGCCGATAACCTGAGTTCACAGCGGCTGGCCTATAAGTACGGCTTTAAGATCTGGGGGACCTTTCCAGAGATTGTTGAGATCGACGGCAGGACCACGGACTGCTACCAGATGGGCCTGAAACTTTGAGAATTACCGCTTGATTATTTTGGACAACTCTGCTATAATAGCTTGTAGTGTTTTGATGTGAAAGGCGTTACGCCTTTTTTTATTGTTTTATTGACATGGGGTACCGTTTTATGCTATTCTATACTGGTGACCATGAAAATAGGAAACGTGTGTCTATATGATGTTATTCGTGTATATAATAAAGGATGTAGGAGGTGCTGTAATTGAGAGTTAAAGTAACTTTGGCATGTACGGAATGTAAACAAAGAAACTACGATACAATGAAAAATAAAAAGAACAATCCGGATCGTTTAGAAGAAAAAAAATATTGCAAGTTCTGTAAAAAGCATACACTGCATAAAGAAACGAAATAGGATTGGCTAAGAGGAATTAATCATGGCAGCTAAGACGAAAAAAAAGTCTAAAAATGCAAAAAACACAAACACTAAAAATGATAATATCCAAAAGACACAGGTAGCTGAATCAAAAAAGACGAGTGTTGCCAAGGATGACAAAAAGAGCACTGACAGTAAAGATAAAAAGAATACCAAGAAATCTGACAAAAAGAAAAAGCCAAATATCTTTGTCCGTATGCTTGACTTTGTTAAGGGAGTTTTCTCTGAGCTTAAAAAGGTCAACTGGCTGACAAAAGAAGAATTGGCAAAGAGCTCTGGCTTTGTAGCCGGCTTTGTCGCAATCTTCACATTTTTGATTTGGATTATTGATTCAGGTCTTGGTGCATTGGCCGCTCTACTAATTGGACTTAAATAGTACTGAGGGATAATCATGGAATATGAAAACAGTGGCCAGGCAGAATGGTACGTTGCCCATACCTACTCAGGATATGAGAACAAGGTAAAGGCGAGTATTGAAGCAACGGTCGAAAACAGACATATGGAGGATCAGATCCTCGAAGTACAGGTTCCTGTACAGGAAGTTGTCGAAACAAAGGACGGCAAGCGCGTCGTAAGAGAGAAAAAACTCTTCCCGGGATATGTAATGGTCAAGATGTTTATGACCGATGATTCCTGGTACGTTGTACGTAATACGCGTGGTGTAACCGGCTTTGTCGGCCCGGCCTCCAAGCCCGTTCCATTAACCAAAGCCGAACTCAAAAATATGGGCATCAAGCAGCAGGCTATTCAGATCGACCTTGAGGTTGGTGATGAAGTCAATGTTGTGGATGGACCATTTGAAGGTTTTGCCGGAATTATCGAGGAGATAAATCTGGAAAAATCAAAAGTTAAGGTCAATATTTCCATGTTTGGACGGGAAACCCCAACCGAACTGGAATTTGAACAAATACAAAAAATTAAGAACACTTAAGGGAAAACTATTCTTCAATTATGAAAAAATGAAGGAGGTGTTAGCATGGCAAAAAAAGTAATTGGTCTCATCAAGTTACAGATTCCTGCAGGTAAAGCTACTCCAGCTCCACCGGTTGGTCCGGCTCTGGGTCAGCATGGTGTAAATATCATGGGATTCTGTAAAGAATTTAACGCTAAAACAGCAAATGAAGCAGGTATGATTATCCCGGTAGTAATTACCGTATATCAGGATCATTCCTTCACATTTATCACAAAAACTCCACCGGCAGCCGTTTTACTCAAAAAGGCAGCAGGGATTGATAAAGCTTCCGGCGTACCAAACAAAACAAAAGTTGCAAAAATTTCTCAGGACCAGGTCCGCGAAATCGCAACCTTAAAAATGCCTGACCTTAATGCAGCCGATGTTGAATCAGCTATGAGAATGATCGCTGGTACAGCACGCAGCATGGGTATCACTGTAGAAGAATAAGAATTCAGAAGGTAGAAACACCTTAAGTGGGAGGGAAACCGCTAAAACCACAAGGAGGAAATATGAAACGAGGAAAGAAATATCAGGACAATTTAAAAAGTTTTGATAAAGCTGAATTATTTGACCTTGATGCCGCAGTGGCACAGGTTAAAAAAATGGCTACCGCTAACTTTGATGAAAGTATTGAAATGCACATCAAACTCGGCGTTGACTCCCGTCATGCGGACCAGCAGGTTCGTGGCGCCATTGTACTGCCGAATGGTACTGGTAATACCGTGAAAGTTTTAGTTGTTGCCAAAGGCGACAAACTGAAGGAAGCGGAAGAAGCCGGTGCAGATTTCTTTGGCGAAGATGAAATTATTGATAAAATCCAAAAAGAAAATTGGTTTGATTTTGATGTTATGATTGCTACACCAGATATGATGGGCAAGGTTGGTCGTTTGGGTCGTGTTTTAGGACCAAAAGGCTTAATGCCAAACCCAAAATCCGGTACAGTAACCATGGATATCGCAAAAGCTGTCCAGGATACCAAAGCTGGTAAAGTTGAATACCGTCTGGATAAGACCAATATTATCCACGTCATCATCGGTAAGGCTTCCTTTACAGAAGAACAGCTCATGCAGAACATGACCACTCTTCTGGAAACCATCAAAAAAGCAAAACCAGCAGCTGCAAAAGGTCAGTACTTCAGAAGTGTTACCGTTGCAAGCACAATGAGCCCTGGTGTAAAAATTAATACAGCAAAAATCTGACTTGACATAAAAACAGACTAATGATACAATATTCGATGTTGTAAAAAAGTTATAAAACGTTCATCCATAGACAGCAGGGACTGCAGTTTAAATATCCTGCCGAGGCTGAAGAGACACGAGCATTATATACATGATGATATAGGCTCTCTTCACCTGCGTGGAGAGAGCTTTTTATATGACTAAAATTCACATCGTAAGGAGGTGCAGAAAAGAATATGCCAAATATTGAAGCAAAACAAGCTATCGTGCAGGAAATTGCCGATAAAATGAAAAATGCACAGGGTACAGTCGTTGTTGACTATCGTGGCTTAAACGTAGAAGAAGTGACCGAATTAAGAAAAAAAGCCAGAGAAAACAACATCGATTATAAAGTTTATAAAAACTCTATGATGCGTTTTGCAGCGAAAGAAGCAGGCGTAGAAGGCTTACTGGATGTTCTGGTTGGACCAACAGCCATCGCATTCTGCGAAGACGATCCGGTTGCTCCGGCTAAACTGATCAACGACTTTGCAGGAGAACACAAGGCTTTAGAAATTAAAGCAGGTGTTGTCGAAGGTAAGGTTTTAGATGTAGCTGGTGTTAAAGAATTAGCCGAATTACCGCCACGCGAAGTATTGGTTGCAAAAGTCCTTGGCGGCTTAAACGCACCAATCTCTGGTTTCGCAAATGTACTGAACGCAAACCTGAAGGGTTTAGTTGTCGCTTTAAATGCGATCGCAGAACAAAAAGGCGCAGAGGCTTGACGTTTTTGTCCAAATTTTATTTAAAATTTGGCAGAGAGTACTGAACGTTAGTGAACGAGCGGTACAAAAACTAACGTATTTTTCTTTGAAATAATCCTTTCTGGATAAAGATTTTAAAGAAAAAATACGATCATTAAAAAAATAATTACACAATTTTGGAGGATATTACAATGAGTGAAAAAGTAACACAGTTAATTGAAGACGTAAAAGGTTTAACCGTATTAGAATTATCTGAATTAGTAAAAGCTTTAGAAGAAGAATTTGGCGTTAGCGCTGCTGCTCCTGTAGCTGTAGCTGCTGCTCCTGCTGCTGGTGGCGCTGCTCCTGCTGCTGAAGAAAAAACTGAATTCGACGTTGTTTTAGCTGCTGCTGGCGACCAGAAAATCAAAGTTATCAAAGTTGTTCGTGAATTAACAGGCTTAGGCTTAAAAGAAGCTAAAGCAGTTGTTGACGAAGCTCCAAAGCCGCTTAAAGAAGGCGTTACTAAAGAAGAAGCTGACGAAATCAAAGCTAAAATTGAAGAAGTTGGCGGTAGCGTAGAAGTTAAATAATTTAACTTTTATAAAACACAAAAACAAAGTGCTATGGGCCTGTTCCATGGCACTTTTTTTAATTTCTGCATTTTTAAGCCACGCCACTTGTGTTATAATAGTTTCATGCGAGTTTGAATACGAAAGGATTTTACAATGGGTAAAAAACAAAATAATCAGGTTAAAGAAATCACACCAATGGAAGTTGACTTTCCACAATGGTATACAGACGTTATCTCTAAAACAGAACTGGTCGATTACTCCCCAGTCAAGGGCTTTATGGTCATCCGCCCTTATGGCTACGCCATCTGGGAAAACATTCAGAAAGCCTATGACGAGCGCTTTAAAGCCACCGGGCATCAAAACATGTACTTCCCGCTGCTGATTCCGGAAAGCCTGCTGAAAAAAGAAGCAGAGCACGTTGAGGGCTTTGCGCCCGAGGTTGCCTGGGTCACCAAGGGCGGCGACAAGGAGCTGGCAGAGCCCCTCTGTGTGCGCCCGACCTCCGAAACCATTATCTGCAGCATGTACGCAAAATGGCTGCATTCCTACAGACAGCTGCCATTTTTATACAACCAGTGGTGCTCCGTAGTGCGCTGGGAAAAAACCACAAGACCTTTCCTGAGAACCTCTGAATTCCTATGGCAGGAAGGCCATACTCTGCATGAAACCCCAGAGGAAGCACAGGAAGAAACCATGCAGATGTTAAACATCTACCGTGAAGTGGCAGAAGATATTATGGCGATTCCGGTTGTCGTTGGACAGAAAAGCGAAAAGGAAAAATTCGCAGGTGCCGCCGCAACCTATACCATGGAAGCGCTGATGCATGACGGACAGGCTCTGCAGTCCGGTACCTCCCATAACCTCGGACAGCATTTTACCAAAGCCTTTGATATTACCTACCTGGACCGTAATAATGAACAGGCTTACCCATACCACACCTCCTGGGGCGTATCCACCCGTCTGATCGGCGGTATCATTATGGTACACGGCGACGACAACGGACTGGTTCTGCCGCCGCGCATCGCGCCGACCCAGCTGGTCATTATCCCTGTTGCCCAGCACAAGGAAGGCGTTCTGGACAAGGCCTACGAGCTCAAGGACATTTTAGGCGCAGAATTCCGCGTTGAGCTGGACGATAACGACAGCAACTCCCCAGGCTGGAAATTTAACCAATGGGAAATGAAAGGTGTGCCGATCCGTCTGGAAATCGGACCGCGCGATATTGAAAACGGACAGTGCGTTCTGGCCCGCCGTGATACCGGTGAAAAAGTACAGGTAGCTCTGGATGATATCACAGAAGCAGTACGCAACCTGCTTGCCGAAATTCAGCAGAACCTGTTCGACCGTGCCCTCAAGATGCGCGAGGAAAAAACCTCGACCGCAGTGGATATGGACGAATTCAAGAAAAATCTCAAGGAAAACCCAGGCTTCATCAAAGCCATGTGGTGTGAAGACCGCGCCTGCGAGGACAAGATTAAAGACGAAACCGGGGCCAGTGTCCGCTGTATTCCATTCGACGATGAGCAGGAAGTGATCGGCGAGGGCAAATGCGTCTGCTGTGGCAAGCCAGCGAAAAAAATGGCATACTTCGCCCGCGCATACTAAAATGAACAAAGCAAGAGTATTAAAGGATATTCCCTTTGAACTCGACGTCGACGCCTTTTTCACGCATATCCGCATGGAAAAGGAGTCGAAGCGTTCAAAGCGGATATTCGAGATCATCGAAACCGCCAGCCCCTATATAAGACCTGTGGCCATGTACAAACGGGCTGAGATACAGATGGTGGACAGTGACGTGTTCACCATTGACGGCCTGGCCTTTAAAAGCAGGGAGATTTTGGAAATACTGAAGCGCGAAAGCTTTGTTTTTCCCAACATTGTGTCCTGCGGGCCAGAGATCGAAGCCTTCTGTGTTGACCGCAAAAAGGTACTGGAACAGTACATTACCATGGAGCTCTGTAATTTCAGCTGCGCCGTGGCCCGGGAGGCTATGCTTAACGCCATCAGAGACGAGTTTAAAATGGAAGAGAGCACCGAGCTGTTTCCAGGCGAAAAGGGCTGGGATCTGCAGCAGGGAATCCAGATCTTTAAAATATTCTCAAAGGAAACCGAAGGGACAGGGCTCAGCATATCCGAGGCGGGTGTTCCAAAGCCCAGCCGCAGTGCCTACGGCCTGATCGTCGGCAGCTGACAATGGCAGACAGACAACCCAGAAAGGGATGGTACAAGCTGGACAATGCGGGAACCCTTTATTCTTCCATTGCGTCCTCCAGAGTATCAACCGTGTTTCGGATGACACTGGGTCTCACAGAAGAGGTAGACCCCGAGGCCCTGCAAAAAGCTCTGGACAACGTGATGGTGCGCTTTCCGTACTTTAATGTCACGCTGCGCCGGGGCTTTTTCTGGTATTACTATGACCATTCCGAAAACCGCCCCCTGGTCGAAAAAGAATCACACTATCCCTGTAAAACCATCCGGCAGCGAAAGGGCGTGTTTCCTTTCCGGATTCTGTACTATGGCCGTTATATCCATTTGGAAATGAGCCATTCCATCTGTGACGGCTACGGTGGTTTAGCTTTTTTAAAGCCGCTTGTATTAGAATATTTTAAAGTAAAGAACGGCATTGTCTGCAAGGAGCTGGGCGATATCATCGATATTAACAGCCCGGTCGACCCCGAGGAATACGAGGACGCCTTTAAAAAATATTATGAAAAAAGGGTTCCGCCGCCGGAAAAGGGGGAGAAGGCCTACCATTTTCCCTTTGGCCTGCTGGATAAGGGGCAGTACCTGCTGCTGACCGGCATTGTACCAGTGAAAGAAATGCTGGTACAGTCAAGAGCCCACAAATGCACCCTGACGCAGTTTATCACAGCCCTTTACTTTGAGAGTATTCAGGAGTATATCCTGGGCCTCGAGAAAAAGAAACGCGCCCGGTCCGGCCATACCAAGGCCAATATCGCCATCAATGTGCCAGTGGACCTGAGAGCCTTTTTTCCGTCCAAAACCCTGCGGAACTTCTTTATCAGCCTGAACCCGGCCATTGATATGCAGCTGGGGGTTTACAGCCTGGAAGAGATTATCGACCAGATCAAGGGCTATATGGGCCTGTACATCAACCAGAAAAATATCAACCGCTATGTTTCCAGAAACGTGCGGAACGAAGAGCTCATGGTGCTGCGCATGATCCCGCTGTGGGTAAAGCGTGTGATTATGCCCATTGTATACAAGCGCTACGGCGAAAGAAGCTACACCAGCTCCGTCAGCAACCTGGGGAGCATCTGGATGCCCGAGGAGGTCCGGGACAGGATTACCGGGTTCGAGATATTCCCGCCGCCCAGCGCCGGAAACAAGCTAAAAATTGTGATGGCCAGCTATGGCGATAAGCTGTATATCTCCTTTGGAAAGACCACTGGGGAAAAGGACATCGAGCGGATTTTTTTCAGAAAGCTGCGAAGGCTGGGAATCCCGGTACGAATCGAAGGGAACCAGATCAATTATTAAGAAGTCGAAAAGGAGGATGCCTAATGGCCTATTGTCCAAAATGCGGTGTTGAGGTCGATAATAACGTCAAAAACTGCCCGCTGTGCGATTTTCCAATACCTGATATCGGCGAGGAGCCAAAGGGCGAAAAGCGCTATCCCCTGGCAGTCAATACCTATCCGCAGGAACATCAGGAGAAGAAGAACCGGATTTTTTACGCCCTGGAAATTATTGTGGCGGCAGTATTTTTAATTAATATGGTGTTATACTGGTTTATCCCTTTTAACCCGACCATTGCTCAGATTATTATGATATCATCCGTTTCTCTGGCGCTGTATCTGATGTTTTGCTTTAATTATCTGCCGGCGCTGGTGAACCTTTTGGGCTGTTATTTTACAACGCTGCTTCTTGGCTCTATTATTTATGTGATTGTGGGTGGTTCGGGAGACTGGTTTGTAAATTACGCCATGCCGATTGTGACAATTCTTTTTATTGATATTCTCGTTTTTGGTATCATCTACAAAAAGAACCGTCACCGAAATCAATTCATCTACGCGCCAGTGTTTTTGATTGCTTTCAGCGCTACGCTGTGCCTGGGGATTGACGGTGTGATTTCCTATAACCTTCTGGGGTATCTGCGCTTTACCTGGTCCCTGATCGTGGCGATCTCCGGCATCTGCATTATCGCCCTGCTCATGGGGATTTACCACGGCGTGCCCGACCGCACCAAGGCATACCTGAAGAAAAAACTGCATGTATAGAGGAGGCGGAAAGTGAAAAGACAAGAAAAAATCGAGGCGCGCCTCCTGGAAATGCCCCTTTACGACTATGCCTTTTTCCCGGTAAAGGATATTATTTTCACACAGGATGTGCGCACCATCTGCGCCATGAATGACTGCGGCATGTACGGCAGGCGCTGGGTCTGCCCGCCGGTCATCGGCAGCATTGAGGACTGCATTGCCGAATGCCAGGCCTATGCGCACGCCTTTCTCTTCTCGACCGTGACCGAGGTGGCAGATTCCTTCGACCTCAAGGCCTGCGTTGAGGCCAGAGGCGACCATGAGGCCATTACCTACGATGTCGCCCAGATCTTCAGGCAGGAGACCGAAAATCCGCTTATTCTGTCAACAGGCTGCATTCCCTGTGAGCACTGCGCTTACCCAGACGCGCCCTGCCGCCACCCCGAAAGAGCCTTTAAGACCATTGAGAGCCACGGCATTATGATTATGCAGATGGCAGCCCAACAGGGCCTGGATTACGACTGCGGACAGAACATCGTGACCTACTTTTCACTGGTTTTGTACAATCTTTAGCCAAGAGCGTTGAGCGGCTTGAGAAATGGGTAAACCATTGTATAATAGAAATAGTTCTAAACAAGGAGGAATCGATATGCAGCCACAGGAAAAAGCAGTCTATCAGGACATACTGCAATGCATTTTTGCCAGATATCTGGAAGATTACTCGGAAAACACGTATTCAGAATTATTAAAAAAATACACAGGCCTCTCAGTCATCGAAACCGGCGAAGCCAGAGAAGCCTCCTATGAGATGGTCCTTCAGCTTCTGAAGCGGAGAACCAGGCGTTATACCGGCCTTGGGCGCATGGCTGAGGGCAACGCCCGGGAAGAAAACATCCTGTATCCCGCCGCCTTCGAGACCCAGGGCGCCGATCCAGAGCTCGCCCGTGAGACCGACTACGGTACAGCCTGGGACGGCTTTGACAATATGCTTTTGGAGCTGCCAGAGGAAAAGCAGGTCGAATGTAAAATGGCGTTAAACAGCCTGGAAAGCATTATCCACGATCCATCCATGACCAAACCCCAGAAGGAGCTGCTGTCAAGTATTCTGCTGGACTGGATCGCCCATGAGCCCGGGGACGTGGGGATTTTGTTTGTCCCCATGCTGCTGCAAATTTATGAATAACAGACAAAGCCCAATCCGCCGTCCGGTTTTGACAGAACCGGCGGTGTTTTTTTGTACAAAAAATTGCATTTTTTATGTATATCTTTTCAGAGATAAAGGTGATATAATGGAGATAAATTAAATATCGGTTGCGCTATTGTTGATTTTAAACGTGTTCATTCAAATTTACCAGTATTCTAATTTTAATTGCCCGCTATTTTTATCAGATTTCTTTTCTGCTCTTTGGTTACTATGTGTATTTGCTCGTTATAAGTTTGAGAAAGGGTGAGAATCCATGAAAAAGTATGTGCGAAACGGGATGATCATCTGCGCGCTGTCGCCGCTGATCGCCTATTATTTACATTTTATGGTTGGTACGGCCTCAAACCTTGTTTTTATGACACTGTCCAGCGCCACAGGCAATAGCGCGGTGGCGTATCTGGGATACATGGGAGGAATAGAAATGGTACCAGCCTGGACCATAGCTGTCAATGTGACTGTGCTCATCTATCTGGCTTACCGGTGGGAGACGGATAAAAAGAAGGGAGAGGAGCCATGAGGGCAGTACAGGATGTGTGCCTCCCCTGAGGGATGAAAAGCGGCCAATGTCATTTCTATTGTTAAAAAAGGAGGACATAAAATGCAATATCAAAAATTATCATACCCTGCAAGAAATTACGCCAGTGAGCTGTTTGAAGAATACCGGAACCGTATAAAAGAGAATGTACCTGACGAAAAAGCATCGGTTATCAACTTTAAACCAGATATGAACAGCACGCGCTATATCTGCGAGCTTCAAAAATTCTTTCATTTCCAGGTAGAGGAAAATCAGGTGATCATTAACCGGTTCTTTGTGGACCAGATGACATGTTTTTATAAGTGGTAAAGAAGTAAACGAAAAGTTTCAGCCTGAGAGGAAAACAATGAAAAATAAGATATGTTTAGTCTATCTGGCGGTAGTTCCGTACCTTATTCTGGCGATAATCACTGTGCACTGGTATGAGTATTACAGGCCAAGCCCGACCACGCTGGCTTTCGAACCCTTTTTGTTAGTTTTCACCATTTTGATGTACCCTGTCATCGGGGTTCTCCTGGCCCTCCTGCACATTATTTCCAAAAGTGTGTATGGTACAAAATGGGCAAGAAGCATTATGGCTGTCAATTTTATGGTACCAATTGCATTTTGGGCCATCTATTATTCTGGCTTCGGCGGACTGGGCGTGAATATGCTGTTCTTTATCAAGGTGCCGTCATTTACGACCTTGTCCCTTTTATTGATGGGCTATTACCTGGTTTTGTTAATGATGAGTTTTAAAAAAGGACAGTGAAATGAAAGAAAAAGTAATATTAATTATTTTTAGTTTGGCTGTTTTAACAGGCCTGTACTATGTTGTGGGAGATGATCTGTGGAGCAGTCTGACAGCCTCCTTTTTCTTCACAGCTATTTCCGTTTCAGTATGCGTACAGGTCATTGAGATCATAAAAAAGCTGGAAATTAAGAGATGAGAGGTCAAAAGTGAAGAAGAAATTATTGACAGTGCTTGCGCTGCTGGCAGTCTGCTGCCTGATGTTTTTTGGCTGCTCAGCAAAGGAAGAGGCGAGTGAGGAAATCCCTCTGTCCGAAAGGAGTATTGAGGAGCAGGTTCAAAATGGACGAAGCGACATATTTAAAGAATACGATAATATCAAGGCCTTTAGAGCCGTGTATCAAAATGATCTGAGAACCATGAACGGGCTGGTAGACCCGCAGAAATATGATATTGTTTTGAAAAATCTTGAGTATGAGTACCCACAGATTCAGGAGTCTTCAAAGGTAACGGCAGCCTATAAAAAGATTGACAAGGATAAGTATGTGCTGAAGTATTACGATTCATTTGAAGAATACGGCGAATTAAAAGAAAGCGACCTGGCAGCCCTGAACGAATCCGGTAAGTCGCAGGGGATCACCTACAAGCCGACCATTGCGGAACTTGTACCAGAGCAGGAAAATATCCGGGCTTATTATGAGAAGATTGTCTGAAAAATTAGAAGAATTGAGGACAGGAGGTGCGCAGAATGAGAGATACCATCAAAAACGGCGTGAGCTGGGTGGTTTACAGCGTCATCATTATGGTGGATATCGTGCTTAACTATCAGCTTTTCCACTGGCTGAGCAAGCCTCTTTACAAAATTAATGAAACACTTTTCGGCTCTGCGGAGCTGGGCCTGAAGGGCCAGCCACCCTTTGTGGTCTTTTTCCAATTCCTTATTCCAGTTATTCTGTTTTTGGTCATTGTGATGGCCGGGTATTTTCTGTGCAAGAAAATTGAGGAAAAGAAAAACCAATAAAATGACCTTTATCTTTACAAAAAAGAGCGTTTGCAGAATAAGAGGAGGAAAGTCCATGAAACTAAAAGCGTATCTAAACAGGCTGCTGCGGGAAGAATCCAAAAGTATGCGGGGAGTTCGTCTTGTCATTAAAATCATTTTGGTGCTCCTGGTTCTGTCGGTATACGCGCTTCTGAACACACTGGTGCTCGAAAGCATACCCGATAGGGCCTATGCTCTGATCAATCCTGAATTAGAAAACAATATGGTGCTTTATCATTATGTTTTTTCCCCGGCGGTTATCCTGGCACTGGTGCTCTCAATGGTATGGATCAGTAAGGACTTTAACTTAAAAAGAAGAAGCAAAATAAAAAAGGACAGCCTTATTATCGGGCTAATTCTGTTTGCGTTATATATGATTCTTTATCTCCCATACATTTTTTATAGTTTTCAATCCTCAGCGTTTTTTGTCAGGATGGTACTTTTCTTTCTGTCCAAAGGAGCGAATCGGGCATTTTTGCAGGTGTTGTTACTGCTGTCGGGGTACTTTATCATAAATGGGGTTGTTAGGGCTCCAGTTGCGGGAGATAAAAATTGATTGTGTAAGAATTAGTTGGAGTTTCCTGTTTCGAGTGAAGAAAACTTCGATATTGATAATGAGGTGACAGAAATGAGCGAAAACAAGTTTTTGATTAAAATTGCGGTGACACCATATATTATTTTGGGGTTATTAACAATAAGTAATTTTATAGCTAAATGGCGGGCAGTCAATATTGATGCGATGATGAGTACAGGTCTCTACTATGCCGCGTTCATATTTTTACTGCTTATTTACATCATTTCAGGCATATTGATCGCAGGTTTGTATAAGGACTGTAAAAAGGTAAGTTCAAACAAGGCGTTGAAAATTATTTTAATCAGCAATTTAATTATCCTGCTCGGTTTTTTTGCAGCAGGTTATATTGGGATAAGCATCTTTGTTAGTATTAAGGATTTTTTAACCTTTGACATAGTATTAATGGGCAGTTACCTTTATCTTTTGGTCCAAAAATATTGAACTGCGCACTTTGTCTATCCTCACAGCGTTCTTCTGAATTTGGCAAAAAGACAAAACGACAAGATAATCATATTTTGTGATTATACCAGTTAAATTTGCGAGATAGCCGGTTAGTTTTGCGAAAGATCTTTTATGGCAGGCATAAACATGCTATATTTGTTTTTAACAAGATTAAAGATAGATATCTAGTGCTAAAAAGGTACCATTTGCTTTGAATGTGATTTTTTTAAGGGATAAAAACCACGAGAAAGGAGAAAAAATGAAAAAGAAATTGTTTGTAATGATGCTGGCATTGCTGGTTTTCTCTTTGCCATTGTCAGGATGCACGCCAGATAAAGAAGACGTACAGAAAGAAAACAAAGCGGAAAAAACCATGGAAGAACAAGTAGAGAACAATCAGAACGCGATTTTTAAACAGTACGACAACATCAAGGCATTCCGGTCGGAATACCAAAAGGATCTGGAGACAATGAACGCGCTTGTGGACCCGGATAAAGCGGAATTTGTTCTGAGTGATATCAGCTATACAGCAGGCGCGCCCAGCTCCGATTCAAAAGTCGATGCCACCTACAGGCGAATTAATAAGGAGACCTATGTTCTAAAATACTATGAATCCTGGGATGTGTATAATGAACAGGTAAAAAACGATTTGTCAGCACTCAATGAATCGGTTAAGGACCAGGGAATCGAATACCGTATAGACCGCGCGGAGCTCGTACCAGAGGATAACAGAGTGCGGGCTTATTTTGAGAAAGTGACATAAACGCTTTTATAAACAACGGGTAAATTATAGAAAAGACAGAAACTACAGGCTTTCTGTCTTTTTTATATGTCTAAAAAATATATAGATATCTTTTATAAGTTGAAAATGTTATAATAAAATAAAGCGTAAATCCATGGATGGAGAGAGGGGGTCTTGAAAATGTTCCGCATTGGTGTGTGTGATGATGAAGCCTATTTCCGACAGGATATTGAAAAGAGGCTGGAAGCTTATTTTAAAGAGAAGCCCTTTAAGCCGGAAATACATATTTTTGAAAAAGGGCAGGAGCTTCTTGAGGAGGCAGAAAAAAGTCACTTTGATCTGGTGTTTTTGGACATTGAAATGCCAGATGTGAGCGGGGTGACTGTTGGAAAAAGGTTGCGGGAAATAAAACCGGATATATTTTTGATTTTTGTGACTTCTCATCATCAGTATGTCAGGCAGGCCTTTCGTTTAGACGCTTTCCAGTATTTTGAAAAGCCCCTAAACGATGTGGATTTTAAGCAGGAAATGGATCGGATGATAACGGAATCCATTTTAAGGAAACAGGACTATGTGTTAGAATACAAGGGTGTAAAAACAAAAATCCCAATTTTAAAAATTATATATCTTGAATCGACGGGATGGAACGTGATTGTCCATACAAAGGATGAAAACTATAAAATAGTGGGAAAACTTGGGGAAGAAGAAAAACGGCTGGCAGCCTACTCCTTTATCCGCGTGCACCAGAGTTATCTAGTCAATATGCAGTATATTACAAGATTTTTCAGCGACAAGGTATTTTTACAGGGACTGGACGAGCCCCTGCCTGTGAGCAGAAAATATAAGGAAACCGCCAAAAAAGCGCATTTAATCTACCAAAGTGGAACTGGTATATGATCATGGAAATATGGATACAGATTTTTGCTGCTGTGTTTGAGGCGGTTTTGATCTATTACTGGGTGCGGGCTTTTTCAAAGGATAAGGAAAGTAAAAGGCGCTGGAGTGTGCTGGAGTTGACCCTGCTGAGCGGGTGGATTTTAATTTCACTTGTTTTTGTGAAGAACCCGTTGTTGTTAATTTCATTCACTGCGGTGGGCTGTCTGATAATGTTCCGGATTTACCACGTTTTGTGGAAAACTAATTTAGTGGCAACACTTGTTTTTTGTGCGGTAATGGCTTTATGTGATGTGTTGGCTACCTATTTAGTAATACTTTTTAGCGGAGAAGATGTTGAAGCCGCCCGTTTCACTGCGAACCTAATGCTGATCACTAACTTAATTGCCAAGTTTTTGATTTTAGCTTTTGTCAGTTTTGTTTATGTGCGCAACAAAACAGACTTCAGCAGACTTTTCTTTAAAAAGAGTATCTATCTTTTAATTATGCCAGTTGCCAGTATTATTGTTTTATATCAGATACTCAGCTTTAGCGATATGGAAGAGGAATTTAGTGTTGTGATGTGCTTACTTGGAGTGACAGGGCTTTTTATTGGAAACATCTATTCTTTCACTTTTTTTGAAAAAGAAGAAGCCCTTGAAGAACAGCGGATCAAACAGGTTTTTCTCGAACAGCAGATTGAAGGACAGCGAATTTATTACCAGAATCTTGAAGCTTCTAGCGAGGAGGTTCGGAAAATGCGGCACGACTTAAAAAACGCCTTTGCTGCCCTTTCTGGCTATTTGAATGAAGGAGACATCGAAAATGCCAGGCGGTTTGTGGAACAGAAAACTGAAAAGCTGGGAGAACTCGTCTACAACACAGGGCATCCTGCGGTAGACGCGGTGGTCAATGCCAAAAGGACAAGAGCTGTTAAAGAGAAGATACAATTTGATGCTAAAATCACTTTGCCAGAGAAGCTGTATGTGGACGAAATGGATTTGTGCATTATTATAGGCAATGCCCTTGATAATGCATTAGAGGCCTGCGAGAAAATGCCGCCGGGTCAGGGAAAGATTATTTTATTCCTTCGAAGGTCGGGAGATATGCTCTTTATAGAGGTCAAGAATACGTTTCTGGAAGAACCTGTCAGGGGGACAGAAGGATTTGTAACCACTAAAAAAGATAAGAAGAATCATGGTTTTGGTTTAAAAACAATGGACCGGCTCGTTCAAAAATACGACGGCACCATAGATTACAAGGCAGAAGAAGGTCGGTTCTGCCTGTCAGTCAATTTAAACCTTAAAGCCCCTGTCAATTCTGCGAGATAAACCGTCAATTCCGCAAGCCCCCTTTAAAAGAAAACGAAATCATGCTATCTTTAGATTATCCAAAAGGATGATTTAAAGATAGCTTTTTTAATTCGGAAAGCTGGAAATGAGGAAAAGAAAATGAAAGAAAAAATGAAAAAAGCGTTGATTCGGTTTGGCCCGATTCTTACATTTATCGCTTTACAGATGGGTATTTTCACGGCGAACGCTTCATCTTGTTTTAGTGTTTATCAGCCAAAAGAACCGGAAGGAATGGCGAAATATAAAAAATGAGTTCCAAATGTATAACTTGATAGAGGGGTGATTCCAATGGGAAATAAACGATATACATAATAAAGAACAAAAAAATATAATAAGAAAGGAAAAAAACAATGAAACTAAGTAAGAAACTGTCTGTTTCTTTTGCGGTTATTTTGTTGATTATGACGACACTGATGATGCCGGCATTTGCAAATGAAAAAATAACCAATGAAGAAACAACAACAATACAAACTGGAGAGATACAACCAAGAATCGCTGTTACTGTATATCATGAAGAATGGGTTAACTATTCTGTAGGAGACAGTATTCCTTCTGATATTTATAGACAAGGATGGTATGGTGGAGCTTATGTTTCAGGATGGCTTAAATTAATCAGAACTGTGACTACTGGCAATAATATTGCGGTGTTGTATGGCGGAAATCTTGTGGGAAGCGCTTGAGTTAAAGAATTTTTGTAAGATGAAATAAATAAGTGTTTTGTTTATAGCAGATAGCATTATAACTATGCTATCTGCTCTTGTTTACACGATGAAATAAAAAATAGAAAGATTTTTTATATTAGATGAGTAAAGTTTACAACAACCATGCCACTTGGAAAATCATTCAGTTTATCAAAAAACGAAACCCGGCTCACAGACTGAAAATCCTTTCTGGATGAGGAAGAATATCAGAATTAGCCAGACTGCTTGACACTCCTTAGAAAAGCTAAAGCAGAATCTCTGGCACTAAATTACAGTAAAAAAGTAGGAGGCCCCCCATGATCCACAACCTATCCCAAAAACTAACCACCACCTTCATCCACCACCACATCATTGACGCTGAGGACCGGGAGGTTTATATTTACAGCTTTGAGCTCCTGCTGTCCGCGGTCATCAATCTGGCGGTGGTGGTGCTTTTAATATGCCTCACCGGGCAGGTGTGGGGCGGCGTGGGCTTTGTCCTCTCTTTTATCATCCTGCGGCAGTCCGCTGGAGGGTACCACGCCTCCTCGCATTTTTTCTGTATCCTGAGCTTTACGGTCATTTTTTCGGTGTTTCTGGCAGTGATCATTTTTCTGCCGACGCTTTACTACCTGCCGGTTATTCTGGGAGCCTTAACCATTGGCATCCCGGTCATTGTGCGCACCGCGCCGGTGGCCCATGAGAACAAGCCCCTGACCGGGGCGGAGTGTGCGCGCTTGAGCCATCTGGCAAAGCTGACCGTGGTTGTCTTAACAGCCCTGATCATGACGGGCTGGTACTTGGTGCCCTGGAACGCGGCGTCTGTCGGTGCGGCCCTGGGGCTTCTGACGGTTGCGCTGTCGTCCCTGGCGGCGCTATATCAAAAGAGAAAGCGGGCTTAAGCCTGCCCTGGACTGTCGACAAAGTCAAAAAGTGGTTATAAAGCTAAAGTAAGAGGCGACTTCAATTCTATATTCTTCATTAAATAATCTTTTCTTTAACGCTTTATCTCTTGGAAATAAAATTTGTCGACACTTTAAGCAGAGAGCTTATGCTTTCTGTTATTTTTTTGCTCTAAATAAAGAGAGAAGGAGTTATTATGAATAAAAAAGATTTGTACGCAGTGCTTAAAGACAAAACCCGTATTGCCTGGGTGGAGGTTTTTACAGACCCGGAAGCAGGGGATGGCCTTCGGGTCTGGTTTGAGGACTGGCAGGGGCTGGAGTTCTACCGGAGTAAGGCAACCTTTGCCAAATGGCTGGAGGAATGGGATATTGTGAGCACTGCGGCGGCGGAAAAGGCGGCCAGGGCGCTTCTGCCGGGCAGCCAGCTTCTGCCCATGTACCGCGGCCCAAAATGTACCTTTGTCCAGATTAAGACCAAATCGACCAAAGCCGGGGAGAAGTATGCCTACAGCTGGGTAAATTTGGATTTAATTAATTAACGGCCCCGGGCCTGTAAAGGAGGCGAAATGCCTGGAGCTTAAAAACGGCATGATCGTGCGCCATCTGCACCGGGACGCCACCATAAGGCGCAAGCTGGAGGAGGCAAGGCAGGTGGCGGCTGCGCTGGAAAAAAGATGAAAAAGGTATGTGTTTGTCCCATAAGTGCAAAATAATACCCGATATACAGATGAAAACAGCCATATTTTACCCTTTTTTGCCGGTTTACGCCGCCAACCCGCGGTTTGCGGCATTGGCCAGCACCCGGTATAATACACCTACAAGCTTGAAAAAACAAAGAACACCGGTGTTCCGAAAGGAACGATCAAATGAATAATCAAATAAACAGAATGGTTGTCACACCCGAGGAGCTGAAGGATCAGCCGGTTATCACCACATTGGACCAGCTGTTCTGCATGGAGCTCATGGATTTGCAGATGAACCGGGAGGAATTATTAAGGGCATATTATAATCGCACGCTGTTTCTGGGCAGGTCGCCGGAGCAGCCCGTGACGGTGGTGTACGGTACGGGCGCCACCCCCTGCTACAATATCCGCGAAGCAGCGGCGCTCATGGGAAAGCGAGAAGGTATTGACGCTTTTATCGCAGAGCACAGCGATGCGCTGGGTGTGACCATGCGCATTGCGGCGGCGCCGGACAGCCTGGGGCTGCTCGAATTTCTGCCCACGGCAGACATCGAGGGAATTCATCGCCTGGCAGAGCTGCTGGGCAAAGAAGCGGACCCGGAGGGCGTGGCCATCATGTTTGAGCTGTTGGAGGAAAAGGCTGTGGCCTGGGGGAGACAGTGCTATGCATAAGTTTACCATTACAGACACAACCTGCTATGATACGCTCTGGCTGCCGGGCCTTGAGACAATACCGGCGGTCATTGACCCGCCTATGTATTACGGCGGAGAGCCGGAGGTATGGCTGGCGCTGAGCCCGATCCTGCCCCTGCTCGGCCAGACCTCAGCCAGCAAGCTGGCCGGGCTCATCGTTTTGGGAAGCAAGTGCAAGCGCCGGGTGTATTTTGGGGGAAGGCACCGCCACATGTGGATGGTGAACATACAGGGGCTGCGCGGGCTGCTGCTGTTTATAAAGGACGATGTAAAAATGGAATGGGCGAAGGAGCAGTTTGAACGAAAGGTACACGCCCTGGAAATGCTGCATAAGGGGGACGCAAAGACCTCCATCCTTTACCACTATGAGGAGGGGAGTGAACCGGTTTCCGCCGAGGAATACGGCTGTGAGGCCGGGACACTGGCTCGTGTGCTGATCGGCACGCACCGCCGCTGCCAAAAGCTGGAGGAGATGCTGGAGCAGGTGGAGAATGGGGCTTAACTACCTGGCGGAGCTCAACGCCATGCGGGATTATCTGCTGCTGAGGCCTCTGGCCTCCGGGCAGATATCCTTGTGGCACGGGCTCATGATGATCAATAACCTCTGTGGCTGGAAGAGCTGGTTTACAGCGCCGAATATGACGCTGCAGGCTTTTTCGGGGCTTTCGGACAGTGGAATCCATAAGGCGCGGAAGGTGCTTAAAGAGAGGGAGCTCATTGACTACCTGCCCGGATCGTCTGGGGTGATACCGGCAAAATATCACATTTATCCGGTATCCCTGCGGGTCCGGGAGGCGCGCGGCAGTAAGGGCAGTAGTACAGGCAGCAGTACAGGCAGTGGTGCGGGCAGTGAGACAGGGAGCCGTACAGGCGGCAGTACCACATTCTATAAACAAAACAAACCAGACAAAAAGAGACAAAAGGAAACCACCAATCCTTTTTTAAAAATGTTAAGCGATGAGGAGGAAATGTGAACCGAAACGAAACGTTAAAAATTCTGGCGGTCATCAGGGCGGCCTATCCCTATTATTACAATAACCAGTCGGAGGAGGACCTGAAAACTGTGGTCAGCCTCTGGCAGGGGATGTTTGAGGAGTATGAGTACAGGCTGGTATCCGGTGCGGTGCGGGCCTTTATCGCCAGTGACACTAAGGGTTTTCCGCCCTCTGTGGGCATGGTTCTGGACAAGCTGAGGCTGCTCACCGCGCCGCCGGAGCTCTCGGAAATGGAGGCCTGGAACCAGCTTTCCAGGGCGGTTAAAAATTCGGCCTGGTACGCCGAGGAGGAATTCGACAAGCTGCCGGAGGATATCCGCGGCATTGTGGGCTCTCCGGCCAGCCTCCGGGAGTGGGCATTGATGGAGGCGGGCACCTTTCACTCGGTCATTCAGTCCAATTTTATGCGCAGCTACCGGGCCAGCCGGGGGCGTAAACGCGCCCTTGAGGAGCTTCCGGAAAGTGTGCGCGGCATGATCGGGGAGCTGGCCGCTCAGAAAACCCTGCCGCCTGAGCAGAGGAGGGATGAAAATGCAAGCGGTGAATGAGCAGGACAACCAGGCTGAGATCCTCCGCTTTATCGAGATGGCTAAGCGGGGCGACAAGGACATGAAGCTGGCAGTGGTCAATCTTTTCAAGCTCATGGCTTACAGCATGGTTTACCGGTCTTTTTATGATAAAGAGGAGCGGGAGGAAATGTACCAGGAGGCCTGCTTGCAGATATTGGAGGCCATTGAGGATTTTGATACGGAAATGTACCGGCATGTGTATTTCCGGTATTACCTTAAAAACCGTCTGCGGTTTATGATTTCAAACCGGATTTGGCGCATTGGACTTGAGAAAAGGCGGTTTATCTACTCGATGGATGAAAAAACAGCCGGAGTCCAGAGAGGGGAGCGCGAGAAAAAGAACCAGCTTCCGGCTGAGGAGAATACGGAGGAGCTGGCCATCAGAGGCTGTATGGCGCAGAAGGTGCTGGAGGTGATGCAAGAAAAGATGGAGCAGAAAACCTATGAGGCGGTCTGCCGGCATTTCATGGAAGGTATCAGCTACGCCGAGATCGCCAGGGAAAGGGGGAAGAGCCGCTCCACTGTCCATAAACAGTGCAGCCGTGCGCTGGACAGGGTGAAGCGGGAACTGCTCGGGGATGAGGAGTATCTGAGACGTCTGTAAAGCCGGGTGTGCTGGTATCAGGTATAATGGGCCAGAGCTTTTTCAAGCTCCTCTTTCAGGGACGCGCAGAGGGGTTTGGGGGAATGGAGGATCAGGTCGCCGCCAAAGGAAAGAAGGTAGCCTATGAGCCAGTTGTCCACAGGCAGACAGGTGCGCACGTCAAAGTCGCCCCCGGGCAGCGGGGTAACCTGGGCACCGGCGAACTCGTCGTAAACCCGGTAGGCCCGGTTTTTAAGGATGGTAAAGTGGAGCGGGGTCATGACGGTTTTAGCTGTTTCGGTAAAGGGGACGGCGGGATAGGGCTCAAAGGTGTCCCCCAGCACCTGCAGGTCCTGGATGCGGAATAGCTTGAACACGCGGTAGTCCTGTCTCGTATGGCAGTAGGCCTGAAGATACCAGTTGTGGCCTTTGAACAGCAGCTTGATGGGATCAGCGGTGCGCTCGCTTTTCTTCCCGTCGGCGCTCCAGTAGGAAAAGTGGATGGTGCGCCGGTTGAGAATGGCGTTTTTGAGCTCGTCTGAGCGCTTCCGGTCCTGTATGGAGCCGCCCCAGCCCGTAAAATCCACCTCGATCCAGCTTTGCTGGTTCTTTTTAAAAAAAGTTCCCAGCTTGGTGAGCAGGCCGTCAGGGTCCGGGTACTCGACGGCTTTAAGGCTTTGAAGGGCCATGAGGATTTCATTCTGCTCAGCGTCGCTCAGGATGGACTTATCCAGGGTGTACCCGTCCATGAGGGCGATGCCGCCGTTTTTTCCCACGTTGGTGTAAATGGGGACGCCGCTAACGCTCAGGCGGTCAATGTCCCGGTAAATGGTGCGGACAGAGACTTCAAAATGGTTTGCCAGCTCGCTGGCGGTCATCTGCCCCTTGTCCAGAAGCAGGTAGATAATTTCGAACAGGCGATGGGTCTGCATGATGTTTCTCCAATTAAAATGGACGGCAGATCTGCCGTCCGTTTTGTTTTTTATACGCTTGGCGCTTCCAGCATGTTTTCGCGGATTTTGTCCAGATCTTCTTTTGTCAGATCGGTTTTATCAAGCAGGTAAGCGTCGACATTTTCGTAGTTTTCCTTGATGTAGTTCAGCTGGATCTTCAGCCATTCAGGTTTGACGCCAAAGAAATCCTTGAGCTGGTCTTTGGAAATACCCTTGGCCTCGTTCATTTCATCGGCCATGATGGTGCCGAGAACCTCGAAGGCTTCATCGAAGGTCAGGTTGGTCAGAGAGTAATCCGAGATGATGGTTTCCTCCGGTACACCGCAGATCAGCAGAATGAGGGCAGTCATGAAGCCGGTGCGGTCCTTTCCGTTGGTGCAGTGGTACAGGATGGGGTATTGGTTGGGGTCGGTCATGACCTTGAGGATTTCTGCGTAAAGCGGAGCGGCGTTTTCGACCTGGTAGCGGTAGATTTTGCGCATGAACGCATCAATGCCGTCAGGGGCTGTAAAGTCGATCTCGTTGTGGCTGAAGGGAATATTTTTGAGCACCGGAATGTTTTTGTAATCTGCGGTGGAGGGCAGCTTGTCCGGCATGGCCTTGGCTTTAGGCGCGTCCCTGAAGTCAAAGACATGCTTGAGGCCGAGTTCCTCAAAGTATTCCACATCCTTATCGGAAAGGTGGGCCAGCTCCTCGCTGCGGATCACCTTGCGCCATTTTGTCCTGCGTCCGTCCAGGCCGGTATAGCCGCCGATATCGCGGATATTGATGGAATTTTCCAGCTGGATCAGCCGCTTGCCCAGGTTGGACTCGTCACAGAAGATCAGGTGGTCTTCGTCCTTAAAATCGGTTTCCCAGGGGTTTTTCTCTGGAAGCGGGAGGCTGTCGTTCTGGCTAAAATCTTCTGCATGAAGCTTTTTCTGGCGTTTTTTATGAATCAGATATGGGACTGCGGCAGCCGCGGCAATAAGCGCCCCAATGCCTACAAATTTTTTCATATGTTCACTCCTTTGACTCTTTCTACTTTATTATATAGAATATATTGTAACATAAAGACTTAAATTTGTCCCGGTGACAATTTGTTTTTTCATCATATTTTATAAAAAGGAGCGTTTTAATGGAAAATGTCGGAATTTATGTGCATGTCCCCTTCTGCCGGCAGAAGTGCCGTTACTGTGACTTTCCCTCATGGGCAGGTCTTGGCGAGGCTGAGGCCGGGCGCTATTTTGACGCGGTCTGCCTTGAGATAAAGGCCTTCGCGGCTGAGCATGGCAGGCTGCCCGCGGGAACGGTTTATTTTGGCGGGGGCACGCCCTCCTATGTGGCGGCCGGTTATATCGGAAAGGTCATGGACTGTATCCGTGAGTGCTTTAAGCTGCCAGAGGCGGCCATTGAGGCGGCCATTGAGGCGACCATTGAGGCGAACCCTGGAACCCTGACCGATGCGAAATGCCGGGCTTACCGCAGCATGGGCCTCAACCGTGTGAGCATGGGTCTCCAGACCACAAGCGACAGGGGGCTGAAGGCTCTGGGGCGTATCCACACCTACGCGGATTTCGTGGCGTCTCTTGATTTGCTGGTAGGCGCGGGATTTGAGAATATCTCAGCGGATTTGATGTTCGGCCTGCCGGGGCAGACCCTGGAGGATGTGCGGCAGGATATTGACCGGCTTACCGCCTTTGCGCCCATAAAGCATATTTCCTGCTACAGCCTGAAAATCGAGGAGGGAACAGCCTTTGACACGCTGTACCGCCAGGGAAAGCTGCCGCTGCCGGACGAGGGGCTTGAACGGCAGATGCAGCACGCCATCATTGATGGTCTGGCTGAGAACGGCTTTGAGCAGTATGAGCTGTCAAACTTTGCGAGAAATGGCTGGGAAAGCCGTCACAACAGCCTGTACTGGGTGATGAAGCCCTATGTGGGCTTTGGACTGGGGGCAGCCTCCTATTACAAGGAAGAGCGCCGAACCAATGTGATGGATATGGAAGACTACTGCGCTCTGGTCACGCAGGGAAAAGCCCCGGTGCTCGAGGCGCATACTCTGGACGCCCAGGAGAAAAAGGGCGACTTTATGTTTCTGGGCCTGCGGCGCATGTGCGGTGTGGATGATGCGGATTACCGGGAACTGTTTGGCAGTAGTTTTTTTGAGGATTTTGAGGAAATCGGAAGCCTTGTAGAGCGGGGCCTTCTCACGCGTGAGGATCAGGTGATCCGGCTTACCCCAAAGGGGCAGGACCTGGCGAATCAGGTGTTTGTAGCCTTTGTTTAGAGTGGGTCTGCTGTGGTGGAATACGTCGTGGACGGCCTTGCTTAAATAATGTTTAAATCTTAAAAACTTGACATTTATCTTATAGAAATCTATTGACAAAGTAAGACCCTGGTGGTATATTATAGTCAAGATATTAGCACTCACATGTAACGAGTGCTAATAAAGAGGTGAACAAAATGGACTTGAAAGAGAGAAAGAAGAAGATATTGGAGGTAATCATTAAGGATTACATCAATACCGCCGAACCGGTAGGGTCCCGGACCTTGTCAAAGCGTTATAACCTTGGCATCAGCCCTGCGACCATCCGGAACGAAATGGCTGATCTCGAAGACCTGGGCTTTTTAATGCAGCCGCACACCTCATCTGGAAGAATTCCGACTCAGCTGGCATACCGCTATTATGTCGATGAGATCATGCAAATTCAAAAATTAGCTAAGGTTGTGAGAAATGACATCCATAATGGGTATCTTAAAATAACAAGGGAGCTGGATAACACCATGAACCACACGGCAAAGGTGCTGTCCCAGCTGACAAACTACACCTCTGTTGTGCTGTCGCCGCGGGTTTCCTGCTTTAACTGCAAGCACGTACAGATTGTTCCTTTAATTAAGGAACGGGTTTTACTCATTGTGGTCACCTATGAAGGGATGGCAAAGAACATTGAAATGACCCTTTCGCAGGAAATTGACACCGCTTTGGCTCTGAAACTGAGTAATGTCTTAAACAGCTTCCTCAAAAATATTTCCTTCCAGGAAATTAATATGGAGCTGGTTGATCAGATTCAGGAATTGTCTCCGGACGAAAGCAATTTGCTCCGGGAAATTCTTCCGGTATTAAGGGATACTTTGATGGAAGAGGCTTCAGACATCCACTCCATGGGTCTGACAAATCTTTTCAATTATCCTGAATTCAGTGATGTGGAAAAAATCCGTCACCTGGTCAATGTGATTGAGGAGAAACCGCTGCTGGCGGGTATCCTTTCAAATGATGACACCAGTCAGGTGATTAACATCAGCATCGGGGATGAAAATGATAATGAGAATCTGAAGGAATTCAGTATTATTACAACAACCTACGAGCTGGAAGGAAAGACCGTAGGTGCTTTTGGGGTCATAGGACCAACGAGGATGAATTATGACAATGTCTCCTCGGTTCTTGATTATATAAGAAATGAACTGAACACAAACTTAACAAAATTATTAATGAAATAGGTGGTTAAATGGCTAAGGAAGAAAAGATGGAACAAAACGTAGACGAAACCGTTAAGGAAAAAGCTACGGAGAAGCAGGCAGCAGAGGAACAGACAACAGAAGAACAGGCAGCAGAGGAAGCTGTTGAGGATGTTGAAAAATCGGTAAATGAAGCGGCCAAAGCTGAGGAAGCAGCGATGGAGCGTCTTATGCGCCTTCAGGCGGATTTTGAAAACTATAAAAAAAGAACGCAGAAGGAAAAGACCGACATTTACCAGTTTGCTCTTGAAGGCTTTGTCACAAAGCTTTTACCAGTGCTTGACAACCTGGACCGCGCCGAAGCGGCAGCCGATGATGACAATGCGGATAAATACCGCGAGGGTGTCCAGATGGTTTTCAAGCAGTTAATCGGTGTTCTGAATGAGGAAGGCCTGCAGGAAATTGACTGCGTGGGCACTGCCTTTGATCCGAACTTCCACCACGGCGTTGCTGTTGGAGAAGATCCTGAAAAAGATGATCAGGTTGTTCTGGAGGTTTTCCAGAAGGGCTACACTTTTAAGGACAAGGTCATAAGACCCGCAATGGTTAAGGTTAATCAGAAGTAAAAAAACGCATGGCGTCGGCGTTTTGGAAACGACGCAAAGTCCGGCCATCCGGTCGGCAATTAAATCTGGAAAACAAACTTTCGAATCAATAGGAGGACATATATTATGGGTAAAGAAAAAATTATTGGTATTGACTTAGGTACTACAAACTCTTGCGTAGCTGTTTTGGAAGGTGGCGAACCGGTTGTTATCCCAAATGCAGAAGGGAACCGTACAACGCCGTCCGTTGTCGCATTCACCAAAGACGGTGAAAGACTGGTCGGCCAGGTAGCTAAACGTCAGGCTGTCACCAATCCGGACCGTACAGTCGCTTCCATCAAGAGACACATGGGGACTGACTATAAGGTAACCATCGACGATAAGAGCTATACACCGCAGGAAATCTCTGCAATGATCCTGCAGAAATTAAAATCAGACGCAGAAGCCTACCTTGGCGAAACAGTTACCAAGGCTGTTATCACGGTACCTGCTTACTTCAGCGATGCTCAGAGACAGGCAACCAAGGATGCTGGTAAAATTGCCGGCTTAGATGTACTGCGTATCATCAACGAACCAACCGCTGCTTCACTGGCTTATGGTCTTGACAAGGCAGACAACCAGAAAATTATGGTTTATGACCTTGGCGGCGGTACCTTCGACGTATCCATCCTGGAATTAGGCGACGGCGTTTTCGAAGTTAAGGCGACCAACGGGAACAACAACCTTGGCGGCGACGACTTTGACAACAAGGTCATTGACTGGATGGCGGATGAATTCAAAAAATCCCACGGTATCGACCTGAAATCTGATAAAATGGCGTTACAGCGTTTGAAAGAAGCTGCTGAAAAAGCTAAAATCGAACTCTCCAGCGTTATGAAATCCGACATTAACCTGCCGTTTATCACTGCAACCGCAGAAGGACCGCAGCATCTGGAACTCTCCCTGACAAGAGCGAAATTCGACGAGTTAACCTCTGGTCTTGTAAGAGAAACCGAAGGACCTGTCTCAAAAGCGATGAGCGACGCAGGCCTTGGCAAAAACGAACTGAACAAGGTGATCCTGGTTGGTGGTTCCACAAGAATCCCGGCAGTACAGGATGCGGTTAAGAACTTAACCGGTGAAGATGCTTACAAAGGCATTAACCCTGACGAATGTGTTGCCATCGGCGCCGCTATCCAGGGTGGTGTACTGGCCGGCGAAGTCAACGATGTACTGTTACTCGATGTTACCCCGCTTTCCTTAGGGATTGAAACCCTGGGCGGCGTATTCACAAAACTGATCGAACGCAACACCACCATCCCGACCAAGAAGAGCCAGGTATTCTCTACCGCTGCTGACAACCAGACCGCTGTAGATATCCATGTATTACAGGGTGAACGTGAAATGGCTTCTGGCAACAAGACTCTGGGCCGTTTCCAGTTAACCGGTATCCCGGCTGCAAGACGTGGTATTCCACAGATCGAAGTTACCTTTGATATTGACGCCAACGGTATTGTCAACGTATCTGCCAAGGACTTAGGCACCGGCAAATCTCAGAATGTTGTGATCAAATCGACCACCAACATGAGTGAAGATGATATCGACAAGGCTGTAAAAGAAGCTGAACAGCACGCAGCTGAAGATAAAAAAGCAAAAGACCTGATCGAAGCCAAGAACAACGCAGACTCCACTGCTTACCAGGCAGAACAGTCTCTGAAGGACATGGAAGGCAAGATTACCGACGATGAAAAGAGCAAGGTAACCGCCGCCATTGATAAGGTTAAGACCGCAGGTGAAGGCGAAGACGTTGAGGCAATCAATAAAGCCATCGAAGAATTAAACGAAGCTTTATATCCGATCGCTCAGAAAATGTACGAACAGACCGCTCAGGAACAGACTGCGGAACAGCAGTCTGCTGACCAGAAGGGCGACGATGACGTCGTAGAAGCTGAATACGAAGAAGTCAGCGACGACGACAAGTAAGACGTCCGCTGTGAGCCCGACAATAAGATAGACTTTAGGAGATGGCAGCTGTAATGGCTGCCATCTTTAATAATGATTCTTTACAGGCTGGGCCTTTTAGGTTACAATATGAGGCGAGGTGAATAGAAGCATGAGTGAAAAAAGAGATTACTACGAGGTGCTGGGCGTTGAAAAAAGCGCCAGCGCAGATGAAATAAAAAAGGCCTATCGCAAGATGGCCATGAAATATCACCCGGATAAGAACCCGGGCGATAAGGAGGCTGAAGAAAAATTCAAGGAAGCCAATGAAGCCTACGAGGTCTTAAGTGACGAAACCAAGCGTGCGACCTATGACCAGTACGGTCACGCGGGTATGGAAGGCGGCTTTGGCGGCGCTGGCGGCGGCTCCTACGGCGGTTTCGGCGGAGGTGGCTTTGAGGATATTTTCAGCGATATTTTCAGTTCTTTCGGCGGAGGCGGCGGTTTTGGCGGCTTCGGCGGTTTTGGCGGAGGCGGCGGAGGACGACGTGGTCCAAGCCGTGGCTCAGATATGAAGATTAACATCAATCTTTCATTTAAAGAAGCCGTTTTTGGAACTGAAAAAAAGATTAAAATCAAGCGTCAGGAAGAATGTCCGACCTGTCATGGCTCCGGCGCGGAACCGGGCAGTGAAGCACATACCTGTGATAAGTGCGGCGGCTCCGGGCAGATCTATATCCGTCAGCAGACCCCTTTTGGCACTATCCAGCAGACCACCGTCTGTGACAAGTGCCACGGCGAGGGCGAAATCATCGATGACCCCTGTCATACCTGCCATGGCTCCGGTATCCAGGAAAAGGAACGGACCATCAACATCAAGATTCCGGCAGGCGTGGATAATGGTTCCATCCTTCCGCTTCGCGGAGAGGGCAACACCGGCGCGCGCGGCGGCGGAAAGGGCGACCTTTTCGTTTATATCAGCGTGAAGGAAGACCCGATCTTCAAGCGTGAGGAGGACGATGTTTACCTGGAAATCCCTGTGACCTTTGCGCAGGCAGCCCTGGGCGCTGAGCTGGTGGTACCGACTGTGGATGGCAAGGTTAAGCTGAAGGTTCCAGAAGGCACCCAGACCGGCAAGGTCTTCAGACTAAAGGGTAAGGGTGTGCCGAACGTCAACGGACGCGGACGCGGTGACCAGTACATTACGGTCAGAGTTGAGGTGCCGCGCAAACTGAATAAGAAACAAAAAGAATTATTGAGAGCTTTTGACAAAGAAACAGGCAATGACAATCACCAGGAAGGTAAAAAATTCTGGTCCAAGGTAAAAAATGCCTTTCAATAGAATTTTTAATTAACCGGTGTATGCTTTTGCAGCACCGGTTTTTTCAGCATAACGGAGGAAAAAACCATGTCGGAATCATTGATAACAAAACAGGCCATCGCGGATGGCTTTAAGGGATTGATGCGCATTAAGAGCTTTGATAAAATCACTATTTCAGATATCGCCAAAAGCTGCGGGCTGAACAGGCAGACCTTTTACTACCACTTTCAGGACAAATATGAGCTGCTGGACTGGATTTATTATAATGAGGCCATTTCTGTCATGACAGAGGGCCTGACTTTTGAGAACTGGAGCTCCCGTATTTACAGGATGCTGACGCAGATGAAGAAAGAGGATTATTTTTACATCAACGCCTTTAAAGCCTCAGGACAGAAGGAGTTTGAGGCCTACCTCTTTTCGGTGGCAAAGGAGCTGTTTAAGGAGATCATCGCAAATCTCAGCGGCGAAAAGGAAATTAAACTTGAGGACATGGACTTTATCGCTTCGTTTTTTTCCTACGGAACAGTGGGGATCATTGTTGCCTGGGCGCAGGAGGGCATGCGTGAAAGCCCGGAATTTTTAAAGGAGCGTTTTGAAAATCTGGTGGTGGACAGTAAGAATCTGGCGGTAAAGCGGTTTTTAAGCGCGCTTTAGTCAGGGGTGAAATGCCTGAAAAAGTTCCTTTTGGTTCCCTCGATATCCGAGGAGATGCACAGCCTTAAAAACTCGTCGTAGAGCAGCCTGTATTCGATGCGGGTCAGCTCTTTTGGGGAGACGCTTTTACCAAGGTCGACCAGATTGCGGGCGCAGCGCTCCGGCGATCTGGCAATGCCTCTCAGGATATTGTCAAGCTTTACATCCAACACAGCGTTTTTCAATCGAATCTCTAAGGATTTCATGGCCTGTTCCTTTCGTTATTTCTACTGATTTTATATTTAATTAAAGCATATCAGCCATGGGGCTGATTGAATATAGACAAAAGACCAGATCTGTCAGACTACCTGACAGATTTTTTGTTTTGTATGAAAACAGGACAATGGCTGGGGTTTGTCGGGTTACAGCGGGGATATCTTTTGGTATACTTTCACATTATGTCAATAATCTTCTCTATTAAACTATAAACGCAGCAGAAAGGAAGCAATAAAAATGGAAAAACAAAGGTCAGAAAAATCGCTTTTAAAAAAATGGCTGCCCTGGATCGTGATCCTCGGCGTGATCATTATTCCCCTTATGTACAGTTTTTTCTATCTGGACGCCTTCTGGGACCCGTACTCAAGGCTGGATACCCTGCCGGTGGCAGTGGTCAATGAGGACAGGGGCGCGACCATTGACGGTAAATCGCGTAACCTCGGAAAGGAAATGTGGGATGAGCTGGAAAAGGACGGTACCCTGAAATTCGTGTTAACCGATGAGGCTGACGCTGTTAAGGGAACTGAGGGCAGCCAGTATTACGCCCTGATTCGTATACCCGAGGACTTCTCCTCTGATATTGCTTCGGCCAGCACCAAAAACAAACGCGAGGCAGAAATTTATTACTCGCCCAATGAAAAGCGGAACTACCTGGCCAGCCAGATTCTCAGCAAGGCAGTGCTTGAGGTTGAAAAGTCAACGAGGGCCAGTGTGGATAAGGAGCTGGTGGCTCAGCTCAGCGGGAAGCTTTACGAGGTTCCCGGACAGCTGGAAACCCTGCAGGATGGTCTTGGACAGCTTGGGGATGGCGCAGACGCGCTGAGTGACGGCACAGGAACCCTGGCCGATGGCACCGGCACCCTTTTAAGTGGCGCGTCAGCCCTGAGCGGCGGCGCGGACGCCCTGGCAAACGGTGCCTCTGCCCTGGCAGACGGTACCCGCAGCCTGGCTCAGGGCGCCCAGAGCCTGCAGGACGGCGCCAATACTCTGGCCGATGGCACAGCAGCGCTGAAAAACGGTACCTCTGACCTGGCAGACGGCGCGTCAGCACTGGCGGGAGGTACAGGTACCCTGAACCAGGGGGCAGAAGACCTTGCTGCCGGAACTGGCGAATTCAGTACAAAAGTCAGG
The DNA here is from genome assembly GCF_009696115.1 of Eubacterium sp. BL-380-WT-2B. Lineage (NCBI taxonomy): Bacteria > Bacillati > Bacillota > Clostridia > Eubacteriales > Eubacteriaceae > Eubacterium > Eubacterium sp. BL-380-WT-2B. The sequence goes on from NZ_VUMP01000002.1 coordinate 304,094, forward strand.
GAGTATCAACAGGGTGAGCAGAAAGCTAAATCTGGCGCAGATCAGGTTGCAGCAGGCGCTGCTTCACTGAGCGACGGGATTGCCCAGCTTTCAGACGGACTGAATTTGCTGAGCCAGAAGGTCAATGCCAGCATGACGGACCTGGACAGCGGTGTGGGGCAGCTTCAGACCGGATTCGGAGGCTATCAGGCCGGCGTGGATCAGCTGATCTCAAGCTCCAGCCAGATGGTGGATGGCATTGTGGGGGCTGGTACAAATAACCCGGATCTGTTAAATGATCCATATTTTAAAGCGCTTTACGATCAGGCAGCAGCAACAGACCCAAGCCAGATCACTGCCTTACAGGCGGGCGGTAAGGCGGTGGGCGACGGTCTCGATACCCTCTCTGCCGGGATCAAAGAAGGGCAGGAGGCCCTTAACGACCCACAGCAGGGGATTCCAGCCCTCATTGACGGAGCCCGGAAAACTCAGACGGGCTCACAGGAGCTGGCGGAAGGAAGCAGCAGCCTGAAGCAGGGGATGGATGGCCTTGACACTGCGACCGGACAACTGGTTGGCGGTGCGGATACGCTGAAAAACGGAGCAAATAAGGTAGCCGCCGGGGCCAGCCAGGCCGACAAAGGTGCCAAAAGCCTTGATGCTGGCGCGGGAAAATTAAACGCGGCAGCCGGACAGGTCAAGGATGGCGCAGGAGCCCTGGCGGACGGCACTGCCCAGGCCAGCCAAGGTGTCAATCAGGTGAATGCGGGTGCCCAGTCCCTGGATTCAGGCGCGTCTGCGCTGAGTGACGGCACCACTACCCTCGTGGGCGGCGCCCGGGAATTTGGGACGGGTGTTGTCAAGCTGAGGGATGGCGCTGTTCAGCTCAGGGAGGGTCTCCAAACCGCGAAGACAGGCGTAGACGACAACCTGACCGATGCCCGGGATCAGCTGGGCGCTTTAAGCGGTTTGGACAGCTATGCGGCAGACCCGGTCAATGTCAGTACCGACGCCATCGACCCGGTGCCGAATTACGGAACAGCTTTTGCGCCCTACTTCCTCTCCTTATCCTTATGGGTCGGCGCACTGATTATTTTCTTTGGCATTTATCTGGACGCGGACGAGAAATTCCAGCTCTTGTCCAGACGCTCAGACAAGCGTATTATCCGGAGCTTTTCCTATCTTGTGATCGGGCTCATGCAGGCAGTACTTTTGGCCCTTGTGCTTCAGTTCGGGCTGGGGCTTCAGATTAACCATCCGCTGGCCTTCTATCTGGCCTGCTGTCTGGTATCCATGGTCTTTATTGCCATTGTCCAGTTCCTGATTGTCTTTTTAAAGGACATTGGAAAATTTCTGGCCATTGCGCTGCTGATTCTTCAGCTGACCTCCTGCGGCGGGACTTTTCCAATGGAGACGGTGCCGAAGTTTTTTAACCTTCTGTACCCGTTTATGCCCATGACCTATTCGGTCGGGCTGTTTAAGGACACCATCAGCGGAACCGGCGCTATGGGACTTGATAAGAACAGTCTGGTGCTTATGGGCATTCTGGTTGTAATCATGCTGTTTACCGTTTTATTCACTTATTTTCAGAACAGGGGACGGGCGCGCAGCACCGCAGAGATAACGGATCAACCATAAAATTAAGGCCACAGCTGAAATTTGCTGTGGCCTTTGTATTTTCATTGACATTTGGATACTTTTAACATAAAATGAATTTAAAAAGATACAATATTTAAGAGGTAAATCATGAATGATGAACAAAGAGATACTTTGAACACCTTTTTTGTCGATACCTTCAATAAGATCCTATCGTTGGAAGAACAGACCCTTTTAAAAAGCAGCATTGAAAATCTTTCTGTCAAGGAATTACATATTATAGAAGCAGTCAGTATTTTGCAGAGAGACAAAAAGAACACGATGACGGAAATAGCCGCGCAGGTCGGGATTACAGTCGGCGCACTGACCACAGCGGTGAATGTGTTGGTCAAAAAAGAGTACCTGTCCCGCAGGCGTTCCGAAAAGGACCGCAGGGTAGTACGAATCTATTTAACGGAAAAAGGCATGCGTGCCGAGATGCACCACCGGATATTCCACGAGAATATGGTCTCAAATGTCGGTGAGGTCCTGACAGAGGAGGGACTGGAAAACTTAATAATTGCTTTAAAACAGCTCACTTCCTTTTTTAACGGACAGCTGGAGGATTTGAAAGAAAAATAAGCGGAAAAGCCCCTTTTGGGGCTTTTCTTAATGTTTTGTTCATTATTCAGTTACAAAACATTACATAATGTTAGGAATTTATTTAGGAAAGGAAATTTGAAATCTGTTAGAATAAAGAGAACCGTGCGAGGAGGTGACCTATGGCCGAAAATAGTGACCATATGGCAATCCGGGAGATGCCCAGAGATGAGCGTCCCCGTGAAAAGCTGATAAAACACGGTGTCCACAGTCTCAGTAATGCAGAGCTGATCGGCATTATCATTCAGACAGGATGCCAGGACGCGACTGCGGTGGAGCTTGGACAGCGAATTCTGAGGGCCTTTGACAACGACCTCTCAGCCTTTTTTGGCATGAGTATCGAGGAGCTCGACCGCAACGCGCTGCTCAAGGGCATTGGCCCGGCAAAGGCCTGCCAGATTAAGGCTGCCATAGAGCTTGGACGGCGTGTGAATACCCGTCCGCCCGAACAGCCGAAAATCGGTTCGCCAAAGGATGTGGCCGCGCTGCTGACAGATGAGCTGCGTTACCTGAAGCAGGAGCACTTTATGATTCTGCTGCTGGATAACAAGAACAAAGTCATTAAGACAGAAACCATTTCCATCGGGACCATCAATGCGTCCCTGGTGCATCCGAGAGAGGTGTTTGTAAAAGCTATCCGGCAGCATGCCGCTGCGGTTATTCTGGCCCATAATCATCCATCGGGTGATCCGAAACCAAGTGCGGAGGACAGGGCCATTACCAAACGTCTGCTGGAATCAGGCGAACTGCTGGGGATTCCAGTTCTCGACCATGTGGTGATCGGCGGGGCAGGCTATGTCAGCTTTAAAGAATCCGGTTATATCTAAGGTTCTTTTATGTTTTTTGGCATTATTTATGAATTTGTGTTAAAATTAGATTGATTATTTTCTTATTTTACAATAAAATAAATAGTTGAGATTGTGAATGCTTGGAAGAGGTGATGTAATGATTATGCCCGAAGAGGGACAGTTTGTATATCATTATATAGTAGGAGATGTAAAAAGTGGTTCTTTGAAGGACATGCTGACCAATCATTATGATTACTCCAGCCGGCTGCTCAGGCAGCTCAAGCGGGACGGCAGTATTACTTTAAACGGCAGAGACTGTTGGCTGACCGATCCGGTGCAGAGAGGAGACCAGGTGGTCATTACCTTCCCGGAGGAGCGGTTCGACATTGAAGCTGTTGAGGGACCCTTAGATATTGTTTATGAGGACGACGAGGTGCTTGTGGTCAATAAGGATGCCGATTGTGTGACGCATCCAACCAAAAGCCACCAGCTGGATACCCTGGCCAATCATGTGGCCTGGTACTGGGAGGAGAGAGGTACCCCCGGAAAAATCCGTTTTGTGAATCGTCTGGACCGGGACACTACCGGACTTGTCGTCATCGCGAAAAATAAATATGTGCATCATTATATCCAATCCAGAATGAAGACTGATGCGGTTGAAAAGACTTATATCGCCTTTGTGAACAATGTTCCGGAGGAGAAGGAAGGCTGTATCCGTGTTCCCATTGGCCGTCCGTCTGAGGACAGTCTGGAAAGAATTGTCATGGAAGACGGTAAGGAATCTGTCACACACTTCAGAGTACTGGAAAGCTACAGGAATGCTGCGATGGTGGAGCTGGTACTGGAAACCGGACGCACCCACCAGATCAGAGTTCATTTAAAATATATTGGCTGCCCCATCATTGGCGACAGCCTGTACAATCATGATGGGAATCCGAGCTATGGCATGGCCAGGCAGGCCCTGCACGCTGCAAAGTTGAACTTAACCTTACCCAAAAGCGGTGAGTTGGAACTTTCCGCAGGATTAACTGAAGATTTAGTAACACTTCAAGAAACATTGAGGAAAGAATAAAAAGAAGGTGGAATTATGAGTAAAGAAGAAGCAAAGAAAGTTGCTCCCAAGGCGCCTAGAAAAGGGCTGCCCAAAAAGAAAAAGAAAAGAATGGCAACCTGGAAAATCGTTCTGATTGTACTGGCGGTTTTGATCGTTGCTGGTGTCGTGACAGGCTTTTCGGTCTACGCGGCCAATAGACAGGATATTTCAGATTTTACTTATCAGCAAAAGGAAAAGACGCAGATTTTCTCATCAGATAACCAGGTTATTGCCGAGATGGCAGCTGAGAACAGGACCTACGTCTCTTTGGATCAGATTCCAAAGGATCTTCAGAACGGCCTGATTGCAACAGAGGACTCCCGTTTCTATTCGCACCACGGTGTCGACTACTACGGGATTATGCGTTCACTGGTTTCAAATCTGTTCAGCGGAAACAGTACAGGCCAGGGGGCCAGTACCATTACCCAGCAGCTCGCCAGAGTGCTCTTTGACCTGGACGTTGCTGAACCTGGCTTTATGGATTCTGTCAACCGTAAGATGAAGGAAATCTCCATTTCAAGGCAGCTGGAAGAAAAATATACCAAGGACCAGATCCTTGAAATGTACCTGAATGAATACTACTTTGGTTCTGCCTCCTATGGTGTGCAGGCAGCTGCCCAGACCTATTTTGGCAAAAATGTCTCCGACCTGAATCTGGCCGAGTCTGCCATGCTGGCAGGTCTGCCCCAGGCGCCGTCGGCCTATGCGCCCAACGCCAACTTTGAGGCGGCTAAGAACCGACAGGCCCAGGTACTTGCCCGTATGGTAAAAGAAGGCTACATTACCCAGGAACAGGCGGATCAGGCCGCAGCCACTGAAATCACTATAATGCCATGGTCCGAAGAACAGACCAACGATGATATTAAAGATGGCTACGGGGCATTCATTAATGCGGCGCTTCAGGAATACGCCGAGGCTCTCGCGCCAAGTGTGATGAAGCAGAAGGGTGTGGACGAGGAAGAAGCCGTTAAACAGATCCGCGAAAATATCGCAAACGGCGGTTACCGTGTTTATACAACCATTAACACCGGATATCAGGATGCAGCCATTTCCGCTATGGAAAACGGACTGGACAATGCCGGCTTTAGCCAGGAAAATGGCGACACTGGCGCCATCGTCACGGTGGATAAGGATGGCGCTGTACTGGGCTACTACGCTGGAAACACGGATATCGACATGGCGGATTCACCGAGACAGCCTGGCTCTAACATCAAACCGCTCTATTACAGCGGCGCCATCGAAAAGGGTGTGTTCTCACCGTCTTCAATTATCAAGGATGAGCCGATTAATATTGGCGGCTACTCACCGAAGAATTACGGCGGCGGCTACAGCGGCAATGTCACCATTACCCAGGCCCTTGTCAATTCTTTGAATATCCCGGCGGTTAAGGTCTTTAATACCTTTGGCATTGAAAATGCCATCGACTGGATGAAAACACTGGGTATTACAACTTTTGTTAATCCAGGAGATCTGGACACTGGCGCAGACGACTATAATCTGGCCACAGCGTTGGGCGGGATGACGAATGGGATCAAGCCAATCGAAATGGCAGCTGCCTTCAACTGCTTTAACGATGGCGGTGTTTATAATGAGCCTTACAAAATTGTTAAGGTTGAGCAGACCAACGGCAAGCAGGTCTTTGATAAGAGCCAGCTTGGCCTGACCTCCAGAAAGGTTATGTCTGAAGATACAGCCAGCTCCATGTGGGGTATCCTGCAGCAGGTTGTCACCAGCGGTACCGGCGGACGTGCGGCCCAGGCTTATCCGACAGCAGGTAAGACAGGAACAACGGACAACGAGGAAGATTTATGGTTCACCGGTATGACCGGGAACATTACGACCTCGGTGTGGGTCGGTAACCTTGAACATGACCCAGTCGGCACAGGGAGTTATATCCCGGCAGGTATCTACGGCTCCTATGTCCGGTCACTGATCAACAATGATCTGGTCACTGAGTTTGCAGCGCCTTCAGAGTCTACACAGACAACGCCCATAACCACACCGACGCCGGCTGCAACACCGACGCCGACACCGGAAGCGACAGCAGCACCGACACCAGAACCAACAGTAGAGCCAGAACCGACACCGCGACCAACGTCTACACCGACACCAACAACACCAGATGATGATGAGAAACCTTCCACTGAGGAAGAATAATTGAGGTGTCAAAATGCTGATCAAAAATGAAGAACATACCATTGATGATAAGTTTGAAATGCGCGGAGGAAATGGAACGATCCACATCAAGCATGTTGTGGATCAGGACGTTCTCTGTGACAAGGGAAGATTATATGCCCAGATTACCGTGGAGCCAGGGTGCTCCATCGGTAGTCATGAGCATGTGAACGAAAAGGAAATTTTTTACATCCTGAGCGGTCAGGCCCAGGTAACGGACAACGGTGTAAAGCGGACATTAAATCCCGGGGACGTTCTGGTAACAGGACACGAGAGCGCCCACGCGGTTGAAAACACCGGGGCTGTGAATCTTGAAATGATGGCGCTGATCCTCTACGGAGATGAGAAGTATGAATAAAGAAAATCGAAAAAAAGTGCTGGATGAGCTTGAAAAGCTCTACGGCGGAGAAAAATGCGGGCTGGATTTTACCAGCCCTTTTGAATTGCTGATTGCAACCATGCTGTCGGCCCAGTGCACGGATGTGCGGGTGAATATTGTAACCGGCGAGCTGTTCAAGGAGTACAATACCCCGGAAAAGCTGCTGACCTTAAATGAAGGAGAGCTCAGGGAAAAAATCAAATCCTGCGGTCTCTCCAACACAAAGGCGAAGAATATTCTTTTGACCTGCCATATGCTGCTCTCAGAATACAACGGTGTTGTGCCCGAGACCATGGAGGAGCTCATAAAGCTTCCGGGCGTTGGCCGGAAAACCGCCAATGTGGTTATGAGCAACGCTTTTGACGTGCCGGCCATCGCGGTGGATACGCACGTGTTCCGGGTATCCCGGCGTATTGGCCTGGCAAAAGGGAACAACGTTCTCCAGGTCGAGAAAGAGCTGATGAAAAATATTCCCAGAGACTACTGGTCCAGGGCGCACCACTGGCTGATCTGGCATGGAAGGCGGCTGTGTACGGCCAGAAACCCCAAGTGTGAGAGCTGCGCGATCAATCCTTACTGTGACGATTATAAAAAGCGAAACAAGAAAAAATAAAAAATTGTATACAAAACCCAGATATTCCTTGATATTTTCTCTGGGATATATTAAAATGAGTAAAAGTTTAAATTTATTTTTCACAGGAGGAAGAGAAAATGAAGAAAAAAATCATTAGTGCTCTAATGGTTGGTGTTATGTGTGTATCCGTTTTCGCCTTTGCTGGCTGCAGCTCATCCGGAAGCGGAAGCAGCGGAGATACCATTAAAATCGGCGCTTTAGGTCCTTACACTGGCGACACCGCAATGTACGGTGTGGCAGCTAAAAACGGGATCGAGCTGGCCGCAGAACAGATCAATGCAAACGGCGGCATCAACGGAAAGAATGTTGAAGTCGTTTCTTACGATACCAAAGGTGACTCAACCGAAGCAGTCAACGCGTACAATCGTCTGCGTGACCAGGACGGCGTCGTCGCAATTGTCGGCTCTGTACTGACAGGCGAAAGTATGGCTATTAAAGAAATGGCACATGATGATAATATGCCGATCTTAACTCCGACCTCTACCGCAGCGGACGTTACCGAAGGCGCTCCAAACAGCTTCCGTGTATGCTATCTGGATGAATACCAGGGCAACGCCGGTGCGAACTTTGCAGTGAGCACTGAAAACGGCGGATTAGGCGCTAAAACAGCTGCAATGCTGGTGAATTCAGGCAGCGCTTACTCTCAGGGGCTGGCAGACGCTTTCAAAGCCACCTTTGAAGCAAAGGGCGGCAAGGTTGTCGGCAGTGAATCCTACGCAGATAAAGATAAAGACTTCAGCGCTCAGCTGACCAAAATCAAAGAGCTGAACCCAGAAGTTGTCTATATTCCAGATTACTACAATGTAGCAGGTCCGATCATGCAGAAGGCTAAGGAAATGGGGATTACTTCCAAATTCGTCGGCGGCGACGGCTGGGACAGTGTTCAGGTAGACTACGCTGACGCTGCACAGGGCCAGTATTTTGCAAACCACTATGCAGCAGATTCCCCGAAGGAAGCTGTGCAGAACTTTATCAAATCCTACAAAGACAAATATAGTGAAGCAGCCAACTCTTTCGCAGCCTTAGGCTACGATGGCATGAACGTTATGGCTGAAGCAATCAAAAATGCGGGCAGCACAGACTCACAGGCAATTGTCGATGCACTGCAGAAGATTGATTTTGACGGTGTAACCGGTCATTTCACATTTGACGAAGAAGGTAATCCAAAGGGTAAAGACATTACAATCATTCAGGTTGATAATGGCGAATTGAAATTTGTGACCACTGTACAGGGTGACAACTAAATCAAAAGCACAAATGGATTAAAATAACAGATATAGAAGAGCCTCGGCTCTTCTATATCTGTTTATACAATATGGTGAATTAAAATATTTGAAAGGGAGGTAACTGTTTGTGGTCTTTTTGCAGCAGTTCATTAACGGACTGAATTCAGGCAGTATTTACGCATTGATCGCCATCGGTTATACGCTGGTATACGGTATCCTCAAACTCATCAACTTCGCCCACGGCGAGATCATGATGTTTGGAGCCTATTTCGCATTTATTGCCGCAACGACATTGAACTGGCCCTTCTGGGCGGTTATTGCATTTTCAATGATTTTAACCGCAGTGATGGGCGTAGTCATCGAATTTATCGCCTACCGGCCATTGAGAAACGCGCCGAGGTTATCCGCGCTCATCACAGCCATTGGTGTGAGTATGTTTTTACAAAACCTGGCACTTATGATCTTTGGGGCTGATCCAAAGGTTATGCCGAAGATTTTCCCTCAGGTAGTATTCCACGTGGGAGGTCTGGAAATTAATTCTATTACATTAATTACTATTGGTCTTTCTGTGCTTTTTATGATCTTATTGGAATTATTTATACAGAAGACGAAACAGGGCCGTGCCATGCGCGCCGTTTCAGAAAATCAGAATGCCGCTATTTTAATGGGAATTAATGTGAATAGAACTATTTCACTGACATTTTTGATCGGCTCTGCCCTGGGCGCATTAGGGGGAATTTTATACAGTACCGCCTATCTGAACATTGCGCCGACCATGGGGACAATGCCGGGTCTTAAAGCCTTTGTCGCCGCAGTGCTTGGCGGTATCGGCAGTGTGCCGGGCGCTATGCTGGGCGGTTTTATTATCGGTATGATTGAAACCATGACCAAGGCGTACATTTCCTCAACCTGGGCAGACGCCATTGTGTTTTTAGTGCTGATCATTGTGCTTCTGTTTAAGCCGACAGGTATCCTCGGCAAGAATACGAGAGAGAAGGTGTAGGACATGACAAAGGAACTCAAAAAATCATACATTGTCAACGCAATCTCAATGATCGTAATTTTTGCAGTGATCTACTCACTGGTGACCTTTAAGATTGTTACCAACTATTTTGGCGGTATTGTCATTCTGACCTGTATCATGATCATTATGGCGACAAGCTTAAATATTGTAGCGGGCTTTCTGGGTGAAATGGCCCTCGGCCACGCAGGCTTTATGGCCATTGGGGCTTATACAGCGGCCAGTGTATCCATCGCTATCACCAACGGAAATGACTCGCTGCCTGCGCTTTTGGTCTTGATCATCGCATCTCTGGCCGGCGGGGTTGCCGCAGGGATTGTCGGGATTGTGATCGGGACACCGAGCTTGCGTCTCCGGGGGGACTACCTCGGGATTGTTACCATCGGCTTTGCTGAAATTATCCGTATTTTCTTTGTGAACTTTCAGCCTACCGGTGGTGCGCAGGGCCTTAAAGGAATTCCGCGTATTGCGACTCTGGGCTATGTTTACTGGATTATGATTGTTGTTATTTTACTGATCTTTACGCTGGGGCGCTCTAAATTCGGACGGGCCATTATGTCGATCCGTGAGGATGAGATCGCCTCTGAGGCAGCCGGGATTCCAACTACCAAATACAAGGTTATGGCCTTTACCATCTCCTCGTTCTTTGCAGGAGTTGGCGGTTCTCTGTACGCCCACTATCAGGGCTATCTGGATCCGAACAAATTCCAGTTCATGTTTTCAATAGAAATATTTGTCATCGTTGTACTCGGCGGTCTGGGCAGCGTGACAGGCTCTATTCTTTCAGCTATTGTACTGACGGTTCTGCCGGAACTTTTGCGGCAGTTCTCAGAATACCGTCTGCTGGTGTACTCTCTGGCTCTGGTAATTATGATGATTTTCAGACCTCAGGGCATGCTGGGACGCTATGAGTTCTCACTCACGCGTTTCTTTGAAAATCTGAAAAACCGTAAGGATACAACAAAGAATTCAGTGGACGGAGGTGACGCATAATGCCAATTCTTGAAGCAAAGGATGTAACCATGCGTTTTGGCGGCCTGACTGCTGTCGATAAATTCAATCTCACCCTGGGTTCCAATGAGCTGGTAGGGCTGATCGGCCCGAACGGCGCTGGTAAGACCACGATTTTTAATACCCTGACCGGTGTCTATGTCCCAACCGAGGGGGATATAAAAATTGAAGGTAAAAGCATTGTGGGCAAATCCCCACATGAGGTGGTTAAAATGGGCGCTGCCCGTACCTTTCAGAATATCCGTCTGTTTAAGGATTTAACCGCCATTGAAAATGTTGAAATCGCCTACCATAATTTTGTGAATTACAATCTGGCCCAGGGCCTCTTCCGCACCAGGAAATTCTGGAAGGAAGAGCAGAAGGCCTATGAAGAATGTAAAAAGCTTCTTGAAATTTTTGATATGGGCGAATACGAGCAGACCAAGGCAAAAAACCTGCCCTACGGCCAGCAGCGTAAACTTGAGATCGCAAGAGCCCTCGCATCAGACCCCAAGGTCCTGATGCTGGATGAACCGGCGGCAGGGATGAACCCCAACGAGACCGAAGAGTTGATGGAGACTATCCATTTTATCCGGAATAAGTTTAATATCACCGTTTTACTGATCGAGCATGATATGAAACTGGTTATGGGGATCTGCGAACGGATTGTGGTTGTTGACTACGGCCGTACCATTGCAGAGGGAACACCGGACGAAATTAAGAACAATCCTGATGTAATCCGGGCTTATCTCGGAGATTAGGAGGGGTTTGATGTTAAAAGTAAAAGATCTTAATGTATATTATGGAAAAATCCATGCCATCAAGGGGATTACCTTTGAGGTAAATGACGGTGAAATTGTCACCTTGATCGGCGCCAACGGAGCCGGTAAAACCACAACCCTCCAGACCGTTTCAGGACTTCTGAGGGCGGAAAAAGGCATTATCTCCTTTCAGGGAGAAGATATCAGTAAAGTAAAACCATACCAGATTCCGGATCTCGGGATTGCCCATGTACCAGAAGGCCGTCAGGTCTTTGCTGAGATGACCGTTTACGAGAATCTTGTGATGGGTGCTTTTATCAGAAAGGACAAGCGGGAGATCGCTCAGGATATGGAAATGGTCTTTAACTATTTTCCGCGCCTGAAGGAACGGTCTAAGCAGATTGCCGGTACCCTGAGCGGCGGCGAGCAGCAGATGCTGGCCATTGGGCGAGCGCTGATGACCAGACCGAAGCTTTTGCTCCTGGATGAACCGTCCATGGGGCTTGCGCCGATTCTGGTCGATGAAATTTTCAGTATGATTCAGACCATAAACAGCGCAGGGACTACCATTCTGCTGGTCGAACAGAACGCTAATAAAGCCCTGCGTATCGCGAATCGAGGATATGTACTGGAAACAGGCAAGATCAAGCTGCATGGTACGTCAGAGGAACTGCTTACCAATGACGAGGTACGCACAGCTTATCTGGGCGGCTGATACAGCCTGAATAAAATAGTGATTCACCATAGAATCCCGGGATTACGTGATCCCGGGTTTTTATATGACAGGCAAAAACAGCAACTTGGACCTTATTTTTTGCAATTCGGGCCGAAATTTTTGAAGTTTACCTTAAAAATGAGCTGTAAAAGCCGAAATTTTTTTTAACAAAGCATTTCTACGCTTGATATGGCATAATTCCTGTGTTATACTTAGGAAATTGAGAATGTTTATAATTAGAGCTATGTGGAGGATAATATGAGCGCAAAAGAACTAAGTAATGAAAAAAATATAGTATCAGTTGAGATTACAGTATCAGCTGAAGACTTTCAAAAAGCAATTAAACAGTCTTACAACAAAAATAAAAAACATTTCACGATTCAGGGGTTCAGAAAGGGCAAAGCGCCCAGAAAACTGATCGAAGCTCACTACGGTAAGGGTGTATTCTATGAAGACGCCATTGATTTCGCGTTTCCAGGTGCCTACAAAGACGCGCTGGAGGAACTGAAAATTGAACCTGTAACCCGTCCGGAATTACAGGAAGTAAAAGAAGCCAGTGAAGACGGCGCAGTATTTATTGTAAATATTGGTCTGAAACCTGCCACAACACTCGGAGAATACAAGGGCGCAGAAATTGAATCCCTTGAAGCTGTTGTTTCCGATGAAGATATTGACGAAGAAATCACACGTATGGCTGGCATGAATGCACGCATGATCACTGATGAAAATGCTGAAGCTAAAAAGGGCGACACCGTTATTATTGATTTTGTAGGATACGTTGACGATGTACCGTTCGAAGGCGGCGAAGGCCATGACTATCCTCTGGAACTGGGCAGCAATACCTTTATTCCAGGATATGAAGATCAGCTCATAGGCGCAAAAACCGGTGAAGAAGTTGAAGTAAAGGTTACCTTCCCGGAAGATTACAAGCAGGATGATGTTGCCGGTAAAGAAGCAGTGTTTAAAACAATCGTTAATGAAGTACAGGTTAAGGAACTTCCGGAAATCGATGACGAGTTTGCAAAAGATGTCAGTGAATTTGATACCTTAGACGAGCTGAAAGCCAGTGTTGCTGAAAAGTTAAAAGAAAAGAAAACAACAGAACTGCGCAGAAACGCTGAAAACAAAGTCATCGACTTTGCTGTTCAGAATGCAGAAATTGAAATTCCTTACCTGATGGTTGAAGAAGAGCTGGATCGTACCCTGGATACCTATGACCGCCAGTTAAAGAGCCAGGGACTGGGTCTCAACGATTATCTTGGCTATATGGGTTCAAATGTTGAACAGTTCAGAGAAGGTATGAAAGAAGATGTTGAACGCAATCTTAAGGCGGATTTTGTTTTAACTGAAATTGCAGAAGCTGAAAAGCTGGAACCAACAGAAGAAGAACTGGAAGAAGAAATCAAAAGATATGCCGCTTCCATGCAGCAGGATTTTGAAGAATTTAAAAAGACAGTGAACGAGACGATGGAAGGTTATATGAAGACCGATATCAAACGAAGAAAAGCCATCGATTTCTTAGTCGACGCCGCTCAGGTTAAATAATAGGGGTATAACAATGAATATGAATCTTGTCCCTATGGTTATTGAACAGACGGGACGGGGGGAACGTTCTTTTGACATTTATTCACGTTTGCTGAAAGAGCGGATTATTTTCCTTGACGGGGAAATAAATGATACAACATCCAGTCTGATCGTAGCACAGTTAATCTTTTTGGAAGCGGATAATCCAGACAAAGATATTGAGATGTATATCAACAGCCCGGGCGGCTCCATAACCTCCGGGTTTGCCATTTACGATACCATGAATTTTATTAAATGCGATGTCTCCACCATGTGTGTAGGCATGGCGGCGTCTATGGGCGCGTTTTTGCTGGCGGCGGGTGCCAAGGGCAAGCGCAAGGCGCTTCCGAACAGTGAGATCATGATTCACCAGCCTCTGGGCGGCGCCCAGGGTCAGAGTGTCGATGTGGAAATATATGCCAAACGTTTGATTAAAACGCGTGAAAAGCTCAATGAAATCCTCAGTGAAAAAACGGGTCAGCCCATTGACGTTATCGCAAGGGATACAGACCGCGACAATTTTATGTCTGCTGAGGAAGCGTTAGAATATGGTCTGATTGATCAAATCGTCAGTTCCAGATAAGAGGAATTAATATGTCAAACGAAAAAGATGGAATCAAACAGGTTTGCTGTTCTTTCTGCGGAAAGAGCCAGTCTCAGGTAAAGCGGATGGTTGCAGGACCAGGCGTCTACATTTGTGATGAATGTGTGGCCCTGTGTGAAGAAATCATTGCCAACGACTATGTGCCAAAGGAAATTGATTTTGAAAATGTGCCGACACCCCGTGAGATTAAAGCAAAGCTTGACGAATATGTTATTTCCCAGCACCGCGCAAAACGCGCGCTGGCAGTAGCGGTATACAATCACTACAAGCGTATTAACGCGATGCTGGATACCGACGATGATGTCGAGTTACAGAAAAGTAATATTATTTTAATCGGGCCTACAGGCTCTGGCAAGACCCTTCTGGCTCAGACGCTGGCGCGGGTATTGGATGTACCCTTTGCCATTGCGGACGCCACCTCTTTGACAGAAGCCGGTTATGTAGGCGAAGATGTTGAAAATATTCTGCTGAAGCTGCTGCAGGCAGCAGATATGGACGTTGAGCGCGCTCAAAAGGGGATTATCTATATAGATGAAATTGACAAGATCTCCCGAAAAAGTGACAATCCGTCCATTACCCGGGACGTCAGCGGTGAAGGCGTACAGCAGGCCCTGTTGAAAATTCTTGAGGGAACCGTTGCTAATGTTCCGCCGCAGGGAGGCAGAAAGCATCCGCATCAGGAGTTTATTCAGCTGGATACCTCCAATATTCTCTTTATCTGCGGCGGTGCCTTTGACGGCATGGATGGGGTAATTGAGCGTAGAATGGAAAAGGGCTCCATGGGCTTCAGTGCGACCATTAAAACCTCTGATGAAAAAGCCAAAGAAGAGCTTCTCGATAATATTGAGCCTCAGGATCTGCTGAAATACGGCCTTATTCCAGAATTTATCGGCCGTATTCCGGTCATTGCGACCCTTCAGAATTTAGATGAAGAGGCATTGATCAATATTCTGACCGAGCCTAAAAACGCCCTGGTTAAACAGTATAAAAAAATGTTTGAAATCGAAGGTGTAGCGCTGGAATTTGAAAAAGACGCTTTAAAGGCCATTGCCGAGAAGGCGCTGCAGAATGGCACTGGCGCCAGAGGTCTCCGCGGAATTATTGAAAATATCATGACGGACATTATGTTTGATATACCTTCGGAGGAAGGCGTATCAAAGGTTATTATCACTAAAGATGTGGTCGAACAGCTGGAAGCGCCCGTAGTGGAATCACAGCCAAAAGCCAGTGAAGAAAAGACGACCAGTGTATCTTAGAATACCTGTAAAAAAGCAATCTTATGGGATTGCTTTTTTTATAACTGAAAGACATCCCCTTTTATCTCTTAGAAAGGAGCAATAAAATGAATATTGAGAATGATGAAATGACTTTAAATAATCATATCCAGAATCCTGCGGGTCTTTCCGAAGATATCAAGGATGAGCAGAAAGGCCTGCCCATGATTCCCATGCGCGGTATGAGCGTGTTTCCGGGAATGGTAGTTCATTTCGACATCGGCAGGGATAAATCCATTCAGGCTCTTGAAACAGCCATGACAAGGGATCAGATTGTGTTTCTGACCGAACAGAAGGATATAAAAATAGAAGACCCGGAACCGGAAGACATCTACAGTGTTGGCTGTGTGGCCAAGGTTAAGCAAATGCTTAAAATGCCAGATAACCTGACCAGAATTCTCGTAGAAGTCCAGGAGAGGGCGAAAATTATTGAGTACATTCAGTATGAGCCCTTTTTTGAAGTGCTCTATGAGCCGGTCCAGAGTATTTATTATGACACCAAGGAAAATCAGGCACTGATCCGCATGATCCGCTCTGCCTTTGCGACCTATATGACTATGACCCGGAAAATGGCGACAGACCTGCTGGCCTCGCTGGACCTTGTGGACAATCCGGATAATCTTATTGACCTGATCTGCGCCAACCTGGTTTTGGAAAGCAAGGATGCCCAGCGCATTCTTCAGGAAACCGATGTGGAAAAACGCCTGATGATCACCTATGAGGTGCTGGTCAGCGAGCTGGAAATGCTTCGCATTGAACAGAATATTGACGCCAAGGTGAAATCGGAACTGGATAAAAACCAGCGCGAATATGTTCTCAGAGAACAGATCAAGGTCATTCAGGAAGAGCTTGGCGAAGGCGACGTCATCGACGAGATTGAGGATTACCGTGAGCGTCTTGATTCACTTGAAGTCAGCGACGAGGTCCGGGAGAAGGTTACCAATGAGATTAACCGTCTGAACAAAATCCCGGCAGGATCCTCAGAGGCTGGTGTGATTGAGAGCTATATTGAGTGGGTTCTCGATCTGCCCTGGAATATTATGACAGAAGAAACCCTTAATGTGGTGGAAGCGAGAAAGATACTCGATCACGATCATTACGCATTGGAGAAGGTTAAGGAGCGTATCTTGGAATACATTTCTGTTCTCCAACTGTCAAAATCTCTGAAATCACCGATTTTATGTCTGGTGGGACCTCCGGGGGTTGGTAAAACTTCCATTGCCAAGTCCATTGCCCGGGCATTGAACCGTCCATATGTGCGTATGTCCTTAGGCGGGATGCGGGACGAGGCAGAGATTCGTGGGCACCGCAGAACCTATGTGGGGGCGATTCCGGGACGGATTATCTACCACTTGAAGCAGGCGGAAGCCATGAACCCGCTGTTCCTGTTGGATGAAATTGACAAGCTTAGCCAGGATTTCCGGGGCGATCCGGCGTCAGCCCTCCTGGAGGTTTTGGACCCGGAACAGAACAGTACTTTTACGGACAACTATCTGGAGCTTCCCTTCGATCTGTCCCATGTCATGTTCCTGACCACAGCCAACTCTCTTTCCACTATTCCGAGACCGCTGCTTGACCGTATGGAGATCATTGAGGTCAACGGCTATGTGGAAACAGAAAAACTGGAAATCGCTAAACGCTACCTAATTCCAAAGCAGCTGGAAATCCACGGTTTAAAGGCCAGCAGCTGTAAGATCAGCCAGAAGGCGCTGCAGAATATTATCAGTTACTATACCCGCGAATCCGGTGTCCGTGAGCTGGAGCGCCAGATTGCCCGTGTGTGCCGTGTGGCCGCGAAGGAAATTGTGGAAAACGGTAAGCAGAGTGTTTCCGTTACTCAGAAGAATCTTGACAAATTCCTGGGCATGGAACGCTATTCCTTTGACACTATGAACAATGTCAAGGAGATAGGCCTTGTCAATGGGCTTGCCTGGACTTCTGTTGGCGGCGAAACGCTTCAGATTGAAGTGGTTGTTGTAAAGGGAACCGGCAAGATCGTAATTACCGGTCAGCTTGGCGACGTCATGCAGGAATCTGCCAAGGCAGCCATCAGCTATATTCGTTCCAAAATATCGGAGCTGGGTATTGCCGAGGATTTCTATGAAAAGAACGATATCCATCTGCATGTACCTGAGGGCGCAGTGCCAAAAGATGGCCCTTCAGCGGGTATTACCATGACCACAGCACTGATTTCGGCTCTTACAGGTAAGCCAGTGCCTCAGAATCTGGCCATGACAGGTGAAATCACTTTGAGAGGCCGCGTGCTGCCAATCGGGGGACTACGCGAAAAGCTGACAGCTGCACACCGTGCAGGCATTAGGGAAATTATCCTGCCGAAGGAAAACCAGAAGGATCTTGAGGAAGTGCCGGATATGGTACTGGAGGCTCTCAATATCCACCCGGTCAGCAAAATGGAAGAAGTTACAAAAATTGTATTTGAGGAGCTCAAATGAAAGTAACCCAAGCCGAGATCGTCATCAGCGCGGTCCAGCAATCTCAATATCCTGAGGATAATCTGCCGGAAATCGTCCTGTTGGGGCGCTCCAATGTCGGTAAATCCTCCTTTATCAACACACTGATCCAGAGAAAGGGCCTGGCCCGCACCAGCTCCCAGCCTGGAAAAACACAGACCATGAACTTTTACAAGATTAATGACGCTTTCTATTTTGTGGATATGCCAGGCTATGGCTATGCCAAGGTTTCTAAAAAAGAGCGTGAAAAATGGGGAGTTATGATTGAGGAATATCTCCAGAAACGTGAGAACATGGTGCTGGTCCTGCTGTTGGTAGACAGCCGCCACGAGCCCACTGAGGACGATCGGCTCATGTACGACTGGCTGACTTATTATGGTCTTGATCCGGTTATCATCGCGACAAAAGCCGACAAGATTTCAAAGGTACGGCAGAAAAAGGCAGTCGACAACATTTTCAATACATTGCGGCCAAGAAAGCGGAGTGATGTCATTCTGTTTTCAGCAGCCACTAAGATGGGAAAAGATGAAGCCTGGGAAGTAATTGAAGGACGGCTGTAAATTTTCAAAGAAAGCAGGCTTGCAGATAATAAGCCTGCTTTTTATTTTAACAGCCAGAGGAAAAATATGCTGAAGGAAGAAAAAATCAGAGAGGCCGCCAGAGCGGCTGGAATAGAAATGATTGGCTTTGCAGAGCCGCACCCTCTGACAGAGTGGCTGGAGATACTGGAAAAACGCAGAGAGCAGGGAAGGATCACAAGCTTTGAGCGCACACCGCCGTCCAGGCGCGTTGACTACAGCCAGGCCTTTCCAAAAGTAAAGGGGATCATCGTTATTGGCGTGCCTTACTGTACGGAGCTGCCAGAGCCGGAAGATAATACTGCACACGGAAGTATGGCCTCAGTGGCCTGGGGACAGGATTACCATGAGGTGGTTACAGAAAAAATGAATGGCCTCATGGCGCTGTTAAAGGAGACAGCCCCTTCACTTGAATACAGAAGCTATGTGGACAACAGCCGCCTTCTGGACCGGGCCACAGCCTGGCGGGCAGGCCTGGGTTTTTTCGGCAAAAACAATACCCTCATCAATCCAGAATATGGCAGTTTCTTTTTTATTGGGCAGATACTGGTAAGCAGTTTCATCGACTTTAAACATGCTGTGCCGCTTAAAAGCCAATGCGGCACCTGCCAGCGCTGTCTCATGGCATGTCCAAACCAGGCCCTGGGAGAGGGATATACACTGGAGCCTGAACGGTGCGTTTCCTATCTGACCCAGAAGAAAAAACTGACCCCAGAGGAAGAAAGACTGCTGGGCGTCACTTACCTGTACGGCTGTGATGACTGCCAGCGGGCCTGTCCCTGGAATATAAAGAGCTCAGACGGCGGACAGGCCTGGCCGGACATAGTGCCAGAAAGCATTTATCCTGGGCTTGATGAAACTGAAGCGATCAGCGAAGCGGATTTTGAAGAAAAGTTTGGAAAAACAGCTGCTGCCTGGCGTGGAAAAGATGTCCTTGCCCGAAATGCAAGAATTATTAAAAATAACCTAAAAAATCATGCTAAAGATAAGAATTAATGCTATAATAGTTAGCGTGTAATAATTATAGAACCATGATTATCGATATCAATTAGAAGGAGAATTGAATGATTAGAGATCGTTTTGCTCCAAGCCCCACTGGCAACGTGCATGTGGGCAGCTTGCGAACCGCCTTATACAATTATTTGTTTGCCAAAAAGAATAACGGTCAGTTTTTGCTGCGCCTTGAAGATACAGACCGCACCCGCTACGAAGAAGGTGCGGTTGAAAATCTGCTGGGTGCTTTGATGGTAACCGGCGTTGTGCCGGACGAAGGCCTTTTTGAGGAGGACGGTAAAATTGTCCAGAAGGGTGACTACGGCCCTTATATCCAGTCAGAACGTCTGGAAATTTACAAAAAGTACATTGACCAGCTGCTGGAAAACGGGCAGGCTTACTATTGCTTTTGCACGAAGGAGCGTCTGGACGAAGTACGTGAAAAGCAGAAGAGGGCCGCTGAAACACCGCGCTATGACGGGCATTGCCGCAACCTGCCCAGAGAAGAAGTGGAGGCTCGTGTCGCAGCTGGCGAACCCTACGTTATCCGTCTGAAACTGCCGGAAGACCACGTTGTCACCTTTGATGACGCAGTCCGCGGCAGGATTGAGATAAACACCAATGATCTGGATGATCAGGTGTTAATTAAAACCGACGGTTTTCCAACCTACCATTTTGCCGTTGTCGTCGACGACCATCTCATGGGCATTACCCATGTTATCCGGGGCGAGGAATGGCTGCCCTCCACACCCAAGCATGTGTACTTGTACGAATGCTTTGGCTGGGAGCAGCCTCAGTACGTTCACTTATCCAACATCCTGAATGATGACCATAAAAAACTCAGCAAACGCCAGGGCGATGTGTCTGTCGGTGATTTTCTTAAAAAAGGCTATCTTCCGGAAGCTTTGATCAATTTTCTGGCCCTTTTAGGCTGGAGCCCTGAGGATGAGCAGGAAATCTTTTCAATGGACGAGCTGGTCGAAGCCTTTGACCTGTCCAGAATCAATAAATCCGGCGCAGTATTTGACCGGGCAAAACTGGATTGGATGAACGCCCACTATATCAAGGAGCTTCCCATTGAGGAACTGACAGCACGCATGATTCCGTATCTGGTGGACGCTGGCTATATCACGGAGGCGGATATTGAAAAACGTATGCCATGGCTTGAAAAGGTTGGCGAGCTTATGCGTGAGCGGCTCAACTATTTTGCGCAGGTGCCGGAAGAAACAAAAGTGCTCTTTGACCGCAATTTTGAGATTACAGACCAGGAAAGCCTTGATCTTCTGAAAGAAGAAACCGTTCCGGTACTCTTTAATGCTTTGGTCGAAAAGATTACAGAGAGTGACGTGGTGGATACCGAACGCGCCAAAGCGATCCTGAAGGAAATACAGAAAGAACACAAAGCAGAAAAAATAAAAGGGAAAATGCTCTACATGCCTACCCGTATCATGTTGACCGGCGAAATGCACGGCCCCGATTTAACACTGATTATGGATGTACTCGGCAAAGAAGAGCTGTTACTGCGTCTTGACAGAATGCGCAGCATGATCCATTAGAAGTATCTAATGGTTAAGTAGAGGAGGAAAGTGTGTGAAAGAAAAGGTTAATACCAAAAAGACCATCACACTGGTTATTTTTATTGCGATTCTTGCGTTTTGCGGCTATACTCTGTTTCATGGCCTTAGCGTGGGAATTTATGATATTGGAAACATAGGAGACCATGTGCACTATGGTCTGGACCTGACCGGTGGAGTGAATGTTGTGCTTCAGGCTGAAGCGACAGACGACAGCGGTATTACGTCTGAAAAAATGGACAGTACTGTCGCCGCCATAAAAAAACGTGTAGACTCCATGGGTGTCAGCGAAGCCCAGGTTTCAAAACAGGGTGAAGACCGTATCCGCGTGTCCATTCCCTCTGTACAGGACCAGCAACAGGCTCTGGATATGATTGGTAAAACCGCTCAGCTGGAATTTGTGGGCCCGGACGGTGAGGTTATTCTGACCGGTAAAGACGTTGTGGACTCCAAAGCAGTCCAGCAGAAATCAAGCAGCGGACTGGAAGAAGCCGTTGTTACCTTGAAATTTAATGACGAAGGTACTCAGCTTTTTGCCGACGCGACACAAAAGTACCTGAATCAGCAGATATCCATCAAGCTGGATGATGAGGTTATCAGCAGCCCGAAGGTTAACGTGGCCATCACCAATGGTGAGGCCGTGATCGAGGGGATGGCCGATATGGAAGAGGCCGGAAATCTGGCTGAGCTTATCCGCGGCGGCGCGCTGCCGGTCAAGCTGAGCCCAATCGAAGTGACAACCATCGGTCCGACTCTTGGCCAGGATTCCCTGAATCAGAGTTTGATCGCCGGTGCCATCGGTATCGCGGCTGTTCTGCTGTTTATGCTTGTTATGTACAGAGGTCTTGGCTTTATTGCCGATCTGGCTCTGATCATCTATATTATGCTTGATTTGATTTTGATGGTTTTTGCCAATGTTACACTCACCCTGCCAGGGATTGCCGGGATTATTCTTTCCGTGGGTATGGCTGTCGATGCCAATGTTATTATCTTTGAACGTATTAAAGACGAGTCACGCTCCGGAAAATCCATCAATGCCGCCATCGACGTGGGCTTTAAACGGGCCATGGGTACCATTATCGACTCCAATGTCACAACACTGATTGCGGGCTTTGTGCTGTTCTTTATGGGAAGCGGCAGCGTTCAGGGCTTTGCTGTAACACTGATTCTCGGTATTATTGTGAGCTTGCTGACAGCTGTTATTATAACCAAGCATCTGACCAAGCTGGTCATCGGTACGCATCTGTTCGGCAGCGGCAAGTTCTATGGGATCTAAGGAAGGAGCAGAAAGATGAAGACATTAAAACTAGTTGAAAAAAGTAAAATCTGGTTCAGTATCGCAATCGTTCTGGTTCTTATCAGTGTAGGTTCCCTGCTTATAAGAGGCTTGAATTTTGGGATCGACTTTGTAGGCGGTACCATTGTTACCATTGATCTGCATACGCAGTTCAACACCGACGACGCACGTCAGATTACAGATCAATACGACAAAAGTGCGGAGATAACATATGCCGGCGACGGTCAGGACCGCATTGTAATCAGTACCAAAGAAAGTCTTGACACTGACCAGCGCAAGGAGCTGTTT
The DNA here is from genome assembly GCF_009696115.1 of Eubacterium sp. BL-380-WT-2B. Lineage (NCBI taxonomy): Bacteria > Bacillati > Bacillota > Clostridia > Eubacteriales > Eubacteriaceae > Eubacterium > Eubacterium sp. BL-380-WT-2B. Next base: position 326,732 of record NZ_VUMP01000002.1, read on the forward strand.
AATCAGTTCAAGGATAAATACAGTCTCCAGGACAGCGATTTGGTCTCTGTCGATACTGTTACAGCCACAGTCGGCTCTGAAACAGCGCGCAACGCAGTGGTCGCATCGGCCATAGCGGTTCTGCTTATGCTGATCTATATTACTTTCCGGTTCGAGTTCTATTTTGGACTCTCAGCCATCATTGCGCTGCTTTACGACATTACCATTGTCATTGGGGTTTACGCTCTGTTCCAGATCCAGGTCAATGCGCCTTTTATTGCGGCTATTCTGACTATTTTGGGGTATTCCATCAATGATACCATTGTTGTGTTTGACCGTATCCGTGAAAATGAAACCCGGATTGGCATGCGCGACATTAACGAGCTGGTCAATGTGAGTGTCTCACAGACCCTGAAACGAAGCATCAACACAGTTGTGACAACACTTCTGGCCATTTTGGCTCTGTATATCTTTGGCGTAGAAGCGATCAGAAGCTTTGCCCTGCCATTGATCGTCGGGATTGTCAGTGGCTGCTACTCATCAATATTTGTAGCCAGCCCGTTGTGGGTACAGTTTCAGAAGCGGTTCCCAAATTCCAAGAGCAATAAAAAGAATAAAAAAAGAGCGGTTTCAAATACCAATAAGGGTAGAAATAAACAGCCGCAGGTATAAAAGTAAGAAACCAGGAGCCGGCTGCACGGTTGAGCAGCCGGTTTCTTTGTATAGAGGAAACATATGGTAAACACAATTTGGAAAGAACGAAAAAGCAAAACAGAAGCCAACATTGCGGCAGTGGAGGAACTGACAGAGGAATGTGGCCTGACGCCTTTGTCGGCCAGACTGCTGGTCAAGCGTGGCTATGACACTGCTGATAAGGCAATGGCCTATTTGGAGCCGGACTTCTCGGATTTTTATGACCCCTTTGGACTGCCGGACATGCAGAAAGCTGTCGACAGATTGTTGAAGGCCAGGGAGCAGGGGGAAAAGGTCTGTATCTACGGCGATTATGACGCAGACGGCACCACTGCAGTATCTATTCTGATGCGCTATTTTAAGGGCATTGGAATCGAAGCCTTTTACCGGATACCCAACCGTCTGGAGGAGGGCTACGGTATGAATATCCCAGCCCTTGAGGCAGTTATTAAGATGGGAGCCACTTTGATTGTAAGTGTGGACAACGGTATTGCCGCCCATGAACAGGTGGACTACTGTAACGAACAGGGTGTTGATGTAATTGTAACAGACCATCATGAGTGCCAGGGAGAAGTCCCCCGGGCACTGGCGGTTGTGGACGCAAAGCGGGAGGATTCGGACTATCCCTTTTCAGAGCTCTGTGGTGCAGGAATTGCGCTGAAAATGGTGATGGCCCTGGACAGGGTTCTGGAACTGGACTCAGATTTACAGGAGTACATAGAATGTGCGGCCATCGCTACTGTAGCCGATATTGTGCCGTTGAAGAGCGAGAACCGTATCATTGCCTCCCTGGGCATTGATTATCTGAATACCAGTCCAGTCAATCTTGGAATTCGGGCGTTGATTGAGGTCAGTGAGCTTAAGCGGGTAAATGCTGGAAACATCGGCTTTGTCATAGCGCCGAAGATCAATGCGGCAGGCCGTTTAGGTGAGGCCGGTAAGGTAGTTGAGCTTTACATGACACAGGATGAAGCACAGGCGGCAGAAATCGCAGCATATCTGAGCATGGAAAACCGAAAACGGCAGGATATTGAGCAGGAGATTTTAGAGCTGGCTAAGGCGCAGGTAGAGCAGCAGCACCTTGATGAGCAGGGCATTATGGTAGTGGCCGGGGACGGCTGGCACCCTGGAGTCATTGGCATTGTAGCCAGTAAGCTTCAGGAAACCTGGTATCATCCTGTCGTTGTCATCGGCATAGACGAAAAGGGAATGGGCAAGGGATCGTGCAGGAGTGTGGAGGGCTTTAATATTTTCGAGGCGCTCCAGAGCTGTTCGGAGCTTTTTACGACCTTTGGAGGGCATGAGCAGGCGGCGGGCCTGAGCATTTCTGCGGAAGATATTCCCCAATTTGCCGAAAAGGTCAATGACTATGCGTCAGAAAAGGGGATTGACCGTCTTTTGACCAAGACAATGTACTATGACAGTGTTATGGGGATAGGCGATGTGAGTGAGGCTCTGGCCGAAGAGCTGGACCAGTTTGAGCCCTACGGTGTAGGAAATCCCGGACCGGTATTTTTAATGGAGGGACTAAAGCCGCAGGACGCCCGGAAAATGGGGAGTGATAAAACACATCTCATGTTTTCGCTACCGCCCTACCGTTGTGTGGGCTTTGGAATGGGGGCAACTCTGGATGATGGAACCGACGGTCAATTTTCTATCCTATGTAAACCAGAAATTAATTGCTTTCGAGACAAAAAAAGCGTACAATTATTATTAAAAGATATTAAACGGTCGCCTTTTTACCACAATCAGTCCGCCTATAATCTGGTGGAGCGGATCAAAAACGCGCCGGTGGCAGAACTTCCGGAGCTTGGATTGACAGACCTTGATCGTGAAGCCATGAACCTGACAAGGGAGGATCTGAAGCTGATCTATACCCTGATGCGCCAGGTGCAATTAAGGGGAGCGGCAGTCGATCAGATCGTTCGGAAATTTGAGACGCTCAATGTCTTTAAGTTGCTGGTCGGCCTGAATATTCTTCAGGAGTCTGAGCTTATCCGGTTCCGGCTTAAAAAGGGAGTGGTCTTTTGTGAAATTCTTGCGTCAAATGGAAAAAAAGATATTCAAAAGGCACCGTTAATGGTAAAATTAAGAACATATCTTGATTATGAATGATTAATAAGAAAAGAGAAGGATACGAAATGGATATTAAGAGCAAAATCGATATTTTTGAAGGTTTCCCAAAGGAAGGAATCAGTTTTAAGGATATTAACAGTCTGATCCGCGACCCGGAGGCGTTTAAGTTTGTCATTGACGAATTTCATAAAATTGCCAAGGCGCTTGATGTTAATCTGGTGTGTATTCCAGAGGCGAGAGGCTACATTTTTGGCACGCCACTGGCCTACCTCCTGAACGTGGGGCTGGTTCCGGTGCGTAAGCCAGGCAAACTGCCTGGCGAGGTTGTGGCAGAGGAATACGACCTTGAATACGGCACGAACACTGTCGAAATTCAGAAAAGCGCCATCAAACCCGGGGACCGTGTGGTTATCATTGACGACCTGCTGGCAACCGGCGGAACCATGAAGGCGGCAATCGACCTGGTAGAAAAGCTCGGCGGCGAAGTCTGCGGCGCATTGTTTTTAATAGAATTGACTGAGCTGAAGGGGCGGGAAAATCTCAAGGATTATTTTGTATCCAGCTTAGTACAGTATCCGGTATAAAACACTGAAAATGACCGGGGCTTTTTAGCTTCGGTCATTCTTTATCCAGTGTAGGCACTTATAGAAATAAAGGTGGGCAGAACCATGGCAAACGAAGCAATAGAACATAAAATTGATAGTTTAATCGAACTTGTGAAAAAGAACAATCCGGACGCGGATACTGAGTTGATTCTAAAGGCGTACCACCTGGCAGACGGGGCCCATAAGGACCAGAAGCGTCTGTCAGGAGAGGCCTATATCATCCATCCTGTTTCGGTTGCGTATATTTTAGCAGAGTATAAGATGGATACGGAAACCATAGTTGCTGCCATTCTGCACGATGTGATTGAGGACACTTCGTATACTTACGATGATATTAAGGAAATGTTCAACGAACAGGTGGCCGACCTGGTCGAGGGTGTTACCAAAATCGGCAAAATTGAGTATCAGTCAAAGGAAGAAAGCCAGGCCGAGAACCTTCGGAAAATGGTTCTTGCAATGTCAAAGGACATCCGCGTTATCCTAATCAAGCTCGTGGACCGTCTGCACAATATGCGGACTCTGGAGTACATGAAGGAGTCCAAGCAGATTGAAAAATCCAGAGAAACGCTGGATATATACGCGCCTATTGCGAACCGTCTGGGGATACAGACCATCAAGGCAGAGCTTGAAGACCTTGCGTTAAAATATCTGGACCCTGACGGCTATTACGACCTTGTAAAAAAGGTCAAAATGAAAAAGCAGTCCCGTGAGGAATATATCAATAAGGTCATTAAGATTTTAGAGAAAAAGATTGATGAAGTGGGGATTGAAGCAAAAATCTATGGCCGCTCCAAGCATTTTTATTCCATCTACAGAAAAATGAAGGCCCAGAACCGCAACTTTGACGAGATCTATGACCTCATTGCAGTGCGTGTGATTGTGGACAGCGTAAAGGACTGTTACGGCGTGTTGGGGATTGTCCATACGCAGTGGAAACCTATTCCCGGACGCTTCAAGGATTATATCGCAATGCCGAAGCCCAATATGTACCAGTCCATTCACACCACGGTCATCGGGCCAAACGGCGACCCTTTTGAGATTCAGATCCGGACCAAGGAAATGCATGAGACAGCAGAGTACGGGATTGCCGCGCACTGGAAATACAAAGAAGGCATTACTGACAGCAACAACAAGGAGCTTCGGTATGAAAATAAAATGTCCTGGCTCCGCCAGATTCTTGAGTGGCAGAAGGAGCTGGATAATGCTAACGATTTGGTGGAAACCATCAAGGTTGACCTGCTCAACGAGGAGGTTTATGTATTTACTCCACAGGGCAAGGTGGTCGAGCTGCCAATGGGCTCCTGCCCGCTGGATTTTGCTTACCGCATCCACAGCGATGTAGGGAACTCCTGCGTGGGCGCCAAGGTTAATGGTAAAATCGTACCCCTTAACTATACACTGAATAATGGGGACATTGTGGAGATTATGACTTCCAAAAACTCCAACGGTCCAAGCCGTGACTGGCTCAATTTTACCAAAAGTGCTCATGCCCGCAACAAAATACGGCAGTATTTCAAAAAAGAAGAAAAAGAAGAAAATATTGCCAAGGGCAAGACCATGCTGGAGCGTGAGATTAAGCGAGAAGGCCTCCAGGATACCAAGCTTCTGAGCACGAGTGAACTGGAAGTGGTCAGTGACAAAATGGGTTATAAGACCCTCAGTGATTTCTATGCCGCCATTGGCTACAGCGGCGTGAAGATAGGTACCGTTCTGCAGAAAATGCGGCTGCTCTTCCCCAAGGAGTTCCCAGAACCCGAAGAGGAAGTGGTTATTAAAAAAACCGCTAAGCTCAAGAAATCCAACAGCAGTGTTATTGTGGCAGGGCACAACGAAATCGACGTGCGCTTTTCCAAGTGCTGTAACCCTGTACCCGGAGACAAAATTGTGGGTTATATCACGGTTGGCAGAGGAATCTCTGTTCACCGGACCGACTGCCCCAATGTGCTGGGAATGACAGACCCCAGCCGCATTGTCGATGTTGAATGGAACAAGTTTGGCATAGGCGGCAGTTTTACGGCTGAAATTCAAATTAAAGCCCGTGAAAAACAGGGACTGCTCATTGAAATCTCTAAGATTTTCCTTGAGATGAATATCCCCCTTACTGCCTTAACGGCCAGAAATGAAAAGGGAGAGTTTGATTATTTCTCCGCAACCTTTGAGGTCAAGACCAGGAGAGAACTCAACCTCCTCATTAAAAATTTAAATAAAATACCGGAAATCATCAGTATTCACCGTGTATAGGAGCGAACATGAGAGCAGTTATTCAGCGTGTAAAAGTATCAGAAGTCAAGGTGGGAGACCGGGTAATCGGCTCCATTGGCCGTGGCTTTAACCTCTTGTTGGGTATAAAGGAAGACGATACAGAAAAGGATATGGACTATATCATCCAGAAGACCGTAAACCTGCGTGTATTTGAGGATGAAGAGGGAAAAATGAACCTCTCTCTTATGGATGTGGGCGGCGAGCTGCTGGTTGTCTCACAGTTTACTCTTTACGGCGACTGCCGAAAAGGGCGCAGACCGAGCTTTTCGAAAAGCGGCCCTGTGGACGCGGCAAAGGCCAAGTATGAGCTCTTTCTGGAAAAACTGAAGAAGGAACCCATTGCCAAAATAGAGACTGGAGAGTTTCAGGCAGAAATGGAGGTATCCATCGTCAATGACGGTCCGGTAACCCTTCTGTTGGACAGTGAAAAACAGTTTTAGGAGAAATAATAATGATGAAAATAGTAAAATTAATAGTGGGCCCGATGGCTTCCAACTGTTATATCGCCTGGGATGAGGATACAAAGGATGCGGTTATTATCGACCCGGGCTTCGAGGATGACCGTATTATGGAAACTGTGGAAAAACATGGTTTAAAGGTTGGTAAAATTCTGCTGACTCACGGCCATTTTGACCACATAGGCGGTCTGGAAAAGACAAAAGCCCAGACTGGGGCAAAGGTTTATATTTACGCAGATGATGCGGATACCCTGACTTCGGCGGGTAAAAACCTGTCGACTATGGTGGGACAGCCTATGAATCCCGGACCGGCGGACGTACTGCTTCGCGATGGGGATGAAGTGGAAATCAGCCCGAATATTAAGCTGACCACCATCCATACACCAGGGCATACTGTAGGCAGCTGCTGCTTTGTGGGAGAGGACGTGATTTTTTCAGGAGATACTCTGTTTGAAGGCTCCATCGGACGAACCGATTTTCCAGGCGGAAGCTATGAAAATATGATGAAGTCTCTGAGCCGCCTCATGACCTATGACGACGATATGACCGTATTGCCAGGCCATGGTGAAAATACAGATATTGCCTATGAGAGGGCACGGAATCCTTTTATTGCCAGAGGTTAACCCTTGGAAAAACTAAGTTTTATGCTGGCAGACCGCTTTTATGAATATCCCTGCTTTGAGATGTACCAGCAATTCAGGCCTGAGGTTCCCGTTGTTTTTAACGAGGAGCTTGAGGACCGTATTGACGTCGATTTAAGCGGCGGGGTACTGGTGCTTACGGCATTGGAGAAAGGCGAAGTGATTCTGCAAAAAGAATATGACTATGAAAAGAAACCCCTGGATAAACAATCCTTCAAAGGGTTTCTTTATCTATTTTTATGTGAATTAATTGGTTATACTCTGGACTGGGGAACGATGACTGGTATTAAGCCGGTCAAAATGGCTCATAACCTGTTAAAAGAAGGGCGGACACCTTTACAGGTAAAACAGTGTCTGATAGAAAAATATCAGGCCTCAGAAAGTAAAATTGAGCTGATAACCGGCATCGCACAGAGAGAAATGGGGATTATCTATCCCCTGAGCCAGAAAAAAGTGAGTGTATATGTAGGGATTCCGCTCTGTATTGCCAAATGCTCTTACTGCTCCTTTATTTCAACTGTAGCGGATAAAAAACAAACCATTGTATCAGAATATCTGGAAAACCTGTTGTACGAAGTACGCCTGACAGGACGTTACCTCAAAGAAAAAGGTATTGCGACCGATACCCTTTACATTGGCGGAGGCACCCCTTCCATTTTGGATGAGGGGCAGCTGGAGACACTGTTAACTACCCTTGATGAAGAACTGGATCTGCAGGGCCTCAGAGAATACACCTTTGAAGCCGGCCGGCCCGAGACCACAAATCTCCGAAAGCTGGAAATACTCAAGGCTCACGGTGTAGACCGTGTCTGTCTTAACCCCCAGACCATGAACGCAGACACACTGGCGGCTGTAAACCGGAATTATCCTCCGCAGGCTATTTTAGATACCTATGAAGCGATCCGCGAGGTGGGTTTTGAGAGTGTGAACATGGATTTGATTTTAGGTCTGAACCGCGAAAGTGAGAAGGCCTTTATGCGCTCGTTAGGCCAGGTTATCGCTTTGGGGCCTGAAAATATTACCATACACTGCCTGGCTGTTAAAAAAGGTTCTGCCATTAAAACAGCCACCGGACGACAGGTAGAAAACCCTTATTCAAAGGACTTCTGCGCCGGTATTCAAGAGGAACTGGGACGCAGGGGGTATCGGCCCTATTATCTGTACCGTCAAAAATACACGCAGGGAAACGGTGAAAATATCGGGTACTGCCTGGAGAACAGGGAAGGCATTTACAATATTCTTATGATGGCCGAGAAACAGTCCATTATCGGTATTGGAGCGGGCTCATCCGGTAAACTTTACGTACCGGAGATTGATCGTTTCGATCGAATTTTTACTGTAAAAGACGTTAAAACTTACAACGAGCGCACCGAAGAGATTGTGGAAAAAAAGATAGCTCAGTATGAAGCTTTTTTCGGTGAGAGGGTATAAAACAAATAAAATTGGAAGTGGTAGATATGATTTTTATTGAAATGACGGAAAAACACTTAAAAGAAGCCTCCAAGCTTTTTGCCAGGGCTTTTAATACACCCCCCTGGAAGGACAGCTGGACACCTGAGCGTGCAGAGAAGCGTCTGGAGCTTATGCTTTCCAATAACAGTGCCAGTGCCATGGTAGCCCTTGATGACCATGAGTATATAGTTGGAATGATTCTGGGTGACTATGAGTACGAGGATACTAAGATGGCCTTTCAAATTAAGGAGTTCTGTGTAGATGTTGATCATAAGGGCGAGGGCATAGGTACCCGGCTTTTAGATGAAATGACCAAGCATGTAAAAAAGAACGGTGTGGAGGAAATTATTCTAATGACTCTGAGAGCGCCGGAAACCCATGAGTTTTATAAAAGTCTTGGCTATTCTGGTGTAGACGAATGGCTGATGATGCATAAAGAGCTTTAATGATTATACGGCCTGCCCTTGGTAAAGAGGCAGGTCTTTTTTATTCTCTTGACTCAATCTATAATGAATGATATTATTTGACTAATGTAATAAAAATAGTCAAATGTGAGAAAAGAGGATTGGAAATGCCAAGGGCTTATTCGGATCAGGAGCGGGCTTATATCCGCCAGAGGCTTCATGAGGAAGCCATCTTATGTATTAAACAGTATGGAATGCGCAAGACGTCAGTCGATGAGCTGGTACGCCGGGTCAATATTCCCAAGGGGACCTTTTACCTGTTTTATCCCTCCAAGGAAATGCTCTTCTTTGAGGTGATGATGGACTTCCATGATAATGTACAGGAAGAGGTTTTGAAAGCCGTCGGAGCCTTAAAAGACAATGTGACCCCGGATACATTGACGGATTTGCTTTTCCGTTTTTGTAAAATGGCGGACGACAGTATTCTTATGCCAATGATTGTGAGCGGTGATCTGGAGCTGCTCATGCGCAGGCTGCCCGACGAAGTGGTAGCAGCGCACCAGGCCCAGGATGATTTCAGTGTCGAGCATCTGGCAGCTATGCTGCCGGGAGTGGAGGGAAAAAATCTGGAGCTGTTCAGCGCTGCTCTGAGAGCAGTATTTTTACTGCTCCTGCATAAAAGAGAGATCGGTGCCCCGATATTTGACGATGTGCTGAAAATGCTGCTGCACGGTGTGGTTATTCAGCTTTTTGAGGTGAAAGATGATTAGAGCAGAAAATTTGAGTTTCAGCTATACTCATAAGCCTTTCATAAAGTCGATCAGTTTTGAGGTGAAGCGAGGTGAGATCTTTGGCTTTTTAGGGCCTTCCGGCGCAGGGAAAAGTACCCTTCAGAAAATCCTGACGGGTATACTGCCTGGCTATGGCGGCAGCGCTGTGGTCAACGGGAAGGAGGTCCGGAATCACAGCAACAGCTTTTATGAGCAGATTGGTGTGGATTTTGAGTTTCCGAGCTTCTATGAAAAAATGACTGCACGTGAGAACCTTGATTTTTTTGGTTCACTTTATAAAGGTCCTCTGCAGCCGATTGAGGGACTTTTAGAAAGTGTTGGTCTGGAAAAGGACGGAGATAAAAAGGTATCGGCTTATTCAAAAGGAATGAAATCTCGCCTCAATTTTGTCAAAGCCATTCGACACAATCCGGATATTCTCTTTCTGGATGAGCCCACAAGCGGCCTTGACCCTGTGAGCAGCAGTCATATGAAGGCCTTAATCAGAGAGCAGCGCAGTCAGGGAAAGGCGATTATTCTGACAACTCATAATATGCAGGATGCCACAGAGCTCTGCGATCGTGTTGCTTTTATCGTCGATGGCGAGATGAAAGCAGTGGATACGCCACACCACCTGATAATGTCAAAGGGAGCCGCCAGGGTTACCTATTCTTATTTAGATGGCGTTGAGAAAAGTGCATCCTGCCCTCTTGGTGCCCTGTCTGATGATTCTTTGCTTGCCGGGCTGATCAAGAGCAATCGCCTGTTATCCATACACAGCAGCGAACCAACCCTTAACGATATTTTTATCGAAATGACAGGGAGGGCGCTGCAATGAGAATTGTGTGTCTTTTAAAGGGCGATATTCGTCAGCAGTGGAAGTACGGTTTTTATGGTTTATACCTGATTTTGACTTTGATCTATGCGGGCGTACTGTCCATACTGCCGTCGAACTGGAAGGTGACTGGTACTGCGTTAATTATCTTTTCCGATCCGGCAGCTCTGGGGCTGTTCTTCATGGGAGCCGTCATTCTTCTGGAGCGGAGCCAGCGTGTGCTGGAATCCCTTGCTGTTTCACCGGTGCGCCCGGAAGAATATATTGTTTCCAAAGCCTTGTCTCTGGCCTTGATCAGCACCCTGGCCGCAGCGGTGCTGGGTGTGGTAGGCGGCAGCCCGAGCCTGCCCCTTTTATGTGCCGGCACATTTACTGGCGCGATGCTTTTCAGCATGGTAGGTCTGGCAGCAGGTACCAGTATTTCTACGATTAACCAGTTTATATTGGTAACTGTGCCTATTGAGCTGGTGATCTTTGGCCCCGCGATTTTGTGGGTAGCGGGTTATCGGCCTTGGATGCTCGGTCTGCACCCCGGTGTGGCGGTTTATCAGCTCATAAGCGGAAATATTAATTGGACAGCGCTCAGCCTTCTTCTGTGGCTGGCAGCAGCATTTTTTACGGCGCGGGCTGCTTATATAAAAATGACCCGTTATCTTGGAAGTGTGACATTATGAGGGCACTGAATCGTTCGTTTTGTTACTTTATTCGTCAGATTGCAGCAGACAGGATGCTGGTTATGGTATGTGCAGCCCCACCGCTTTGCGGTGCGTTTTTCCGATTCGGTATTCCGGTACTGGAGCCGTTGTTTGTTAGATGGTTTGGCTTTGGGCTTGAGTCTTACTATTTATTGCTGGACCTGCTCCTTTCCGGTATCACTCCTTACATGTTGTGCTTTGTTTCGGCCATGGTTATTTTGGACGAGACTGACAGTCATATGAGCGCCTATCTCTGTGTCACTCCAATTGGTAAAAATGGATATCTGGTGTCACGGCTGGCTTTCCCCGCTGCGGTTTCAGGGCTGGTATCCTTTTGTGTTCTGGCAGTTTTCAGGCTGTCAGTTGATTCAATCTTTATCATGGCCAGTCTGTCCCTGCAGTCTGCGGTTCTGGGGATGCTGGCAGCCATGCTTATTGTCAGTCTGTCCTCCAATAAAGTAGAAGGGATGGCAATCAGCAAGCTTTCAGGTCTTATTCTGTTTGGTATGGTGATTCCCTTTGTATTCAAGGGAGGTGGAAAGTATGTGTTCGGCTTAATGCCCTCTTTCTGGATTGCCCAGTGGGCCATAACGCCGGGCTTCTTTGCCATCCTCTTATTTTCAGGGACATCGGTTCTCTGGTTTTTTGTGCTATGGCGCCGTTTTTCATTAAAGCTGACCTAGCACAGGAGACTGAAACTTGAAATTTTTCCTGGTTGGTGGTATCCTAAGAGCAACACTTGGTATCACATAAAAAAAGATGCCAGGGAGAGGTGGTAAGGATGAAAAAATCGGTAATCGAGGCAATGAAAGCCCGCCGTTCGATACGCAGCTATAGCAAGCGTCCCATGCACCACGCAGCAGAAGGGCAGCTTAAAGACTATCTGCGGCATATAGAGCATCCCTTTGATGCACGAATAAGAGTTGAGTTAATTAAAACAGGTGAATACCCTGGCAACCATCGACTGGGTACTTATGGGGTCATTAAAAATGCACAGGCGTTTTTTGCTGTGTGCTGTGACCGGAGCAGTTTTGCGGAGGAGGCTTTGGGTTATGCCTTTGAAAAAGTCGTGCTTAAGAGCACCCAGCTGGGATTGGGTACCTGTTGGATTGGCGGAACCTTTAACAAGGGGGCTTTTGCCGATGCAGTTCAGCTGAAGGCAGACGAAATGCTGCCCATTGTTTCGCCGGTCGGCCAGGCGTCCGCCAAACCGTCCATGGTGTCTAAAACTATGAGCAGGGTAACCAAGCAGCGCTCCAGGAAACCCTTTGAGACCATCTTTTTCTCAGATAACTGGAATATCCCGCTCACCCAAAAAAGTGCAGGGGATTTTGGGATACCTCTCGAGATGGTGCGTTTGGCCCCATCCTCAAGAAACTGCCAGCCGTGGCAGGTGCTCATTGCGCCAGAGGGCGCGCACTTTTACCGTATGGCACCGCGCAGCCTGAACCGTATTGATCTGGGCATTGCCCTCTGCCATTTTGATCTGGCCTGCCAGGAACTTGGCATTGATGGAGGGCTGAAAATAATGCCGGATGCCATTGCGCATACACCGGAAAATGGGTTCTACACCATGTCTTGGATAAGAAAGGAAGCGTAAACATGTCACAGATGGAAAAGCTGCCGAATATTGGAAAGGTGGTTGCCAGGGAACTCGAGGCAGTCGGAATTGACACTCCGGAAAAGCTTCGTGCAGCCGGAACGAAGGAGGCTTTTTTAAAATTAAAGCAGAATGACCCCAGCTCTTGCCTGCATAAGCTTATGGGCTTGGAGGGCGCGATTCAGGGCGTCCGAAAATACGATTTGCCTGATGAGGTGAAACAGGAGCTTAAGGATTGGTTTAACAGCCTTTAGGGTATCTGGTTAAAACGCAAGAATAAGAGCCGCGGAATGGAATCCCGCGGCTCTTTTCTGTGTTTAGACAAGAAGGTACATAAAGAAATTGATGAGCTCGTTATTGAGCTGGGCCAGGTTTCCCTTGGCAATTTCAGGAACCAGTGGGTTTTCAGCTTTTAAAGCTTCCCAAGTGGTCAGATATTTAGATTCAATGGGTCTGAATTTGGATGGGTCAAAGACAAATCCTTCTGCATTCAGCGGCGTACCGCAGGCTTCTCCTGCATTTTTATAGACGCCATATTTCGCAACCGTTTCGGATAAGGCGGCCCAGTTGTCAATGTTAACTTCGTTCAGAAGGAATGGGTTTTTATCAAAGTGGAAATAATAGCCGCCGCCTGGCATCATAATGTCGAGCAGCTCCCTGGCTTTGCTTACGACTTCCTCTTTGGTGCCGCGAAGGGCAGAAACAGGGAAAAGTCCCTGGATAATCATCTTGTCGCCCAGTTTATCCTTAATCAGCTGAGGATCGCCGAATTCAAACCACATCTGTGTTCCGGCAGGGAAATCCTGCAAAACGTCCAGGTAGCGTGTCCAGTCATCCTCACAGAAAATATTGCAGCGTACGCCAAGAGCTGCGTACTGCTCGATCATGGTTTTAAAGGTTGGCAGCCACAGATCAAGAAAATCCTTTTCGCGCATGAAGGTTGGCATATGCAGTGGAATAAAGACAGAGCCTTCTGCGTTTGGAACCGGAGGACGTCCCCATTCAAACAGTACAGGCAACAGGGCTTCGCAGGCTTCCTTAAGCTCGCTGCGGTGGCGGCGTATGTCCATACTCACACCGCTGAAGCTTCTGAGCTGGTCGGCAATAAAATCAAAGGGGGCTTCTGTCATGCCGGAAGAGCCGGCGGGAGCGCCGGGATAGTGTCCGCCCTGTTCTGTGATTTCCATGAACCAGGGCAGTGAAGCGTTGATTGATTTATCCAGGCTGGACTGAGCCTTCATAATCGTTGTGGCGGTTTTAAATCCGTCACAGGGATCAAGATTTTTATACTGGCGTGGGATAACAGTCTCCATTAAAAAGGTAAAGGGATCGTCAATCAAGGCACGGTACTCGTCAGACTGCATACCGACAACCTCAGGGTGCTGGACGACTCCGTTCTTTCCCATTACAAAAGACTGAGAGCCCAGGATCTGGTAAAATTCTGCCGGACGGTTAAGCACCTGGCTGCACGGAAGAATAGGAGTCACATCTGAGATAATTCGTTTATCCAGTGCCAGCGCAGGCTCGCGCAGACGTCCGTAATCGTACTGATAGTCAAAAAGATTCTGTCCGCCGTATTCTGCTACCAGATAATGAGAGATCATATAGCCGGTAGGCACATGATCTGGAATCCGGTTGTTATAAAAATCATGGAAATTTTTGATCCTATTTTCCTGTAGTTTCTTGTTATCACTCATTGAAAAACACCTCACTTATATTCGTTTGAAAAACAGGCCTGTAACGTTTTCAAATATGTACCAATTATAGCACAATAAAAAAGACTGTATATCTTTTAAAAGACATAACAGCCAAAAAAACATTAAAATAATATATTTTTAAGGAAAAATAAAAGGTTTAGCCGATGTATTGGCTGTAGTCCTGTAGCTTTTTGGCGTTTTTTACGATGATCCGGTTTCTGGCTGTTTCAATAATTTCCTCCTCGCGCAGCTGCTTCAGATATTTAGCCACATTGGCCCGGTTCATGCCCACAAAGTTGGCCAGATCGTCCTGAGATATCAGGACCACAGGATTGCCGCTGTTGGTGACAGCGCTGTACAGGAAATGCGAAATTTTTTCAAGTCCTGTTGAAAAAAGCTGATTGATGTTATCCTCAATAAGCAGCACCACCAGCCGCATATAGGCATCGTACATGGCCTGATTAAGCTCGGGATTTTCATTGAGATAGCGCCCCAGAAGTTTTCGGTCAAAGGCCAAAGCCTTAAGATCTGTGGCGGCGGTAAAGATAAGAGAGCTTTCGATCTTATAGTCACCGGGATAGTAGAGAGGCGCGAATGTATAAGGTCCGTAAAAAGCAAAAGCCTTGATATGGCCGCTTTCATGTATAAAGGAGGTTCGGATCATGCCCTCCAGAACATAATACTCTTTGTCCAGTGGCGCGCCCACACCGCTGAGCGGCGTGTCCTTTGTACATTCAAAAACCGTGTGCTCTATGGACAAAAGATAGTCTTCAAATTGTTTGAAGTCATCGCCAAAATAATATTGCAGATGCATTGAAAGTTCCTCTCGAATCTTGATTTAAATTAGTATAGCATGCCTTTATTCATAATTGCTTAATATCACCCTTTTATCCCGCTGTGTAAAGATATTGGATAAAGCCCAGAAAAACTCCACAGACACTTGACATAAAGGGGACGCCTTTTATATAATAATAAGATATGAAAAAGTTAAAATACGCATAGATAACATAACAGGAGGAAAGATGAAAACCACCTATAGAAACGCCCTCTGCGGCGAACTGAATACGGAATTTGTAGGACAGACCGTCAAATTATGCGGCTGGACAGACACCAGAAGAAATCTTGGAGGGGTTCTTTTCATTGATTTAAGAGACCGCAGCGGCAAGGTACAGCTGGTCGTCAATGAAGAAGTCAGCGCAAATGCCTTTGCAGAAGCCGAAAAGGTACGTAATGAATATGTGCTTTGTATTGAAGGGGAAGTTGTTAACCGCGACGCAGAAAACGTCAACCCCAAAATGGCAACTGGTGAAATTGAGGTTATGGTTAAAAGCCTGACCATTCTCGATACTGCCGATACTCCGCCAATTTATGTGGAGGACGATGATAAGAGCAACGAGGCGGTCCGGCTGAAATACCGCTATTTAGACCTTCGTAAGCCTAAAAACCAGAAAATGTTGAAAACCAGAGCCCAGGTGGCCAGTATTGCCCGTAACTTTTTAAACGACGAAGGTTTTCTGGAAATTGAAACACCAATTTTAGGTAAGCCGACTCCAGAAGGCGCCCGTGACTTTCTGGTACCCTCCCGCGTTCAGAAGGGGAAATTTTTCGGACTGCCCCAGAGTCCGCAGCTCTTTAAGCAGATCCTGATGATTTCGGGTGTAGACCGTTACTATCAGGTTGCAAAATGCTTCCGTGACGAGGACCTCCGTCAGGACCGTCAGCCAGAGTTCACCCAGATCGACATGGAAATGTCCTTTATCACAAAAAACGATATTCTCCCCATCATGGAAAACATGATTGCTAAAATTTTCAGAGAAGTCCGAGGTATTGAACTGGAAACTCCGTTTATCCGAATGACTTATCAGGAAGCAATGGACCGTTTCGGTTCAGACAAGCCGGATACGCGCTTTGGCATGGAGCTCACAAATATTTCCGATATTGTTGAAAACAGCGAATTCAAAGTATTTTCAGGCGCCGTTAAAAAGGGTGGCTCTGTCCGTGCCATTAACGCGAAGGATGCCCAGGGCAGACTCAGCAAAAAAACCATTAAAAACCTTGAAAAATTTGCAGCTATTTATAAGGCAAAGGGGCTGGCCTGGATCGACGTATCCGATGGAGAAATGAAATCGCCGATTCTCAAGTTTATTTCTGAAGAAGAAAAAAATGCGATCTTTGAACGTATGGACGCAGAGCCTGGCGATATGATCTTCATTGTGGCTGATACGGATGAGATTGTCTGTACTGCCCTTGGCCAGCTGCGTTTGGAACTGGCTAAGAAGCTTGAGTTTGACCTGAGCGGTAAGTTCAATTTCCTCTGGGTTATTGATTTCCCGCTGCTCGAGTACGATGCGGAGGCAGGGCGTTATGTAGCCAAGCACCATCCGTTTACCGCGCCGCTGGATAAAGATCTGCCGCTTCTGGAAACCGATCCGTCGCAGGTACACGCTGATGCATACGATATGGTCGTAAACGGCGTTGAACTGGGAGGTGGTTCTATCCGTATCCATAATCAGGATGTACAGGAAAAAATGTTCAAGGCCCTTGGGTTTACCATGGAGGACGCCTGGAAGCAGTTCGGGTTCCTGCTGGAAGCACTGAAGTATGGCACACCACCGCACGGAGGACTGGCTTTTGGTCTAGACCGCCTCATCATGATGCTCATGGATATCGATAATATCCGTGACGTTATTGCGTTCCCGAAAACACAAAACCACAGCTGCCTGATGACCGATGCGCCGGCCGAAGCGCAGCTTGACCAGCTCATCGATCTGGGCATCAGCATTGACGAAATACTGTAAGTTTTAAGAATGCCGGACAGGGTATAAAAGGGAAAAAGCAACCATATAAGGAAGTGATATACGATGAAAGAAATTGGAATCGTTGAAGAACTAAAGGGAAAGAATGCAAAGGTACTGATTAAGCGCCATGCCGCATGCGGCGATTGCGGAGCCTGCCAGGTCGGTAAAGAAAAAATGACCATGGAAGCTACGGCCAGAAATGCAGCTGGCGCTCAGGTGGGCGACACTGTATCTGTGGAAATGGAGTTTGCCAATGTTATCAAGGCGACCTCAATTATGTACGGTATCCCTCTTATCGCCTTTGTTGTGGGCTGTGCGGCCGGCTATTTTACCGCTGTTGCCCTGACTTTGGATTTGGTACTCGTTCCCTTTTTTACCGGTATACTGCTGACGGTTATCTCTTATCTGGTCATCCGTGTTTTCGATAAAAAAGGAAAGTTTAACTCCAAATATGAGCCGGTGATCACAGAGATCGAAGCCGAAGCACAGGAATTGCCGCCGGAAAGTAAATAGACGATAAAAATACAAAAGCCTGCCGAATTTTAAGTTCGGCAGGCTTTTTAAATTACAAAGCTTCCCCGATCATTTTCTGGAAGTTTTGCAGGCTTAAACACGTGGCCGTGGCTTTGTCCGGAGTAGATAAGCTGATTTCCCTTATAGGCAAAGAGGCGGGCCATGGGTACCTTTTTCCAGCAGTAACCCTCTTGAGAAAGAGGGTGGGTGGAAAAACAGATATGACTGGATTTTTTAGCGGAGTACAGAGTGTCAATAATATTTGTATGTATGTAATAAACCTCACCGTCGTAGACGAGCAGGTTAAGCTTGTTGCGTTTAGCGATGGCGGTAATCTTCTCATCGAGCAGAGCTGCCCGCTGAACCGCGTCCAGAGGACAGCCCGCGTCGTTGAAGGCTTTGCTCATGGCGTCGGTCAGGTAGAGCAGCACACGTTCACTGTCGGTTTCACCGGCCTGAGTATCCAGATAAGGAAGCAGTTCCATGCCAGAGTAAATATTGCCATTGTGAGCCAGCGTCCACTCCCGTCCGCTGCTGTCCCGGGCGGTAAAAGGGTGACTGTTGCTTTTGGCAATGGACCCGATGGTTGCAAATCGAATATGGGCAATGAGCACAGAGGTTCTGATATCATGATTGAGCAGTCCTGGAAGCAGCAGACTGTCGTGCGCGCCAACGGCTTCTTTACACATGGAAACAGCGCCGTCTTTGTTAAAATAACGCATACCCCATCCATGGGGATGTTTATAACTGTGGGTGTAAAATTCTTTAAGCATGTCGTTGGCACGTACTGGGATGTCCCCGGTAATTCCATAAAGTTCGCACATGATGTTATCCTTTCTGAATCTACATTAAATTTACAAAACAAGTATGATTAATATGTATTTTAGTATGAATGAATGAAAATGTCAAGCTGGTTTGCCTGAAGACCAATAAGAAAGAGGCCGAAGCCTCTTAAAAATGCTTTTGTATAAAGCTCAGGATATCCTGATAAACCTCACGCCGATTGGTCTCGTTCAGGACTTCGTGCCGTTTGCCAGGATACAGCGTTATGGAAACATCTTTCATATCCGCTTTTTTAAAACGCTGGTATAGTGCACGGACCTCCTTACCCATATTGCTGACAGGGTCGCTGCCGCCAGAAATCAGATAAATAGGAAGATCGGCGGGCATTCTGAAAATATTGCGAGGATCATTGGCGTAGTCCAGACCGGTAAAAAGGTCATAGAAAAAAGCTGAGGTGCAGGTAAAGCCGCACAGCGGATCTTTTAAGTAAGTGTCTACATTCAGCGCATTGACGGAAAGCCAGTCGTACTCGGTACGGTTAGGGGCAAATTTTTTATTATAACTGCCAAAGGACATTTGTGTCAGCCGCTCAGAGGGATGAGTAGGGCCGTATTTGGCGATTTCTGCCTTGGCGATAGCCTTGCCCAACGACCGAACAGCCTTGCTCACCCCCATGGTGGTTCCGACAATAACACCACCCTGAAACAGGCCGCCAAAATCAATCAGGCAGGTGCGTGTAACGACAGAGCCCATACTGTGACCAAGAATGAACAAGGGCAAATCCGGGTTTTCCTCACGGACACGGTCGGTAAGCTCGTGGATATCTTCGACAATGCGCTGCCAGCCGTCTACATCGTCAAAATAGCCCAGGGTGCCGTCGAAGGTTCCAGTCATACCATGTCCACGTTGGTCGATGGCGTAGACGATAACGCCTCGCCGGTAAAGAAAATCAGCGAATTCGGTATAGCGGATGGCATGCTCTGCCATTCCGTGGACAATTATAAGGACGGCTTTGGTATCTAAATTGCGTGGAGTGCTGTAATAGTATATCCGGGCGCCGTCGGAGGCTTCAAAATTTTGGGGATCGAGTCTTATCATTGGTTTCTCCTTCTGTTTTTGATGACTTTTAGGAACATGGCTGCAATGACCACATCGGGTACTGCCAGAATAAGCGCTGGCAGCAGCGCTGTAATTGCCGGATGATTTTCGGCCAGAGCCACCGCTGCGTATTCCCTGCGGATGAACTCTGTCTGCCCTGTGAAAATGACCTCTCCCAGGGAGGCATGGTCATGCTTCTGGAAGCTGTCAGAGGCTTTTATAAAATCCGTACTGTCGAGTATTTGCTTGATGAGCTCATACAGTGTAAGGGCGTTGTACCTTGGAATGGCTAAAAGCTCACCTGTAAGCTCGGCACAGGCTGTAAAAAGCTCATTCCAGGTCATTGTGTAATTAGATTTCCAGTACCGGGTCAGGGTGAGGTGGATAAGCAGCCGTCTTAAGGTCATACTGCCATTTAAAATGGAACGGGCTGTTCTGTCCTGTACCAGTGGACGGATATCCCTTTTATTAAAAGCCCGGGCCAGGGGGACGGAACGGTAGTTTTTAGGAATAAGGTAATAATAACCACCCTCATACTGGCTCAGGGCCCGCAGAGCATCGTAGTAGCCCATGTCGTAGTTTTGCCTGATGACAACCGGGTCCACGCTCAAAAAATGGCCGAGGTCGGCAGAGTGGGTAATACGAAGCTCCTCGAGATTTTCGTATTTTATACGGTCCGATGCACTTATGGGATTGATATCAATCATGATTGTGATCATGTCATGGCAGCCTGCGTCGTAAAGCATTTTGCGCGGCAGCGGGTCGTAGACACCGCCGTCGAGGTAACGCTTATTGTCGATAACCACTCTCTTAAAAATGGGGACATTGGAGCTGGCCATAATAAAGTCAACCAGCTTGCCCTGTGGAATATCCTCGATAAAAAGGTATTCCATTTTCATATCACTTAAATTGTAGGTAGTGAGCCCATAACGGATGGGGGAGTGTCTTACGGCGTCTTCGTCGATGGTTTCGTTTAGAAGTGTGCGCAGGGGTTCCACATCCATCAGCAACCCTTTGGTTTCGGCGAAAACGGTGTGGTAGTCAATATGCTCCCAGACATCGCAGGCGAGATCAAGATCGCCCTGGGCAATATAGGCTCCGTTTATGGCTCCGATGGAGGTACCTACAACGGCACAGATTTCGATGCCGTTATCTCTCAATGCCCGATAAGCCCCTATCTGATAGGAGCCGCGGCTTCCGCCGCCGGACAAAACCAAGCCCGGTTTATTCATGACGAACCTCCTTTTGATGTCAATGTATTTAAAAAGATTGGATTACCGTGGGATAATCTGTAAATATGGTGTATAATAACTATATTACTATATCATTTAACCATTAAAATGAACTTTAATCAACGAAAAAATGGAGGTTTTTTGAAATGAAATTAACCGTATTAGGCAATACAGGACCCTACCCAAAGGCAGGAGGTGCCTGTTCGGGCTATCTGCTTGAAAATGGAGATTCCAAGGTAGTGCTTGACATGGGCAACGGTACATTGGCCAACCTTCGGACAATCTGTGACATTGAGGATATTACTGCGGTAATCTGTTCCCATCTTCACCCCGACCACATTTCGGATTTGTTTGTGCTGCGCTATGCCCTTGAGATGCGGGGAATGACGATTCCCCTTTATGCCCCCGACAGCCCCGATAAGGAATTTGACCGGCTGTCCTATAAAAATGTATTTGATCTTACGCCGATCACTGAGGATTTGAAGTTCGAAATTGGCGGCATGACCTTCAGCTTCATGGAAATGCGCCATCCGCTTAAGGATTTTGCGATTAAGGCCTATGACGGGAAGTCTACTTTTATGTATACTGGCGATACGGCGATGTGCCAGGCGCTGGAAGAATTTACAAAGGGGGTGGATGTGCTGCTGTGCGATTCCGCTTTTCTGGATGATGTGGATTCTGCGATTCACCTGTCTATGGAAAAAGCCATTCAAAACGCGAACAATGCCGGAGTCCGACGGCTTATCCTCACGCATTTCAGCCCAGAGATTTCACCGCAGCGTTACTATGAGATTGGAAATGGACGCTTTAACGGACGTTTATCCAAGGCTGAAATCATGGCGAACTTTACGATTTGATCACTTGCTGAGAGCGGCAAAATAAATAAATGGATAAGGGGGCCCAATGAAACGACCGCTGATTTATGCATTCGCAGCACTGTGCTGCGCAATCCTGCTGGCCGGATTTGGGGCGCCCTTTTTTCTTTACGTCCTTTTACCGGTCGCTTTGCTGCCTTTACCGCTGATCTTCAAAAAAGTAAGACCTGTAAGTGTAGTACTGGTGTTGGCCATTTACATGCTGGGGTGTGCCGCTGCTATCCCTGTGTTTGGAAACGAAAATCCTTTTGAGGATTTTTGGGATCAACCGGTATTGCTTTCGGGCATAGTGGATAGTGTCCCCTCACAGGAAGGGGAAAAGACCCGGTTTGTACTAAAACTTCAGGAAATTAATGACATGCCTGTTTCAGGAAAGGTGATGGTTACAGTAGCGGAGAACAGTGTAAACTACACGCCGGGAGCTGCTTTAAGCTTTGATGGTGAAATCAGTGAGCCAGCCGGAAGGCGGAATCCGGGCGGTTTTGACTATGCACTTTATTTAAAGGCAAAGGGGATCGACGGACAGGTTTATCTGAAAAACGGAGAGGCTGTCACAGTGAAACCGGGTTTATTCAGTCCCATATACGCTGTTTATGGCATTAAACAGTATTTGTCAAAAGTTTGCGACAAGTTCTTCACGCCGTCCCAGAGCGGCTTAATCAAGGGAATCCTACTAGGCGACAATACTATGGATGACGAGGTAAAGGCATCCTTTCGGGAGGCAGGCGTTTCCCATGTGCTGGCTATATCCGGTCTGCATGTGGGCTATGTGTACGCTCTGGTGCTTTGGATGCTGGCTCTGCTCGGTGTGCGGCGCCGTTACCACTTACCGGTTCTGGCGGTCTGCCTGCTGTTTTATATTACACTGACAGGCTTCAGCCCGTCGGTCATCCGGGCTGCGCTGATGTGCCTGGCACTGGTTGGCGGCAGGGGAATGGCTGAGACCTATGACGCGCTAAACGGACTGTGTATGGCCGGTATCATTATATTATTATTCCAGCCAGCCCAGCTCTTTATGGCAGGCTTTCAGCTTTCTTTTTCCGCGGTGCTGGCAATTGTTTTGTTTTACAGGCCATTGCTGTACGAATATGGACGGCACATTAAAGCACCGGGAGCGATGGTATCCAGCCTGCTTTTGACCTTTTGTGCCACCCTGGGTACCATGCCAGCCAGCCTTTACCATTTTCATACCCTGAATCTGGTAGCGCTGTTTTCTAATTTGCTGGTCGTCCCTCTGGTGGGTGTTTTGCTGGTTTTTGCTTTGATTACAGTGCCACTTACGGCTTTTATTCCGGCAGCAGGCGGGCTTTTTTGCCTGCCGACAGCCTTTATAGCGGATTGTGTTCTATTCTTAACCAATCTTTTTTCAAAATTTAGCTGGCTGGTTCTGCATCGAGGCGCCATGACTCTGGCAGAACTTCTGATACTGGTTCTTGCTGCCCATCTGCTCGCCGGGTATTTTAATTTGAACAAAAAATCTGCCCGGTATTTTGTTGGGATATCTTTTCCACTGCTGCTTCTGGTCATTTTTGGCACATCGCTGGTTCGTCAGCCTTTGAAGGTAACATTTTTAGATGTGGGACAGGGCGACAGTGCACTCGTTGAGACACCATCTGGAGGTGTGTACCTTATTGATGGCGGGGGATACGAAAACTATGGCAATGCCCCCCGGAAGGAGCGTGTACCTATCTCTGAAAGTGTTCTGCTGCCTGCGCTGTACGCCAAAAGCATCCAGCGGATTGACGGGGTTTTTATCTCACATAATCATGCGGACCATGCACAGGGGATTGAGGAGCTTCTCACCGAAATTCCTGTGGGGCGGATTTATGTTTCCAGTAAATATAATAATGAAGCGCTATTAAGCCAGAATAAAATACCCGTAGAGGTTCTCGCAAAAGGCAGTACACTGGAAAGCGGCGATGGCTTATCTTTTGAGGTGTTGTGGCCGGAAAGTAAAAGAGAAGCGCTGGCAGACGAGGAGCAAAATGACGTGTCCATGCTGTTGCGTTTATGCTATGGAAGCCGATCCTTCCTCTTTACAGGTGACGCCGGTTTTCAGGCTGAGGAAGCCATTGTTCGCGGCCTGCATGAAACGGACGTCCTGAAAGTAGGCCATCACGGCAGCCGGTTTTCCACGTCGCCGGAGTTTTTAAAAAAGCTTAATCCATCCCTTGCTGTAATCTCGGTTGGCCGTTATAATAGTTTTGGACATCCGACCAACGAGGTGCTTGAAAATATTGAGGTATCCGGCGCGGTTTGTAAAAGAACGGATAAAAACGGCGCAGTGGAAGTATGGACAGATGGAAAAAATTTAAGCGTACGAAGCTATATCGATAAAGATTAAAATAACGGATAAGAGGTTAACATGAAATATCAGGAACTAATGAAGGCCATCAAGCAGAAAGAGGTGCGACCAGTGTATCTTTTTGCGGGGCCGGAGCAGTACATCGGGAATATGGTTGAGCACACTCTTGTAGAAACGGTGATCGCGCCTGGCTTGGAGCAGTTGAATCTGGCGGTGTTTGAGGACAAAAATCCAGATATATCAGAGATATTGTCTGTGTGCGAGACGCTGCCGCTTATGAGTGAAAAAAGGGTGGTTATTGTGCGCGAAAGCGCAGGCCTGACGAAGACAAGCGATAAGAAAACCGTGGAAGCTCTGAACAAATACATTGAAAGACCATCTGGCAGTACGGTGCTTATTCTCTGTGACAGCAGTCCGGACAAGCGTAAGAAGGTATATAAAACCCTTAAGGAACAGGGAGCCATTGTGGATTATGACAAGCTGAATAAAATTGATCTGGAAAAATGGATTGGCCGCCGGCTTAAGCTGGCAGGCAAACGGACAAGCCAGAGGGTAGTGGAGCAGTTTGTCATGGATACTCTGTATCTTGAAAATGATAATAAAAATATGGAAATGGTTGATAACGAGCTGAATAAAATCATTGACTATGTAGGGGAACGTGACGCCATTACACTGGAGGATATAGAGACGGTCATGCCCAAATCGGTTGAGGATAATGTGTTTAAGATGGTCGATTATGCCATGGGCGGCAATAAGGGCGCGGCGCTTAAAATGCTTAATCAGTTTTATCTTGAGGGAGAAGGCCCCTTTGGCGTTTTTGGACTCCTGCTGAGGCAAATTCGTATTATGCTGATGGTCAAGCTGCTCTCTGAGAAACGCATGTCTTCGGACACCATTGCCAAGGAGGCAAAGCTGGCGCCTTTCGTGGTTAAAAAGGTATTGCAGAATGGCCGGCGCTACCGGGTGGCAGGCCTTAAGCGTACCATGATCGAGGCGGCAGAGCTGGATCTTAAAATGAAAACAGGACAGATTGACCCTGAGTTTGGTCTGGAATGGTTTGTACTCAAGCTTTAATGCGCTGGGGAGAAGATACGGCGTTCTGCCGCATCTTCCACTTTAGCTTTCAAAAAATAGAAAAAGCGCACTAACAACTGTGCGCCCACCCTTGAGACACGGGTTTTAATTTGGGAATATATAAACAATGAGGTTATTCGGTCATTCCGTTTAAGGCTCTTGCTAAAGTACTTTTCTTTCTGGAAGCAGCATTTTTGTGGATGACATGTTTAGTAACGGCCATATCCAGTTTTTTAACTGCTAAGCGGAAAGCTTCTTCTGCTTTGGCCTGATCGCCTTCTGCAACTGCAGCATCAAATTTTTTGATGGTTGTCTTTAAATTTGTTTTTACCGCTTTGTTGCGCAATCTTGCCTTTTCGTTTGTTTTAGCTCTCTTAATAGCTGATTTAATGTTAGCCATGGAGTACCTCCTCATTTATTTATAACGTATTGATTGTAACACATTGAAAATAAATTTACAACAAAAAACGTGACAAAAAAATTTTTTCTTGATAGAATAATCTGTAGCATAAAAATAATGGACACATAGCGTGTTTTATCGAATAGACTTACACATTGGAGGAATTACTTTGTTAACAAAACAGGAAAGAACCCGAAACTTTTCGATTATTGCCCATATCGATCATGGCAAATCGACACTGGCTGACCGTTTGATTGAAGAAACGGGACTTTTGAGCAAAAGAGATATGGAAGACCAGATTCTCGATAACATGGATATTGAGAGAGAACGCGGGATCACCATCAAGCTGCAGGCAGTACGGCTTATTTACAATGCCAAGGATGGCGAGGAGTATATCTTAAATCTCATTGACACACCGGGTCATGTGGATTTCAACTATGAGGTATCCCGAAGCCTGGCAGCCTGTGAGGGGGCTATTCTGGTGGTGGACGCATCCCAGGGGATTGAAGCCCAGACGATTGCGAATGTGTACCTGGCACTGGATAACGATTTAGAAGTGGTGCCTGTTATCAATAAAATTGACCTGGCAAGTGCCCGTCCTGATGAGGTGAAGGCAGAAATTGAAAATGTAATTGGACTGGACGCAGAGAATGCGCCGCTTATTTCTGCAAAGGCGGGAATCAATATTCAGGATGTGCTAGAGGCCATTGTCAGCGATGTTCCAGCGCCAGGCGGGGATTCGGACGCACCGCTCCAGGCATTGATTTTTGACTCTTACTATGACCAGTACCGCGGGGTTATCGCTTCAGTGCGCGTGGTTCAGGGAAAGATCAAGGCTGGCATGAAGATCCGAATGATGGCCATTGGCAAGGATTTTGAGGTGGATGAGGTCGGAATCTTTGCCAAGGGACTGCTGCCAGTGGACGAGCTGTCCGCGGGTGATGTCGGGTATGTGAACGCCGGGATTAAAAATGTGCGTGATACCCGCGTCGGGGATACTATTACCGCAGCAGACCGCCCTGCGGCTGAGCCACTTCCAGGCTATAAAAAAGTAACGTCAATGGTATTCTGCGGGATATATCCTGCGGATGGTGCCCGTTACGAGGACTTGAAGGAAGCTTTAGCCAAGCTGCAGCTCAATGACGCATCGCTGCTCTATGAGCCGGAAACCTCCATTGCCCTTGGTTTTGGATTCCGGTGCGGCTTCCTGGGGCTTTTGCACATGGAGATTATTCAGGAGCGGCTGGAGCGTGAATTTAACCTGGATCTGGTTACCACTGCGCCAAGTGTTATCTACAAGGTTATCAAAACAGACGGTACAGAGCTTTGGGTGGACAATCCCACCAATCTTCCGGACCCAGTTGAAATTGACACCATGGAAGAGCCAATTGTGGACGCGACAATCATGGTCCCGTCTGAGTATCTGGGAGCTGTGATGGAGCTTTGCCAGGAACGGCGGGGCACCTATATCAATATGGATTATATCGAGGAAACACGTGTGTCCCTGCATTATGAGCTGCCGCTCAATGAAATTATCTATGATTTTTTCGACGCCCTTAAATCAAGAACCCGCGGCTATGCTTCTCTGGATTATGAGATCAAGGAATACCGCCCGGCGAAGCTGGTGAAACTGGATATTCTGTTAAACGGCGAGCTGGTGGACGCCTTATCCTTTATCGTCCATGAAGAAAAGGCCGTGGGCCGTGGACGGGCTATTACCAAAAAACTTAAGGAATCCATCCCAAGACAGATGTTTGAAATTCCAATTCAGGCCGCCATCGGTAATAAAATTATTGCCCGGGAAACTCTAAGCGCGCTGCGCAAGGACGTTTTAGCCAAATGTTATGGTGGGGATATCAGCCGTAAGCGCAAGCTTCTGGAAAAGCAGAAGGAAGGGAAAAAACGTATGCGTCAGGTGGGCAGCGTAGAGGTACCGCAGGAGGCCTTTATGGCAGTACTGAAACTGGATTCATAGGCGAAAAAGCAATGATTATACCGCTGTGGCAAAGCCGATTTTTACGGCTTTTCCGGCGGTTTTTATTTTTATTGTATTTTTATGACAGATATGCTAAAATTAGTAATCATAACTATCTATCTTTACTTTTAAATCTACATTTATAAGTTTTGCAATCAAATTTCACATTCTGGAGGAATCTATTGGATACGACAAATCTTGAAAAGCTGACTGTGGCCGATCTGCGCAAAGAGGCGGAGCGTTTAGGCTTTACCGGACTGAGCAAAAAGAAAAAGCAGGAGCTTATCGATATGATTACAGCAGCCAGTCAAAAATCAGAAACGGTTAAAAGGACAGAGGAGCCATCCCCAAAAGAAGCGGCTCAAAAGAAGAATGAAACGGAAAAGGCCGAAAAACAAGCGCCTAAAAACAGCGATAAAAAGGCGGATGAACGGAAATCTGCCGATAAAAAAAATGAAGGAAAAACGGCTGTTAAGGAAAAGAATGAGACAAAAGCGAATGACCGGGCTCTGGTAGATAAGTCTAAACAGGAGCGCAGTGCGCTGCCCCAGCCGATGGAAAAACAGCATCATAACAACCATAACAATTACAATAATCACCGCTATGCAAAAATCAAAGACAATATTGAAGACAGTATTGAAATGGCCGGCCCTCTGGAAGTACTGCCGGAGGGGTTTGGTTTTATAAAGACTCCGGAAATGAAATCCCAGCAGGAATGGGTCTATGTTTCAGGCTCGCAGATCCAGAAGTTTAAGCTGGAAACGGGCGATATTGTCGGGGGAAAGGTGCGGAAGGCAAAACCGGGCGAGAAATACGCGGCCATGCTCTTTTTAGAGATGGTTAACGGAACACAGACCTCAGACATCATCAATAAAATCAACAGTATGCTCTATGCTGATGATAAAAAAAATCTTGACCGTTTTAAGAACTCGCAGGAAGGGATTTTAGACTTAAATTCCGATGGTTTTGGTTTTTTGAGAATGAACAACTACACCTCCGGTGACAATGATATCTATGTCGCGCCTAACCAGATCCGCCGTTTTAATCTGCGGACCGGCGATAAAATCGTGGGTAAAATCCGTATGCCCAACGAAGGGGAAAAGTTTGATGCGCTGCTGTATGTCGAAACAGTCAACGGTGATATTCCTGAAAAGATCGCAAGCCGTCCCCGGTTTGAACGCCTGACGCCAGTATTTCCCGAGGAACGCATTACCCTTGAAACAGACAGAGACATTGTATCAACGCGTATCATCGATATCTTTTCACCTATGGGAAAAGGGCAGAGGGGGATGATCGTGGCGCCGCCGAAGGCTGGTAAAACAACGCTGCTTAAAGAAATTGCCCAGGGAATCCGTTCCAACCACCCGGAAATTGAGCTGATTATTTTACTGGTGGATGAACGCCCTGAGGAAGTAACCGACATGAAGCGTTCCATCGACGCAGATATTGCCTACTCTACCTTTGACCAGCCGCCCGAAAATCATATCCGTGTGGCGGAAATTGTGCTGGAGCGTGGAAAAAGGCTTGTTGAACAGGGAAAGGACGTTGTTGTGCTGGTGGACAGTCTGACGCGCTTGACCCGCGGCAATAATCTGGTTGTCGAGCCGT
Source organism: Eubacterium sp. BL-380-WT-2B (assembly GCF_009696115.1). Classification (NCBI taxonomy): domain Bacteria; kingdom Bacillati; phylum Bacillota; class Clostridia; order Eubacteriales; family Eubacteriaceae; genus Eubacterium; species Eubacterium sp. BL-380-WT-2B. The sequence continues at coordinate 355,560 of NZ_VUMP01000002.1, forward strand.
CAGGGAGGACCCTGACCGGTGGACTTGACCCGGAATCGCTGTACTTTCCTAAAAAGTTTTTTGGCTCTGCCAGAAATATTGAAGGCGGCGGCAGCCTGACCATACTGGCAACTGCGCTGGTGGATACAGGGAGCCGGATGGATGACATTATTTTTGAAGAGTTCAAGGGCACAGGCAATATGGAACTGCACCTTGAACGTGAGCTGGCTGAACGCCGGATATTCCCGGCTATCAACCTGAACAAATCCGGTACGCGCCGTGAAGAAAAGCTGCTGACACCCGATGAGCTGAAAGTCAGTTACCAGATCCGTAAACTGTACGCAGGCAACAGCCCTGTGCAGCTGACAGACAAAATTATCAATACCCTTGAACGCACAACCGATAATGAGGATTTTCTTAAAAAGATCCTTCAGAAATCTAAATCCTGAGAAAATAAACTTGCATTTTTACAGAGAATCTGTTATACTAACTTAGTTGAAAAAAATATATGTATCAATATATATAAATACGAGAACGAAATGAGGTGAATTCGATGAAAAAAGGTATCCACCCAGAATACGGTAAATCCGTTGTTAAATGCGCATGTGGTAATACATTTGAAACAGGTTCTGTTAAACCGGAACTGAAGGTTGAAATCTGTTCAGCTTGCCATCCTTTCTTTACTGGCAAACAGAAATTAGTAGATACAGGTGGTCGTGTAGAACGATTCAACAGAAAATACGGCAAAAAAGGCGAATAATGAATGAAAGTCGGTTCCTGGTAACCGGCTTTTTTATTGTGAAAAACAGGATGAATACTATTAAAGAACTCATAGAAGTGGGGAGTACAAGGCTTGCGCAGTGCGGGTCTGTAAGCCCAAGGCTGGATGCCGAGGTGCTTTTGGCATCAGTGCTGAACTGTGCGCGTATCACTTTTTACAGTGACCCTCAAAAGGCGGTAAGTTTTGAAGACGCCGAGGAGTACCGCAGCCGCATTGACCGTCGGGCGCTCCTTGAACCAGTGGCTTACATCACCGGTGAAAAAGAATTTATGGGATTGGTTTTTCATGTTTCGCCAGATGTGCTTATTCCGAGGCCGGATACGGAATCACTGGTAGAGGCGATTCTCGAAAGGGTAATTCCACAGATCAAGCAGGATACCGGAAAGCCGCGTGTGCTTGATTTGTGTACGGGAAGCGGTGCGATCGGCCTCTCACTGAAATTTTTTGACCCAAGTGCGGTGGTTACCCTCACGGATATTTCGGGCAGAGCGCTGAAGGTGGCAGCAGAAAACGCCCGGAATTTAGGCTTTTCAAACATTACGATGGTAGAGAGCGATCTTTTTAAAGGCCTTTCGAAAACAGAGCCTTTTGACCTGATTGTATCCAATCCGCCTTATATTCCTGATGGCATTATCCCAACGCTGCAAAGAGATATTGTGGATTATGAGCCAATGCTGGCGCTTTCAGGCGGTGTGACAGGATATGATCTCTATGAGCGTATTGCGGGGGAAGCGGGCCCTTACTTAAGAAAAGGCGGCGCGATTGTTCTTGAGGTTGGCAATGCCCAGGAGGTAAGAGTCGCGGAGCTTCTTGAAGCACAGGGCTTTGGCGCCATAACGATGGTCCCTGACCTGACAGGAGCGGTGCGCGGAGTTGTCGCTTGGAAAGAATAAAAACAAAAAATTGAAGTTGAATTTGAAGTTCAAAAACTTTTATGATAGAATAAAAGAAGCTATATGACTAAGAAACAGGATTTAATATTTGGAGGTATTTTATAGATGATATCAGCAGGTGAATTTAAAAAAGGCGTGACCTTTGAAATGGACGGAAGTGTTTTCATGATTGTGGAATTCCAGCATGTAAAACCAGGAAAGGGTGCCGCTTTCGTTCGTACTAAAATCAGAAATGTTCTGACTGGAGCAGTTGTAGAAAAAACATTCAGCCCAACTGAAAAATTCCCGAAAGCCCATATTGACACAAAAGAAATGCAGTATCTGTACGCAGATGGCGATCTGTACTATTTTATGGATCTTGAAACCTATGAACAGATTCCGCTGAACTACGATCAGGTTGAAGATGCGCTGAAGTTCTTAAAAGAAAACGACAACGCAACCATCCGTTTCTTCAAAGGAGAAGCTTTCTCAGTAGCGGCTCCAAACTTTGTTGAACTGCTCATTACCAAAACCGAACCGGGCTTCAAGGGCGATACCGCTACTGGCGCCAATAAACCGGCAACTTTGGAAACGGGTGCGGTTATTACCGTTCCTTTATTTGTAGAAGAAGGAGATACGATTCGTGTAGACACCAGAACGGGTGAATACATGGAACGTGTATAATGCATATGAAATATATCCGTGAAAAGGTAGCCTTTATTGAAGGCCTGGTAGAAGGCCTTGAGTTAGACCTTACGACAAAGGAAGGTAAGGTGCTTGACCGGATTATCGACGTATTGGGCGATATGACCGATGCGCTGGAGGGTCTGGCAGAGGCTCAGGATGAGCTGGAAGATTACGCGGAAATGATTGATGACGACCTGACCGAGCTTGAGGAATTCATTCTGGATGAAGACTGGGACGAGGAATACGATAATTTTGATGATGTAGATTTTGACGATGACGACGATTATTATGAAGTTGTATGTCCAAAATGCGGAACAGTCTATATTACCGATTTCGAAGCCTTTGACGATGATGAAGTGTTTTGCCCTGAATGTGGCGAACAGTTTCATCTGGAAGAAAAAGTCGTTGAAGAATTAACCCATGGCGAAGGGTGTCAGTGCGGACATCATCACGAATAGGTGGTGTATAAAATGGATGAAAACCAAAAATTAAACCCTCAGGAAATCTCTAACGAAATGGTCTGTTCGATTGCGAATCTGGCTGCGCTGGGGGTGGACGGCATCGACAAAATGTTTATGCGTATGTCTGATGAAATATTGGATATGATTTATCCTTCTGCTGTTTCTAAGGGCGTAAAGGTTGTGCGCCAGGAAGATGGCTATCATATCGACGTGCATGTGATTACAGAGCTGGGAATTGACATTCCCCAGATTGCCAGAAAAACCCAGATTAAGGTCAAAGAATCTGTTGAGATTATGACCGGCAATCAGGTGGCGCAGGTTAATGTTCACGTGGAAGGCAGCGGAAAATATTAAAAAAGCATTCAAAAGGCTGTGAGAGTATTCTTGCGGCCTTTTATACTGTGAGATAGAGGTAACTATGAGTCGAAAAATGAATCGAAAAGAAGAGAGAGAACTGGCTCTGCGCGGGATTTTCCAGATTGATTTTCACGCGGAGGATGCAGAGCTGGATACCAGCCTCAAAAATTTTTTTGAGCTGGCGGGACAGGGTGACCCTGAAGATGAAGTGTCAGGTATGACAGGCGGCTATGCGAAGAAGGTCATCGATGCTGCTCTTGAAAATCAAGGGGCTATTGATGCGTTGATCGCCAGCCATTTAAAGGAAACCTGGGATTTCAGCCGTGTGCCGAAAATGGAAAAGGCCATCCTGCGTCTGGGCGTTACCGAGCTTTTATACACCAAGGTGCCAAAAGAGGTAGCGATTAACGAGGCAGTAGAGCTGGCCAAAAAATACGCCTCAGAAGAAAGCAAAACCTATATCAATGGTATTCTCAATAGAGTGGCGGTCGAGCACGCAGACGAGCTTTCAAAGGATTGATGGAACATGGATGGTCTATCTCTGGGAATTGACACCAGTAATTACACAACCTCCATTGCCGTCGCTGATGCTGATGGCGAAGTGGTTTATGAAAAAGGGTTTCTGCTTCAGGTGAAGCCCGGCGAACGCGGGCTGCGCCAGTCAGAAGCCCTGTATCAGCATGTTAAAAACCTGCCGGTGCTTTTTGAGAGCATTCCTGAAAATTTGAAAATGCGGGAGCGGTTGCAGGTGGTGTGTTACTCGGACCGGCCGCGTCCTCTGGAGGATTCGTACATGCCGGTTTTTCGCGCAGGCATTGGATGGGGAAAAACCATTGGCAGTCTGTTTGGGATTCCTGCCTTTGCGGTGAGCCATCAGGAGAATCATATCCGCAGCGCCATTTACGGCAGCGGAATGAAACCGGAAGAACTCCATTTTCCACTTTTGGCAACGCATTTTTCTGGAGGCACCTCTGAGATACTGTTGGTAAACTCAAGGAAAAGCGGGTATGATTGTAAAATAGCGGGGGCGACCCTGGACCTGAATGCCGGACAGCTCATCGACCGAGTGGGTGTACGCCTGGGTTACGCTTTTCCTGCCGGCAAGGCGCTGGAGCAGCTGGCGCTGCAAGCAGTAGAGCGCAGCTGTGTGATATCGTCAAACGTTGATAAAATGAACTTTCACTTTTCGGGGCAGGAAAACAAAGCGGCAGCACTTCTGGACTCGGGGACAGCGCCGGAGGAGGTAGCCTATGGGCTCCACCGCTGTATCGCCAAGACATTATCGAAGGCCATAGCGCTGGCGGCTGCCACTTATGGTGTACGGGATGTTCTGTTTTCAGGCGGTGTTATGTCAAATCAGATCATCCGGGGACTTATCGAGAAAGAGCTGAGCCGCAGGCATCTGCGCCTGCACTTTACGAAACCCTGCTACGCGACCGACAATGCCACCGGAAACGCGTTGCTGGGGATTGAAACCATGACATAAAAGGGGGTTCCTATGATTACCCGGGCGCTTAGCGTTACAGAAGTCAATCATTTTATTAAAACCATGCTGGATGGAAACAGCGTGTTGAAAAACCTTATGGTAGAGGGAGAAATTTCCAATCTGAAGTTTCATTCCTCAGGCCATGTATATTTTTCTTTAAAAGACAGTCAAAGCCGTATTGCCTGCGTTATGTTCCGCAATCATGTGCAGAATCTGAAATTCCGGCCAGAGGAAGGGATGAAGATCACAATCAAGGGTGGCATTTCGGTTTTTGAACGCAACGGCCAGTACCAGATTTACGTGCGCTCTATGGAGCCCCAGGGAGTTGGCGCGCTTTACAAGGCCTTTGAGCAGCTGAAGGAAAAATATCAGGCATTAGGGTGGCTGGATACAGAGCAGAAAAAGCCCCTGCCAGAGTATATCCGCAGAGTGGGGATTGTTACCTCGCCTACTGGGGCGGCGATCCGCGATATGATCTCAGTCATCCGGCGGAGAAACCCTCAGATTCATATTGTCATCTACGGGGCCCTTGTGCAGGGAGACGGCGCGGCAGAAGAGATTGCGAGAGGGATCGAAACCTTTAACCGTCTTGGCAACGCAGATGTGATTATTATCGGACGCGGCGGCGGGTCCATGGAAGACCTGTGGGCCTTTAATGAGGAAATTGTGGGCGAAGCGATCCATGCCTCGCAGCTCCCCGTTATTTCAGCAGTAGGGCACGAAACGGATTTTACCATTGCGGATTTTGTGGCGGACATGCGTGCGCCAACACCGTCTGTAGCCGGTGAACTGGTAGCTGAGAACCTGTTAGAATGGGCAGGGACGTTAACCCAGCTGAAATCCCGCCTGCTCAAAGCGATGAACCGCCATATTGAAAAAAACCGTATGGCACTGACACAGGCTGCTGCCCGGCTTTTGAGAAGCGGGCCGGAAAATCAGGTGGCGGATATGCGCTTATACCTGGACGCGCTCCAGGACCGTATGCTGAGAGGCATGCGGTTTGAAATTGAGCGGCAGCGCAGCAGGGTGGAGTCAGTATCCAGGAGGCTGGATGCTCTGAATCCGCTGGGAGTGCTGAAACGTGGTTATGTTCTGGCTGAGGATAAATCCGGCGGTCTTGTACGCTCAGCTGCTGAGGCTGAGGCCGCGGGAACCATGAAATTAAAATTCCACGATGGCGAGGTCATCGTTTCTGTGATAAAGGAGGGGGCTGAATGGCAACCAAAAAATTAAAAACAAAAATTACCCGGCTCGAGACCATTGCAGAGGCTTTAGAGCAGAATGATCTGGATCTTGAGAAGTCACTGGCCCTTTTTGAAGAGGGCATGAAGCTGGTAAAGGAGTGCGGCAGTGATTTGGACGGCGTTGAAGAAAAGGTCACGATCTTGACAGCCGATAATCAGGAAATGCCTTATGAAGGAGAAACAGAGGAATGAAACCATTTAAAGAAACCCTATTGGAAAAAGTAAAGGAAACAGATCATGAGCTGCTGGCGTGCTTCGACCGGAAGTTTGATACGCCGGATATTATTGTCAGTGCCATGAAGTACAGTCTTTTTGCGGGCGGGAAGCGTTTGAGACCGATTTTGATGAAAGAAACCTGCCGCTGTCTGGGGGGCGATTCTGCAGATGTCAAACCGCTGGCCTGTGCCATTGAGATGATTCATACCTACTCGTTGATACATGACGACCTGCCAGCCATGGATAACGATGATCTGCGCCGCGGGAAGCCGACTAACCATAAGGTATACGGTGAAAATATGGCTATTCTGGCAGGAGACGCGCTTTTGAACTATGCGATGGAAACAGCCATTGCCGGCATCCCGGTAGATCCGTCAAAGACTTTCCATTATACCCGGGCGCTCAGCTACCTGGCACATTCGTCTGGCGTAAATGGTATGATCGGAGGCCAGACAGGCGACATTCTCAGTGAGAACGAGGCAATCAATGAGGAAAAAATGTATTACATTCACGCTCATAAGACAGGTGCTCTGCTGAAAGCAGCAGTGCTGTGCGGCGGGTTCGTGGCAAAGGTGACAGGTGAGGAACGCGACGCCCTGGAGACCTACAGCGAAAAAATTGGCCTGGCTTTCCAGATTGTCGATGATATTTTGGATGTAACCGGAGATGAAAAAACTCTGGGTAAGCCGGTCGGCAGCGATGAAAAGAACCACAAATCAACCTTTGTTTCCCTTTACGGGATGGCTTCCTCACAGGAAAAAATCCGAGAGCTGGAAAACGGTGCGCTGGACGCATTGGCAACCATTGACCATGACACTTCGTTTTTAGAGGATATGGCAAAATATATTTGCCAGAGAGAAAACTAAGAAAAAGAGATGATGCGGCGTTATGCCGTATCATCTCTTTTTGGTTATGCCTTGATCATATTTTTGCTGCCAAAATAGGTAGCGAGGAAGTAGCCGCCGTAAATGAGTACAAGAATCAGCGCGGTGACACCCGTGTTTCCCGCGACATTCACATGACCAAAGAAAGCAATAAAATCATTGGCGACTTTGAGCCCTACAATGGAGTGAATGACAGCGAGCGCCAGGGGCATCAGGAAATAGATGGCAATCTGAACAAAAAGAGCGTGGCGGATCATTTTGTCCTCTGCGCCGATCTTACGGAGCAAGGCGTAGCGTTCAGTGTTGTCCGACGCCTCGGAGAGCTGCTGGAGCGCCAGTATGGCAGCGCTGGCAATGAGGAAGATAATACCCACGTAAATCCCTACATAGGAGGTGGTGATTTTCATGGCGGTACCCTGCGCATACATTTCTTCCCGGGTGATAGTTAAGAAGCCGTTTTGTGGTGTCAGAAGGCCGGCATACTGGTTTAAAATTTCGCTTGAAGCCTCTGCAGGCGCTTTGTAATTGATATTGAGTTGCGCGCTGTCAAAAGGGAGATTTTGTGCCAGGGCATCGGACACAATGAGTGTACCGCTGTTGCTGAATGAAAAGTTTGTGCCAATGGTACAGTTAATGGCCGGTCCTGCGCTTTCAAGCGTGGCTCCGTTTAAGGTAACCTTTCCGTTGTTTTCGAGGAAGGTATCCACAGATGGGGTGATCTGGGGCATATCATAAAAGATACGGAATTGTCCCTCGCTTAGTGTAATGGTGTCTTTTCCGAGCGCTCTCATTTGGGCGTTAAAATCAGAAAGAGAAACAACCTGCATTGGGTTTTTTTTGAAACGCTCGAAGGCTTCACCGGTCAGCATGTTTTTTACGCCCTCTGTAGAATACTCAAATAAAACCGCGTTTGGCACATCGCTGAGATGGTAGGTGATCTGGCTTGTTTCTCCGGCAAAACGGTTCAAGTCGACCCCCTGAGCAGCCAGTTCGGCGGCGATATCCGCATAAATCGGCTGGTCATCCAGGTAAGGGTTTTCCGGGCCGCTGGTAATGGTCGCGTCAAAGGGAGTGGTCTTCTCGGCTGAGCTTGTAAGCACATCGGCCAGGCTGATTCCGCTTGACAGGGTGCCGATGGTGAACAGCAGCATGATGCAGATAACCGTCATTGAAATAAAGGTGGTATTGATCTTGCTATTGAGCTGGCGGAGAACGAACATATTAAGCCCTTTAAGGTACAGCTTTTTATTGGACTGGACAAGGCGGAGCAGGAAACCAGATAAGGACATGAAGAACAGCAGTGTCCCCACAGAGCCACAGGCCAGGGCGGCTGCAAACTGGGGGCCTATGTCCATAAGGCCATTGTCAATGATCAGGTAGTAGGCGACACTGATAAAAATGACAGCGGCGGTAAAAATAACGACAGAATGCCAGAGCTTTTTTATTTTAAAGGTTTCATTTTTCTTATCTGCGCTCAGCAGGTCGATGAGCTTGTATTTTGAAATGGACAGTGTATTAAACAGCATGACCATGATAAAAATCAGACTGAAATAAAGAATGGTCTTTCCGCAGGCAGCGGGTGAAAAGACAAATTTAAACTCCGTAAAGGCCGCTTCAAACATTTTGGCCGTTACGACGGCCAGAACTTCGGAAAGGAAGAATCCCAGAATCAGCCCGACTGTCAGTGAGACAATGCCGATCAGAAGGGTCTCAAGCATTAAAATCCAGGACATTTTACTTTTGTCCATGCCTAGGGTCATGTATATGCCAAGCTCTTTTTTACGCCGTTTGATCAGGAATTTATTGGCGTAGAGGATCAGAAATCCGAGAATAATCGAGATGAACACCGAGACATAGCCCATGATCATTGTCAGGCTCTGGAGAGCCTGCTCATCGCTTGAGCTGATGCTCATCATGGCCTGCTGGGACTCGATGGAGTTAAAGACATAAAAGACACAGACGCCAAAGGTCAGAGTCAGAAAATAGATGGTATAATCCCGGACGCTGCGCCGTACATCGCGGAAGGCAAGCTTAGAGTACATCGCTGTTCCCTCCTCCCAAAAGGCTGACAACATCAATAATGCGTTTAAAGAAAACCTTGCGGCTGTCATCGCCCCGAATCAGTTCGTTAAAGATTTTGCCGTCCTTTATAAAGAGGATGCGTTTGCAGTAGCTGGCAGTGAAGGCATCATGGGTAACCATAAGGATTGTAGCGTGAAGCTGTTCGTTGAGGGTGTCAAAGGCCTCGAGCAGCATCCGGGCAGATTTGGAATCCAGCGCCCCGGTGGGCTCATCGGCCAAAATGAGCGCAGGCTTGGTGATGATAGCTCTTGCGCTGGCAACACGCTGCTTCTGGCCGCCGGAGATCTGATAGGGGTACTTTTCCAGAATATCGGTAATCTGCAGGCGCTTGGACACACTGCGCACCCGCTTGTCGATGGTCGCTGCCGGTACCTTGAGAATTGTCAGCGCAAGGGCAATATTTTCGTAGGCGGTCAGGGTGTCTAAAAGATTGAAATCCTGGAAAATAAAGCCAAGCTGTTCCCGCCGAAACTGTGAAAGCTGACGCGAGCGCAGCTCGGTGATGTCCCGGTCCTGGATCAGAATATGGCCTGCGGTCACGGAGTCGATGGTAGACACGCAGTTCAGCAGTGTGGTTTTTCCGCTTCCTGAGGCGCCCATGATACCAATGTATTCGCCCTTGTTTACATTAAAGCTGATGTCGTCAACAGCTTTTGTGATATTTCCGTTATTTCCATAATATTTTTCGATATGCTGTACAGACAGTATCGGTGTTGTTTTTTCCATAAGGAACCTCCTTAAAGCACTTTGGTTGTATTATCTTTTATGGTCATAGTATACCGCTGTGCCGCCTGACAAACCATCGAAGTTGCTTACGGAAAGCTTACATTTTTGTCACATTTGCTCCAGGACAGGGAAATGAATGGTGGCGGTTGTTCCGCGTCCGGACACGGATTCGACACTCAGGCCAAGTCCCAGTTTCTGGCAGAGCTTTTTGCAGAGATAGAGGCCAATGCCCGTGGCCTTGGCGCTGCCCCGGCGGCCGTTGCTGCCTGTAAAGCCCTTATCAAAGATCCGGTCAATGTCCTCCGGCGGGATGCCGATCCCGTTGTCAGCAATGGAGAGAAGAATCTCAGCGCCGTTACAGGCGCCGGAAACAGTGATCTCGGCCGGGGTGGACGAGCTGTAGTCCAGGTATTTCAGCGAATTGTCCAACAGTTGGCCAAGGATAAAATCCGTCCATTTGGGATCGGTAAATACTTCATGTTCCAGCCCATTGGTGGAAAGTTTGATTTTTTGACGGATGAAAGTTTTAGCGGTTTTTCGTATGACAGGGTTTACCAGGTTCTGAAGACACGTTTTTTTGATAACATAGTCCTTTTCGACGCCGCTGCTGCGCGAATAAAAAAGAGCCTGATTCACATAGCGCTCAATCTGGTCGATTTCTTCACCGAGTGAGAGTGTTACAGGTGTCTGATGATTTTCGATGATAAGCTCGGCTGAAGCAATGGGGGTCTTGACCTCGTGAACCCAGGTTTCAATGTACTCCCGGTATTCATTGGAGCTGCGCCGGTAGACGGCAATTTCATCGTTCATGCTCTTGCTGGCGGCTTTCAGCACCTCGTACAGAATGCGGCATTCATTGAGCGAGGGCCGGTTGATGAGCTCAGATAGAAGATATTTTTTGTCAAGCCGGCTGAGTTTTTTACAGACGTCATTATAAAAGTGGGCTTTCATAAAAAACTCAATCCAGAAGACAAGAGACAAAGCAAAGAAAAGCACGAGCAGGAGGTAAAGGCGGGAGCCTTTATCGACGTGCAGGAGCTCCAGGCTAAAGCCCATAAAAACCAGCAGAACTGTTGAAACCGACAAGAACAGAAGCTTATCTTTTACGTAATCCAGAAACCGCATGCGTTACACCATATAGCCCTGGCCACGTTTGGTGACGAGGTAATCCTTCAGGCCGATTTCGCTGATTTTGCGGCGCAGGCGGTTGATATTGACGGTGAGGGTATTGTCGTCCACAAATGCATCGGACTGCCAGAGGGCATTCATGATGGCCTCGCGGGAGACGATTTCGTTTTTATGGGACAGCAGAAGGCGGAGAATACCAACTTCATTTTTGGTCAGTTCGGTCTCCCCTCTGGCGGACTGAATTACGCTTCGGGATAAGTCAAGGGTCAGTCCGTTATGAGACATGGTAGTGGAACCGGAAGAGGGATTGGCCCGTTTGAGCACAGAAGCGATCCGCGCCAGAAGGATCTGAGTATTGTAGGGTTTCGTAATATAATCATCTGCGCCAAGGTTCATGCTCATCAGTTCGTCAAATTCACTGTCCCGGCTGGTGACAATAATAATGGGAACATCCGATTGTTTTCGGATTTCCCGGCAGATATAATACCCGTCATAAACCGGCAGGTTAATATCCAGAAGAATGAGGTCCGGCGGATTGGCCAGAATGGATGTGGTAATGTGTTTAAAGCTGTCTGGGAAAACGGGATCATAGCCGTAGCGGTTCAGAAATTCACTGAGCTCCTGACGGATTTTGGGATCATCTTCGATGATCATTATTCTCATGGAGAGCCTCCTTATAATCATTGATACTTTTATATTAACATGAACACCAAAGGGTTTTCATTAACTTTTTTAAATTACTTTGGAAAAGCGACTGCTCACATTGACAGATGTTTCTTTTAAACGTATAATGGGCATATTATGAAAAAATAGCAACTTGTTTTTATTTGCAGTAAAGTTGGGTATAAAAGTGTCATAAGTTCAATAACCATGTCAAAATCTCGACATGGGAGCGCACTTCTGAGGAGGAAGTTAAATGAAGAAAATACTGATCGTCGGTGGTGTAACCGGCGGTGCGTCGGCTGCGGCAAGGCTGAGGCGTTTGAACGAGGAAGATGAGATCATTTTGTTTGAACGCGGTGAGCATACCGGCTGCGCCGGCTGTGGTCTTCCGTATTATATTGGAGGCGTCATAGAGGAACGCCGGAAGCTGCTTCAAACGGTTTCTGGACTGGCAAAGCGCTATCGTCTGGATATCCGCTGCGGCAGTGAGGTGCTGTCCATCAACCGCGACGACAAAAGCATTACGGTCAGAGAAAAAGAGACGGGCGAAACCTACGAAGAAAGCTATGACAAGCTGGTTCTCTCGCCAGGGTCCAGACCTACTGTGCCGGATTTGCCGGGAATGGATGAAGCTGAAAATGCCTTTACACTAAAAGACGTTCAGGATGCTGATGTTCTTAAAAAAGCGCTCATGACCCTTACTCCAAAGCATGCTGTCGTGGTCGGTGGTGGTTTTGGCGGCCTTGCGATGGCTGAAAATCTGCAGAGGCTGGGGCTGACGGTTACCATTGTCGAAAAAAAGCGGCAGGTTGTGGGAGCCTTTGATTTTGAAATGGCCCAGATTCTTCATCGTGAGCTCAATGTGCATGGCGTAGGCCTTGTCCTGGATGACGGTGTCAGCCGTTTTGAGAATAAAGGAAAAACGCTGGTTTTAGAGTCGGGACGTACGCTGGACTGTGATCTGTCGATCCTGACAATAGGCGTGAAGCCAGAAAGTGGGCTGGCACAAAGGGCAGGACTGCGGGTAAGCGAAGCGGGGTATGTTGTTACAACCCAGACCTACGCTGCGCTGGATGCGGATCTGCTGACACCGGTGGACGGTATATATGCCATTGGAGACGTGGTTCAGGTACAAAATTTTGTTGACAAGCAGCCGGATGCGGCAGGGCTTGCGGGACCGGCCACAAGGCAGGGGCGTGTGCTCGCAGATCATCTGGCGGGTTTACCGACTGTTAACAACGGTCTCCAGAGAACTTCTATCCTCAAAATATTCGGTAAAACAGCTGCGACGACTGGAAATAATGTTGCCCGTCTTAAAAAAATGGGTATTTCCTATCAGGAGGTACACGCACACCGGCTGTGCCACGCAGACAATTATCCCGGAGCTTCGCTTATTGATCTGAAGCTTATCTATGATCCCAAAACCCTTAAAATTCTTGGTGCACAGGCAGTGGGGAATGAAGGGGTAGACAAACGGATCGATGTAATCTCAACGGCTATGCGCCTGGGGGCTACTATAAGGAATCTTGCCTGTCTGGAGCTCTGTTACGCACCACCTTATTCTACGGTCAAGGACCCTGTTAATATTCTCGGCACCATTGCGGGGAATATTAGTGAAGGGGTTTATAAAACCATTCCCTGGGATGAGATAGAGGGGGTTGTAACAGATGGCGGATTTCTGCTTGATGTCATGCCACCGGAAGAATTTGATAAAGGTCATATCAGCGGTGCGGTTAATATTGAGTTAGACTGTCTTCGCGAGCGGCTGGATGAGCTGCCTCAGGAGAGAGGGCTGCCGCTTTATATCTGCAGCGGTACCGGCCAGAGGGCCTATACGGCGGTCCGCCTTTTGCGGGGATGCGGATATAATAACCTTTATCTTTTATCAGGCGGATACGCCACCTATTGCGATGGCACCTATCAGCCGAACGCATAATGAAATTTGAATAATCGATGATATAAATGGAGGAACAAAAATGAACGAACTGGATCAGATTAAAGAATTGCACGACATGTTAAACATAGGTCTTGGGTTTGAAAAGGACCTGAAAAAGGTTGGGATCAACACCCCGGACGAACTGCGCAAGGTTGGCAGCAAAGAGGCCTTTCTCCGGCTTAAACGAGGCGGTGTCCAGAATCTGAATCTTAACAAGCTGGCCGCCCTCGAGGGTGCAATACGGAACGTTAAAAAATATGCTCTGGACGAATCGACCAGAGAGGACATGGAAGAGTTTTACATGACTTACGAGCTTTAAAAAAGAAGATACGGCGTTTTGCCGTATCTTCTTTTTTGTTCTAGAAGTCCATTTTCTTTTCAATATAGCCGACCACTTCATCAATGGGCAGGCGGACCTGTTCCATGGTATCACGGTCACGCAGGGTGACGGCATTGTCTTCCTGCGTATCGAAATCTACCGTTATACAAATTGGTGTGCCAATTTCATCCTGACGGCGGTAACGCTTGCCAATGCTGCCAGCTTCATCATAATCGACCATGAAGTGCTTAGCGAGCTGGGCATATACTTCCGTTGCTTTTTCGCTGAGCTTTTTAGACAGCGGGAGAACAGCGGCTTTATAGGCAGAAAGTGCGGGGTGTATCTTCATTACATTTCGTTCTTCGCCGTTTTCAAGAGTTTCCTTTTCCATGGCGTTACACAGGAATGCCAAAAACATACGGTCAGCCCCAAGAGATGGTTCAATGACATAGGGAAGGTATTTTTCGTTGGTTACCGGATCCTGGTACTGCATATCCTTGCCCGAAACATTCTGATGCTGTGTGAGGTCAAAGTCGGTACGGTCCGCGATGCCCCAGAGCTCACCCCAGCCAAAGGGAAACAGGAACTCAACATCGGTAGTGGCATTGGAGTAGTGGGACAGTTCCTCTTTTTCGTGATCTCTGAAACGGACATTTTCCTCTTTCATGCCAAGGGAGAACAGCCAGTTGCGGCAGAAGTCCTTCCAGTAGGTAAACCATTCGAGATCAGTACCGGGCTCGCAGAAAAATTCAAGCTCCATCTGTTCAAATTCACGTGTTCTGAAAATAAAGTTACCCGGCGTGATTTCGTTACGGAAGGATTTACCAATCTGTCCAATACCAAAAGGAATTTTTTTACGGGTCGTGCGCTGTACGTTTTTAAAATTGACGAAAATCCCCTGGGCGGTTTCAGGTCTCAGATAAATTTCGGATGAGCTGTCCTCTGTGACACCCTGGAAGGTTTTAAACATCAGGTTAAACTGGCGGATATCGGTGAAGTCTTCAGCGCCGCATTCGGGGCACTTGATGTGGTTTTCGCGGATAAAATCCATCATTTTTTCATTGGACCAGCCGTCAACAACCGCTTCCTCACCCTTTGCGTGAAAATAGTCTTCGATCAGCTTATCGGCGCGAAAACGTGTTTTACAGGACTTGCAGTCCATGAGCGGATCATTAAAGCCGCCGACATGGCCGGAAGCAACCCAGGTTTTCGGATTCATCAGAATCGCAGCGTCAAGGCCGACATTATAAGGTGATTCCTGGACGAATTTCTTCCACCAGGCTCTTTTTACATTATTCTTCATTTCGACCCCGATCGGGCCGTAGTCCCAGCTGTTGGCGAGACCATCATAAATTTCAGATCCTGGAAAAACGATTCCTCTCATTTTTGCCAGGCTGACAATTTCATTCATCGTGAATGCAGACATAGTATCCTCCTACAAATTTCGTTTATCCTACTATTTTACCACAGTTTCTATCAAAAAACAGTGCCTAAAAATAATTTATAAAAAAGTAAATTTGTTGTTAAAAAACAGAGCGATTAGTGTTAAAATACCTATAAGTGTGTTTAAGAAAAAGTACAGAAAACGAGATTATGCTTATGTGGAGGAAAGTATGACATTATCGATGTTTATTGGTCTTTTTGGGGGCCTGGGGATGTTTATCTATGGGATGCATCTGATGAGTGAGGGCTTAAAGATTGTTGCCGGTAATAAGATGAAGCATCTTTTGGAGATTTTGACAAACAATCGCTTTAAAGCTGTGCTGTGTGGGATCATTGTCACCATTATGGTTCAGAGCTCCAGCACCACGACGGTTATGGTGGTTGGTTTTGTTAATGCATCACTGATGACGCTTACCCAGGCGGCTGGGATTATTCTGGGAGCCAATATTGGGACCACCGTAATGGCACAGCTCATTGCCTTCAACGTCACAGCGGTCGCACCCTTTTTTATCGGTGTGGGTACCTTTATGGCTCTTTTTGCCAAAAAGAAAAGCGCGCGGGATCTGGGGAGTATTCTGCTGGGCTTTGGGATTTTGTTTTTCGGCGTCAATCTGATGTCTTCAACCATGGAGCCATTAAATGACAGCCCGGAGTTTATACATCTGCTAACGACCTATGGCAAAAACCCGATTTTCGGTCTGCTGCTGGGCACAATCATCACGGGCATTATGCAGAGCTCCGGCGCGACACTCGGTCTGCTTCAGGCTCTGGCTATTTCCGGCGTTTTCGCTGGCGTCGGCGGAACAGACGCGATCCAGATCTGTATTCCGATTATGATCGGTACAAACATCGGGACCTGTGTCACCGCGCTCTTATCCAGCATCGGAACATCCACCGCGGCCAGAAACGCGGCCTTCATCCACCTTTTTGTGAATATTTTCGGAGCGGTATGGGTAATGATAGTACTGGGTATTATTGATGCAGTTGCGGTTGTCAATCCGATTTATGAGTTGATTGTCAATATTTCAGGAACGACGATCACAGAGACGGGTCAGGTACTGCCCAATGTCGCGCGCCAGATCGCCATGTCACATACCTTCTTTAATGTGGCCAATACCATTGTGCTGCTGCCGATTATTGACCGGTTTGTAACGCTGCTGGAAAAAATGTTTCCCACAGCCGAAGAGGAAAAGGGGCTGCAGCTGGACGAACGTCTTCTCAATAACCCGTCGGTTGCCCTTGGCCAGGTTGGCAAGGAGGTCATCCGCCTGAGCAAAATGGCAAAGAAAAACTTTAAAACTGCCTGTGACGCAGTCATGACAGGTGATGAAAAACTGATTGAAAAGATTATTGAGCGTGAAGAACGCATTGACGAATTTGAGCATGGTATTATGGACTTTACGGTCAGGCTTTCAAATATGAATGTATCGGAACAGGAAAATGACCGTCTGGCCTTTTATCTGAAGGGAAGCCATGACCTGGAACGTATCGGAGATCATGCTGAAAATATCAGTGAGCTGGCTGAAATGAAAAATCGTGAAAAAATCGCCCTGAGTGATGTTGCGACAACCGATCTGGAAAATCTCATTGAGTTTACAAACAGAACATTGAACGATGTGAGCCAGATGATTGAGACAGAGGACAGAAGCCTCTGCGAACGTGTCTTAAACGAAGAAGACCAGATTGACGCGCTGACCGATAAGCTCAAAAATGAACATATCCGCCGCCTGAATAAAGGACAGTGTAACGCCTACGCGGGTGTTGTATATCTTGATCTGCTGGCGAACATTGAGCGTGTCGGCGACCATGCGTCCAATATTGCCAATGACATATTGGAGCTTAAGGAGCAGCGCGGCGTCAACAAAATTGAGGAGGTAATTTACTAATGCATTATGATATTATCATTATCGGGAGTGGCCCTGCCGGGCTGGCGGCGGGTTTATATGCCGCCAGAGGGCAGATGCGCACACTCATTCTTGAAAAGGGCGGCTTTGGCGGTCAGATCGCTACCAGCTGGGAGGTCGAAAATTATCCCGGAGCGCCGGCAGATACCACTGGCCCTTCTCTTACTGAGAGAATGAGGGAACAGTGTGTGGATTTTGGCGTTGAATTTCAAACGGAAGAGTTTAAATATTTTGAAAAAACCGGACAGACCTTTGAGGTAACCACAAGCAGTACGGTATATCAGACAAAGGCGATTATCGTAGCAACGGGCGCCCAGCCAAAACTGCTTGGCTGCCCGGGAGAGCTTGAGTTTCGTGGACTGGGCGTCTCCTACTGCGCTACCTGCGACGCCAATTTTTTCAGGAACCTTGAAATTGCGGTTGTCGGCGGCGGCGACACCGCCATTGAGGAAGCCATTTATCTGACCAAATTTGCGTCTAAAGTAACGGTTATCCACCGCAGAGACAAGCTGCGTGCCGCTAAGGTTCTTCAGGAGCGCGCCATGGAAAATGAAAAAATCCGCTTTGTATGGGACAGCGTGGTTGAGGAGATTAAAGGCGATGGCCTGGTTCAGAGCATTGTGGTTAAAAATGTTAAGGACGGCGCTCTGACAGAGATCCCGGTACAGGGGGTATTTGTCTATGTCGGCCAGATCCCGCACACTCAGTACTTTGTTGGCACTTTAGAAAAGGATGCACGCGACTACCTGATCACCGATGAAGATATGTGCACCAACATTCCAGGCGTCTTTGCGGCTGGCGATGTGCGCCGTAAATCTCTGCGGCAGGTGGTGACAGCGGCGGGAGACGGAGCGATTGCGGCTGTCAGCGCCATCAAATACATTGAGGATTACTCGGAAGTGGCAGAATCA
This sequence comes from Eubacterium sp. BL-380-WT-2B, assembly GCF_009696115.1. NCBI lineage: Bacteria > Bacillati > Bacillota > Clostridia > Eubacteriales > Eubacteriaceae > Eubacterium > Eubacterium sp. BL-380-WT-2B. Next base: position 373,639 of record NZ_VUMP01000002.1, read on the forward strand.
TGAAACGGCTGGCAGCGGTTATCCTCGTTCTGCTGACTGCCCTCAGCTTTGGTGGATGTCAGACAAAAGGCGGTGAAAAGGCTTATGAGGAACCCGTTATCATGTTCGCAGCCGGTGTCGGAGGTGTTGAGGATGGTTCTTTTAACAGCAGTATCATCAACGGCCTGCGAAAGGGCGCCCGTGAGCTGAAGTACGACCTGAAAATTCTTCAGAGTGAGACGGATGATCAATACAATGAGAATCTTAAGGCTGCGATTCAGGCAAAACCGGCGATGATCATTAGTGTGACAGGCCACAGTGATCAGCTGCTGGCAGCGGCGGCTCAAAATCCAGATATCCATTTTGCGTTGATTGACGGAACCACCCCAAAAAACGCGGGAGCTGATTTGCCGGCAAATTTTGTTTCGATGAATTTTGACAATGCCCAGGGTGCTTTTCTGATGGGCGTTCTGGCGGCATCGGCCAATGACACTTCAGGGGTTCAGGGGTTCATCGGTGGTATGGATATTCCTGTGGTAAAGAGCGCGGAGATAGGCTACCGCGCCGGCATTAAAGCCGTTTCTCCGGAAAATGTTGTGGTGAGCAGCAATATCGGCAGCTTTAATGATGCCGAAAAGGCGGGGCAGGTGGCCGGAGAACAGCACAATCAGGGAGCCAGCGTTATTTTCGGCTTTGCGGGCGGCTCGAATATCGGCGTCATAGAGAACGCCGCGTCTGGCGGTTACTGGTTTATCGGCGTTGATCAGGACCAGGCGGTTGTCTATCCGCAGTTTGCGCCGACGATCCTGTGCTCAATGGTCAAAAATGTTGACAACGCAGCTTACGACGCTGTAAAAATGCAGATGGACGGCAGTTTTAAGGGCGGCATTTACGAGTATGGTGTGGGAAACGGGGGCATTACCCTTGGCAGCGCCGGCGGCAATATTACACCGGAGCTTCAGTCCATATATGATACATGGCAGAAGGCGATTTCCGACGGAAGCGTCAGGGTACCTGAAACCCAGGCTGAGCTGGACGCCTTCAATGCCCATACCGAAGAAGAATAATACGGAAAGATGATGCGGCAGAACGCCGTATCATCTTTTTTAAATTTATTTTAATGGGAAAACATGATATAATACCTTGATAGATTAGAATAAAGCACCCGAATGATGAGGAGATTATAATGTATAAAAAAATATTAGCCATTACTTTGGCGGCCCTACTGTTTCTGGCCGGCGTGAACCCCGCCTTTGCCCAGGATGGTAACGATAATCCGCCAGATGGAACCATTGCGCTGACCATTGTGCACACCAACGATACGCATGGACAATATAAAAACAGCGCCAGTACGGTTGGCTTTGAAAAGGTCAAGGCCATTGCCGATAAGGAGAATGCAGATTTGATACTGGATGCGGGGGATGCATTCCACGGCTTGCCTTTTGCGACGATTGAACAGGGGAAAAGCACTGCGGAGCTGCTCCGTGCAGTTGGATATGATGCGGTATGTCCTGGGAATCATGATTTTAATTACGGCGCAGCAGCGTTGAAGGCGCTGGGAACGGAAGAACCAGCTGTTAAAACGGAGGATTCAGAGGGCAGGGCCGATAAGGCGCAAAAGAATTTTAAGCTGCTTAACGCCAATGTCGTTAATGCCTCCGATGGTCAGAATTATTTTCAGCCTTACATGACAAAAACCGTAACGCGTGGTGAGGAAGTCTCGGTAAAGGTTGGTGTTTTCGGACTGATCAGCCCGGATATTTACAGCTCAACCGCGCCGGAAAATGTAAAGGATGTCCGATTTGACGATGCTGTGGAAGCGGCGAAAAAGACCGTTAGTAAACTGAAAAACGATGAAAAATGTGATGTTATTATCGCACTTACCCATATTGGAATGACTGAAAAGGAAGGCATGCTGAGCAGCCGGGACATTGCGAAGGCAGTGCCGGAAATCAATGTCATCATTGACGGACATACGCATGCGCAGTATGACGAAGTGGTGGGAAACACATTGATTGCCCAGACTGGCGCCTATTTCAGCAATGCCGGTATTGTGAAAATTTTTTACGAGCCTGATAGCAGGAAAATCGTCAACACAGTCGGCCGCGTTATTTCGCCGGCGGATGCTGAGGCGTATGAATCAAACTGGGAAGTCTCAAAAATCATTGAAGACATTGAAGCGCGGCAGAAGCCTGTTTTAAACCAGGTTGTTGGGAAAACCGACGTACCGCTGGAGGGCAGCGCGATTAAAACCTATACTGAAGAAACAAACCTGGGGAGGGTGATTACCTCAGCTTATCTGGAGACGACGGGAGCTGATATTGCCTTTGAGAACTGCGGAGGGATTCGAGCGTCCATTGCAGCAGGGGATATTACTAAGGGCAGCGTTATTGGCGTTTCCCCCTTTGGCAATTATCTGGTGACCAAAAAAATTACCGGGGCCGATCTGAAAAGCATTCTGGAAAAGTCTCTTGAAATGGGGGCGAATAACCTAAAGGCTTATCAGGAAGGAAAACACGAATGGCCTGCAAACGGCGGCGGTTCCTATCTGCAGATTGGCGGTATGAAGGTGGCCTATGACCCAGCCAGGTCTTTGGACAACCGGCTGGTATCCGTAGATATCGGCGGCGCTCCCCTTGATCTTGACAGTACCTATACCGTGGTGACCAACCAGTTTGTGGCTTCAAACGCCTCCAAATACCCTGAGCTGGCGGTCAAGCCAGAGCTTAACCAATACGGTGCTTCTGAGGAGGCGGTGATGCGCTATATCACAAACCATTCGGGCAAGGAGGAGTGGGCAGCCTTGATGAGTGAAAAAAATCTGAAAGCCGTGGGGGGCAGCGGGGATACCGGAACACAGCCCGGAAATGAAGCGGTTGAGAATCAGAATCCCATGACGGATCCCTCTGAGGAGGACCCAAAACAAACGTCAGGTACCCAGAATATAACCGGAACAGGTGAGAATGCCCCAACCGGAGTCTTTGACAACAAGGCTGGAGCGGCTATTTTTGCCGCGGCAGCCCTGGCTGTGCTGATACTGGGAGCGGCGGTGTTTAAACATGAGAGTGACTACCGTCAGCAGAAGGAAAAATAGAACAATGACCTTTTTTACAGGTTGTACTTTTATTTACCTGTAAAAATTAGAGGATAAATAGTAAAAAAAGGTTATTGAGAGAAACAGCATGGAAGTATTAAGAAAAATCTTTTATAATATTAAGTAAAGAATGGCTGGTGCTAATAAGACAGCTCGTTCTCTAATTTTACAAACATGAGGAGGTAATTATGGCTCAGATTTTAATTTCACCAAGCAAATATGTTCAGGGGTCCGGTGAATTGTACCGTTTAGGAGAGTATGTTTCTGCATTGGGGAAAAAGGCACTCTGCCTGATTACAGACAGCGGCCTGAAACGAAATCAGGCTGTGCTCGACAAAAGCTTTGAGGGAAGCGGCGTATCCGTTGATTATGAAGCTTTTAACCGGGAATGCTGTAAGAAAGAAATCGACCGGATCGGCGCGGTCTGTAAGGAAAAAGGGATTGATGTTGTGATTGGTGTAGGGGGCGGAAAGACCTTTGATACCATCAAGGCCGTAGGCTATTATCACGACCTGCCGGTTGTGATTGTCCCGACCATTGCCTCCACCGATGCGCCGTGCAGCGCCCTGTCGGTTATTTACACCGAAGACGGCGTGTTTGAAAGCTATTTGTTCTTAAAACAAAACCCAAATCTTGTTCTGGTTGATACCGACATTATCGCGAAATCACCGTCGCGTCTGGTTGTTGCCGGAATGGGCGACGCACTGGCGACCTATTTTGAAGCGCGCGCCTGCGAAGCCAGCAACGCCTCTACCTGCGCGGCTGGCACCACGACAATGGCGGCACAGAATCTGGCAGAGCTTTGCTATGACACGCTGATTGAAGAGGGCTTTATGGCCAAGCTGGCAGCTGATAATAACTGCTGTACCAAGTCGCTTGAAAAAATTATCGAAGCCAACACACTGCTCAGCGGTATCGGGTTTGAAAGCGGCGGCCTGGCAGGCGCCCACGCGATCCACAACGGCTTTACCGTATTGCCGGAATGCCACCATATGTATCATGGCGAAAAAGTAGCCTTTGGCACACTGGTTCAGCTTGTTCTGGAAGACGCGCCAGTAGAAGAAATCGAGGAAGTATTGGAATTCTGCCTGTCAGTAGGACTGCCGGTAACGCTCAAGGAACTTGGCGTTGAAGAAGTCACAGAAGAAAAGATCCGTGCAGTGGCTGAAGCTTCTACTGTCCCGGACGAATCCATTCACAATATGCCATTTGAAGTAACCGCTGATTCTGTTTACGCGGCGATTATGGTCGCGGACAGCCTCGGTAAGGAATACTTGGGATAAAAACAGGAATGACAAAAAGCTCCAGTGTAATGCTGGAGCTTTTTTGACCCATAGGGATTAAAAACAACACTTGATATTTAATGAGAAAAGGTATACACTAAAGAGAGTGGGAGCGCATCGCTCCCGATCTTAAACTTAAACAGGACCGGCAAAACGATCCGATCAGGAGGTTATACAATGAAGAAAGAGCAACTGGAAAGAATGGCGAATGGCAAAGGCTTTATTGCAGCCCTGGACCAGAGCGGCGGCAGCACGCCAAAGGCACTGAGATTGTACGGCATCGCTGAGGACAGCTATCAGGGCGATGATGAGATGTTTGATTTGGTTCACGCCATGCGGGTGCGGATCATCAAAAGCCCAGCCTTTACATCAGAATATATTCTGGGGGCGATTCTTTTTGAAAAGACCATGGACCGTACCATTGACGATGTTTACACAGCCGATTACCTCTGGGAGAAAAAGGGAATACTGCCGATTTTAAAGGTCGATAAGGGTTTGGCCGAGGAAAAGGACGGCGTTCAGCTCATGAAGCCGATCCCGGATCTGGACGGCTTGCTCAAGCGGGCGGCAGACCGCCATATCTTTGGTACAAAAATGCGCTCAGTCATCCAATCTGCCAATGCGGCTGGCATTAAACAGATTGTTGACCAGCAGTTTGAAGTGGGCCTGCAAATTGCGGCAGCCGGCTTTGTGCCAATACTGGAACCGGAAGTCAATATCAAAAGCGCTGATAAAGCAGAATGCGAAAAAATACTGAAAACGGAAATTTTAGACCGCCTGAATACCCTGGACGACAATGTCCGCCTGATGTTTAAGCTCAGCCTTCCATCTGAAAACGGATTCTACAGCGACATTATCGCCGATAAGCATGTGGTGCGCGTGGTCGCGCTGTCCGGCGGCTATACCCGTGAGGAATCAAACGCCCTGCTGGCACAGAATCCGGGCCTTATCGCCAGCTTTTCCAGAGCGCTGTCCGAAGGGCTGAACGCGAGCCAGAGCGACGCGGAATTTAACGCCATGCTGGCAGAGTCGATCAAGAGCATCTATGATGCCTCAATTAAATAGCATTCAACGCAAAAGACCGTATCTGTACGATTCAGATACGGTCTTTTTTTATTTCAGATATTGTTTACTGCTCATCACTCAGGAGATCAGGTAGATCATAAACCCAAAGAGAAGTTCCTCGACCGATTGCAGGCTTTCGGCCGCAAAAGGAGCGGCTTCCTCGGGAATATCATATTTATTCATGGTTTCTTCAAAATCAGTGTAATATTCGGATTTTACAGTCATTGGTGCCTCCTGTTAATAGATTCCGTATTCATGTACGAAATTGAATACTGCTTTTAAGTTCGCTGGATTAATGTCATTGAGGCGGAGAATGGCTTTGTCAAAGCCAAAAATGTATCCGCCGTCCGGGGCGAAGATGTCGATTAATTCTTTTGCCTTGTCGATACATGCCTGCTCAGTGCCCGATTTTAAGAGACCGATGGGGTAAAGGCCGCTGACGATATGCCGGCTGCCTACCTTTGCTTTTATTTCCTTAGGGTCGCCATATTCAAAAACCATTAAAGTATTTTCAGGCAGCTCATTTAAATAGTCCAGGTAGCGGGACCAGTCTTCTTCCACAAAAAGATTGGCGCCGGCTCCCGCGGCGTTCAGCCCTTCGACATAAGCTTTAAAGGTTGGCCAGTAGAATTTCAGGAAGTCCTTTTCGCGCATGTACGGCGCCATGTGGAGCGGGATAAAGGTTCGGTTATAGCGGCTTGAAGCAGGATTTATACCAGCCTTCAGGCAGACCGGCAGTAATGCCTCACAGGCGGCAATGACTTTGTCCGGACAGCGGCGGATATCCTTGCTGATGCCTGAGAAAGAGCGCAGCTGGTCGGAAAGCGTATCCAGCGGCTCGGCTGAAGCGGCTGAGGCCATGGTATAGGTGCTCCGTCCATATTTTTCGGCAATTTTCTGATAGCCCTCACCCAGTGCGGCCATACTGCTCGCAAAGGTAAAGAAGGCCTTGGCCAGAACCTTCTGCCCCTCAAATCCGGGGCGGTTGAGTTCTTCATAAATTCTTGGAAGAATGGTTTGCCAGAGTGTTTTTACCGGATCGGCAATAAAGGCGTCGTAATCCTCAACCTCCATACCGCGGACCTCCGGATGCTGTAAAAATCCATCGGCGCCCATTTTAAAGTTTTTTGCGCCTAGAATTTTATAAAGCTGTGGAAGACGGATGGTAATGCCGAGAACCGTGTCCCCGTCAAAATCGCGGGTGGTGACGTCAATGGCTTCCAGGGTTTTTTCGATACTGTACTGTTCTTTTTTGAGGCTATAGCCGGCATACTCAAGACAGAAAGCATTATCAATGTTTGTGAGAATTGGAACGCGCGAGGGCATTTTTCCATCAAAAACAGCCTCAAAAACTTTATTTACCGCGTGGGTTTTTTCATTTAAAGATGTATTCATACTACCTCCCAGTAATAACTGATCGCGAACAGGTTTTAACGTTGACTTAAGAATAACAGGTTTCAAATTCAAAGTCAAGTAAAAACTATTCGCGAACAGGAAAAAACTGTTCGCGAATAGTTTTTCTTAAGGATTGCTTGAAATATCTTTTTTTTTGTGGTTAAATAGTACAAAAGACAGCGATGGGAGAAAAAACGTGAAAGAGAAATTGGATAAAAAAAAGGCGAAGCAGATTATTTATGAAACAGCAAAGCGTTTATTCTTTGAAAAAGGGTATGAGGTCGGAAGCCGCCAGATCGCAAAGGAGGCAGGTGTCAGCCAGGCGCTCATTACCTATCATTTTGGCAGTAAGCGAAACATAGGTATTCAGGTCCTTAAGGAGGATTATCAGGTGCAGGCCTCATACCTGAAATATTTTGTCGATCCGAAGGAGGAACCCCTGTTTTTTATTATCAATTTCCAAAATATGACCATGCGCATCCGTGAGCACGACCCGCGAATGGCTTCTTTTATTACAGGTGTGATGAAGGAGGACTTACTGGAGGAATCCATTTACGAAGGCAATCAGGCTGAAATTTTTGAAGCTCTTGTCCGTGAGATGCCGGCCAATGGTTATAGCTTTGAAAAAAATTATAAGCTTGCTCTGGGGACAATTTTCGGCATACAGCGTTCGCTGCAATGGAAAATTAATCAGGGCTTTGATCTGACCTACGCAGAATGCTTTGATTATGTTGTGCGCAGTTTTAATTTTGCTCTCAACCTGAATTTTACCGAGGCGGAGATTCAGGACATGATTGAGCGGTCAAATCGGATGGTCGATCAGCTTTTCGAGCGTTATCCGCAGCTGTTAGATACCGACCAGTATCTTGTGGTACAAAATATGGGATCAGATTCCTGAATCTGGTCTTTTTTTATTTTAAGAAAGGCTACAGGTTTTTAAAGCCGCTTAAAAAGCCTGTTTTGAACAAAAAGATCATGAAAATCGTTTGCGGATTTTACTTTTCTCTTGAAGTCTTTCAAAAAAGGTCTATAATAATATTTAAGTTACTTAACTATTATGTTGGGTAATAATTAAGATAGCAAAAGAAAAATGGAGACCGCGATTCCGTTGGCTTCGGAAGGTCTGGTTCCCAAAAGGGAAGGAGTTTATCATGGATCATGAGAAAAGCCTTGGGGAAACGTTTCTGGCCAGTTTAAACAAGGTAAAAAAGAATCTGTTTCACACCATGAGCAAGCAGCGCATTGACGGCCTGCGCCAAAGTGAATTTTTTATGCTGATGCGTATTGCCAATCACTGTAAGGAGCAGGAAAATGAGCATTTGAAAAATGGAACAGCACCACTACCCGGGGTGCGTATCTCAACGCTGAGCAAGGCGACAAACAGCTCGATGCCCGGTGTTTCTCAGATGATTAACGTCCTCGAGAACGCTGGATACGTGGAGCGTATCACCACCAAGAAAGACCGCCGTGTTGTTTATGTCAATTTGACCGAGGCCGGAAGGGTCATGCTGAAAACAGCACCAAGACCCATGCTCAACCTGCTGACTCGCACAACTGAGGAAATGGGAGAAGAAAAAACCAGGCAGTTTATCGCTTTGATGGATGAGTTTTCCGAGACCATCGAGCGGCTGAACCGCGAAAGCAACTAAAACGGAGTAAGACATTAAAGAAAGGAAGCAAATATGACAAAATTAGCAAAGTATCTCAAACCCTATATCGGTTCGATTTTGCTGGCTTTTATTCTGCTGTTTGTCCAGGCAATGTCGGATTTGAATCTGCCAAATTTCATGTCCGATATTGTCAATGTGGGGATTCAGCAGAATGGGATCGAGCATGCCGCGCCAGACGCCATCAGCGAGCAGGGATATGATTTTATCACCAGCTTTATGACCGATGAGCAGAAAAAAACCGTATCAGAGGCCTATGAGGAAGTAACGCCCTCGGCAGCGACCGATAAACAGATTAAAAAATATCCTGAAATGAAGAATGAGCGTGCTTATGTGCTCAGGAACACAGATGAGGATACCTACACGAAGCTGGATGCCATCTTTGGTGAGGCCGACTGGACTTTTATTAATTTCGTAGAGGATATGGCCGAACAGAAGGGAAGCACAGCCAGCCAGGAGGACATGACAGCCAACGTTGACGACATGGATTTATCCAAGCTGTACGAAATGACACCTATGCTGAAAATGATGCCGAAGGAACAGTTCGACAGCGCCAGAGAAAAGGCCGTGCAGACGCCAGAGTCCACCCAGCAGCAGACAGGCGCCATTTTTGTCAGGGAATTCTATAAAGAATTAGGCGCCGACACCAGCTATATACAGACCATGTATATCCTTAAGATTGGCGGCATCATGCTGGGATTATCGCTGATTGGTGTTATCGCAGCCATTTGTGTTGGCCTGCTGGCCGCCAAGGTAGCCGCTGGTTTTTCACAGGTGGTGCGCAGAGATATTTTTAAGAAGGTTGAGTCCTTCTCAAACACCGAATTTAACCGGTTTTCAACCGCCTCGCTCATCACGAGGAGCACCAACGATATCACCCAGATGCAGACGCTGCTGATCATGGGGATACGAATGATCTGCTACGCGCCCATCTTAGGGGTTGGCGGGGTGATTATGGCATTGCGGGAAAGCACGTCCATGAGCTGGATTATCGCTGTGTCGGTCATTGTGCTGGTCGGAGTGATTGTAGTGACTTTCTCACTGGTGCTGCCGCGTTTTAAAATTGTTCAGAAGCTGGTGGACCGCCTGAACCTGGTCATGCGTGAAAACCTTAATGGGATGTCGGTGATCCGCGCCTTTGGGAACCAGGATTTTGAACGTGAACGTTTTAAAAAAGAAAACATACGAGTGACAAACAATAACCTTTTTATCAACCGTACAATGGTCTTTCTGATGCCGTTGATGATGCTTATTATGAATGGCACCACTTTGCTGGTTATCTGGCTTGGCGCACATCAGATCGCGGACTCAACCATGCAGGTTGGTAATATGATGGCCTTTATGCAGTACGCCATGCAGATCATCATGTCTTTCCTGATGATTTCCATGATGTTTATCTTGGTGCCCAGAGCCGCTGTTTCCGGCGAACGTATCGCAGAAGTGCTGGCAGTGGACCCGGTGATCAAAAGTCCTAAAAATCCAAAGCCCTTCCCTCAGAATGTGCCGGGACGCCTGGTGTTTGACCATGTTTCCTTCCACTACGAGGGCGCAGACGAGGACGTGCTCCATGATATTAGTTTTGAGGCTGATCCAGGACAGACAACAGCCTTTATCGGCTCTACCGGCTCAGGTAAATCAACATTGATTAACCTCATTCCCCGTTTTTATGATGTGACCGACGGCGCTATTACGCTGGATGGCGTGGATTTAAGAGATGCCTCTCTCCACGACCTGCGCGACAAGGTTGGTTATGTCCCTCAAAAGGGGGTTCTGTTCTCAGGAACCATTGATTCCAATCTTCGCTATGGCCGCAAAGAGGCCACCGAGGAGGAAGTGCGCCAGGGGGCGGAAATCGCCCAGGCTATGGAATTTATTAACGCGAATTCTGATGGTTTTGAGCGAGAAATCGCCCAGGGCGGCGACAATGTCTCTGGTGGGCAGAAGCAGCGTTTATCCATTGCCAGAGCCCTTGTTAAAAAACCGGATGTCTATATTTTTGACGACAGCTTTTCGGCCCTTGACTTTAAAACAGATGCATCCCTGCGTTCGGCCCTCAAGAATTATACCGAGGAGGCTACCGTGCTGATTGTTGCCCAGCGTATTAATACCATTATGAATGCTGAACAGATTATCGTTCTTGACGAAGGCCGCGTGGTCGGAAAGGGAACCCATGAAGAATTATTGAGAAGCTGCGGTACCTATCAGGAAATCGCAAGCTCACAGCTGTCAAAGGAGGAATTAGGAAATGTCTGATAAAGTAACGAAAGCAACGACTCCAACGCCTCCAAAACGCCGTGGCCCCATGGGCCGTGGGCCGGTGATGGCGAGCGGTGAAAAGGCAAAAGACTTTAAGGGTACCCTTAAAAAACTTTTAGCTTATCTGAAACCCCATCGGGTTGCCGTGACCTTTGTCGTGATCTTTGCTATCGCTTCAACTGTTTTTAACATTGTCGGACCTAAAATTCTGGGACAGGCAACCACGAAAATTTTTGAAGGCGTGATGAATATGATCGCCAATACCGGCAGTGGCATTGATTTTGAAGGTATCGCAAAGATTTTACTGTTTTTGGTAGGACTGTATATTATCTCGGCTGTTTTCTCAGCGCTCCAGGGATTTTTGATGACAGGCGTGTCGATGAAAGTCACCTACAAGCTGCGTGAAAATACCTTTGCGAAAATAAACCGTCTCCCTTTTAAGTATTTTGATAAAACAAGTTACGGCGAAGTTTTGTCGTTTTTAACCAATGATATTGAAACGGTCAACCAGACCCTTAACCAGAGTTTGACCCAGATTATTACCTCTGTGGCAACCGTTATTGGTATTCTGGTCATGATGTTCTCCATCAGCTGGCAGATGACCCTGGTAACGCTGTGTATTATTCCACTGTCCTTTGTGTTCATCGTACTGGTGGTCAAGCGGTCCCAGAAATATTTCAGCAGCCAGCAGGAATATCTTGGACATATCAATGGACATATTGAGGAAATTTATGGCGGCCATTCAGTGGTTCAGGCCTTTAACAACGAAGAGGAAGCATACAAAACCTTTGAGGGACTCAACAACAACTTATATGGGTCGGCCTGGAAATCGCAGTTCCTCTCGAGCCTGATGCAGCCTATTATGGCCTTTATTGGAAACCTGGGCTATGTGGCTGTGTGTATTTTGGGCGGTTATCTGGCCGTTAACGGCCGCATCTCCGTCGGGGATATTCAGGCGTTCATCCAGTATGTCCGCCAGTTCAACCAGCCGATCTCACAGATTGCCAATATGTCCAATATCATGCAGATGACTATGGCTGCGGCTGAGCGTGTCTTTACATTCCTGGCTGAGGAAGAAGAGGTGCCGGACCCGCAGAATCCGGTGTCACCTGCAGATGTCCAGGGGAATGTCACCTTTGATCACGTTCATTTTGGCTACAACCCGAACAAAATCATTATCAATGATTTCTCCGCACAGGTAAAGGAAGGCCAGAAGATCGCCATTGTAGGGCCTACCGGCGCGGGCAAAACCACGATTATCAAGCTGCTCATGCGTTTCTACGATGTAGACTCCGGCGCGATTCTGGTGGATGGCCACAACATTAAGGACTTTAGAAGAAACGATCTGAGAAGCCTGTTTGGGATGGTTCTCCAGGACACCTGGCTGTATAACGGCACCATTGCCGACAATATCCGCTATGGGCGTCTGGACGCTACCGATGAGGAGGTTCAGCAGGCCGCTGTGGCCGCCCAGGTGGACCACTTTGTAAGAACACTGCCCGATGGCTACAGTATGGTGCTGAACGAGGAAGCCAACAATGTGTCCCAGGGGCAGAAACAGCTTCTGACCATTGCGCGTGCGATCCTCGCAGATCCTAAAATTTTGATTCTTGACGAAGCGACCAGCTCTGTCGATACCCGTACCGAAATCCTCATTCAGAAGGCCATGGATAACCTGATGCATGGGCGGACCAGCTTTGTCATTGCCCACCGCCTGTCCACCATCAAGAACGCAGACTGTATCTTCGTGATGAAGGACGGCGATATCATTGAACAGGGAACCCATGAAGAACTGCTTGCCCGAAATGGCTTCTACGCAGACCTGTATAACAGCCAGTTTGAAGTGGAAGAGGAGGCGTAAAAAAACAATTATGAAATACAATATTGTCACCATTGAACGGGAATATGCCAGCGGCGGTCGGGAAATCGGCTACCGGACAGCAGAAAAGCTGGGGATTCCTTACTACGGGAAAGAAATACTGGAGATGGCTGCGAAAAAGAAAGGCGTTTCCCCCGAATATCTTGAAGAGCTGGAAGAAACACCAACCAACAGCTTCTTCTACTCTGTCTACATGCTGTCTAAAAACCTGATAGGCGATACGCCCAGCCTGCCGGAGAACGATGCGCTGCGGCTGGCAGAAGCTGAAATTATCAATGATCTGGCAGCGGAAGGCCCCTGTGTCATCATTGGCCGGTGCGCCTGCCACGCCCTGAGAAGACGAAAGGATGTCCTGAATGTTTTTATCCACAGCAGCTGGGAGGCCCGTGTAAAACGGGCGGTGGAGACCTACGGCGTGGACGCGGCCAACGCAGAAGTTGTGCTGAAAAAGTTTGATAAACGCCGCGCCTGTTACTATAATGCGAATACGGGCAAAAAGTGGAGTGCCCCCGAAGGCTACCACATGATTCTGGATTCGGGCAGGCTTGGAATTGGAAAATGTGTGGATATTTTAGAAAAAGCTGTGGAGTGAAATAACCGGAAAATGACAATGCAGAGAGGATACGGCAAAACGCCATATCCTCTTATTTTAATTTATTTTTCGCAAAATATGTGAATGCTTAAAGTTTTGTTAAAATTACTGAAATTTTTTGTTTTTCTAAATAAAGGTTGACAGTCCTTCTTTTAATCGTGTAGAATTCAACTAGAAATAAACATCTTATTTGTTTTGTTTTTTTTATTTTTAGAAATAGGGGGCGAGCAGATTATGACAGGGGATTCATTGAATGCGCAAATTGGGGCTCAGGTTCGGATGTATCGAAAAATGGCAAAGATCAGCATTGATGAAATGGCTCGAACCATTGGTAAGAGCCGGGCGACAATCTCAAAATATGAGACAGGAGCGATTGGTATGGATGTTTCAACTTTGTTTGAAATTGCCTCGACATTAAACATTGGGGTCTCTCATCTTCTGGATATACCGAAAGAAGACAAGACGACGGAAGTAACTCAAAGCCAGCTGGGAAATATTGACCACTTTTATCTTTACCAGCAGTCGCGCCATAAAAATTTTTGTTCTTACATCCGTCTTGGGGAAGAGCGGGCAAACGGTCAGATTTACGCGACCTTTTATTATCAGCCGGAAGATATTAAAAACTATAAAAAGTGCGAGGGGATTTATCACGGTTCCATGAACATCCGGGATAATTTTATTATTTTCATCATGCAGAACCTTTACTGTGAGGCGGAAATTGCGTATTTATCTTTTTTCATCCCCATGAAAAAGCTTTCCGCGATTCCGGGAATTCTGACGGGAATGGACAATTACAGCATGCGTCCAACCGCCATTAAAGTGATTCTTTCAAAGGAGCTGATGACCAGCAAGGAATTGGAGGAATTTTTTGTCGTGTCGAAAGAGGAGATAAAACGTTTGAAAGAAGATCATTGTTTTGTGATTGACCCTTAAAAGGGAAAAGTGTAAAAATTAGTAAAATGTTTAATATTTAACAAACCCGGTAAAAGTGTTATTTTAACTGGGTTTTTTCATTTTTTTGGATGATTTTTAAAAAGGTCAGGGAAATAATACGTTTTCATATAAATCTGTTTTTTTGTGAAAATGATTTCTTGAGAAAGCAAAAAATACAAAAAACAGATTAAAACAGGTTAAAAGTTTCGTATAAAGAAGTTTTTGAGGTAAAAATTGAGATTCTAAAGAATATTAAGCAACTTTGCAGAAAAAACATACTGAGAATATAATAAAACCATCATCAGAAAAGAGGAGCGGACGTACACAGTGCTGCAATGAGGCAGCCTTAATCACCTGAGATTCGGACCTGTAACGCTGATTAAAGAGGAGAGTGTAAAATGAGTCAAAGAAAAGACAAGTGGATTGTTGGTCTTGCGTTGTTTTCGATGTTTTTCGGTGCCGGGAATGTGATCTTTCCGCCTTATCTTGGAATGACGGCAGCGTCTATGTGGGTGCCGGCCTTTATCTGCTACTACATCGCAGATATTGGACTGGCGATGCTGGCCATCCTGGCCATGCTGAAATGTGACAGCGATATCGAAGGAATTACCTGCCGCATTGGGAGGATACCCGCTGTGCTGCTGTCGACGCTGGTGGTGCTGTGCGTTGGCCCGATGCTGGCCATTCCCAGGACTGCGGCGACAACCTTTGAAATGGGCGTTTCGCCCATCTTTCCGGGGGTAAATCCACTGGTTGCTTCGATCGCATTTTTCGTGCTTATCTGGGTGCTGTGCGTGAAGGAGGCATCGGTGGTGGACATTGTCGGTAAATTCCTGACACCGGCTCTGTTTATCGGGCTGATGATTGTCATCATAAAGGGGATCATTGATCCACTGGGGCCAATTGCGGCTGAGCCAAAGGTCTCAAATATTATCAGCAGCGGCATCATCTCGGGATACCAGACAATGGATGTGCTGGCAGCGCTGATTTTTGGGGTTATTATTGTAAAAACGGTCAAGGAAAAGGGCTATACGGAGATCAAAGCCAAAAACGCTGTAATCGGAGGCGCTGGGCTGGTTGCTGGGGCAGGGCTCCTGATTGTTTATTTTGGTCTGGCCCACCTTGGAGCGACAGCCTCGACCATGTATGGGGTGGATGTTTCCAGGTCTACACTGATTCTTGAGATCATTAAAAACCTTCTTGGAAATGTCGGCATGGTTATCTTTGGAATTGTGGTAGCGCTGGCCTGTATCACCACAGCAGTGGCGCTGGTCAGCTCCAGTGGGGCTTATTTCTCCCGGTTAAGCAAAGGGCGTGTCAGTTATAAAGTCATTGTCACCATTGTGTGCGTGATTTCACCGGTCATCGCCAATATCGGCCTGGATGAGATCATCGCCATTTCAGAGCCGGTCCTGTCCATTGTCTACGCGCCGGCCCTTACACTGATCATTTTAACCATTGTAGGTGACAAGATCAAAAATGACAATGTCTTTAAAGCGGCCGCGCTGGGCGCGTTTTTGATCAGCGTTTTGGAGACAGCCGCCAATCATGGTCTGGGCTTTCAGTTCGTCAACTATTTACCGCTTCACCACTTTGGGTTCGGATGGCTGCTGCCAACCGTGATCTGCGGCGTGGCCGGGTATTTTATCAAGGGCGACAAGAAAAAAGTAAGCCCAGAAGTATCTGTCCCGGAGCCCGATCCCGCAGAGACAGTGCGAAAGGGAAAAATCTAAGGGATATCTATGCCGGCCGGATTAAGAGCCGCTGGTATCTATATATTATTATTAAAAATTATGTTTTGGAGGTATGAAAAAATGAGTATTTTTGAAAAGATGGATTTCTATGGACACGAAGAACTGGTATTCGCACGGGATGAGGAAACAGGTTTAAAGGCCATTATCGCCATTCACGACACGACCCTGGGCCCGGCGCTCGGCGGCACCCGGATGTGGAACTACGAGAGCGAGGAGGATGCTCTCTATGATGTTCTGCGGCTGTCCAGAGGCATGAGCCTTAAAAATGCGGGCTGTGGATTAAAGAACGGCGGCGGAAAAGCCGTAATCATCGGCGATCCGAGAAAGCTTAAAAATGAAGCGTTTTTTAAGGCCTATGGCCGCTTTATTGAATCCCTTGCCGGGAGATATTATACTGCTGAGGACGTCAATATCAATACGCAGGATATTGCCTACATGCAGGAGACAACCAAGTATGTTACCGGCACCCGGGAAATTGGCGGCAACCCGTCACCCTATACAGCCAGAGGAACCTTTATGGGAATTAAAGCCGGAATCAAGGAAAAGTTTGGCGCGGACACGGCCGAGGGATTAACCGTTGTGGTTCAGGGGCTTGGCAGTGTTGGTTATATGGTCGCAAAGCTGCTGCACGATGAGGGCGCAATCTTGAAGGTTTATGACATTAATCCGGACGCTGTAAAGCGGGCTGTTGAAGAATTTGGCGCCACCCCGCTGAACGCTGACGAGGTACTGACAGCAGAGTGTGATATTTTTGCCCCATGCGCTCTGGGCGCGGTGATCAACAGCGGCAACGCCAAGGCTTTGAAGTGTAAAATTGTAGGCGGATGCGCCAACAATGTGCTGGTTGACCCACAGACCGGCGAGGAGCTGGAAGAAAGAGGCATCCTCTATTTACCGGATTATATCATTAATGCCGGCGGTGTTATCAACTGTGGTGAAGAAATTGTGACAAAGCCCTACGACGCCAGCAAGGTAACAGAAAAGGTTGATAAAATTTATGACACCACCCTCAACATCATCCATTATGCCAAAGACAAGGGCATTACAACCTATGAGGCCGCAGACCACTACGCAATGGATATCATCAAGGCGGGACGCGCCTGATTCTTATTAAAAAGCCTTGACGGCAGGCCTGTGAAGCAGTTAATTTTACTGGCCTGCCGGATAAAAATCATTAGTTTTGCAAAAGGGCAGCCGGTCATTGTGCTGAAGCCGCTGCGGAGGTGAAAAAATGTTGGAAAAAGACAAAAGAGTACGAATCATTGCCGGCCATTACGGAAGCGGAAAAACAGAGTTTGCGGTCAATTACGCAGTTGCCCTGAGCAAAAACGCACCAAGGGTTGTACTGGCAGATCTGGACATTGTCAATGTTTTTTTCAGGTCCAGGGAAAGGCGTAAGGAGCTGGAGGAATACGGCGTGAGGGTAATCGGGTCCTCCATTAAGCAGGATAACTGTGATCTTCCGGCCGTTTCAGCGGAGATTGGGACACCGGCAAAGGATAGAGCGTGTGACTATATCATCGACCTCGGTGGAAACAGTGTGGGCACCACCACGCTGGCCCGCCTGAGGCCGCTTCTGAGCCGGGACGAGATTGATTTTTTCATGGTCGTTAATGTAAACCGGCCGGATACCGCGAGTGTGGAGGGAATCCTCTTTCAGAAAGAATGTCTTGAGTACGCTTCAGGCTTTCAGGTAACGGGGTTCATTAACAATACAAACCTTGTGAGAGAGAGTACCCTTGAAAATCTGGTCGCTGGCGACGCGGTGTTGAGGGAAGCCTCGAAGCGGACGGGGATTCCCATCCGGTATACGTCTTATATGGAAGAAATCATTGGCAGGGTATCAGGGAGGCTGTCTGGCGAGCGGCTGCCGCTGAAGTTTTTCATGCGGGAAGAATGGATGTAATAAACCAAATATGGAGGAGTAGACATGGCAAGAGCCAAAGGAAACGTCATCATTGATGAATTTTATTGTAAAGGGTGTGAACTATGTGTGTCCGTCTGCCCAAAGGATATCTTGGCGCTGGATGAAACACGCCTGAACATCAGCGGGTATAACCCCTGTATGGTCACCGATATGGGCGAATGTATCGCCTGTGCGAACTGCGCTAAGATGTGTCCGGAAGCGGCCATCACAGTAGAAAAATGCGATTAGGGAGGGATAGCAGTGACAAAGGTTTTAATGAAGGGGAATGAAGCAGTTGGCAAGGCGGCGATGGAGGCGGGATGCCGGTTCTTTTTTGGCTACCCGATCACGCCGCAGAGCGAGGTTCCAGAGTATCTGTCCAGAGAGCTGCCTAAAATCGGGGGGACGTTTGTGCAGTCCGAATCCGAGGTGGCAGCTATCAATATGGTCTACGGTGCGGCAGGAGCAGGCGCACGGGTTATGACCAGCTCATCCTCACCTGGAATCGCCTTGAAGCAGGAGGGGATCGGTTATATTACCCGGGCGGAGCTGCCGGCAGTGATTGTTAATATGATGCGCGGCGGCCCTGGCCTGGGCGGCATACAGCCAAGCCAGGCCGATTACCACATGTGTGTAAAGGGCGGCAGCAATGGGGATTACCATAATATTGTCCTGGCGCCGTCGACGGTACAGGAGGTTGCGGATATGGTCATGGAGGGGTTTGACCTTGCGGACTATTACCGTACACCGGTGATCATTCTGTCCGACGGAATGATCGGCCAGATGATGGAGCCTGTGGAGTTCAATTACAGGCCATCCAAAGAACTGAAGCCCAAGGACTGGGCTATGACCGGAAAAGGGAAGGGCGAGCGCCACCTCGTCATTAACCTGGACCTAGAAGCCGAGGGGCTGGAAACCGCCAATTTTGAATTGCAGAAAAAATATGAGCAGATCCAGGAAAGTGAGCAGCAGGCGGAAAGCTTTATGATGGAAGACGCCGAGTACGCCTTTGCCGCATACGGCACCGCTGCCCGGATTGTCAAGACAGCCATTAAGCGCCTGCGTGAGGAAGGTTACCGCGTGGGGCTGATAAGGCCAAAGACTCTGTGGCCCTTCCCAGAAAAGGTATTTAAAAACCTTTCGGTCAAGAAGATCATGGATGTTGAGATGAGCCTTGGCCAAATGGTGGACGACGTTAAACTGGCCTGCGGGGATATCCATAAAGTCGAGTTTTACGGCCGCACCGGCGGTGTGATCCTGACGCCAGAGGAAATTGTTGAATTTGCGAAATCTGTGATGGAGGTGGAAAAAAATGACCACTGTATTTAAACGCACCCAGGGGCTGACCGAGGCAAAGACCCACTACTGCCCAGGATGTACCCACGGTATTGTCCACCGGCTTGTCGGTGAGGTTCTTGAGGAGATGGGGCTGCTGGAGGAAGCCATTGCGGTGGTCCCGGTTGGCTGTGCGGTCATGGCGACCAGCTATTTCAATACTGATGGCATCCAGGCGGCCCATGGCCGCGCGCCGGCTACGGCCACCGGGGTTAAACGGGTACACCCGGATAATACGGTTTTTACCTACCAGGGGGACGGAGATCTGGCCTCCATTGGCACCGCGGAAATCATCCACGCGGCTGCCCGGGGTGAGAAGATCACGACCATTTTTATCAACAATGGCATCTATGGGATGACGGGTGGCCAGATGGCGCCGACGACCCTGCCAGGCATGAAGGCAACCACCTGCCAGAGTGGGCGTGATCCCAAAATCGACGGGAACCCCATACGCGTGTCAGAGATGCTGAGCACCCTTGAGGGAGCCGCTTACATTCAGCGCGTTGCAGTCAATTCGCCCTTTAATGTGATGAAGGCCAGAAAGGCGATTCAAAAGGCCTTTGAGGTTCAGAAAAAAGGGCTTGGCTTTTCACTCATTGAGGTAGTTTCAAGCTGCCCGACCAACTGGGGGCTAACGCCGGTCAAAGCCATGCAGTTTATCGAAAAAGAAATGATCCCTTACTACCCGCTGGGGGTTTATAAAGACATTACCAAGGAGGCAGAGTCGTAAAATGGAAACGAAGAAAATTTGTTTTGCAGGCTTTGGAGGTCAGGGGGTTCTGAGTGTTGGCAAGCTGCTTGCCTATGCGGCGATGATAAAGGACAAGGAGGTTTCCTGGTGTCCCTCTTACGGCCCTGAGATGCGGGGAGGAACAGCCAACTGTACGGTGATCATTTCGGATGAACCCATTGGATCTCCGGTCGTCACGAAAAACGCCTCGTCCGCAGTCGTCATGAATGAGCCGTCCTTCCGTAAGTTTGAGAATGTGGTCGCTCCGGGCGGCGCCATGATCATCAATGCGAACCTTATCTCTTTAAAACCGGAGCGGACGGATATCCGGACGATCTATGTTCCAGCCAGCGATATTGCCAAGGAGCTGGGTAACCCGAAGCTCATGAATATGGTGTTGCTTGGGGCCCTGTTGGAAGTGGATCATACCATCTCGGAGGAGGCGGTTTTGGAAGCCTTTACTAAGGTGTTCGGCGAAGGTAAAGCGAAGTTTATCCCCGTTAACCGGCAGGCGCTTGAAAAGGGAAAGAATTATGCCAGAGCCCTGGCGTAGCCGAAGGCATAAGGGTAAGAGGAATGTGTGTGAATGAAAACAGTGATCAGTCAATATAAGCAAAAGCTTAAGCGGCCAGAGGAAATCGCAGCCCTCATGGAATGCGGCTGGGTGTGCTGCTCCGACATCGCGCTGGGCTACCCGCCGGCCATTTACAGCGCGGTGATGAATCGAATTCAGCAGGAAGCGGATTTTACCGTCCAGCTGCACACCATCCTGGATGTGCAGCCCATGCCCTGTTACGACGAAAGGCTTATGGGTAAGATGGGCGTTTCCTGGTTTTCGGGAAAATACGCGCGCCAGGGCGTGGCAGCTGGGGTGGGGGATGTGATGCCCTGCTACTACCGGGATATGCCCGAGCTGTTTGAAAACTATATTGATATGGACGCCTTTTGCGCGACGGTATCGCCAATGGACCGGCACGGCTACTTCTCTACCGGCTGTACCGCTTCCAATAGCCTTGCCATGCTTAAAAAGGCAGAACATATCTTTCTGGAAGTCAATGAAAATATGCCGAGATCGCTCAGCGGTCCCGTAATCCATATATCCCAAGTTACCGCGCTGTGCGAGAACAATGTCCCCCTGCCCGCAACAGAGCCCTCAGAGCCTGACGCTGTCAGCCAGATCATTGGCAAATTGATCGCGGCGGAGATCCCTGACGGGGCCACCATTCAGCTGGGGATTGGCGGGATCCCCGAGGCAGTGGGCCAGGCCCTGAAGAAAAAGCATCACCTGGGTATCCACACTGAGCTTTTTACAGACAGCATGATGGAGCTGATTGCCTCTGGAGCAGTGGACAACAGCCGGAAAGCCATCCACCCCGGACGCTCTGTGGCTACATTTGCCTATGGCAGCCAGAATATGTATGATTTTGTCAATGACAATCCTGCCATCGAAATCCTGCCAGTGGACTATGTGAATAACCCCCTGGTGATCGCAGAGCATTCGGATTTTATATCGGTTAATTCGGCTCTGGAGGTTGATTTCTGGGGCCAGGTGTGCGCGGAATCTGTGGGGAACAGGCATATCTCGGGGACTGGCGGCCAGAGCGATTACGTGAGAGGCGCCCGGCTGTCCCCCGGCGGCAAAAGCTTTATCGCTTTCCCCTCCACTGCCATCAACGGCAAGGTCAGCCGGATCAAACCCACGCTTACACAGGGCGCAGTGGTCACAACCAGCAAGAACGATGTGGACCGCATCGTGACGGAATACGGTATCGCGGAGATGAGGGGAAAAACCCTGTCCGAAAGAACCAGAGCGCTGATCGCCATCGCCCATCCTGATTTCAGGGAGGCGTTAAAAGCAGAAGCGCGGAAAATGAAAATACTGTCCTAAAATAAAGATCCTTCTCTAAAAGATAATGCGGCGTTTTGCCGTATTATCTTTTTTTTTGGGTGGCGCGCGCCATGGCACAGTACCGGCCTTCAAAAGGTTTACAGAAAAACAGAAAAGAAACAAAAGCATTAAAAAAGCTCGTGAAATATTTAAATTTCACGAGCTTTTGTCAGCCATCAAATATTAAAATACGGATACTATCTATTTCATGTAAACATTATAACACAATAATTGAATAAATCCAGACTTTTTTTAAGATAATTAAAGAGGGAAATGGATAATGATAGTAAATAGAGCTTTATTCATCTGTTTAATTATAAAAAAAATGGTCAGAATATGGTCAGAAATCAGAAAGGGAGTAGAATCATCATGAAACGTTATCGAAAAAATGTCTATAAACGCAAGGATGGCCGTTACGAGGGCCGCTATATAATAAGATATGAAAATGTCTATGGAAAGGCTGTCTACCATTCCGTTTATGCTAAAACCTACAAGGAAATAATTTTAAAGCTTGAGGAGGCAGAAAATAAAGTTTTTGAGGAGGTCCAGCTTCAGCGTCTGTTGCGGGAAGAAAAGGAAAAAAGCAATCAAAGGGGTATTATTGAAAATGTTTTGAACCTTCAGTTTGACGAAAACCAGAAAGACAAGGCCAAAACGCTGCTGGCGGAGTGGCTGAGGAAGTGGCTTGAGTCATACAAAAAATATACGATCAAACAGTCCTCCTATACAAGGTACAGCAATGTCGTCAACCGGCACCTCGTGCCACGGCTGGGGCACTGCGAACTGGAAAATCTGAAGCCAGATGCCATACAGGATTATATAAAAGCAATCTTAGAAGAAAATAAAATAGCGGTCTCAACGGTTCGCGGGCACATTGTCATTCTCTCGGCCGCCCTCAAGCAGGCACAAAAAGAGGGATTAATCCATAAAAACCCTTGTGACGATATTATTTTACCTAAAAGGCCCATAAAAAAGCCAGTTTTTCTTGATGTGAAAGAGGCCCAAAAGCTCGAAGCTGTGTTGAAAAATTCTCGGGATCATAAAAAATCAACAGCTGTGCTTTTCGCCCTTAAGACAGGCATTCGTCTAGGGGAGTTGGCTGCTTTAAGGTGGAAGGATGTTGATTTTGATGAGCAGGTCATCCAAATCAGGGATTCGGTTCAGCGTGTGAAAAACAGTGAGAAGAGTGGCATGAAAACCAAGATGGTGTTTGAAGGGACAAAGTCCTACAGCTCTAACCGGACAATCCCCATGAATCCAGAAATCCATGAGCTGCTGTATCAGTATTATGAAACCATGAAACACAGGGAAAATTTTTCAGAAACATTCGTCTTTACAAATCGAAAAAATTCTTTCATCGACCCCAGGGTTTATCAGCTTTACTTTAGGCGTATTCTAAAAAAAGCCGGAATTCGCCACGTCAATTTTCATGCACTGCGCCATACTTTCGCGACACATGCAGCAAGTAAAAATATGCAGATTTCTGTCCTGAGCAGGATTTTGGGACATTCAAACGTCGGTTTGACGCTGCAGCTTTATGTTCATGTACTGAG
This sequence comes from Eubacterium sp. BL-380-WT-2B, assembly GCF_009696115.1. Taxonomy (NCBI): domain Bacteria; kingdom Bacillati; phylum Bacillota; class Clostridia; order Eubacteriales; family Eubacteriaceae; genus Eubacterium; species Eubacterium sp. BL-380-WT-2B. Next base: position 396,948 of record NZ_VUMP01000002.1, read on the forward strand.
CGGCCAGGATCAGCAGGAAATGCTGAAGCTGTCTGCAAGCTGACCATTTTGGTCAAAAACATGGTCATAAATACGCCAAGCGCCTGAAATAGAGGGTTTAGGACAAAAGCTCGTGAAATTTAAATATTTCACGAATGCTTTATGTTAGCTGACCTATATTTTATAACCAAATTGTATTTTTTAAAAGAGGATATCGAACATTTTAAGAAATACTCAAGATAACGGTGCTGTCAAAAAAATTTAAAAATCCAGAATAAAAAAACGAAATCCGTCAAACGACGACAATAAACGTTTTCAAAAATATTCTGGAGGAAAGGATGTATGCTGAATATGAAAAAAACAGGAAAACAAATTATTGCAGTCATCGCTCTGCTGGGCATGCTGTGGAGCAGCGGCTTTTCTGTTTTGGCAGCGCCGGAGCCGTCATTCCCCAATATCGAGGTCACCAAGACGGCCGCGCTGAAGGACTGGGAAAGCAGAACCTACCAGATCAACCTTGGCGCAAAGGCCAGTTCTTCAGCGGTGGGCGCCGCGGATGTGGTGCTGGTTATCGACCGGTCCGGGAGCATGGGCGAGCGCTACGATGGAAGCCGGCAGACTAAAATGGAGGTGCTGAAGGATACCGCTAAGGATTTCATTACCCAGCTGAGCGCGCAGTCCCCGGCCAGCCAGGTTTCTGTCGTGAGCTACGCAAGCGACTCCAAAACCAATATAGGCCTGACGTCTCTAGACACACAGGAAAATATCCAGAGCCTTAACCGGGCCATTGATAAGCTTTGGGCCAGTGGCGCCACACGGTCAGATTTAGGACTGGAGGATGCGTACAGCGTGCTGGGCGCAGCGGATTCAGGAAACAAGCAGTTTGTCATCTTTTTGACCGATGGGGAACCAAACAGCTACTCGGGATTTGACAGAGAGATCGCGGCGAGAGCGGAGAGCACCGCCTCGATTATTAAAGGGGAGGACTTAATTAAAAGAGACGGAAGAATATTTGGAGATTATGACGGCAGCCTTGATGATGGCTCCAGCCATAACCCAGACTGGGAATTTGAAGGAGACCCCTTAAGCGCTGAAATCTTCTCGATTGGGATCTTAAAAAGCTGGTCGTCTCAAAGAGTTCACGATTACCTGAACTATATTGACTCACAGCACAGCGCGGCTCTCGCGGATACTGCGCAGGCTCTGCAGGATATTTTTGAAGCCATCACACACCAGATCGCGGTGACAGCAACGGTAAGTGACGTGCTGGACAGCCGGTTTGAGCTGACCGCTGAGCAGAAAGCCGCCTTTGACACCGCAGGCGTCGCATATACCGAAAACGGTGACGGCACCACCACCATCGTATGGCCGGATAAAGATTTATCCGGAAACGGCTGGCAGGCCTCTGTTGAGGTGAAGGCAAAAGACAGCTTTATCGGGGATAACAATGTGCCCACCAACGCTGCCGGCTCAGGGGTAAGTGTCGACGGGGTGCTGGTGGCGCCCTTTGCTTCGCCGACGGTGAATGTGCGACGGCTGAAGCTGAAGAGCCAGGATGTTGACAAAACCATTTTTTATGGTGATTCGCTCAGGCAGACCGGCGTCACAGACGAAGCCGGCCTGGAAGCCATGATGCTGGGCTGGGACGACGCTGAGAACATCCGTCCATCTATCGGCGATGTTTTTGATGCGCCCTACAATCAGGAGCTCATTAAAAAGGCCTGGCAGCCTGAACCCTGCACACCAGAAGAGCTGGACAGAATACCGGACAGCGGCACCGTCTATAAGCTGAGTGTCACGCAGTCCGTCAACCCTCCGACAGAGGCGTCAACCAACAGCTCGTCTGGAAACGTCAGTGTGGCGGGAGATAGCCTGTCCGGGCAGTACACAGTGCATGTGGTAAAAGGGCAGCTTGATATTACTAAAGAGATCGACGCCCAATATACATCTGATACGCGGCCGAACACCAACCAGAGCTTTGTTTTTAAAATTGAGCGGCGGGACGAGCTGTCCGGGCCGGTTCAGGATACCTTCTATGAGGTGATCAGCTTCGCGGCCAATGAGGATACAAAGGTGAAAACAAACACCGTTCGGGGCCTTAGAAAAGGCTACTACACCGTAAAGGAAGAGAGCGGCTGGTCGTGGAAATACAATTTAACGGATTTAACCCAGGGCTTTGAGCATGTTCCAGCCCCGGTGTATAAGCCCTCAGAAGGATTTTATTTGGGCGGTTCAGGGGATAACGGCACTGCGACAGAGGCCCAGCTTAACGGCAAAGCGCCTTACCAGGGACAGGAAGGCAAGGCCCCCTCAGTGATAAGGGCCAGCAATGCCTTAAAGCAGAACACTGGTATTCTGGGGGATGCTGCCAACGCCCTGAACCGGTTTGTGAATTAAATGAAGTCCATGGTTATCCGAAAAATGTTATCCACCATCCTGACAGTACTGCTCTGTCTGATGATCCTGCTGCTTTCAGGCCTTCGCCTGCTGGGGTGGATCCCTTTAGCAGTGCTGAGCGGCAGCATGGAGCCGCAATACCCAGTGGGCAGCCTGATCTTTGTCAGGCCGGTCGCCGCGGAAGATGTAAAGTTGGGAGATCCCATTACTTTTTATATGGCAGACGGCAGAACCCTGGCCACACACCGGGTGACCCAGGTGGACGAGGCCAGCCAGAGTTTTAAAACAAAGGGGGACGCCAACGCCGTTGAGGATCAGGGAACTGTGTCCTTTGACCGGCTGGTGGGCAGCCCGCAGTTCTGTGTTCCTCTTGCCGGCTACGTCAGTATTTTGGCAGGGTCGGCCCAGGGAAAAATGATTCTGGGGGCAGCCCTTCTGGTCCTGGTGCTCCTGGCCTTTTTGCCCGGACGCCTGATGAAAACAAATGCATCCAAACGAAAATGAGGAGGTGAGAATGCGTGAAACGAAAAAAAGTCCGTGTCATTACAGCCGGTATCATTGGTATTATGCTGCTGGCGGCGGTAGCTGGAACCTATGCGTTTTTAAACGCGACCACAAATGTGAAGGAAAATCTTTTCAGCCCTAAAAAAATTGTGAATATCACAGTCTTAGAACAAGACCCGGCCAGCGGCAGGGACCGGCAGGAGACTGGTGAAAAAACGCCGCAAAATTATGCAGCGATCCAGGGTGGCGCCACCGTCCCTAAAAAGGTATGGATTGAGAACTATGATAACCCGGAGGGAAAGGTCACAGACGCTTATATCCGCGTCCGGCTGGTGCCCAGAATTGTCTTTGACAGCGATAACGCGGGAACCGGCATCAGCCTGGAGGGGCAGATAAGCTATAATTTTGCGGCGTCTGGCCCGGGAACGGCTGACAGCGGCTGGCAGCAGCAGGGCGACTATTTTTACTACAAAACGCCGGTAGCGCCAGGAGATACCACCACACAGCTGTTGGAGAGTGTTTTACTGGCTCCGGGATTTGTAATGCCCGAGGGATGTCATCTGGAAATACAGGTGCTGGCCGACGCGCTGGACGCGGCGGATCTGGGCGCTGTAAAAGATACATGGGGTGCAGATATCCCCATTCAGTAATGGCCAGTCATTGGGAATGGCCTTAAAGTGAAAGAGAGGTTTAAAATGAACAAAAAGAAATGGACAATTGGATTAAGTGCGATTGCACTGGCAGGGATTCTTGCCGTTGGCGGCGTGCTGGCCTGGCTGACCGCGCAGACAGCCACAAAGAAAAACACCTTTGTGGCGACGGCCGGCCTTTCAGGCGCCATACAGGAGGTTAACTGGGATGGGCTTGACTATGGCAACAACCCTGTAACCCCGCAGCCATCCCCCCTTGGCAGAGATATGGCAAAGGATATGCTGCCAGGCATGGTCATTCCCAAAAATCCACAGGTGAAAAACACCTCGCAAAAGGAGCCGGCCTATATCGCTGTCCGTCTGGATATAAGCTGTGACGGCGCGGAGGGCCAGGCAGCGCTGGACGCCGTCAGTGCGTTTGCAGACATCCGCTTTAACACCGGAGAATGGACAGCGCTGGGTACCTCAAAGGATGGGAAGGCAGTGGTCTATGTGTATAATACCGCAGTCGAAGCTGGAAGCGAAACCAGCGATGTCTTTAAATCGGTAAACGTGCACGATAACGCGAACGCGGCGGACATTAAGGATTTCCAAATCGACGCGGCCGGTTACCTGGCACAGGTTCAGAGCGGCAAAACAGCGGCGGACTGCATTAAGGCAGCTTTTCCGGATTTAGTTTAGCCATGAGCGCGAGTAACCTGAAAGGAGCGAAACATGAATAAAAAAAGAGCCATCGGAATCACTGCTGTTCTGTGCACTGCGCTGTTAATCGCAGCTGGGACACTGGCGTGGTTCACAGATGCCAAGAAAACTGAAAATATTATCACCATGGGAAACGTGCGGATTGATCTGACCGAGCCGGAATGGAAAGCGCCAACAGGCGTTGTGCCCGGCGGCGTTTACCCCAAGGATCCAACAGTGACCAATACCGGTAAAAACAGTGCCTATGTACGCATCCGCCTGACCCACGACGAGGGGCTGAGCGACGCCCAGATGGCTGACATTGAGCAGGCGCTGGAAATTCAGAAAGACTGGGTAAAATCAGAAGACGGCTGCTACTACTATCAGGCGGTTCTGCCAGTTGGGCAGAGCACGCCAGCACTGTTTACAGAGCTGAGCATCCCGGAAACCTGGGGAAATGAAATTGTGGACAAAACCTTTACAGTGAATGTGCAGGCAGAAGCGGTCCAGTCCGACCATTTTACACCCCACAGGACAGAGAGCGTCATTGACGGCTGGGGAGACACGCATGTGGAGCCCTATCCGGGAGAATAAATGAACCTTAAAATAAGCCTGATTACCAGAGGAAAGGGGTGATTGAATGAGTGTGATGACATTTTCCAGAAAAGCAGCCGTTTTGCTTTTGGCGGTCCTGACCCTGCTGGCAATAAGCGGCGTGGGCGTCAGGGCTGAGAATGAGCGCAACGTCATTTATGACGGTGAGGCTAAAAAAATTGTGAGCCTGCCAGACGACGATCTGTTCTTTAATTATAAGGAGCTGGTGCCCGGCGAGGTTCAGGAGCAGAGAATCTGGCTCAACAATAAGGACTTTAACAATGTGAAGATGTACCTGCACGCCGAGGCAGCGGAGGCGGAAGGTTTTGACACACCAGAAGAAAAAGCGCTTTCCGACGAACTGTTAAACCGCCTGAGACTGCATCTGGACCTGACAACCGCTGACGGAAACGTCCGGACCATCTATAACGGGCCGGCCTCCGGGCTGCCGGAAACCAGCGGCCAGGGGACCTTAAAGGATGATATTTTCATTGGCGAGTACACCAAAAATGACCAGGGAATTATCGACGCGACACTGACGGTTCCGGGGGATCTTGAGAATAAATACCAGGAAGCCCTGGGACGGGTGCACTGGGTCTTTATCTGTGATGTTGCGCAGAGTGGTTCAAAAACCGAGGGGTCTGGCGGCGCGCCGTCTACAGGGCTGTTTGGACAGCTTGACAGTATGGGTGCTGCCTATCTGTTGGTTTTGCTGGCATTATTAAGCGTTTCGGGCGTTATGGTTAAACGAAAAAAACGTTAAAAAAGCGCGCGAGAGATGGCCGGAATGCTTCAGTGGAGCGGAGCAGGCTGGCCGTCTGAAGAGATTGGAGAAAGACTGGTGGAAAGGGCCAGTGGAAATAAAAGGTTTTGTAGATGTGTGAACAGCTCACGGGAGAGTGAAGTGAGCATTTAAAAAAGGAATGACCCAGGGAAAGCGCCATTTCCCGGCTGTCACAGGGCAGCAGGAGAGGATGCGGCAAGACGCCGCATCCTCTCTTTTGGCATAGGGGTGTCTATTCAACCACATACCGCCCGTCGCCCTCGCACCGGATTGGGGTTTCATAAAAATATTTTAACGCTTTTACAAGGTGTTCAGTGTCTCTTGCGCCGCCGGTTTCGTAGGGGGAGTGCATGGCCAGCTGGGCCAGGCCAATGTCTACAGTGTTCATGGGGGTGTGGGTGCTTGCGATATTGCCAAGGGTGGAGCCGCCGGCCATATCGGACCGGTTGACATAGTTCTGGACTGGGACGCCGGCCTTTTGACAGATGGCCCTGAAAATGCCGGCGGAGACCGCGTCGGTGGTATATTTCTGGTTGGCGCTGTGCTTGATGACAATGCCCTCGTTCATGTAAGGGCGGTTGGTGTCGTCCGTTTTTTCCGGGAAATTGGGGTGGACAGCGTGGGCGTTGTCGGCGGAGACCATAAAGCTGCCGGCCATGGCGCGGAAGGTATCCTCCCGGGTGCCTCCGGTGGCTTCTACGATGCGGGCCAGGGTGTCCTTCAGGAAGGTGGAGCCAGCGCCCTGCTTGGTGCCGCTGCCCACCTCCTCGTTGTCAAAGACGCAGTGCACCGCCACGTTTCGCGGGTGGACCGCGGCCAGAAAGCCTTTCAGCGATGCAAAGGCGCACTGGAGGTCATCCAGCCGCGGGGTGGAGATAAAATCATGGTTCGCGCCCCAGATGCGGCCAGGGTCCCGGTTATAAAGGAACAGCTCCGCGCCGGTGATGTCCGCTCCGGCCACACCGGCAGCCTCTGCCACAAGCTCCATAAGCCGCCCCCTGGAAGCGCCGTCGCCCACAAGGGGCAGCATATCCTTCTGGATGTTATATTCATGACTGCTGCCAGACTTGCGGTCCATGTGAATGGCGAGGTTTGGAATGAGGAACAGGTCCTGGTCCAGGTTCACCAGGCGGGTAAAGATCTGGCTGCTGTGCTTAACGACCACCCGTCCGGCCGCGGACAGGGGCCGGTCCAGCCAGGGCGCGCGGAGCATGCCGCCATAGCCCTCCACGTTCAGCTTGGTGTAGTGGTCCTCCACGGTAATCTCGGGGTTGTCCTTGATTTTAAAGGACGGGGAGTCGCCGTGGCTGGCGACAATCTGAAAGCCGGTATAGGCCCCCTCCGGAATTCTGAAGGCAATGAGAGCCGAGGCGTTGCGGGTGACGTAGTAGCCTCGGCCAGGCGCCAGCTGCCAGGCGCTGCTCTCTTCCAGCGGGATAAAGCCTGCTTCTGCAAGCTGGGCTTTCATGGTGTCCACCGCGTGAAAGACGGTGGGGCTTTTTCCAATAAAGGATAACAGTTCGTGATTTAATGGTTCGTTCATGGTGACCTCCTTGTTTTACGACAGATCCCTGGCGTTCTGATGTTTTGCGATGTAGGGCATGATAAAGCCCAGCAGAACCAGCACAACCGGGGTCAGAATGTTTAAGATCAGCTCAAAGGGCTCGTCGGAATAGATGCCGCCAATGCAGGCAATGGCGGTGACGATAAAGCACCAGGCGCCAAAAATGATGCCGACGGTTTTATTCTTGACAAAGTGATAGGCTGACGGGAACGCATTGCCGGCTTTTTTCAGGGCGATATAGGCCACAAACACCCACAGGTACCGCAGCGGCATACAGACCGAGTTCACTTTGACCAGCCATCGGACCAGCTCGTCTACGCTGCCAATGCCAAAGGCCGGCACCACAATGAGAATCCCTACAATGACTAAGACCATTTTATGGCCCTTAGTGTAGGCGCCGTACTTGTTCTGGACAAACAGCGATTTGGGGATGTACTCCTTATCCGCGCTGCCCAGTAAAATGCACAGCGGTGCATCAATGGAGAGGATCATGACCGTAAACTGACTGATGGCGTTGGTGAGGGCAAAGGCGATGACAAAAACGTTGCCCACGTGGTAGTATTCGCCAAGAGTGGCAAAGGCATAGTAAGCGCCGTTGGTCATCAGGTCTTTGGGGATATTGTTCGAGTCAAACATCATGCCCATAGCAATCGTACCCAAAACGGCGCAGACGCAAACCATGACCGCCAGGGCGATCATCCCGGTCGAGAAATCCTTTGACGGGTTTTTCATCCGGTTGACATAGGGGGACAGCTTTTCGCAGCCGCCCACGGCAAAAATGAGGATGGACAGGCCGGTGAAAAATTTCAAATCAAAGGTGGGCATAAAGGTCTGGAGCGACCAGTCGATCTGAAGGGTTTTGGCGCCGGTGATGGCCGGAGCGGCCATCATGAGCAGAATGTAGAGGATGGACATGACAAAGGAGGCCATACCAGCCACAGAGGCCAGCTTCTTGAGGATGCTGAGCCCTCTGGAGGCCAGCGCCAGAGCGACCAGGAAAATGGCCAGCCCGGCAAACTGCATGACAAGGGGGTTCATGTCACTGATGCGCGCGTCCTGGAAGATGGCCCAGCTGCTCGCGATCATCACCGAGTTTGGCTTCTGGGAAATGTAGGGCATGTGCACTACCCAGTAAGTCCAGCCTGCGTAGTAGGCCATGCGCGGCCCAATGGTCTGCATGATCCAAGAGCTCACGCCGCCCTCAGCGTCTTTGAAGGCAGACCCCAGCTCCCCAACCATGAGGGCGTAAGGCACAAAATACAGGGCGAAAATGATGATCCAGGCCACAATGGCCTTTAAACCATTGTATTCCGAAAAGCCGTTGATGACATTCCCGAAGCCCCAGACAGCTGTGAAAGCCATGAGCGCCAGGGTATACCAGCTCATTTTCTTTTCAACAGGTTGCGTGTCGAGTTGATTTTTCATAAAGAATACTCCTTTTTATGCAATTATATAACTTGGATTCCTTGTCTATTATGCAAGACCTGAAGGAAAAGGTCAAGAAAAAAGTAAAAAAATAACAGGGAGTCCCTTTTAATGAAAAAAAAATCGTGTTTAAAATCCAATGCTTTCATCTGCTTACGAAAAGATAAATAAAGAGAGGCTGCGGCATTACGCCGCAGCCTCTCTTTATTTAATGGAGCATCAACCAGCGCCCGGAGCAGAATCTGAAATGACATGCGCATGGGTTAACGCATTTCCAGCAGGTAAGCAAGATAGGCGTTCCGGGCGTCCGCGTAAGCCCTGGTGATGGGGACCGTGGTGCCGTCCGCCATTCGGCAGCCCTCGCCGTTGACGGTCCGGATATGCTGCATATTGACCACGTAGGATACCGAGGTCTGCACAAAGCGCCCATCCTTGAGCAGGGGCTTGATAAAGTGGCTGAAAGACACCCGCTGCGTTTTGCTCTCAAGGACCCGGCCGTCTGTCAGACCGCAGAAAAAGCGGTGTTCGTAGGATTCCACATAGGCGATCTGATAAAAGGGGATGGTCTGCGCGCCCTCCTTTGTCCGCATGACCAGGCGGCGCGCGTCCTCGGCGTCAATGGTTTTGATGGCCTCGTCCAGCGTGGCGAAAAGGGCCTCCTGGGTCACAGGCTTGAGCAGATAGTCCTGAGCCCGGACACGGTAGGATTCCACCGCGTAGTCCGATGAAAAGGAAAGATAAATGATGGTCGCCGAGCTGTCGCTTTCGCGGATCACCCGGCCCACACTCAGCCCGTCCAGCTCCGGCATGAGGATATCGAGCAGATAGATGTCAAAATGTCGGTTTTTTTCCAGCATTTCCAGTAAATTGCAGGGCGAAAGAAACTGGGAACAGGCAATATTGAGCTCCGGATGCGCTTCGGCATAAGCCGCCGCCAGATGGCTGATGCGTTTGAGATCCTCGGCCTCATCGTCGCAGATTGCGATTTGCAGCATATCTTCTCACCTCCCTGGGGTTTTGATCTGATTTTATCAAAAAACAGGCAGGGTTGTCAAATAGCCAAAAACGCCTTAATCAGGAGATAAAAGTTAAAAATGTGCAATATCATGTCAAAAGCGTGTAAACTCCCCTAAAGGGCTGAAAAAAGTATATAATTAAACGGTAACAATCCATAAAAAGAGGTGGCGGCCCAAATATCCAGCCAGACCATCGGGGCATTCCTGTGACCCGTTAAAAAACCGAGGACGATTTTTTCGTTCCCGGTTTTTTTATGGTCCGCCGCTGGCCGGGTAAAAACGCCAAAAAAGGAGTCGAAATGCAGTGTGTTTACAGTAAAAAAGAAATGAAAACGATAATCAATCAAAAGATTGTGGCCTTTGAGGAGATTTATAAAAAAGGCCGGCACCGGGTGCGCGTCTACTACAGCGACAGCACAAGCCGGCTGCTCAGTGAAAATATAAAGGGCTTTTACGAGCTGATCCTCCGCAGCACCGGCGTCTCGGTGCCGCACCGCCAGGCGCTGGCAGCCGAGATCGTGCGAGAAAAGCACAGGCGGGCCAAAAAGAAAAAGGTCCGACTTCCCCCGATTTACATAGGGCCGGGCCTGGCGTTTATGGGTTTTAAACGCAAAGAAGGACCCCTTTATGTGTGTCGGTCTAAAATTAATTAAGGACAATTTGCAGGCCTGCTACAGCGGCGTCCTTGAGACCCGCACCGGCCAGCGCTTTGAGCTGGACGTCTCCAACGCGGCCATCGACGCCCGCATGCGGGAGTGCCGGAGCGTGGAGCTTGAGCTCTGGCCCTGAAGCTTAAGAAAAACTTAACGCAAAAAACATGAACCGCTGCCTTTAGGTTTTAAGGACAGCGGTTTTTGAGCAGCGTTGGATATTTTTTAGCCTGAAAGTGCGTAAAAAATTCTCTTTTTGGGCGAAGGACAGGGGGTTAAGCCCATTTGAAGGGGACAGGTCATCCGGGTATAATGCACCCATAAGCTTAAATCAAACGAACACCGGTGTTCCCAGAGGAACAAACAATGAACAGAGAAAAACGTATTCCCGAACTCAATCAGATCCTGGCCTTTGAACAATTTTTAAACAGCGCACGCGGCGTGCGTGCCCTGGAGGACCGCACCCTTGATAAAAAGATCATCCCGGGCGGCCTGTCCCTTTATGGCGACACAGTGGCCATACTCCTCGGCAGCGGCATGAAGCCCTGGTACAACGCCTATGAGCTTTTAGACCTCCTCGGCTATGAGGACGGCGAAGGATGGTTCTTTGAGCACGCCTGCGATTTTGAGTGGCGCTTCATGGTGCGCCCCCTGCCGGTAAACCCCTATATCATCGACATCGCCCCCTTTGTGGATGAAGCCACAGCCCGCAGGCTGATGGAGAACGCCCCTGGCGGCGAAGATAAAACACTGGCCAGCGAGCTTTTCGAGGCGTTGCCGTGGGTGCTTAAAAAGGATGTCAAGGAAAATTACCGGGGAGGTGGACGCTGTGAATAAAAACCCCATGAAGGCCCTGAGTATTGAGGAAGTCTTTGAGCACGAAACCTTTAAACGCATCCGCACCCTCACCGAGCTGTCCGGAAACGGCGGCGAGCCCCAGATCTGGTTTGTGGCCCGGGATGTGTGCGCCGCCCTGGGTTTTAAGGACGCGGGTCACGCAATCAAACGCCATGTGGAGAGGGAGGATACGGCAAAACGCCGTATCCTCGACCCCAGAGGCTGCCATATGCCCACCACGGTCATCAACGAGAGTGGCCTGTACGCGCTGAGCATGGGCAGCAGGCTGCCCGCGGCCCGGCGGTTCAAGCACTATGTGACCAGTGTGATCCTGCCCTCTGTCTGCCGTCATGGGGCCCACATCGAGGACGAACTGCTCGGCAGGGTACAGGTGGACAAGGCCGCCTTCGACACCCTCATCGCCGCCCTGGCCCTGGCAGCTGATGGACGCCGGAGCGCAGTGGAAGCTCTTGAAAAAAGCACCGCTGAGGCGCATAAGTGGCAGGAGGCATGGAGGCGCCAGCAGCCCGAGGCCGCCTTCGCCAGGGACATCAAGACCTCCGCGGACAGCATTACCATCGGGGCCATGGCCAAGCTCATCCACCACCAGGTAAAGGATATGGGGCAGAACCGCCTCTTTGCCTGGATGCGGGCCAACGGGTATCTTTGCCGCCGCAAAGCATTTTGGAACGACCCCACACAGCGGGCCCTGGAGCAGGGCGTTCTGGAGCTGTACGAGAGCCGCACAGCAGATAAGAAGGGCCGGATGCGTCTGTACCGCAAGCCCATGGTCACCGCCCGGGGGCAGCAGTATTTTATGGAGGTGATCACCCGGCAGTTTGGCCGCGATGTTTTTGCCGAGGCCCCTATCGCCGGGCCGGGCAGCGCCCCTTGCGGTGAGGCTGCCTCATGAACTACCTGACCGAGCTTCTGAGCTTCTACCGGTTTATGGAGGCCCACCCCCTGTCGCCGCTGCTGCAGGCCTACTGGCACCTGCTCATGTATTACAACAACAAGGCCGCCGTACAGGCGGTCGACGGCCTCTGGTACTGGCCCGTCAGCTTTAACGTGCCTAACACGATCCTTATGGCCAGGCTGGGGCTTAAAAACCGCCAGGCCCTCTGGACACAGCGCCAGACACTCATTCGGGCAGAACGCCTGACCTACGTTCCAGGTATCGGCTCCCGGGCCGGCGTCTATAGCCTGATCCCATTTGATCAAGGCCTGGCAGCCGTTTCGGTTGTGTCCGAGAACCGCCAAAGCCCGACCCGGGTCTGGACACAAACCAGAACCCCAGCCCGACCAGGCGCTCAACCATACCTAAATACTATAAACCAAAAACATGCTTCTCTATTGTATTCTAATCAGGAGAACGCGCCATTCATCCCCCAGTTCAACCTGCTCCCCCAGATCAGCGAGGAAGAGAAAGCCGTCATCCGGGCGCAGTACCCCGATGATGACGTCGCCGCCTTTAACGCCATCTGGGCCGCCAGGGAAGAAAAACAGAGAAAGGAGAAATGAACATGAATCGATATGGAAAAGGACCGGGAATCATTGGCCGGAGAAGAACCTACCGGGTGGAGGCCGAGTGCCGGATAGAGGCAGGCTTTTACGCCCGCAGCACCGAGGAGGCCGAGGATCTGTTCAATGACCTCAGCGCCGATATCGAGGACCAGTTCCCGGGAATTGTGCTGAGCATTACGGATCTTTATGAGGATGAATAGGAGGGGTGAATGAATCAATACAAAGAGATCGACGCGTTGGTCGGAACCTACAAAAATGGACAGAAATACCCCCCAAACAGCCCAGAGCGGGAAAACGCAAAGGTGGCAGGAGAAATGCTCATCATAACCTTTAAGCCCCTGGTGCTGTCCGTGATGAGCAGGTTTCAGGTGCCGGATGAGCAGTTTGAGGATGGCTTTCAGGACGGTCTCCTGGCCTTCATGAAGGGATTGGAGCGCTTTGATCCTGAGCGCGGCGCAGCTTTTAATGCTTTTATACGCACCCATCTGTGTCAGTATTACAGAAAATGGAAAAGTGGGCGCTTTAATCAGTCGGTGACGGCCAAAAAACAGCTTGACGACAAAGCACCAGGAACACAGGGGCTCACCTTTGCAGACACGCTGGCAGATGAAGCCCCCGGCCCCGAGAACGGTTTTATCTGGAAGAAAGAAAACGAGCGCCATCAAAGGAAACTGGCAGAGGGCCTTTCACGGCTGACAACCAAGCAAAAGGAAGTGATCAACGACCATTACACATTGGGATTAAGTCTTCGGGAGATCGCGGATAAACAGGGAAAAGCACATCAGTCGGTATGCGAAACACATACGGCCGCCCTGAAAAAATTAAAAAAGTTTTTTGAATAATACCCTGCCGTTTTTCAAAAATCCGGTATGTATAGAGTGTAGGGCAAAACGCCGCACAAAATACAAACTGAAAAGGAGAAAACACATGGCAATTGAAAAAACAGTGGAATCGGTGGGGATGAAGATCACCGTCAATCATGGCGAAGTGGGTGGAAAGATCGTCAAGTCCTCCAAGACCTACGGCGACGTCAAGGAGGGCGTGACCGACGCCGCCTTTGTGGCCACCGCCAAAGCCATCACCGACATGCAGGAGCCCATCCGGGAAAAACAGGTAAAGGTGACCGCCGAAGAGATGGTTGAAATCGCATAGCGATTTCAACAATGGAGAATGAAGAATACAGGTAAACCAGACCCCCAAAATTAAAAATAAGAAGGAGACTACAAAAATGCCAACAACCAACAAAGATCTAACCATCACCTTCCAGCGCGCAGACGGGAAGGATCATAAAATCACCATCCCGGATTACAAGGAGGGCATCACCGACGCCGAAATCAAGGCCGGGGCCCAGGCCATCGTGGACCAGGGCGCCTTTGAGCCCGAGGGCTTCGCCCTCGCCAAGGTCGTGGCCGCCGTGCGGGTGGACACCACCAAGACCGACGTGGCCGTGGAGTAAAAAAAGGGGCGAAAGCCCCCTTTTTTAAGTGGAAGGTGGAAGGTGGAAAGTGTTGGTACAAATCTGCAACCTTCCACCTTCCACCTGATCAAGAAGGGAGAACCCAATGAAAAACATCTACAAAACCATCAGTCGAAGATTAATCCTCTCAATCATGCTCCTCGTGTCCTGCGTCTTTTTCATCGGTATGAGTTTTGGACCGGAGGAGGCAGCGGATAAAGCGCCACCGCCCACAGTATCGGAAACAGCGACACAGGCGTCCGAACCAACCGTATCAGCGCCGGAGACGGAACCCCCGCCCGACGGCCCCTGGGCCTCGGCGCATTTCCTTATGGACGAGTATGCCTGTGACTGCGCGGGCTACTGTGACGGCTGGCCCACAGAAATGAACCCCGAGCTTCTCGAACGCGTTGAGGCCCTGCGCATGGCTTGTGGGCGGCCGGTGATCATTACTTCTGGAGTGCGCTGCGCAGCGCGCAACGCCGAGGTGGGCGGAGTAGCCTGGTCCTTCCACAAAAAGGGGCTGGCCGCCGATCTGTATTGCCCGGGCATGGGGGTGGGCGATCTGGCGGAACGGGCACAGGAAACCGGGTTAAACATTTTACCCTATTACAGCTCAGGTTATATTCATGTAGAATTACCTCTGAGCTGAAAGATGAAATGGATTTAAATTAGAATGAATATAAATTGAGAAGCGATAAAGATTATCTTACGGGTATTTTTAAAAAAACTATTGACAATAAAGTTAGGGAATGCTAATCTATTACTGTGATTAGCGGAACCTAACTTTTTTAGGTTGTATGAAATAAGTTACTCAAAACTTATCATGGAACAGAACCAAGGAATTACCGGCTTAACAGCCTTTGCGGTGTTGACGGTTAAAGTAAGGCTTAGCTAAGAATATAAAATTAAGGAGGAGATATCATGTCAACAAAGATAGCACTTGCAGGAAATCCCAATTGCGGCAAGACGACACTTTTTAACGCGCTCACAGGCTCTAACCAGTATGTCGGCAACTGGCCTGGTGTTACGGTTGAGAAAAAAGAAGGTAAGCTGAAAGGAAACAAAGACGTCATTATCATGGATTTACCGGGTATTTACTCGCTTTCACCTTACACGCTTGAAGAGGTGGTTGCCAGAAATTACCTGATTAATGAACGGCCCGACGCCATCATTAATATTATCGACGGGACCAATATTGAGCGTAACCTTTACTTGACCACACAGATCACAGAGCTGGGCATTCCGGTAGTCATCGCTGTGAATATGATGGACCTCGTGGAAAAGAACGGGGATAAGATTGATGTCAAGCGTCTGTCAAAGGATCTTGGCTGTGAGGTTGTGGAAATTTCAGCGCTTAAGGGCAAGGGCCTGAAGGAAGCCGTTGAAAAAGCCGTTAAAATTGCGGGCAAAAATACCATCAGCGCGCCGGTACACCGGTTTGATCCGGAAGTAGAGGAAGCGCTTGATAAGATAGAAGCCAGACTGGGGGACGATATCCCGCAGGAACAGAAGCGGTTCTTTGCCATTAAGCTCTTTGAACGGGATGATAAGATTTCCGGACTGATGAAGAGTGTGCCGAATGTGGAAGCTATTATCACAGCGGTTGAGGACTCCATGGACGACGATTCTGAAAGCATTATCACCAACGAACGCTATAATTATATTTCTAATATTATCGGTGACTGCTATAAGAAGAAAAACAAGGGACAGCTTTCCATCTCAGATAAAATTGATAAAGTTGTCACCAACCGTTTCCTGGCACTTCCGATTTTTGCGCTGGTCATGATTCTGGTTTACTATGTTTCCGTCACCACTGTGGGCTCCTGGGCCACAGACTGGGCCAATGACGGCGTTTTTGGCGACGGCTGGCATCTGTTCGGCATCGGCACTTCCCAGTATGAAGAAGCCGCCGGTGAGTATGACGTTCAGGCGCAGAAGATGGACGCCTTTTTAGAAGCCGCCCAGGCCGAGGGAATCAGCACTGACGCAGTGACAGAAGCCCTGGAAGCAGAGGAAGGCGAAGCGGATGAAAGCGCTGTTACTGCCTTTGAACAGGCCGCAGCAGGTGTGACCACCGACGCTGAAATCACCGATGAGGAAGGCGAAGCGGTGGAAACCGTTCCTGTAACAGTCAATGACTTTAAGGAAGCGGCAGCTGCAGAAGAGCCGGACCCGGCAAACTACGGAGTCTGGGTACCAGGCATTCCGGTGATTATCGGAGACGGTCTGGAAGCGGTAGGCTGTGCCGACTGGCTCCAGAGCCTGATCTTAGACGGGGTTGTCGCTGGTGTTGGCGCGGTTCTTGGCTTTGTACCCCAGATTTTAGTGCTGTTTATCTTCCTGGCGATTTTGGAAGGCTGCGGTTATATGGCGCGTGTTGCCTTTATTATGGACCGTATCTTCCGCCGCTTTGGTTTATCCGGTAAATCCTTTATCCCGATGCTTATCGGCAGCGGCTGCGGTGTACCGGGGATCATGGCATCGCGTACCATTGAAAATGAGCGCGACCGCCGTATGACGATTATGACGACCACCTTTGTGCCCTGCAGCGCGAAGATGCCAATCATCGCCATGTTCGCCGGCGCGATTTTCGGCGGCGCGTGGTGGGTAGCGCCAAGCGCTTACTTTATCGGAATCGCAGCCATTGTCGTTTCCGGTATTATGCTTAAAAAGACCAAGATGTTTGCCGGTGACCCGGCGCCCTTTGTCATTGAACTTCCAGCATATCATATGCCCACCGTCGTCAATGTACTGCGCAGCATGTGGGAACGCGGCTGGTCCTTCATTAAAAAAGCCGGTACCATTATTCTGCTGTCCACAGTCTTTATCTGGTTTACCTCCAGCTTTGGCATGGCAGACGGCAGCTTTGGCATGGTAGATGATATGAGCGACAGTATTCTGGCCGCCATCGGATCTGGTCTGGCCTGGATCTTTATCCCCAATGGCTTTGGTGACTGGCAGTCAACCGTTGCGACGGTTACCGGCCTCGTGGCCAAGGAAAATGTGGTGGGTACTTTTGGTATCCTGTTCAAGGTGGGCAGCGAGGTTGCAGAAACCGACGCGACGCTGTGGACAGCTGTGGCCGCCCATTATACCGCGCTTTCCGCTTTCTCCTTCATGGTATTCAACCTACTGTGCGCACCGTGTTTCGCAGCCATGGGTGCCATCAAGCGTGAAATGAACAACGCGAAATGGTTCTGGTTTGCTGTTGGCTACCAGACAGGCTTTGCCTATGTGATCTCACTGATTATCTACCGTCTGGGCCTGCTCTTTACAGGCGGCGGCTTCTCCGTCTGGACCGTTATTGCCATCGCGCTCCTGGCGGGTATCATTTACCTGATGGCACGTCCCTATAAAGAATCCGATACACTGAACATTAACATGCCGGCTGCCAAGACAAAACCATGACAGCCACCATCCTGATCTGCATCGCCATTGCCGTTATTGTAATCCTGGGTGTGCGCAGCTATATGAAACGAGTTTCATCTGGCTGCTGCGGCTCAGGCGGCGGCGGAACTGTCAAAAAGATCCGCGTGCCGGACAAGGACAAAAGCCATTACCCCTATCGTAAGGTTTTATGGATCGACGGAATGGTCTGCGGCAACTGCGCAGCCAATGTAGAGAATGCCCTGAACAGCCTGGATGGCGTTTGGGCAAAGGTGAATCTGACAGAAAAGAAGGCAGAGGTTTTGATGAAAAAGCCCTTTGACGATGAGATACTTAAGCTCAGCGTAAAGGACAGCGGATATACAGTGTTCCGGATTGATGAATCCTGACAAAAAAGCTTATCCACCATACGGTGGATAAGCTTTTTTTATGTGTGTTATTCAGCGAGTTTTTTACCGGCCTCCCGTGCATCAGCGATGAGTTCGTCGGTGTAGGCGTTGGCGCAGACAATGCGGCTTTCCACCTTGCCCTGGAGCATCATGCCAAAGGAAGCGTCGGACATGTCAAAATAGGGAACATAGTGGCCGGCCATTGGCGCCCCCTGGGAATAAACCGTGACCACGCGCTTGGGCCCGATTTTAAAATGGGATTTTCCATCCTGGGTGGTATACATAAAAGCGTAGAGGCGGTTTAAGAACAGCATGGTCTGGGCGCTCATCTGTGCCATGTAGATGGGTGAGCCGATGACCACCGCGTCAGCGTCGGCAATGGCTTCATAGATGCGCTCCATGTCATCCTTTTGAACACAGAAGATATCCTTGTTTTTGTGGCAGGCGCCGCAGGCCTGACAGCCTTTGATGTTAAGCGCGTTCAGGTTAAAGGACTGAACCTCTGTGCCCTTTTCTTTTGCGCCTTCAAGCACCGCGTCCACCAGCACGGTGCTGTTGCCCTGCGGGCGGGGACTGCCGTGGATTCCTACAATTTTCACAATCATCACTCCTTTGATTTTATACTTTTATTATACGCCTGTTAAAAGGCATATGGCAAGATCAGCGTGTAAAAGCGTAGAGGCAGCTGTCAAAAATTTCAGTATTTTTAAAGACGCGGTTTTTAAGGGTCCCCTCCAGGGTGTAGCCAGCCTTCTCCAGCGCTCTGCGGGACCCCTGGTTGTGGGCAAAAGGCTCGGCGTGGATACGCGCCAGGTCATAGTGCTCAAAGGCAGCCTCTGTGAGCTGGCGGATGGCGGCAGACATGATGCCGCGGCCCCAGAAGGGTTCTGCCAGCCAGTAGCCGATTTCGGCGTTTTTACAGTAGACATCCTCTTCCAGAAAGATGCCAATGCTGCCAACAGCCTCGCCGTCCACGTCAATGGCCCGGGTACACTGGCGCGTTTCACCAGCCTCAATGCAGCTCGTCACATAGCCGCGGGCGTCCTCATAGGTGTAGGGCCAGGGAAAAGCGTTGCGCAGATTATCCGCGATTTTTTTATTGTTGGCGTACTTTGCCACACTGTCGATGTCGGTTTTCCGCCAGGGGCGTAAAATAAAATTCATCAAAACCTCCCTCAGTCAATTTCAGTATTTTCATAGCTTTTTTTCAAAACCTCCGCCGCGGTGGGGGCGTCGATATACAGCACGTCGGCCAGACCGCCCATCAGGGTAGCGCAGATAATGTCTGCCTTTTCAATGCCGCTGGCCACCAGAAGCTTGTTCCGGATAGCTTTGATCACCGGCAGTGAGGCGGCGATGACCCGGCGGTCAAGGGTTTCGTCGAAGATTTCACCCCTGGCGTTTATAAAATGAGAGCACATATCGCCGATACAGCCCTTGGATTCCATTTCCCAGTACTGGGCGTCGGACAGCAGGCCCATCTCATAGATGATGGACGGCCGCGCCAGGTTGCCCACAGAAAAGACTGCGGTCTGGCACCGCTCCGCCATGGAGAGAATCTGCGCTACCTGAGAGTCCTGTTTGATGGCGTCGGCGATAAAGGGCGCGTCCACCACGGCTGGCGCCGGAATCTGGTAGCCCGCGCCGTCCACACAGGTCACGAAATTTTTGAGGATATTCAGGGCGCTGGATTCATAGACCGCGCGGGAGTAGCCGCCGTTAAGCTGGATTACCGACACGCCGCGCCGCTTGATGGGCTGCAGCAGGTTTGACAAAACCTCCAGGGTGCTGCCCCAGGCAATGCCCAGGATGGAGTCGTCATCCACATAGCGCGGGAGCTCCTGGGCCAGCGCCAGACAGACGTCGTGGACCAGAATCCGTTTGTCGCCCACCAGGTCGGGAACAATGACCGCCCGTTTCAGCGGGAAATGGGCGATGAGCTGTGTTTCCAGCTCACCGAAGGAAAGCACCGGCTCTTTGATGCGCACCTCAATCAGGCCCATTTCCTTGCCGCTTTTTAACAGCCGGCTGACACTGGATTTACTGATCCCTTCCTTTTCAGCAATTTCAATTTGTCCCATATCCATTTCGTAATACATTTTTGATATACGAAGAATCTGATTTATTTTTTTGAGATCCATAGTGCCTCCAATGATTTGAAATTTTTCCCATAAAAACGAAAAATTTAATGATATTTATGATTTCATTATAAAAAGAATGAAAAGGAATGTCAAGGAAAAAAGCGTGAATTATTCAAATGTATGAAAATATAATGAAAAAAGATGCTGAAATTTTTCCCAAAGAAGAAAAAATTATTTTCTTAAATTTGGAATTATACCCATTTTTCTATTGACAAATTTGCACCACAGGGTATAGAATACACCTATAAAACATTTACAAGGAGTGAAATCAATGAGCACTGTAACTTTGATTGGCTCTGGCCAGATGGCTTCAGCCCTAACCTTTCCCCTTTACGAAAACGGTCACGAGGTCCGTTTAGTCGGTTCTCCCCTCGATAACGAAATTATCGACCGTCTGAGAGAAGACAACTACCATTTTAATTTATTGCGCACCCTGCATGATGGTATTCATTATTATAAAGTAGATCAGGTCAAGGAAGCTCTGGAAGGCGCGGACGTTGTTGTCTGCGGTGTGTCCAGCTTTGGCGTTGACTGGTTCCTGAACGAAATTATCCCAATGATTCCCGAAGGTGTGCCGATGCTCTCAGTCACCAAGGGGATGCTGAATTTTGAGGATGGCCGCCTTCAGGTTTATCCCGAATACTGGGAAGAACATTTGCCGGAAGGCTCCAAGCTTAAAATTTACGCCATCGGCGGCCCATGTACAGCCCGCGACTTGGCTGACCACGACCATTCCTTTGTAGGCTTCTGCGGACGCGACATCGAAACCCAGGAAATGCTGCGGGATATCTTCTCAACCAGCTACTATCACATCAGCCTCACCACCGATGTGGTCGGCCTGGAAGCGGCCGTTGCGTTGAAAAATGGCTATGCACTCGGTACAGCACTGGCCATCGGCCTTAAAAATATCTGTGGGGATGACGGCGTTGCGCATGTAAACTCCAAGGCCGCCCTGTTCCAGCAGAGTGTAAAGGAAATGGACGATTTACTCGAGCTGGTCGGCGGCAGCCACCGCATGATCATGTTTGCGGCCGGAGACCTGGACGTTACCGTAGCCGGCGGCAGAAGCCGCAGCGTGGGCCAGTACCTGGGTGAAGGCCTGTCCATGGAAGAAATCAATGAAAAGCTGGCAGGCCAGACGCTGGAAGCGGTTGTCATCGCCACACGTACGGCAAAGGCGGTCAAAGCCCTGGCAAAGGCCGGCAAGATTGATATCGCACAGTTCCCACTGTTAATGCATGTGGACAAGCTGCTCAACGAAGGGGAAAAAGTCAATATTCCGTGGAAGGAATTTGAGACAATCGAAGCATAGCGGCACCATTTAAAATAAAAAGCGATTCAGGACATCTGGGGGACAGACAAAATAAAATTTTAAATAATGGAGAATTTTAAGATTCTCCATTTATTATAGAGGCCTTGTAATCGTTAATCTTTTGACGATCGTATTCAAAATATCATGTATATCATTACACTGAGGGAGGTAATATGATGGAATATTTAATTGGATTGGATTTGGGGACCGGCAGTGTCAAAACCGTATTGTTTGATCAGAACGGGAAGGAAATTGCGCAGATGGCGCAGGAATACCCGGTTTACCAGCCGAATAACGGCTGGTCCGAACAGGACCCGGAGGACTGGTACACAGCTGCCATCGCCACCATGCGCTATGTCATTGACGAATCCGGTGTCCCGAGAGACGCCATCAAGGGAATCGGGATGTCTGGCCAGATGATGGGCGCGGTCATGCTGGACGCGGCAGGAAAGCCGCTGCGCCGCGCGATTCTTTGGAACGATGCCCGTACCACAGAATCCTGCGAGTCTGTCCGCAGAATTGTTACCGATGAAAAGATGATGGAAATCAACTGCAATCCTGTTCGTCCAGGCCTGACAGCCGCCAAGATCCAGTGGGTTAAGGAAAACGAGCCGGAAATCTATGCCAAAACCGCCCATATCCTTTTGCCGAAGGATTATCTGCGCTACCGTCTGACCGGCGAGTACGCCACCGAGGTTTCAGACGCTTCCGCCATGCAGCTTCTGGATGTGCGCAACCGCTGCTGGTCACAGTATATTCTGGATGCCCTCGAAATTAAGGAATCCGTTCTGGGTAAGGTTTACGAGTCACCGGATGTTACCGGCACCCTGACCAAAGAAGTCGCCGGACTTCTGGGACTTTCAGAAAAAACCGTTGTGGTCGGCGGCGCAGGGGATAACGCAGCCGGCGCTGTCGGGACAGGCGTTGTGGCTACCGGCCGCGCCATGACCACCATCGGGACCTCCGGAACGGTTTTTGCTTACGCCGATGAACCCATGATGGATAAAAAAGCCCGTGTTTACACCTTCTGTATGGCTGTTCCAGACGCCTGGCATTTCATGGGCTCGGTCAACTCTGCCGGTAACTCTTTAAAATGGTACCGCAACCTGTTTTATTCTGACGATCTGGAATATGATAAAATCAACCGGGATGCCATGTCCTCCAAGCCAGGGGCCAATAATCTCATCTATATGCCTTACCTCACAGGCGAACAGTCACCGCATTTTGACCTGCAGTGCCGCGCCGGCTTTGTGGGGCTGTCAGCAACCCACACCAAAGCGGACATTACCCGTGCCGTCATGGAAGGCATCACCTATGCTCTGCGTGACGTTCTTACCGCCATCCGAGAATCTGGCATTGAACCAGACATCATGCGTATGTGCGGCGGCGGTTCCAAGAGCCCGTTCTGGCGCCAGCTCATGGCCGACATTTACGGTATGCCTGTCTGCCTGCCGGATATGAACTCTGAAAACGCAGCTGCCCTCGGCGCCGCCATTCTGGCCGCTGTTGGAACCGGTATGTACCCAACCGTTCAGGATGCCTGTGATAAAATCATCGCCATGCGCGCAGAAAACTATGCGCCAAATCCGGCCCTGAGTGATAAATATGACACGGTCTACACAGCCTTTGACAAGCTTTACCCACAGTTAAAAGACAATTTTGCAGAGATTTTAAACTTCTAAAAACATATGCTTATATTTTAAAAGGAAAGGTGACGGATGATTTTCGTCACCTTTTTTCGATTATTTTGGTTTGTTCTGATGTGTATGCTGAGCGGTGGTGGGTACAAAGAAAGAGAACGTTGCTATCCATACAACAGGAGGTAAAACAAAATGAACATTGTCAGTAAAATTAAGAACAAGACCTTCACCACTGCCGCCGGGGCGGCGCTTCATTATCTGGAAAAGGATCCCGAAACCAATATTCCAAGAGTGATGGAGCTGATGGACCGGTTTACGCCAGAGGGCTGGTATGAGGGCCAGCGGTCAGCCTTTCGGACCGCCATTGATGAAAAGAACAACTGGTATCAGCTGATCTTGCGGTTTTATGAGCTGGACCCAGGCGTCAGAAAAGCCTTTTTCAACAATTTTGTTGTAAACGCCAGCTTGAAGGGAAGCGCCCTCCAGGATGAGACAAAGGAAAAGGAAGACTGCAATGTCCCCTGGGCCATTCTGCTTGACCCCACCTCAGCCTGCAATCTTCACTGCACAGGCTGCTGGGCCGCGGAGTACGGGCACAAGCAGAGCCTGGACCTTGAGACCATTGACCGCATTGTCCGTGAGGGGAAGGCGCTGGGAACCTACATGTACATATATACAGGCGGCGAGCCCCTGGTGCGTAAAAAGGATCTGATCACCCTTTGTGAACGTCACCCGGATTGTGAATTTTTATCCTTTACCAATGGCACCCTCATCGACGAGGCGTTTTGTCAGGATATGCTGCGGGTCAGGAACTTTGTCCCGGCCATCAGCCTTGAGGGCTTCGAGAAGGCCAATGACAGCCGAAGAGGTGAGGGAGTTTATGAAAAAGTCAGGACAGCCATGAGACTGTTGAAGGAGCATCATCTGCCCTTTGGCATTTCCACCTGTTATACCAGCGCCAATTTTGAGGATATCAGCAGTGAGGAATTTTACGATATGATCATTGAGGCCGGCGCACTCTTTATCTGGTTTTTCCACTATATGCCCGTCGGCAACGGCGCTGTGCCAGAGCTTCTGCCAAATCCCGGGCAGCGGGAGGAAATGTACCGCCGCATCCGTCATTTCAGAGAAACAAAGCCTATTTTTGGCATGGATTTTCAAAATGACGGCGAGTTTGTGGGCGGGTGTATCGCAGGGGGAAGGAACTACCTGCACATCAACGCAGCGGGCGATGTGGAGCCATGTGTATTCATTCATTATTCCAATGCCAATATCCACGACACGTCTCTGCTCGACGCCCTCAAGAGCCCTATTTTCATGGCCTATCATGATGAACAACCCTTCAATGAAAATATGCTGAGGCCCTGTCCCATGCTCGAAAATCCCGAAAAACTGCGGGCGATGGTCAAACAGACCGGCGCTAAATCGACCGATTTGCAGTCGCCTGAAGCCGTTGACCATTTATGTGATAAATGCGGCCCATATGCCGACAACTGGAGAGAAACAGCCCAGACCCTCTGGGAAGGAAGCCAGAGAGAAAAACAGAAAAGCCTTTAAAGATAAAAAAACCCGGCGCGGAAAAGCTTTCCGGCCGGGGCCAAACACCGGAAGCTAGTGCCCCCGGTGTTTTTCTTTTTTCTTCAGCTGCTTTTGCTCAAAACGCTCAAGCTTCTGGCGTTCTTTTTCTTCGCGGCTTCGGCTTTTGTGCAGGACCTTTTGCTGTTCATGCTGGGCTTTGAGAGCCTGCTGGGCCTTGGTGCCCACCCCTTGGCTTTGAAGCTGCTTTTTAATGGCGCGCTGCATCCGCTTCGGGTTCTGCTTCCGGCTCTGCGCCGTCTGAGCGACAGGAGGGCTGAACCGCAGCCGGTGGTCATTCCTGAGCAAAAAGTCATAGACCTCATAGTCCTTCGGCTCCGCGCCAAAGGTGATTTTGCAAACCTCCAGCCGGTTTCCAGACTGGCGCTCATACACACCCACCCAAAAGGGTTCCTCAAAAAATACCGTTAAGCTGCTTGAAATAGTGACCATACTGATGTCCTCCTTTAAGTGAAATCACCAAAGAACGGACAACCAAGGAGGCAGGTTACTGACGGCGTCGCCGCGCCCGGACTACCAACCGGACTGTGTTTTTATCTTTGTGATTTAATGATAACGGAGATAGGATAAATCGTCAAATTGTTTTTATTGATTTTTAAATCAGTAAAAGTTATAGGTTATTATTATGATTGTTGTAGAATGGTGTCAAATTGTGTTTTATAAGATATTTTTTATTTGATAATATTTTGCGCAAATGGTTTTAAAAATACTATTTGCGCTTTTTTTATTTAGAAAGTAAGAGGAGGGTGAAAAATAATGGAGATGACCTTAACGCAGGTTCTAGAAGTCCTTAAGCTCTGCAACTATGTGCCGGGGACGGTCGACGGCTTCGACGGTCCCGAAACCCAGGATGCTGTGAGGCGGGCCTAATAAGGAAGGCTATGGCATTGAGGCTGACGGCATTGCCGGTTCGGTGACAAAAGACCACCTGTCCGAGCAGATACGCGACATACAGGCACAGTTAAACGCAAAAAGACTACCCCTTTTTCTTAATTATGGAGCCTTGATTCAAAAATCGCCTCTCGAGTATCCCGTTTTACAATTCATGGACAAAAAATTAACGAAGGGAAAGCGCTACTATGTTTACGTGACCACTGGTACTAATAAGTTTCTACGCATTTATTATGGAAAGGTTTGGGAGCAACTGATGACTTTTGATGCTTGGAATTAACCATTTCGCTTTTAATTTCTTTTTTTGACTGGTTTTCTCAGGCCTTTTTAGCATACCATTTTTTCAGTTTATTTGTTGGCTGTAACATAGTGGCCGGTATCTACATTGGAAAGTTGGACAAAAAAGCTCTTTACATGCTTGGTCTGGCCTTGTGCAAAAGGGGCCATCTCAATGGTCGTCGAAAAACCGAAAGATGCTCCAGAACATCCTTAATTGCATTGGTTATCACTATTTTCATCAAGCCTCCTCAGCAGAAGCAGCAAATTCACGCTCTGTTCAGACTTCCTTCCTGCATTTATTTCAGCAGCTCCAACAAAGCTGCGGCCTGTTCATATTCTTTCTGAACAAACAGATAAAGAGGAGAGTAATCCAACTTTTCTCCGGCGCGCAGAGGCTCTACGATGGCGCAAACCGCCTGATAAAGCGGCGTCAGACCGAGGTTGCCGGCTATACCTTTTAATGTATGAGCCGCGTCAAAAGCGGCGGGGTAGTCGCCGGCCTGTAGTGCCTGATCCAGTCTATGTAGATTTTTATCCCGTGGCAGCATGGAGAGTATCTTCAAATACATCTGTTCGTTGCCTGTGAATCGGGCCATTGTGGTTTCATAGTCCGCTCCGTATTGCTGAAAGACTTCTTTTAAATCTGCCATTTTCTATTCCTCCTCCTGGCTTAAAATAAAGTCTTGGAGAACCTGATACAGCCTCTCCGGTTCAATGGGTTTGGCCAAATGCGCGTTCATGCCGGCCGCTTTACTCTTTTCAATGTCGTCGTCAAACGCGTTGGCGGTCATGGCGATGATGGGGATGGTTTTGGCGTCGGCGTTGCTCATGTGGCGTATATTATTGGCGGCAGTCAGCCCATCCATCTGCGGCATCCGGATGTCCATCAAAATGGCGTCATAAAAGCCAGCCTCAGTTTTGCTGAACAGCTCGATTGCTCGGAGTCCGTTTTCCGCCGTATCCACGGTAATACCCTTGCTTTCAAGTAGAGCCACAGCCACTTCGGTGTTGATGGCGTTATCCTCTACCAAAAGAACCCGGTGTCCGGTAAAAACATAGACTGCGGGCTTATTCTTTGCACTGATTTCCTCTTTTTCGCCCAGTGCCTTGGAAAAGGCAGAGATTAGGGAAGACTTGAACATGGGCTTGCTCATCAGCAGATTGACGCCCGCCAACGTTGCTTCGTGCTCGATTGAAGCCCAATCATAGGCCGTCATAATAATGATGGTGACCTCCGGTCCAACGATGGTCCTGATGCGCCGGGCAGTTTCGATGCCGTCGATATCCGGCATCTTCCAGTCGATGAGGATCATATCGTAATGCTTTCCTGTGTCCCACATTGATTGTACCCCTTCGATGGCCTTACGTCCGCTGTCTACCCATTTGGCAGTGATTCCCATTTCCTTGAGGGTGGCCACAGCGCTTTCGCATACCGCCACATCATCGTCCACCACCAGAGTCTTCAGAGCGGAAAAATTGGGGAGCGCCTTTTTCCTGTTGTGGCGAAGCAGTTCCTCCTCCGTGATGCCCAACTGTACGTCTACCGTAAACTCAGAACCAATGCCCTTGATGGAGCGTACTGTGATTTTGCCGCCCATCATATCGATAATGTTTTTCGAGATGGACAGGCCAAGACCGCTGCCGCCGTACTGGGCAGTGGTACCGATGGATTCCTGGGAGAAGGGCTCAAACAGGTGAATGAGGAAGCTGTCACTGATGCCCACGCCGGTATCGTTGACAATAAAGCGCAGCGTTGCGCCGTTCTTGCTTTTCCTGTGCAGCGCTGCCGAGAAGGTGACCTTGCCGCCCTCACCGGTAAATTTAATGGCGTTGGACAGAATATTGAGCAGCACCTGCTGCAGCTTCATGGCGTCCCCGATATAAAAATCGTCTAGAGTTGGGTCCACGATACACTCGTATTCCACGCCCTTTGTCGCCGCTTGACTGTAACAAATGGCGTTGAGACCGTTTATAAAATCTTCGGTCGGGATTTTTTCGTTTTTGAGCAGCATTTTTCCGCTCTCGATCCGGCTCATGTCCAGGATATCGTTGATGAGGGAGAGAAGAAATCGGGAAGAGATACCGATCTTTGAGATGCACTCGGCCACCCGCTCATCGTCTCCGAGGGCTTGGGCGGCAATGGCGCTCATTCCGATGATAGCGTTCATGGGAGTTCGGATCTCATGGCTCATGCGGGAAAGGAAGTCCGTTTTCGCGGCATTGGCCTGCTCCGCTGCGGCGAGGGCGGCAGCCAGAGCCTCCTTTTGCTGCTGTTCCTGCCGGACGATGTTCGTTACATCGGCCCGGGTCATGCACACCCGTCCCAGCTCCTCGCCGATGTAGAATATCTGGAATCGTTTGACCCGTCTTCCGCCGTTCTGCTGCAGCTCCAGCACGAAGGTGTAGGAGCTTTGCCGGGCAAGCTCCCGTCGCATGTACGCAGGATCCAGCTTCTCCAAAAACTCCCGCTGCTCCGCCTCATCCATACAGCGTTCAGCCACCCGGCGGATTTCCTCCTGAAAATTCCCCTCCAGAGGAATGGTGGGGTGCCACTCTCTGCCACAGACCGCCAGACGGTAGGTGCCGCTTGTCAGATCAATCTCCGTAATGACGTCGTAATCCAGACTGGAAACCCGCTCCAGCATCCGTTCCAGCATCCTCTGTTCCGTCACATCGAGGGTGTAGAAAAAGGCGATGACGTCGCCGCTTTCCGGGTTGGTGTGCAGACGAAAGCTGGTGCTGCATAAAAAGACCGAGCCGTTCTTCTTTTTACGGAGAAAATCAAAGCGGTAATCGGCTTTTCCATTTGAAAAATCGTTTAATACACAAGTTCGGTTAAGCACTGTGCGAATGTAATGGCCATATTCGGGGTCCACAGCGGATTCAGCCAGCTGTTCCACAGCCGCTCCATAGGATTCCCCCCGTCGGAACAGTGCCAGGCCTGCGGTGGACTGGTAGCTCTCCACATAGTCCAGGGTGATGTTGAGCCGTCCTTGGTTACTCCCCTCCGCCGAGGCAGACTGGACAAAATAGGCCATCTCCTTCTCGTAAAGCTCCCTGACCCGCGTCTGTACTTGCTTTTCCTCAGTAATATCCACAAAGACGCCATAGAAATACTGATTTCCGTCGTCTTCTGTGAGCCGTTGGGCCTTCAGAGACACCCATTTGACGCTTCCGTCCCTGCAGACCAGCCGGTGCTCGTCCTGAATTGTGCCGCCGAGGTCCCGATCCTGCTCCAGCTTAGCCTGCACAGACCCACGGTCCTCCGGATGGACTACCTTTGACATTTGGTTTCCCAGAGCGGCGAATTCCTCCCTGGTATAGCCCAGGAACTTGTAAAGGCCGTCGTTGGCGTTGACAACGGAAAAACCTTCGTCATACCGGCAGCGGAACACCGCGCCAGGGACGTTGTTGTACAGATGCATGACCTCTGCCTGGGCCATTTTCTGTGCAGTGATGTCAATGCACACCGAAATAATGGCGGGCATGCCGTTTTCCGCCGTTACCTTGCGCCCTATGTCATGGACCCAGATGTAGGAGCCGTCCCGCTTTTTCATGCGGTATTCGACCACGTATTGGCCGCCATCGGACATCTGGCTGTCTACCTCAGCGTCCACCATGGCCCGGTCGTCTGGATGCATGCAGTTGGAGACCATCCCCCTGATGTCGGCAACAAAATCCGCTTCGTCCGCGTACCCCAGATGCTCCAGCATCCGATTGTTGACGAAATAAAAGGGGAAACCCTCTTCAATATACCCGCCCATCATGCCTCCGGGTAGGGAGTCATTTAACAGGTCCTGTCGCTGTTTGGCTATGTTTTCCATTACCAGAGTTCCGGGATAGTGTTCTTCGCCCCGTTGGCTGCTGCTGGGCTCGGAAAACCACAAGGTGCGCAGCCGCCAGGACGTTTGCCGCCGGACCAGCGTAAAGAATCCCCGTAGCCGCCAGCGGTACTGACTGTTCTTGAGGACCATTCCCACGGACAGGTTTCGGATGTCCGCATCGATCTCCTGCTCCTGAAAGAGCGTAAGCTCCACCGTGAATGGCTCGGGGATCTCCTGAATGTCCCGGATCAGGTAGTCTTTCATTTCCTGGGGGCTATGGGCAAATTCATCCTCCCCGGTGCCCACAAAGCAGAACTCATCGCTTAAAAAGGTATAGACCTCCTCAGCGTTTCGCCGCTCGAACCAGGAACTGCAAAAAGCCTGAAACGTCTCCCAGGCTGTCATTAATTTTTCCATTATTTTTTATCCTTTCTTTGACCAGCAACGGTCTTGCTCGTGCCGGCCGCTGCTGGATACGGTTTTTTAAGGGATCTCCTGTGCTTCAGAAAGTGGCTCTGTAAACGAGTAATAGTTTTTGTCACTTTTTTTGATTCTGTACATGGCCTGGTCAGCGCAGGAGAGAAGCTCCTTCTCGTCCTGAGCATCTTTTGGATAGACGCTGACTCCAATACTTGCGGTCAATTCAACAACCAGGTTCTCTGAGATCTGGAAAGGCTGCCTGATCTCAGAGAGAATCCGTTCGCAGACGTGCCGGATTTCCTCGTCCGTTGCGATTCGATCCAGCAGAAGAACGAATTCGTCGCCACCTATGCGGGACACGATGTCGCTGCCGCGCACGGCACGGATCAGCCGCCTGGCTGTCTCCTCCAATACCAGATCACCTTTATCGTGGCCAAAGGTATCGTTGATCTCTTTAAATCCATCTAAATCCATATAAAGAACAGCAAGCAGATATCCGCTTGTATCCGCCTCCAGAAGCAGTCGGGACAAGATTTTATGAAACAGTCTGCGGTTGGGAAGTCCGGTGAGTGCGTCGTAGTTTGCCATACGGGCCAGCTTTTCCTCAGCCCGCTTGCGCACCTTGATCTCCTCCTGCAATGCCTTCGTCCGTTCGTCTACCAGAAAGCGCAGATGCTCATATAAATAGGCGTTTTCGAGAGAGATGGCAAGCTGTGCCGCAATGGGTATCAGGTTTTCCTTTCTCCGCTGGTCAAAGACGCCTGTAGCCAGATTGTTTTCCAGGTAGAGGATGCCCTTCAGCTCTCCTTTACTGAGGATGGGCATGCACAGGACCGACTTGCACCGGTTCTCTTTGATATGGATGTCCTTCCCGAAGACTCTGGAGTTCTCTCCGTCATCCAGAATCACGGCTTCCAGTGTTCTCTCCACATACGATACGATGCTCAGCGGAATATCATTGTCCTTTGCCGGCCGCTTTGATACAATGCATACGTCCTTGGCTCCGGAATGGCCTTCCGACTGAATCTCATACCCGGAATCCGTCTGGCTTAGATAGTAGATATGCTGCGCTCCCGCACATTCCAGGAGACTGTGTATCAGTTTTTCCAGGATGCCTTCTAGCTCTAATTCCTCCGAAATGGCTTGGGACGCCTTCAGCACAGAACTCATATCCAGCGAAGCGGTAGTGCGGATGGAATCTTCAGACAGGGTACCCTGCCGACTATCGTTTTTCCATAGGCCCCCCAGCTCTGGATAGTCTTGGCGCATCCGGGCGCACTTGCCCTCTGCCCCCCAATGGCCGTACAGCCGGTAGGTATCCGTCAGATAATGACTGGACGATGACTTGATCCCCAGCCTCTCATAACGCAGCGCGGCAACATCGCAGAGGATGGCATGATGAAGGCTGCGGTCATGCTTTTTCGCAGCTCCCAAGGCCTCTTCGTAAAGCCGCAGGGCCTCTCCGGTACGGCCCTCCGCCGCTTTCCGCTCCGCCTCGATCAAAAGATAAAGGTGACCGTAATTGCAGAGTGCGTCGCTGCTGCGTTCTTTCAGCCAATCCTGATTTTCCTTCAGGACACGCAGAAGCATTGGCCTTGTCTCCGGATCATAATCCCTGGTCTCCAGAATCTGGCAGATGGACAAGGAATACAGGAAATTGTGAAGCGCCACGTTGTAAAAGCTGGAGACATAGGGGAGCAGAGGCACAGCGTCTCTGCACAGCCGGAAGGCCGTAGAATAATCCCGGTAGATGACTGCCGACAGGGCCCGAATGACATGGTAATAGCTGATTGCCTGCAGGTTATGGGAAAACCGCTCCAGATGGGTCTGTTCGGAAAATCCGTCCCCATCAAAGCTTCCGGTGAGGGAGAGTTCCCCGCGGATACTCCTGCACAACTGTTGAAAGCTCAAAAAGCTGCCCAAAGCATGGTCGCTGCCAGTCTTCTCCGCAAATTTTACTCCGGCCTGTACCTCGTTCCACAGTTCATCTACATGGGTCGCGCTTTCCATGACCGCCATCATGAGTCCATAATAGCCATAGCAGGCGTACTCAAAGTCTCCCATCTGGGCGTTGCCCTTGATGGACTCCTTTGCATAAGGGATCTCATTGACCACATCTTCGAACCAATGGCCAGTATGGAGGGCAAACATACAGTAGATGGAGTAGATTACCTCCCTATACTGGTGCTTTTCGGCCAGACGCATAGCCGACCTGCCGGCCACGTAAGACGTCTGGTAATCCCTGCGTAGTTCTCCCAGAGGCATCATCAGATTGGAATACATCTGCAGGGTATGGGGAGTATAGCCATGCCTGAACATGCGTCGCACAGCTGTAAAAACTGTCCAGTAGGAATAATCGGGATTAAAGAAAAAGGTCGGGCCGCACAGGCGACAGAGCAATTTACTGATCCCTGCCTCCACCGGGTCTTCGGCTTCTTTAAGATTCAGGATATCTTCTGCTCCAAGGGCATCCCGCTCCTGATAAAAAGATATAATCTCCCGTTCCAGAGTCAGCTTAATATTTTCGCCGGGGAAGGTGACTTTCAGTTGCCCAAGCAGAGCGAGTCCGATCTCAAAAGCGTCCTCATACCGGCCCCGGTTGGAGAAGCTTGAAATCTGCAGGCAGCAGTTATCTACCAGCTCGGTAGCCTCCACCACCAGATTGCAGAGCATCTCGTAGATCCGGTCGCATTCTTCCTCTTTAACCAGATTACACAGCGCCGCATGATATTCCATGTAGATTTTGGTGAGAAATGGGCGGTTTTCCAGGAGCTTCAACTCCGGCTGGGAGAGCAGGAGGTTAAGGTACCTCTCCGCCGTATCGAAGGCGGATACCAGCCCGCACCGGTGCGCCGTACTCAGCAGGAACTCCTGAATCCGGCGCCGTTCTTCCTGATCTTCCGCCTCCACAAGCCCCATTGCGTAGTGGTCCGCGATTTCGAACACCCATTCGTCAAGATCGCCCGCGGCGAGAGAGCGTTCTTCATATCGCTTTCCAAGCAAGTAATGGACACTTGCCCGCGTCTTCTCAGACAGGACTGTATAAAACACTTGCTGGAACCGGTCGTGGGTGAACTGATACATGGTCTGTAGGCCGGTTTTCCCATGCTTCTCCATGGGATACACCGCCTCCTGCTCCACCGCCGTAATCAGCCTACGGTTGATTTCACGCTCCGACAGGCCACAGACAGCGGAGAGATCTTCCACAGAAAAGCTCTGTCCAATGCAGGCGCCAAAGGACAGCAGGGATATTGTTTCCTCCGAAAACTGGTTCAGATTTTCCGTCAGGAATTCCACTACATTCTCCTGGGCGGGACAGGCCCGAATCTCAGCCTCCTTCCAGCTCCAGCTTCCGGTGTCCATATCCAGCTTCAGATAGCCTTTTGAATGGCACAGCCGCAGAAACTGCTTGATGTAAAATGGATTTCCCTTGGTCTTTCTATAAAGGATATCCGCCAGCGCGGAAGTCGTGTCCGCTTCCGTTTTGAATATGTCTCCCAGCATCTGTACGGTGCTCTCCGGGTCCAGTCCTTTCAGGTTGAGTTGTGTGACCCGGCCGCCCCGCTGTATGATTTTATTCAGGCTCAGGGTGAGCGGATGTTCTCTGCTTACCTCATTGTCGCGATAGCACACGATGATCATTAAATCGTGGATATCCTCATTTTTGAACAGCTCTTCCAGCATTTCCAGGGAGCCCATGTCCGCACGGTGTACGTCGTCCAAAAACAAAACCAGTGGATGTTCCGGCGCAGCCAGTAGGGACAGGAGCTTTTCCAGCACGGATTTGAATCGGGTCCGCTCCTCCAGCGGCCCCATGTCCTCAGAGATTGGATGATTGCCGGTCAGCAGGGACAGCTCCGCCACCTTACCAGTCAGCAGAGCCGCGTCGTTTCCCAAATGTTTCGACAGTATCTCCTTCCACTTATGGATGACCTCCTCTGGTTCCAAAAAGACCATGTTACAAAATTGTTTGATAGCCTCGAAAAAGGCAAAATACGGTACGTTGGCGTGATACTGGTCGAATTTCCCCTGCAGAAACATGCCGTTTGTCCGCAGAGCCTCTCCCTGAAGCTGATTGACCAGCGAGGTCTTTCCAATTCCAGAATAGCCGCTGATAGAGACAAGAATCCTGGAACCGGCCGCCACCTCCTTAAAGTCACTTTTCAGCTGGGCGATTTCTTCTTCTCGCCCATACAGTCGGCTGGTGAATTCAAAACGCCGACTGAAATCCTTTTTGCCAAGGACAAACGCCTTTTCCTTTTGACAGCGCGTCAGATCATAAAGAAGACCCTCGCTACTTAAATAGCGGTCTTTTGCCATCTTGGACAGGAGCTTGTCTACGACGGCCGCAAGCATAGGTGGCACATTTGGCAAAAGTACGCGAAGATCAGGCGGCGTCTTTGCAATATGAGAAAAAACCAGCTCTGTGGGGGTCTCCGCGTCAAATGGATAACGTCCCGTCAGCATCTGATACAGTGTTATGCCCAGGGAATAAAAATCCGCGCGATAATCCAGCTCCGTGTTCATTCGACCGGTCTGTTCAGGGGCGATGTAGCGGAGGGTTCCCTCAATATTTTCAAGTCTGATTCCTGACATCTGTTCATGCATAAACATGGAGGAGATACCAAAGTCCAGCAGTACCACCCGGCCGGACTCTGCATCATACATGATATTGGCGGGGTTCACATCTTTGTGGACGACACCTGCCTTGTGGATATCCCGCAGTCCCATCACCAGCTGTTCTGCGATCCTGTAGAAATCCGACATCTCCAGGGCGCCCTGTTTCAGAAGCCTGCTCAGCGTGATCCCCGGACAGAATTCCTCCACCAGATAGCAGCGCCCGTCCAGCGTGACCTCGCCAAGGGGCTTTACCACATGGGGACTGTCTATCCGCTGCATGATCTGATATTCTCGTCGCAGCCGTGCTATGGCCTCCTGAGTCATATGTTCCTGACCTCCGGTCTTAAGGACCACCCGGTTGCCAGTGTTGCTGTCCTTACCGCGCAGCAGCTTGCTAGACGGAGAGATATATATTACTTCTAAATTCGTATATTGACACATCACACATTCACCCCTTCTGTAAAAAGTACTCTTCCTTACCGCTGGCCTTTGCGGCATACAGGATCTCGCGAGCCCGGCCTATTATTTCATCCAAAGGTTCCTCTGCATTCCAGAGCACTGTGCCGGCAAAGCAGGACACCGAATCTGGATCTACGTAACGGCTCTCACTATAAGCCCGGAGAATAGCCATTTCTTTCATATGGGCAACTTCCATGGATCTTATGTTGTACATCACAGCTAGAAATTCATCCCCGCCCAGTCGGACCAGCACATCGTCCACCTGAGTGTGGGCACGCAGAAGGGAGGCGAAGTGGAGGATTAAATGATCGCCCTCCACATAGCCATACTTCTCGTTAAACTTTTTCAAATCGTCCAGTTCAAATAGACAAACAACAGAGGAAGACTCATGCCACAGTGATTCGGTTATGGTG
The DNA here is from genome assembly GCF_009696115.1 of Eubacterium sp. BL-380-WT-2B. Classification (NCBI taxonomy): domain Bacteria; kingdom Bacillati; phylum Bacillota; class Clostridia; order Eubacteriales; family Eubacteriaceae; genus Eubacterium; species Eubacterium sp. BL-380-WT-2B. The sequence goes on from NZ_VUMP01000002.1 coordinate 432,383, forward strand.
TACAGCCCCCGGCAATTGAGCAGGCCGGTCATGGTGTCTCTGCAGGCCTCATCCTGCAGAGACCGCATCCGGACCTGAAGAGTGTGGGTGCTCATCGCTCGCAGGACCCGCCTGCGTAGCGACTCCTGATCATGGGGTTTAGTCGCATAGTCAGTGGCGCCCAGCTCCATCGCGTTGCGCTCCAGTTCCATGTCCAGCGGTCCCGTGGCGACGCACGGCGTCTTCCAAGCGCTCCGTTCCTTTTGAATCGCAGTCAGGATATCAGCGCCGCCTTGGAGTGTCAAGCTAAGAATCACGGCCGATATCTGATACGGATGTCTTCCCAGGATTCCAACTGCCTCCTCACAGCTGGCCGCCTCCAGTACCTTGAAGCAGTCGGTAAAGGTCCTATGCACCTGGGCACGGTATTCCTCGTCCTCATCGGCCACCAGTAGAGCTCTGTCCAGGCGGCCCGCAGAAAAGGCAGACCTGCTGTTTTCTATGTTTGCGGCAAGGGCTTGTGCTGTCAAGATCGAAACAAAATTCTCCACAGGCATAGGCTTGGCAAAGTAATAGCCTTGGGCGTAGTCACACCCAGCGTTTTGAAGCCTCTCCAGCTGTTCCTGGGTCTCGACGCCCTCCGCCACTACGCTCAATTTCATCCAACGGGCCAAGTCCAAGATAAAGCGCAGGATGCCCTGGCCCGTTGGCCTCGTAATCTCAGTCTGGATAAACTTCATATCCAACTTCAGCACGTCGATGGGCATTTCCGTGAGCATATTCAGCGAAAAGTAGCCGCTGCCAAAATCATCCATCTCAATCATGAAACCCTGCCTGCGCAGAGCCCCCATGGTCTCGATGAGTTGTCTCGAGGTATCCGTGTACGCACTCTCCGTGATCTCCAGATGCAGACGGGAGGGAGAGAGTCCGTATCGCTGCATGAGCCCCGTGAGAAAATCCACCAGGTTTGTATTGTAGATATCTATTCGGGAGACGTTGACGGAAATGTTAATGCTGGGATAGCCACTTTTATCCCACTCCTGCATTAGGGAGCAGACCCGCTCCCAGACATATTGGTCCAGCTTGGTGATAAAACCGTTGCGCTCAAAGATAGGGATGAACTCCGCAGGCGGCTGCAGACCCCATTTCGGGTGATTCCAGCGCACCAGCGCCTCGGCCCCTGTCAGTCTGCCGTCCCGGATCTGGTACTTGGGCTGCAGGTAGACCTCGAATTGCCCCGTGGCCAGGGCTGTCTCCATGCCGTCCGTGATGGCCTGCCGGCGCAGTAGCGCCCCCCGTAGCTTATCGTCGTAGAGGGCAAAGTGCTTGCCATATTTTCCCTTGATGTTGTTCGCTGCCAGCAGCGCTCGGTCACACATCTGCTCAACGGAAACCTCCCGATCTTCCACCGTGTAGATGCCGTATTTTATTATCACGTTCAGATCGCCGAAGCCGCTATTGATCCTGCTATCAGACTGTGTGAACATCTCGTCTGCATAGTCCTCACGGTGCTCCAGAAGACAGGCGAACTGGTCCGCGTTCAGGCGGCCGCAAATGCCATGATCCCCTAGCCGCTGGGTGCAGAGCTCCGCCACCTGCCTTAGCAAGCGGTCACCTGCGTCCATACCGAAGGTGTCGTTGATCAGTTTGAAGTCCTCAATGTCGGAACAGAGGATATCATATTTCACATCCGGATTCCGAAATAGGATATCCCTGACTTGTTGACAGAAATATTCCTTGCTGTACACCCCGGTGACCCGATCATACTGGATCTGATGGATGAGGACAGAGGTCTCCCGCAGGTGGATGATGCCGGCTGCCCGTTGTAAAATGACCTGTGCGCGGTAGGGCTTTGTGATGAAGTCTGTGGCCCCGTTGGAAAGCGCGGCCACCTCATCCAACTCACTGTTGTTAGATGTTGTGACAATGACCGGGATCGAATTCAGCCTGTGATCTGCTTTCAGATGTTTCAGAAAGGTGTAGCCATCCATGACCGGCATAACAATATCCAACAGGATCAGAGAAATTCCCTCTCTGTATTTCTCCAGCAGCGACAGGGCCTGCGCCCCGTTTTCCGCCTCCAGAACCGTATATTGAGAAGACAAGATGACGCACAGTGCCGCCCGGTTGATTTCATTGTCTTCAACCACTAAAATTTTTCTCTCAAATAGCATTGCTCACACTCAATTCTTCAGATTATTCATGGATATAATTCCTATTGCAAATGACACATATTTGTCATTTTAAATGACAAATAACAAATTTTAATACTGTTAAATTATAGAATACATCTTTTTTCGGTAAAAATCAAGGGTATATCCATAATTGACAATGACGTTTAAGTGTCATTTTAAATGACAAACGGTGTGAATTTTGTTGCAAACTTAATCAATTTAGGGTATACTGGTATAAAAAAGGGGGATGAGACTGTGCAGTTCTATGAAAAGCTAATTTTTGTCATGAATTTGACTCAAACGACGAACCGGGAGCTGGCTCTGGCAGCGCAGGTAGACCCTTCCATCATCAGCCGTTTCCGCAGTGGAAAGAGAGGGATCCCACGCAATCTGGAGCCGCTGCGCAGCATGGCGGATTTCCTTGCAGAACGCTGTACCGGCGAATATCAGAGAAGAGCTCTGTCGGAGATGGCGGGAGTTAGACGGATCATCATGGACAAGAAGGATCAGCTGGCGGAATTTTTATTTTGTTGGCTGTGCGGTGACACGGACGGTGTGGAGCGCTTCATGCGCAGCTTTGAATCGCTGACCATTAAGGAGGGGGCGTCCAACTCCACCTTGGAGACCGCAACGATCAGCCGTAAAGGGAATTCTATTCATTTTGGAAATGAGGGAAAGCGTGCCGCGGTGCGGTCTATGTACCAACACCTGCTGGCCCGGCAAGAGCCGGGCACAATTTGCATTCTTGCCGATGAGACCGACGATTGGCTGATGGAAGATTATGATTTTACCTCCCAAATGCAGGCATGGCTGCTGGACTGTATCCGGCGGGGCTTTCAAATCTGTCATATCATACCGCCGATCTACTCGGGTGATCAGATTCTGGAATCTCTGGCCCGCTGGATCCCGCTCTACATGACCGGCAAGGTAAAAGCCTATTTTTATCCTCATATTCGCGATCGCCTTTACCGGCACACCATCATTATGCAGCCCGGACAAATCGCGATTGCCTCCCACTCCATGGCGGGCGAGCCCACCAGCTACGCCACAATGCTGACCACAGACCCTGGGGTGCTCCGAGCGACGGAATCGGAGTTTCAGGCCTACCTCGCCCTGTGCCGGCCTATGCTGAATACTTACTCGGAACCCCAAAAGCTGTTCCAGTGTTTTATGAAATTCCTATCGCCCCAAGGCTTCCGCATTCAAAAGCTGATCTCTTTGTCAGCAGTGACCGCGCCTTTTGAACTTGTCGCAGACTCCATCGGAAAAAGAGAAGACCCTGAGCAGAAACGCCTGGGCGAACTTTATCTCCAGGAGATGAAGCGGCTGGAACAGGAGCAGGACCAATACAATCTGATTGATATTGTTCACTTAGCCAGCGCTGACCAGGTCCGTGCCGGCACAGTGCCTATCACCGCCACCTGTTGGTCGGTCGGCGCCCTTTACTACACCCCGGAGACCTATACTCTGCACCTGAAGAAGATTTTGCACATTTTGGACACTCATGAAAATTATCACTTCATCCCTCTGGAGGGGCCTGTTGAACAGGAGAGCTCCCTTATGGTCAAGGAAAATCATAGAGCTCTTCTAGTGCATGCCTCGGAGCCCTTTACTGTCTTTGAGATCTCTCAACCCGAGATCGTGGCCATATACCGGGAGTACCTGCTTCGTCTGGCGGAGAAAGTGGGATACAAGGGTACTCACCGAACGAAGATTAAGTCTAGGCTCCGGGAACTGATCCGAGAGCTGGAAAAGTGATACATCAAAACGTGGTACTCGTGGCACTATAGATATCTTTTGGGGTGAGATCCAGACATACTTGGAGGTCAGCTCTCAGAAAAAGATTCTTTCCACAGAAATAAGCCCTTCACATTGCGGCACCGCTACTTTAAGGACGATTACCTGTGAATGAAGTAGATTCTCATAAAACTTAGCACGAATGCGGTCAAGTACACGCAGTCAAGAGACCGGATTTAGCTGGAAATTCTCGAATTTGTAGATGAATTAAGCCCGCAGGTTCTTTCCCGTGTAGAGGGCAACAGCGAAGGCATAGCATTGGAACAGAGAGAAAAGATATTTAAACCATTTGAACAGGCAGACAGCTGACATAAAGGCGGTGTGGGATTGGAGTTGAAAGCGAGTTAGATAAAGGCAGTACATTTGCGGTCATCTTACCGCTGCCTGTGACGGACCCGCCAGGGAATTCTTCTAAGGATGAGAGAGCTAATTTAAAGGATATCCCTACATTTCTGGCAGAGAACAATGAGATCAATGCAGAGATTGCGATTGCGCTTCTGGAGAACTGACCCTTGTCAATGATGGCGACGAGGCGGTAAAAGTATTTCAAGAGGTTGCTCTGGGAATCTATCAGATGATTGTGGTGGATATCCAGATGCTCAAAATGAACGGTATCGAAGCAACAAAAGCCGTATGTATAAACCCATCGACATTGAAAAAGTGTGCGCCTGTATTAGAAGGTAGATACATGAAGAGTAGTACAAAGCGATTTTGATATTGGCGGTCTTGCTTGCGGCTGGTACACGGCTGCCAGAAAGTATGATGCAACTACGGTGAACGACTTTTCGCAGCAGAAAAATTAAGAAAAAGTCTTATTGGTGCAGGAGCGGATACAGGAAACCGTTTCCCTGTTTGAAAATCTAAGCGCGGATCCATATATATTCTCAAGAGAACAGTTATCAAGAAAAAGCGGCCTTCCTGACCGAAAAAACTAGAATGAGAATTATGGATATATGATACTGTGTATTCTTGATTTGGAAGTCAGCAGCACTATATGAGAGCTATCCCTGAAAATCAATTTGGCCTGGCTGTGGCACGTGTACTGAAGAATGAGCGGAAAACGACCCGCCCGGTGAAAAATCTTCTCGTAGTTTTCAACAGACAGAGAAGCGACTGCTTTTGGAGTTTAGGAGTCATATACATTACGTTGACTATTCTCCGGCAGAGGGGACAAACTGGTGTGTTATGACTGAGGTTAGTACACTCTCAGTTATTCAGAATATACTAATTATTTATGGATGTGGTGCAGCGGTTCTTTTGATTTTTAGATTTTTTTGTTATGCTCTAAGAAACACAGACTGGAAAAAGATAAGACCTTGCAAGCATGAGCCAAGCAATCAATGAAGGAGAGTACTCTCATAATTGGTATTTCTCTAGTCCTGCGCATAATATTGAGCACAATTCGTTTCACAGTGATTGTGTGTCAATCAATTAAAGCACAGGAGCAGTGGCCGTCATTATGGTATTGATGATGATGAAAAAGAGAAAAGTAGATGACAATACAGATACATTTATGACAGAGGAAGCAGGCCTTTGGTGGTCTATTCATTCCTGCGTATCTCTTTCATTTTATTAGCTTTAGAGCTTTAGGACATTGATTGGATTACTAGTCGGAATGCAGATCAAGAAGTGAATCCCATACAGCAGAATTTTACAAGTGGGGTGATTAGTATGGAAGCCTCCCATTGCAGCGACTTGGCTCCTATACCCCGTGTATAAAAGTAAAGCGCGAATTATGGTCAGAGAGGATACGGCGCTGAAAAAATTCGCGCTTTTCTGAACAAAATGTAAGCGGAAAAGCACAGTAAACGTACAAAAGCTGAATATGACGGTTATCAAAGAGCCAGACGCTGAAACGTAGAGCCAATAATTTGTGAGATGTAAACTCACAGTTATCGGCTCATTTTGTTTTTATAACAATTTAATGAATAATCGGCACGACGGCAGCCAGATTGGAAGAAATAAGACTTTGCTGTCGCCGAGTGTGCCATCTCGCATAATGTGAGATGGAGTGATAAACTATGGCTAAGACACACGACCAGCGGTTCTGCGAACTAATATTATCGTTTTGATGTAAAGCTGGCTAATAATGGAGGAGTGAATGATAATATATCATTTAAATTGGTTTCAAGCTTTGCGTTTTTTGCAAACTGTGGAATGAAGCTGTTCAAACTCGAGGAATAGAAAGAAGCTAACACTCCATGGTTATTATGCCATCTGAAGGGATTTGGTGAAAATGATATTATATGAAACAACTTAAGGGCTGGTAGTCTAGCCTTGAACATTTAACAAAGATATTTCTTAAGAGAGTATGGTATATGTTATAATAAGATATAAGAACATAAGAATTATGAGGTGAGTCATGTTGGATAAATACGAAGAAATCGTGCAGGCATGGAAAGACAATCCAATCATATCAATAGTTGAATTAAATCAAAAACTAGATAATTTTCGAATTCTTTTCGCATATAATTCTGGAAAAATAGAAAACTCAGAGGTTTCATACCACGATACTTATGAAATTTTTAAGAACGGAAAGGTAATCAATTATACCGGGGATACCCGAGCAATATTCGAGCAACAAAACCAGAAGCTGTGCTACGAGTTTCTGGCCCCCAAAATTGTTGAACAAGATAAAATTGATCTGGATCTAATTAAGGAAGTACATTTTTTATTAACTCAGGGTACCTTTGATACTCATCGCTATTTAGATAACGACGAAAGACCCGGTCAGTTTAAAAAGCATGATTACGTAGTAGGTATGAATGAGGTTGGCGCTGAACCTGAGGAAGTGCCAGAATTGCTTACAGAACTCATTGAAGAGATATATGAGGTTGGTGGTAATTTTGATGTTCTTAAAGCTGCTGCTTACTTTCACGCTAAATTTGAGTATCTTCATCCCTTTTCAGATGGTAATGGACGCGTAGGAAGAACCTTGCTGAATTACTATTTATTGACCAACGATTATCCACCATTGATTGTGTATGAAGAGGATAAAATTGATTACTACAATGCCTTGCAGCAGTATGATGAGTTGGAAGAACTGGACGACCTATACCAATTTCTCAGGTTCGAAACAGTAAAGACCTGGCCAAAAAAGCAAAAAAAAGAACGGCCTAAAAAAATAAATGATTTTCTGAACTAGACACGAAAAAATCGCAAGAGATATTAAAAAAGGCTCAAACGCAAACCGAAAAAACAGCTTGAAGAAAAAAATTTTTAAGCTGTTTTTTTTTATTGCGATGGATATTTTTAATATAGATAGACTTTTTAGTAATAATTTTATACGCTAATAGTAAAAACCTGTCGTAATCAGTAATAATGAAGTATCTTTCTTTTTTTTCACTACTAAATATCTTTTTGGTGATAATTTTTACCCTTGCAAGGATAATGAAAACGTGTTCTAATAATATTAGAAGTGATAGGCAATATAAAATATATATAATTCTTAGCATAAATTAAAATGATTGATTCAGCTATCTAAACAGCAGGGCGAATACCTTTCGCTCGTACAGTATTTTGAGCGTGTCAGGAGATGTCTGATAACAATGACTACAAATACTGGCAGTATCATAAAAAGTTTATAATACTCTGAACAAAGCTGATAAGCCTGCTGATCATTTTAAATATTAAAGCACGGTTAATCGATCCTTTTTTAATCTGTGAGTGAAAGGATTGAATCCAGGCATTACCCTGCGAATAACCCATATGCGTATACCTGAGTTGGGCTAGTTAGATCAGGAAACTCCTTTCAAAAATTTACCACCTTCAGCACTCAGTTTTAATGATGAGGTTTTTCTTTGTCATCCTACCGTAGCCGTCCGATTTAATCTATTATTTTTTGGAATTATCGCATTTTGCTTTATATAATTCAGATGTAGATATTATTTGACAAACGATTAAGAGCAAAGTAAAAACAGGGGGAATGGGCCATGAAAAAACAAATAAAAAAAGGAAGCTGGCTTTTAATCTGTATTCTAATCAGTCTGGCAATGGTGCTCTCATCCGGATGCAAAAAACAAAAGCAAGTAGAGCCTGCCAACGTCGAGGGCGCCTTAGCCCATCTGAAGAGCAACTACGGTGAAGATTATTATGAAATAAAATTTTTAAAAGAGAACCATGTTGAACCTTATGAAGAGGCGCTGTTCTGCATTGATGGGGCCTGTATCTATGGGGACGTTCCGGCAAGGACCGAAACCTGTTATCTGGGCTATTCGCCTAAGTTTGACCTGAACTTTTATGTGTTTCACAGTAGCGACAGCGAGGCCCCCAGCACCTATAACATAACCTTAGGAGAAGAAGTAGAAGAAATTGGAAAATTTGAAAAAGCCAAGTCATACGCAAAAAAGGTTTTTGGAGAGCGCTATAAGGGAACCAGTGTCCATCTTTATTTAGGAGAAAATTTACCACTTTATGGTGTAAAAGAACTTATGCCTGTTTATAGTAACCCCGATATTGATGCCAGAAGTGCCTACAATCGGTTGTTTTTGGATATAGAAGATCCTTTTTCATCCAACATTATGTATATTAGTAGAAAGTCTTTTAGATTTGCTACTTTTCCATATTTAAATATTTCCGTTGATTGCTCTTTGAAGGAGTTGAATGCGCTGATGAAAGAGGAAAGGACTAATTTTGAAAATATTAGTACACATATACTCTTCATCGCGAATGATGGCATCTACAATAGGCCTTATCTTACACTCGAGATGTTTAACGCTTTAAAGTAAGACCTGAAGTAGAAAGGATGAAGGGAATGAGCCATGAAAAAACAAATAAAAAAAGGAAACTGGCTTTTAATCTGTATTCTAGTCAGCCTGGCAATGGTGTTTTCATCCGGATGCAAAAAACAAAAGCAAGCAGAGCCTGCAAGCGTCGAGGGCGCCTTAGCCTATCTGGAGAGTAACTACGGTGAAGATTACTATGAGATAGAATTTTTAAAAGAGAACGCCGTTGAACCCTATAAGGAAAAGACTGACGGCATTGATGGATCCTATTTCCATGTAAACGTTCCGGCACGAACCGAGACCTGCTATCTGGGCTATTCGCCCAAATTTGACCTGAACTTTTATGTGTTTCACAGTACCGACAGCAAGGCCTCAAGCACCTATAGCTCAACATTAGAAAAAGAAATAGAGGTCATTGGAAAATTTGAAGAGGCCAAGACAAAAGCAAAAGAAGTTTTTGGAGAACGTTATAAGGGAACCGACGTCCATATTTATGTAGAGAAGAAGTTTCCACGCCAATACGACTTAGAATTTAAGCCGATTTACAGTAAAGCCGACATTGATGCCAGAAGTGTTTATAATCGATTGTTCTTAGATACCAAAGATCCTTTTTCGTCGGACATCATGAAAATCAGTAGAAAATCTTTTAGGTTTGATGCTTATCCTTGCCTGAATGTGTATGTTGATTGTCCTTTAAAAGAGTTGAACACCCAAATGAAGGAAAATAAAGATGTTTTTAATAGTATTAGTTTTGATATACTCTTCATCGCGAATGATGGCATCTACAACAGACCTTATCTCACACGCGAGATGTTTAATGCATTAAAGTAAGACCAGAAGTAGGAAGGAGATAATGAACAGGGGGGTGGAAAATCAGAGTAATTGTGACGGTTATTGGCGCGTAAGGGAGTGTATCAGCCAAGGAATGTCAGAAATTTAACACTGCCTCAAAGTATTAGGAGGAGTAAGTAATGAAAAAGTTAGTTTCTTTGTTAATGATTTTTGTTTTGGTAGCAATGCAGTTTCCGGCGGTGCCGGTCAATGCAGAGGGCAGCAGCATAGCATGGGATGAATCCATCGCGAGTGCTTATAATGGGGGAAGCGGTTCCCCGGAAGATCCCTATTTAATTGCCAACGGAGCACAGCTGGCGCGGATGGCTCAAGAGGTGAACAATGGTAATGAAGTTAACCGTAGTTATCAGCTCACAGAAAATATTGATTTAGCTGCACAGAGCTGGGTGCCGATCGGCAATAAGGATTGTCCATTTTCAGGAAACTTTAATGGGAATGGCCACAGCATTTTCAATATGAAGGTTGGATATATTCCAAATGAGAGCAGAAACGCCCGTAGCGAGACTAATTCGTTGGATGACACAAGCCGTTCCCAAGGCGTTGAAGTGCTGTATGATCCAGTGACGGAAGCATTGGAGCAGGAGGCTGCCGCCATTAAGGCGGAATTAGAAAGCGTAATCGCTGAAGAGGCCGCGGCTCAGGAAGAAACAGCCGCCACAGAGGAAACGCAGGTCGTGGAAGAAACAGATCCCGCAGAAGTCGCGGAGGCGTCCGAGGAAGATACGAGCACCGATAGTGTCGTTACTGAAGACAGCACCGCTATCAGAGCAGCGATGGAAGAAACGGTAAATTTAGTGGAATCAAATGTGGCAAAACCAAGGGAAGCGCCAGGCAATTTCTCCCTTTTCTCAACACAGGATCCCGGATATGAAGGCGATGCCGGACTATTTGGATACTTTGATTCCGGAAAGATCGAAAAGGTAACCGTCAAAGAATCCGAGGTAACCGGTCGAGGATACACTGGAGGCATTGTCGGATACAGTGGTGTGAATGCAGTCATTGAACAGTGCTATTTTGACGGCGTTGTAAATAATAGCACAGTCGGTTACATCGGCGGTATTGTCGGTTATGCAGAAGGGCGTGTATCCAATTGCACCAATATCGGAACCATTGGCAGCGAAACTCCTGACAGCGCCTTTATTGGCGGTATTGCCGGTCTTACTAAAAATAATATTGCCAGCTGCAAAAATTCAGGAAACATTTTGGGCGACCAATCATTCCTTGGCGGTATTGCCGGTAAGATTGATGGTAAATTGATAATGGACAGCTTTAACCTTGGAAAAATTGGCTCTGCGGATACAGTAAACAGTAACGCAGGCGGGATTGTTGGCCAGGCGCCGAATGGCACGCTTAGCAGATGTGCGAATCATGGGAGCGTCACGTTAAACCCAACGGATGAAAATAGCTTTATCAGTGGATTGGCTGGAGATATATACATTATAACGAATTCCTATAATACCGGTGATGTCTCAGGCTATTGGGCCAGCGGTTTAGGGGGAGTGATAAACGGAGGCTCACTGAAGAACTATAACGCCGGCCAAATTACAGGAGGCAGAAACGCAGGTATAACCTGCCTGCTCGAATCCATGGGAACAGTGGGTAGAAATTCAACTTACTGCCGGAACAATTCCTGTTCGGTCGCCATTCGTGCAGACGCAGCGTATCCATATGGTGGCACACCAGTCCTGGTAAGTAAGGGCTATATGCAGGACCCTAATTTTATAGGAATCATCGGCAGCCCGTTTATATACGATGATTATCAGAGAAATAACGGTTATCCAGTCATCGAGGGTGTAGAGTACTTCATCAACGCGCCACAAGGACCGGCGGATTTTCAGACAGGAACCTTTAATTATGCAGGGGCAAGAGACGAAGATTCTCCAGACATAAAGAAAGATTATCCACAGACATACCACTACAGTGATGTCTACTTTGAACAAAAGGCGAGTCTTTATAATCCGAGCCTGGCAACCATGTCAATGTGTATGGTGATGTCCGGATTCAACAGCAATGCCGACGCGTCAACCTCTATTACCGATGATAATTCAAAGTATGCAGAAAAATATAAAAACGCTGAAAAGTTGTTAACCGATATTGGCTTTACTGACATTGAAGCCAATACCGATTACAAGATAAAACCAACCGAGAATTCCTTTGGTGTCATCACCGGCCATAAGGAGATCACCATCAACGGTAAGAAAAAGACATTAATCGCCCAAATCGGCAGAGGCGGCAACTATGGCGTCGAGTGGAGTGGGAACTTCATGGTCGGGGCAGCTGGCGAGCATCAGGGATTTGCAGAAGCCCGGGATAAAGCCCATGGCTGGCTCACTAATTATATTAACGCGCACCGCAGTGACCCAAGCTTCCATGAAGAGGATGTCGTGTTCTGGCTCTCCGGATACAGCCGGGCCGCAGCGGTTACCAATTTGCTGGCCGGTAAAATGAGCACAGACCTGTCCATTGCAGGGATCAACTACAGTAACGAGGATCTATATGCCTACTGTTTAGCACCGCCAATGGGCGCGCTCGCGAATGAGAGTGAAGCAGAAAACCGATCTTACACCAATATCCATAACGTCGTTAACCCCAATGATTTTGTGCCAAAGGTTGCCCCGTCCGCATGGGACTTTACCCGATATGGCGTTGACGAAAAGGTGATCCCGGATCGACTGACAACAAGTAACGGCGCGATTTTTACAGCGATGTATGGAAAGCTTGTAGGCTTACACACCGATTGGGGAACGGAATTATTAGATTCAAAAACGGGTGGTTATGTACTGAATGATTTCCAGGGTAAAAAGCTATCGATTGGTACGGCTGAAAACCCGGATACAGGCGAGAATTATTTGATCAAAAATTCGGATATTGCGATGTCAAAATTTTTAGATCAATTGATGGATCTGGTTGCTGACAGCATCGGAAACCGGGGAATCTATGTTCAAAAATATCAGGCAACGGTAAGCGACCTTGGGGGAAGAGCCTTGGGAGATCCGGAAGAGCGTGAATTATGGCAAACAACGATTCCTGCGTGCCTTAATACAGTCCTTGAAGAAAACATTCAAGAAGTTATAAATATCCTTCTGAATACGCCAGGTACTTCTACGACAGATAAAATAAATCAAGCAGTTGATTTGCTCCTTGATTCCAGTCTGGATGCTCTTGAGAAAGAAGGAATTACTATTAGTCGAGAAGTACTCTCAGATACTTTTGGTCTTATCTTAAGAGCAGGATTCGATAGTCTGCTTACATCCGGGGGAAGTGACATAATGACATTCTTCGCGAATATGAATCTATTGGCAAAACCCCATTATCCAGAGTTGTACTTTGCATGGCTGCAATTACATGATCCAAATTATGACGGCACACCGGAAACCTATATCAATACTTATAGAATTGCGAGTATCAGCGGCGATGCGGATGTCAGTGTCTACGATGCAGGCGGCGCTTTGGTGGCTCAGATTACGGACAATGAACCTGCGGAAATTGCGGACAGTACGATTATGGCTTCAGTTGATGCGGGGACAGAAAAAAGTATCTATCTGCCAGCAGACGCGACTTATGACGTAAAGGTAGATGCAAAGGGAGAAGGGACAGTAAACTATGCTGTCAGGGAGTATAACGGCGATACCGCTTCCTATGCAAAGCTGGTCAACTATTATGATATCCCTGTTGCCTCCGGAGATCGCTTAGAAGGCACCGTTCCTGAATTTTCCAACGAAGACGTGGCAAATACAAAGGATGGCTCAAGTGTTCTGTATGCGTTAGAAAAGGCTGAGAATATGCTGACACCGTCATTGGAAGTAACAGGCGCCGCCGCTCGTGAAGCTCTCTATAAGGTTACCGTCACAAGTAATATGGAGAACAAGGGGCTTGCCTTTGGAACTGGAACGTACTGTGAAGGAGCAACAGTTCAAATGGTAGCACTGCCTTTTGAAGGGAAACGTTTTATCGGTTGGTATCAAGGTGATGAGCCTATATCTACAGATGCACGTTATGAGTTTACGGTTACTAAGGAAGTAAGTATTACAGCGGTATTTGAGTAAAAATGTTTTTTTAAAGTTACTGATAGAGAATTTTTACGATAAGTACCATCCGTTCAGTTTATAATAAATTTAGGGGCAAGAAATCATTGCCCCTTTTTTAGCTAATATAGGAGTCAAAAGTTCTCTGACTAACAATAGAAATCTTTATGACATATTAAAGAGATTATAGAAGATCTCTATTGTGGTTTATGGAATGACTTTGTCAGGAATAAATTCAATTTTCATATAAAAATTTTGTTGTCTTCGCTGTTTTAAACGGAATAGCTGGATACAGTTTAATTTTAGGGCAGATAAAAATTTTAATGGGGCAATTTATGACGAACAATTATGTAATTTGATGGTTCATAGAAATAATACAACTTATTTTTGGGAGTAAAAAAATAGAAAAACGCATAATACCAATGTTTTGTGCTTATCAAAAACAGCAGGAAAAATTTCTGCTGTTTTTTTGAAATAAATCAGGCTAAAAAATGAGATTTTTTCCCTTATATAGATAGAGGGAGATTTAAGATATTCTTTTTCCTAACTCCCTGACTTGAAAGCAATTGCTTTCTTGGTCTTTGAAAACTAAATGAAAATTATCTGGGTAAAACATTGAATTGAGAGGGAACATAAACGTAAAAAGGCATAAGGACATGAAAAAGAATAAAACTGTTGTAGTACTTAAGAGGAATCAGAGCTATGAGTTAACAGCGTCAAGAAAGAAACAGAAGTAAAACTTTAGACTCATGAGTCTGAAATGGGCAACTGCTAAAAAAATATCTACGATTTAAGAAAGAGGTATGGAAAATCTGTAGCTATTTGAGAATAGGGTAATCCGCATCGCATGGGATAAAGAAAATCGGTATTTTCAATTACTGATGTTGTGGAGATTCTATCCGAAAGTAAAGATGCCGGAGCTTATCGGCAAAAATTAAACAACAACTAAAGGGCAGAGGGAACCATACCGTGACAATTTGTCATCGTGTCACGTTTGTGTCACATTGTCAGCGTGAATAATCATAGCGCTTCTATTTTTAGAATTCCTAAATCATTATAATTATGACATAAGAATACTTTTATAGATGGTGAAGGAGAAAGAAATGAGAAGCAAATCCATGAAAGCAAAGGCAATGCTGTCAGCATTGGCTGCCATAGGCCTGTTATTTATAAGTATAATAGCGCCTGTAACTGTTTTGGCAGAAGACAATATTTCAGTATCTACAGTGGGTGCTCTGCAGCAGGCTGTAGGGCAAGCGGAGGATAACCAAACGATTGTACTTTCGGATGACTTTGTGTTTGCGGATACTGTCATTAATATGCCTGATAAAAATGTGGTTATTGATGGCAGAGGGTTAATCTGGAATATGGGTACTTTTACTGTTTCCGGGAACGGGAGTGGAAGTTTGACGATAAAGGATTTTAAATTTGATGGAAGTAATATTACAGGCACCTGTTTAACGAACAAAGCAGGAGATGGAACCCTGTTAATCAATCATACAGAAATTTTTAATGCGTCAACAGGAGCTATAGGCATCGCTGCAACAGGAAATGCAAAAACGGTTATTTCGTATACTAAAATTTATAATAATGAATCAAATAATATTGGTACAGCGATTAATGTAAGTGGAAATAACACTACGCCGATTGAAATAAACAATGCAACAATCGAAAATAATATTGGCAATGGAGCTGGGTATGAATGTGGTGCAATCGCCGGAAAATTTTACAGTGGTGATCTTCGAATAAGCAATACGGTTTTTAGGAATAATGTTAATAACTGTGCGAATTCAGGCGTTACAGGCGGAGGCGGCGGAGCCATTTCTTTTCACTATCTTCGTGGAAACATATCGATCGATGAATCCTATTTCCAAGGGAATAAAACCAATGGTACTGAAGCGTCAGCAGCAAGTACTTATGACGGCGGCGCCATTTATATTTTTGATGGGCGGGACGGCGCAACCTTTACAATCGATCAATCTACTTTTGATAGCAATTTAGCTTATGATGACGGTGGTGCTTTGCTTATCCAGGGGACAGGCAATCCTGGTTTGACGACGGCAATTACGAATTCTACATTTTACAATAATAGAGCCTATGGTTTAAACGGGGGTAATCGAAGCGGCGGAGCGATTCAGTTTTTTAAAAATGGCGGTTCCAGTAAAATGACTAATACGGTTACTGGCTGTACTTTTGTGGGAAATCAGTCAGGAAACGAAAAGACTACAGTAGAACAAAGAGGTGGAGCAATTGGCCTTTCAGGTGCAGGATTATTTGCAACAGCTGCTGTAACGAACAAGGACTGTTTGTTTTTTGAAAACAAAGTATATGACGGTACAGGGAAAATAAACAGTGCCAGTAATTATAAAGATGTTTCAAGCACCAGCACGCTTCAAGAAGGCGCATCCAATGTATTGAATGCGGATAAAGGTGCGGAGCCAAAGTATACAACAAAAATGATTCTTGGTGTTGATACACCTCTCTTGACAGATAATTTATCTCAAATAGTGGCAGGTGTAGATGGAGAAGTCATAAAAACCATACCAATTAAGCCAGAAGGGATTGCGGATAATACCAATACGAGTTCAGATTTACCGATTGAAGATCAACGAAACTTTGATCGGTATAAGGATAACGGCGCTGTGGAAATGTCCTGGGCAAAATATAACGCAAATAGCGGAGAATGGAAAAATTTGCCGGATATGGTCTATCAGGGAGCTGAATATTATGAAAAGGATAGTAAAGGTGCCGTCGAAAATTATTTTATGATACGCTATAAAGCTGGAACCGTCACACCACCTGAAAATCCGGTTAGAGATAATTATATTTTTGAAGGATGGAAAAATAAAGAGACTGGAATGATGCAGAAGGAGTGGCCTTTTGTATTAGATGACAATATAACCTTTGAAGCGCAATGGACGCCTGTTGAATATACGGTGACCTTTGACTCGCAGGGCGGCTCAGCGGTGGCCCCGCTTACCAATGTCGCTTCCGGCGCGCGGATAACTGAACCGGAAGAGCCAACCTGGGAAGGCCAGATTTTTGGCGGCTGGTATAAAGAGGCTGAAACGATAACGCCGTGGGATTTTGCGGCCGACACGGTGACCGGGAATGTGACGCTGTACGCCAAATGGACTCCGGTACCCCGCTATACGGTGACCTTTGACTCGCAGGGCGGCTCAGCAGTGGCCCCACTTACCAATGTCGCTTCCGGCGCGCGGATAACCGAACCGGAAGAGCCAACCTGGGAAGGGCAGATTTTTGGCGGCTGGTATAAAGAGGCTGAAACGATAACGCCGTGGGATTTTGCGGCCGATACGGTGACCGGGAATGTGACGCTGTACGCCAAATGGACTCCGGTACCCCGTTACACGGTGACCTTTGACTCGCAGGGCGGCTCAGCGGTGGCCCCGCTTACCAATGTCGCTTCCGGCGCGCGGATAACCGAACCGGAAGAGCCAACCTGGGAAGGCCAGATTTTTGGCGGCTGGTATAAAGAGGCTGAAACGATAACGCCGTGGGGTTTTGCGGCCGACACGGTGACCGGGAATGTGACGCTGTACGCCAAATGGACTCCGGTACCCCGTTACACGGTGACCTTTGACTCGCAGGGCGGCTCAGCAGTGGCCCCGCTTACCAATGTCGCTTCCGGCACGCGGATAAGTGAACCAGAAGAGCCGAATTACGAGGGATGGTTTTTTGAAGGCTGGTATAAAGAGGCTGAAACGACAACGCCGTGGAATTTTGCGGCCGATACGGTGACCGGGAATGTGACGCTGTACGCCAAATGGTCAAAGATTTTGAGTTATACAGTGACCTTTGATTCCCAGGGAGGTTCACCAGTGCCTCCAATTACTGGTATTGGGCCGGGTAGTGCTATTACTGAGCCAGAAAATCCAACTTATGAAAACTTTATATTTAAAGGTTGGTATAAGGAGGCGGAATGTTTGACTCCGTGGGATTTTAACCAAGATACAATCAATAATAATATCACCCTATATGCAAATTGGCAGCCCGTTGTTCTAAACCTATATACAGTAACTTTTGATTCGCAGGGGGGGTCCTCCGTTGACCCTATTCAAAATGTTAATGCTGGATCGACCATTCTTGAACCTGAAGCACCAAAGATGGAAGGATTCGTGTTTAATGGATGGCACAAAGAGCCCGAATGCATAAATCCCTGGGATTTTGATAGTCATACCGTAAATGAAAACACCACTCTGTATGCAAAATGGTATGCAATTTCGATTCCAGAAACTTATACAGTAATCTTCGATTCGCAGGGGGGATCGAATGTCGAAGCAATTAAAGGTATTCCAGCTGGTGCGACAATTAACATGCCGGCAGAACCTGTACGAACCGGGTATAAATTTGGCGGATGGTTTCTTGAGGCAGAAGCATTGGTAGCCTGGAATTTTGATGCAGACCGAGTCAATGGAAATATGACCCTATATGCGAAATGGATTGCTGATTCAACGAATAATTCAAATGAAGATGTAAATGAAAAGATGGAAATGGACAACAAGCTTACCGGCTCACCTGCTACAGGTATTTTTTCAGAAACTTCTATGTGGGTTATTGTTCTTGTTATCATAGCTTCTGGGGTGGTTCTTGCTATCAAAGTCAGAAAATAACAATAATTTGTAAACTAACAGCAGGATCCTTATTTAAGCAAACTATGTGGATAGGAGAAAAACATTTACCGAAAACGAAGTAAGCTTAAAAACAAGAGGAGAAAATCTTACAGCCCTTGGAGACTTCCAATGGGCTGTTCATTTTTAATATTTCGGCGGTGAAAATTTTGTCTTTGATATAGATTATATGCTTGGTTTGTATCTTATTTAGAATAGTGGCAAACTGCCATTTACCTCGTTATTCCAATGAAATTCCATAAACATACTTGATAAACACAGTTGGAATGATGCGTTAAAAGCGTATAGTGAAATCATAAACTCTAAAATATTTTTATAACATAATTTTTACGAGTATTTCTGCTTTGTTCAAAAATTTGCGATAATCAGCAGAGGTTTATTCACCACTTATTTACGTTAAATTTTTTTGCTATGTTGACAGCTTTTATTGCCATTGTTGGCAGTAGTATTATTATGCCTTTCTATCTTCAGAATGTGAGAGACTTTAACCCTGGTATGGCTGGACTTTTGCTGGTGGACTTACTTGTATGGCAATGCTTGGGGTCGCCACACCGATCGTGATAATTGTTATGTATCTCGCTATACTTGCGTTCGGCAGTGGACTTTTCAGTCGCCAAACAATTTGTTGGTAATGGGGAGCGTTTTAAGAGAAGAACTGGGATTAGTTGGTAGTTTGGCTGGGTTGATAAAAAATATGAAGAAAGTAGATGAAGACTACCTTATACAGTATTCGTTTTGTCGGCGGCGCAATTATGTTTGCCAAAAATCAGAGAAATGAAGTATACATTGTCTTTGTATTATTTAAATGATGAAATGGTTTTGAAATTGGAAAATAATGACAAAAGCCCTGAAACATCTTGTTCCAAGGCTTTTATCATTAAGTCTGACACTGATCAGACAGTGTTTTATCTTTGTAGTTTAATGGTAATAAAAAATCATAAAAAGGTCAAAACATAGAGAGTATTCCTCATATTGTAGTAAAAACAGATTTTAAAGTTCAAAGAACTTTAAAACAAAGGGTCAGAGCGCCAGGAACATCCTTAAAGGTATCAATACCAAAATCTTTGTAAGCTACCGCATTGATTTCCTTGAAACCGAGTCGCAAAATCTGTTTGAGGGAGCGGCTGCTGGTACATTCGGAAATAGCAGTTTCAAAACCAATGGCAACAGCACGATTCAGAAGGTTTTGGGTCAAAGAGATGGACAGACTGTGCCCTGTATAATTAGAATGAACACCAGCGTACATGACGGTAAAACATTTTTGAGGATTATAGCCTTCAAAGTTTTCCAGTGGTTTTAAAAGAATATCAAATACATGACTGGTATCGGCCATAGCGTCGAGAAGACGTGGGTTCAGCCTGGACACCACCGATGGGTCATTTGTGATATCTTCCCGGAAAGAACTGGCAAAACCGGCAATTTTGTTTGTGTTTGTATCAACCGCCAGACAGGTAAGCGCGTCCTTGATGGATTCAGGAAAAATAACCCGGCAGTAATCCATGGCTTCATTTTCCGTTAACTGTAGATGAGCGGTCATAGGATCGCGGTGAATAAAGGTCTCAATAAACAGATGGCCCAGTTCCTCCAGATCCTTCATTTGTGCGGGGCGGTATATAAAATTCATGTGTTTCTCCTTAAAGTTTAATGCTTAACATTGTAATATCATCCGCCTGAGGAGCGGATGCGGCAAAGGCGTCAATATCGGCCTTGATAGCAGCCAGCAGGGATTTTGAAGTAAGGCTTTTGGCTGCATTGATCGTTTGGGTTAGGCGGGCCTCGCCGTAAAAGTTGCCTTCAGAATTTTGGGCTTCGGTAACACCGTCTGTGTACAAAAATAAACTGGCTCCAGGTGCTAACTGGCAGGAATATTCGCTATAGCTTTGATTTCCCATAACAGCTAGCACTAAATCTGGAGGTGTGTCGAGCCAGATGTAATCAGAATCAGCGGCAGGGCGTATAAGCGGTGGGTTATGGCCTGCGTTTACATAGCATAGTTTATGGGTGTTCAGATCCAAAATACCGGTGAAAACAGTTACGAACATACCGCCGTAGTCATTTTGACAGAAGTAGTCATTAGACATTTCCAAAGCCTTTGCGAGGGAAACGCCGCTGGTAATGATGAACTTGAGCACAGTTTTAGATAAAGCCATAAAGAGCGCCGCGGGAATACCTTTTCCAGAAACATCGGCGATGGTCATCGCCAGGTGGTGGTCGTCAAGGTAGTAAAAATCGTAATAATCACCACCAATTTGAATGGCTGGATTCATGGTGGCAAAAAGATCCAGATCTTTTGGAAAATCTGTTGGCAGCATACTACGCTGGACATTTTCTGCAGTTTGCATTTCGCTTAAAAGCCACTGTTTTTGTTTTTCGGTCTCTACTTGTTGTTGAATCGTGGCGATCAAGCTGCTCCCCATTTTGTCCAGCTGTTTGGACAAGCCTTCAATTTCATCACCGGTATGAATATTTAGATTAGACAGCGCGTGTTTTTGGGGCGAGGCGGAAAATAAATCCGTTTTTTTAAATTGTTCGGCAGCATTAGTCATCTTTAAAAGGGGACGAGTAACGCTTTTTCGCATATAGAAAAAGAAAAGCAAAGTAGTTACAAGCATCAGTGGCAAGGCAACAATGAGGATAGAGCCCACGAAAGCAAGCCGCTGGTAGCGGTAGCCGCTTCCTTGGATCACCAAGCCTACAAGGCCCACAGCGTTACCTGTGTGGTCGGTAAGAGGAATGCAAAGGCTGGGGTATTTTGCGCCAGATTCGAGGGTGGCTTCTGGTCCAAGAGATAGTGATTCGGCTTCGTCTGCGATATAAGTCTCGCTTTCAAAATTGGCCTTGGGTATGGCAGTCAGGTAGTCAGCTAAAGCTTCTTTTGAGACTGAGAAATCAGAGTCCTGAAGCCAGTGCAGCTGTCCCTCGACAAAAGTAAAAACAGCGCTGTCAGGCACACCGATGACATGAGTTAGATTAGTTAGCTTTTGAATTTCATTTTGGTAATCGGGGTTGCTTTCTGGCAGAGCCAGTGAGGCAGCGTCAACATCGTCCAGGGCTTTTAATGAAATGCTCTGGACAATGGTGAGGTAATTCGATTCCACTTGTTTTTTATATGTTCTAAAGGCAATCCATACGATCAGGGTACACAAGAGAGCAGATAAAGCCAGCATGATCGCGAGGATACGCATTTCCAATTTTTTCTTCAAAATTTTGATCCTTTCGATATTTTTAAAGCTGTTCGCAGCTGCTGATACAGTAATCTGGAAGGGCTTGGTATTCGGTAAAGGTGTAATCATGGCGATCAACCTGCTGTTTTATCTGAATGGGTACGGTCAGCGTTATTTCAAAATGATTAAGAGGAAGCTGAAATCCCAGCCCCACAGCCTTCATAAAGCTTTCTTTTAAGGTCCAGAGCCGGTAAAAGCCCAGTGTACGCTGGGCTTCGGGCAAAGCCATAAGGTAGGCGTATTCACTCTTGAAAAAGTATTGCCGGGCGATGTCAAGCGGAACGGGGCTGATTTTTTCAATGTCTACACCAAGCGGTGTGTCACCCACGCCCAGGATTGCGAAAGCCTCAGAGTGGGCGATGTTAAAATGAAAGTCAGGATGTTCTATGAGCCTGGGCTTCTTACATTCAGAGGTATCAAATTCCACAGTGACAGGGTTAATCCCACTTTCCCGAAGCGCCTGATTGAGCAGAAGCCCTGCTCCAAGACTCAAAGCTCTGTCTTTGACGAGGCGGTAGCTTTGCGCTTTTTTTGCCCGTGACTCCGGCAGTTCCTTAATGCGTGTTTCAAAAATATCCAAATTTCTTAAAGGTTCGGTATTTATGGTATAAAGCTTCATACTTCAAAGAAGCCCAGGGCTTCAAGCTCCTGAATCGCCCGTTTGATATAATCATTGTCGGTGATAGGCCATTTTTGGTAAAGACGGCACAGCACCTCAGAGGTAAAGCAATTGTTACAGTCAATGGGAATCTGGACATTTTCTGTGTCACTGCTCAGATAGGCAATGAGACCAGCCACCTTATCGGCTTTATCAGGATCGGCCATGGCCTGGCGAAGAGCAGCTTCATAGGTAGCGGCATCTGTGACTTTAATGTCAAAGCCGCACTGGTTCATGACCTCCACCACATCGGACATAAAGACTGTGTGGTTGTTGTAAGGGTGAAAAACCGTAAAAACATCACCGGTTTCGGCAAGAGCCAAAATGGTTTGGGCGGTGATATCAATGGGTGAAAATTCCACCGGCAGATTCATACTCTCAACCGGGTATTGGTGCAGGGTGGCGTAGCCCTTAAGCTGGCGCATGAAGCCATTTGTAATAAAATTTATCTGGAACTCGCCATCAGCTGCGCGACTCATGAGATTGCCTACCCTCATTATTTTGGCTCGAAGACCTTTCGTTGAAGCCTCAAGAACAGCCTGTTCAGCTAAAAACTTGCTTTCGATGTATTGATTGGTGATGGTCTGACCAAAATAAAGATCATTTTCCATGATTTTTCGATCACTGGGAATACTGTTGTTCAGGCTGTCGCCGGCAATACTGACCGTTGAAATTTGGATGAGCTTGCGCCTTGTTTTTTCACAGAGATTGATGAGGTGTTTGACACCTTCAGTGTTAATGCGTTTTAAGCTGTCGTCTGCAGCGAAATGCTTAACGCTGGCCGCGCAGTTAATCAGGACAGAAAAGGGAACGTTGCTAAGAGTATTAACTTGGTCAGCGTCGGTGATGTCTCCTTCAATAAGGAATAGTCGTGTACCGAATACTTCATCAAAGGTATCATCAAAGTAGTACATAAGCATGGTACGCATGCGTTCTTCTAAACTGTCAGCTTCTCCCTTGCGAATGAGGCACCATACTTTGCCGGTATATTCTGTCAGAAAAGCTTGGAGTACATGGATGCCCAAAAAGCCTGTTGCACCAGTAATGAGAATATCACCTAAAGGTTCTCTGTTAAGCAACGAAAGATTGGCAATGGTATTCTTTTCTAAAAGATTGCCGATAGCGTGATAGTCATAATCTGTAATAGGGTCAGTTTCGACAACGGCAGTGGCTGCATTATTTCCGTTTTCTGAGAAGGCAGCCAGAGTCCGAGGGGTGGAATGTTTAAATATATCCTGATAAACAAAGTCAATCCCTCGATTGGCGGCCAGCATGGCAAGACGGGAGGCGCTGAGAGAGGTGCCGCCAATTTCGAAAAAATCATCTGTGGCGCCAACCTTGTCACATTTAAGGATTTCGGCCATCATACTGCAGATGATCGCCTCAGTTTCATTTTTCGGTGCAATGTATTCATGCTCAGCGGCGCTATAAGTAATCTCAGGCAAAGCCTTCTTGTTGATTTTACCGTTAGAAGTCAAAGGCATTTCATCCAGCTGTACAAGAACGCCAGGCACCATGTAATGGGTCAGGGTACTCTTTAAATGGGTAGTAAGATTATTAATGTTAACGGCGTGATCTGCAGTAAAAAACCCGCAGAGAAATTGGCTGTCATCCTTTCCGCGAACCTGAACAATACTGGATTTAATCCCTTCGTAGCTGTTGATGGCAGCCTCAACCTCATCCAGTTCAACCCGGAGCCCCCTCAGCTTGACTTGATTGTCGAGACGCCCAAAGAAGGGAAGTTTGCCATCGGTATCCCATGCGGCTAAATCGCCGGAGTGATAGGCCTTCAGGCTGTCAATGCGGAAAAAGCTTTTTTCTGTGAGATCTGGGCGCCCTACGTAACCGCGACCAACACCATCACCGGCAATAATCAGTTCGCCGGGAACACCTATGGGCATTTCCTGACCATAACGATTATAAATATAGCATTTGATATTGCTCATAGGGCGGCCGATCGTCACATTTTCACCAGTCATTTCAATAAAAGTACAGCCGATTGTGGTTTCAGACGGGCCGTAACCGTTATAAATGTGGGCTTCCGGACTGGCAGTCCTCAGTTTGTCGTAAAGAGACAATGGGAAGTTTTCCGCACCTACGTTAAAGCTACGGATCTGGGACAACGCTTCCGCCATTGCTGGAATATCTACAATGTTGCTAAGGTAGGATGGCGTTGCTGTGAAGGTATCTACTTTGTTTTCAATAAGCAAATCACGCATGGCCAGCGGATTATGAATTTCATTTTCATTGGCCATGCACACCGTGATCCCCTGGGTTAGTGGAACATACTCCTCAAGAATTGATACATCAAAAGTCAGAGCAGCAAAAGACAGAGAAACTGTGCTATGATTAATGTAGGACATAATCTCTGGATTTTTAGGATTAGCGTGACAGTAGTGGCGCAGATTGCGGTGCTCAATCATGACGCCTTTGGGCGTGCCTGTGGAACCAGAGGTATAAATGCAGTAGCATAAATTTGAGGGCTTAATGTCAACCTGTGGAAAACGGGTGTCATCTTCCTCAAGCAATTCCTCAATACATAGTAAGGTACAGGCGGTATTTTCACAGACTGCCTGTCGTTTTTCGGCAAGAGCTTTTGTGGTAATGAGGAATTTAGCATGGCTGTCCTCAAGGGTAAAACGGATACGGTCATCAGGATATTCAGGATCTGTACACAGAAAAGCTCCGCCAGATTTTAAGATACCCTGTCGCGCCATGTAAGCATATTTGGTGCGGGTGAGAAGAATAGCTACAATGTCTTCTGGCTGGATGCCTAGCTTAATAAGGGCGTTGGCAATGCGGTTGGTGGCATCATTCAGTTCTTTGAAAGTTAAGTGTTCACCACAGCTGATGAGGGCTGTTTTATCTGGATTGGCATCGGCCACAGCTTGCAGCTGTTCTGGAATAAGAGGGGTATCGATGGGTATTTTAGTGTCATTAAACACCGCGATTTTTTTTCTATCCTCATCGCTGATCAGACAAATATCATTGAAGGTTTCGGCAGTCAGCAAGCTTTTACAAACTTCTTCATAGGTCT
The DNA here is from genome assembly GCF_009696115.1 of Eubacterium sp. BL-380-WT-2B. Classification (NCBI taxonomy): domain Bacteria; kingdom Bacillati; phylum Bacillota; class Clostridia; order Eubacteriales; family Eubacteriaceae; genus Eubacterium; species Eubacterium sp. BL-380-WT-2B. Next base: position 457,505 of record NZ_VUMP01000002.1, read on the forward strand.
TCAAAAAGCGGGATATTGTTATACCGTCATACAGATCATGGCGGTACTCTGCTTTTACAGTATATCCTGTATCGGTGTCATAGATATCCACTGAAAGAGGCGCTTTGGTTTCAGAAAGAGCCAATGGAACAATGGGAACACTTTCGGAATCCAGAGTAAAGATGTTGAAGTCACTACCCTGATAGGCAAAAAGAATATCTGCTGAAACACCAAGCTCCCGACTGATTTCTCCAAAGGAATAAATATCATGCTCCATGAGTTCGAACAGATGTTTCTTAACAGTGTTGAGGTAACCGTCAACAGTATTGGACGCTTCCAGATTACAATAAACCGGCATAGTTTTGACCAGCATACCGACTAGTTCTGTGGTGCGGGAGTCACTGCGGCCATTGTAGATGGTGCAAAAGGCAGACTCTGTCTGGTTTTTAAATTGAGCTAGGATGAAGCCAAAGGCACCGGTAAAAAAGACATTTGGAGTAATTTGATGTTTAGCGCAGTAAGCTTGAACTTCTGTCCTTAAAAGGGTGCTCATATCAATATCGAAGGCAGCGGTCTCCGGTGTACTGTTTTCCGGTTTGTCATAATCCAAGCGCGCGTTTGTTTCCATGGCGCCGAAAATGCTGTGATAAAAGTCCCGGGCCTCGGTATAGGAAGAACTTTCCCGTTCCTGTTTTTCATCCAGAGCTAAATCAAAGGAGCTGTACGATTCGCCAGTTGGGTTTTGTCCAGTGTAAACCCGATTGATTTCCTGAAGCAGCACCATGGCGGAGGTTCCGTCAAAGATCAGATGGTGTACATCAATGAAAAGGCTGATATTTTCTTCGGTTTCGATAATCTCCGAACGGTAGAGACCGCGTTCAAAATTAAAGGGTTTTACCAGATGCCTGCTGTAATCATCAAGTTCTGAAGCCTTCATCCGAGTACGTTTTACCAAGGCAGGGTCGCGGTCCCGGCGCTTCAGTAAAATATCTTCACCCGTAATCTGAAGACGGGTTTTAAGATAAGGATGCGCGTTGATGGCATGGGTTAGCGCCTCACCTAACCGATCTGCGTCAATTGCCCTTGAGAAGGTGCAGAACAGCGGGATGTTGTAGACACAGGAATCTGGATTTTTCAAGCATTCCAGATAAATACCCATCTGCGTTTGGGTGAGAGGATAGGCTTCAAGCTCTTTATGAGCCTTTTGACTGGACTGTATGTTTTTGGCGATGTCAATATAGGTTTCCAGTTTTGTGACTGTATTGTATTTTTTAAAATCCTGGGTGTTCATTTTAAGACCAAAGGTATTGGAGAACAAAACGCCAAGCTTGACTGCGCCGATGGAGGTGAGGCCTGCATCGTAAATATCTGTGTTAATCCCAAATCCAGAATCGCCGATGACCTCTGCCAAAATGGAGTGAATTTTTTCCTGCATGGGGGTCTGAGGCTGGACGATATCGTCAAAGGTACGAACTGGCTTGGGCAAGGCTTTTTTATCAACCTTTAAATTCGGGTTCAAAGGGATAGCGTCAATCTGCATGGTTACTGCGGGGATCATATAGGCTGGCTTTTCAGCTGAGATAAAGGCGTTGAGATCCTCAATGTCGATGGATTCGTCAGAGACGATGTAGGCAACCACATATTTTCCGCCATTTTCTTCGTCACAGGTAGTGAGTGTGGCATCTTTGATACCCGGGTATTCCCTTATTCTCTGTTCGATTTCAGTCAGCTCAATTCGAAAACCACGGATTTTAACCTGACCATCCTCCCGGCCAACAAAGAGAATACGGCCATCCTCGAGCCATTTGACCACATCTCCGGTACGATACATACGACTGTAAGCGGGGTCATCATCAAAGGGATTTTGAATAAACTTTTCCTCTGACAGTTCTTTGCGGCCCAGATAACCTCTGGAGACAGGTGCTCCGGCGATGCATAGCTCACCCGGCACACCAATGGGCACCCTGCGGAGTTCAGCGTCCACAACATAAAGCTTGGTGTTGTCTATAGGACCACCAATGGGAACAGACTTTTCATAAAGGTGGTCAACAAGGCTTGCGGTTGACAGAATGGTGCACTCGGTGGGACCATAGACATTGTGGAGAGAATAGGCCTCTGGTGGCTTACAAGGAACCAGAGCTTCACCGCCAACACTTAGATTGCGCAGGCTGGTTTCTTCAATACAGGTGACAAACTGGCGGCCGACCTGTGTAGTTATGAACACATTGGTAATGCTATTCTCTACAAAATAGTCATTAAGGGCCAGCAAGTCGAGTCGAATTTCTTCAGGGATGATATACATGGAGGCACCACGTGTAAGGGCTGGCCAGGTGTCCATCATAGATGCGTCAAAGCCAAAGCTGGCATAGGCGGCTACCCGATCCTTTTCTGTGAGATTATAATAACGGTGGTACCAGTGACAGAAATTGACAATGTTTTTTTGGGTGAGCATACACCCTTTGGGAGTGCCGGTGGAGCCAGAGGTATATAGGAGTATGAACAGATCCTCAGGCGTTGGTCCTTTGGGCAGGGGGGAATCCGCGGACAGTTTAGGAATATCCTGGATAAACAGCGTATCTCCTTGGTAATTCGGTACCTTTTTGAGAAGATTGACATCTGCAATAAGAAGCTTTACGCTGGCGTCAGCCATCATAAATGAAAGTCTTTCCTCAGGATAGTCAGGATCAAGGGGCTGGTAGGCACAGCCAGCCTTTAATACTCCCAATGAAGCGATGGACATATACTCACACCGGGGGATGAGGATGGACACTATGTCTCCGGCACCAAGGTTTTTGGCCGCGATGACACGGGCAAGGTTGTCAGAAAGACGGTCGACCTCGCCATAGGTGTAATATCGGTCTTTAAAGACGACGCACGTGGATTCGGGAGTCTTCTGAGCTTGCGCTCTAAAAAGATCTACCAGGGTTTTTGTGATGTCATATGTGACTTCAGTGTTGTTAAAGCTGTCGAGGCGGGCAATTTCATCGGCATCGGCAATAATGGAGCTATCTTCTATCGGTAAAAGAGCGTTGGTGTCGATGGCAATATCCTTAAATGGCCAGTCGGTATGATCTGCCAGGTTTTCGATTAAAGACGTCAGGGCTTCGCCCATTTTTGTGATGTCTTCTTCAGTATAGCAAGCGGTTTGATACTCTAAGGCAAAACACTTAAAGGTATCGTGTCCCAAGACATCTGGGTTGATACGGATGGTAAGGGCGCGGTCACAGTATTCTGCGGCAATGGTTTTTGTGAGGTGACTGTCTGGATTATTGGAGTTTGCCACAATCGAGACAGAGGAAACGCTTTCTAAATCAATACCTGAAGCTGTCATATCCTGTACTAGAAGATCATATGGGTATTTGCTGTGGGACAACGCTTCTTTAAAGGTATTTTTGGTCTTTTTAAGCAAAGATGTAAAGGTATCCTCTGCTTCAAAGGTTAGCTTCAAGGGTACAAGGCTCACAAACATACCCGTGGTTTCAGAGAAACTTTCAAGATGTCGGCGGCCGCTTTCGCCGAGGTTTATCAGAATGCCGTTCTTATGGTTTCGTTTAGCGAGAAAAAGGCTTGCGGCGGTCAGGGCAAAAAGAAATGGTGAGATATGCTCGTCTTGAGACGCGGAAAAGGCCTGTATTTTATTTTTAAGGATCTCGGGAAGATTGAAGCGTTTGTAACCTAGCGTAAAGTCAGAGCTGCTTTGTGGCTCACAGTCAAAATCAGCAGTATTTTTGAGCGTGGATAACCAATAGTTTTTATCTGCTTCAAAGGCTTTGGATTTCAGGTAATCCGCTTCGCAGACCGCATATTCCTCATAAGGACGGTCATTTAGTCCCTTACTGCTGCCGCTGTGATACTGGCTCCAGACCTTTTGAGCGAACAGATCCAGACCGGTACCGTCGCATAACGCGTGATGAAAGGACATACGCAAGAAGATGCCTGCCTGTGTATGTGCAATAAGAAAATGATAAAGCGCAGTATTCTCCAGACTGCTAAAATGATGAATAGAAATATCGCAGTCTCCGCATTCTTCGATTTCAACGTCAGTGATCTCCCGGTAAAAGCTCAGTTCGCCGTTATCCTCCATATGGAATCGGAGGAAAAAATTAGGTGTTTCAGCCATGGCAGACTGTACAGCAGCTTTAATGCGCTCTGTATCACCCTCTGGAAAGAGCATGGTTCCTACAAAGTTGTAGCTGCCTGGGACATTATTGATTAGCTCGGTATATAAAATACGTTTTTGTGGGTGTGTGATGGTGTATTGTTTTGTCATGTTAGCCTCTTTTCTATGATAATCTGGTTTTGTTTATTGTTATATTCATATTTCAATTTGTCTGCCAGGGATTTGATTATAAAAATGCCAAGCCCACCAACAGGCCGTTCTTCAATGGATTCCGAAAGTTTAGGGTCATCGCAGTCAAGAGGGTTAAATGGCCTGCCGGTATCCGAAAGGTTAAGCCTCAGAATAGCGCCGTCATCAAGTAATTCGAGGGACAGAGTAATCTTCCCCGGTATCTCATCATAAGCGTAATTGACAATATTAACCGTAAGCTCCTCCACAATAATCAAAATATCATATTGTTTTTCTGGACTGATGCCGGTCTTTGAAAGCCAAGTTTCAGTAAAAGATAAAAGCGTTTGCAGTCCCGAAGATGTAGCAGTGACATTACAGCGGTCCATTGTTTTAATCCACACAAAAAATGCTGTCGAGTTTTGTCATTTTTAGTACAGACAGGACGCTATTGTTTAAATTTTGAAGTTTCATGCTTCCCTTTTTTGCAGCCATTTTTTTGTGAAGGCTCAGCATAGCCCGGATACCTGCACTGGAAACATAGTCAATTTTTTCTAAATTTAAAATTAAAGTATCTATATTGTCAATAGCTCCTGAAAGTTCCCGTTCCAGTTGTGGGCCGCTGATGGTGTCAATTCTCCCTTCAAGGGCTACGTATAAGGTGTTTTCTTTTGCAGTGGTTGTTATGGTCATTATAAAGCCTCCGTTTCAAATGTAGATATTCTTAAAGACATTTTATCATCATCAGTTATTGATGGGCAAGGAAATATTAAAAGTTTGATAAAATCTTGATAAGTTCACAAACTTTCTGACAGTTAATGACTTCAATATGACATCCGAAAGACAGCCCTCTTGCATGTTTCATTCAAAAGAAATACAATAGGGCTACAGACAGATGTTGTACAATAAAATAATCTTATGACAAAAGAAGCAGCAAAGGAGAATGAAAACAGATGAAACGAATTTTTTTGATTGAGGACGATCAGGCCATCGCGAAAAATCTGATGCTTTTACTCCAATCGGAGGGGTTTATTGTCACTCATGCCGCCACCCGGAAGGAAGCCACCGATACGCTCGTCGACAATAAATTTGATTTGGCGCTCATTGACATATCCCTGCCGGATGGGAACGGCTTTACCGTTTGTACAGAGGTCAAAGAAGTTCAGAACATTCCTGTGATTTTTCTGACAGCCTCCGGTGATGAGGCGAGTGTTGTTACCGGGCTGAATATGGGTGCGGACGACTATATTACAAAGCCCTTCCGCCCCCGTGAGCTGATTGCGCGGATCGGGACTGCTCTGCGAAAAAGCGGGCGTTCTGCAGCGACCTTTGAAGTGTGTGGACTCCAGGTCGATACAGCGAGTGGTGTGGTGAAGAAAGATGGCAGCGAAGTTTTTCTTTCAGCTTTAGAGTATCGGCTGCTGTTGATGTTTGTGAACAATCCTAAAAGCATTATTACAAGAGACCGGTTGCTGGATGAACTGTGGGATGCGGCGGGTGAGTTTGTCAATGACAATACTTTAACTGTATATATCAAACGTCTGCGGGAAAAGATAGAGGATGATCCTGGGAAACCGAAAATTATCCGGACTGTCCGTGGGACAGGCTATCGTCTGGGGGACGGCCATGCTCCGGAATAAAGAATTTAAGCAGTTTGCGGTTTTGTTTTTGCTGATGGCCGCTGTTTTTACCGTCCTGGGATTTGCCATCGACCGTGCGGCTGGAGTACTGGCATTTGTGTCTGCCGCCGTTTTTGGCACTGCCTTTTACACGCACACCAGAGCCCGATATAGAAGCATTGCGAAAATTTCCGATCAAATTGATCTTGTGCTTCACAATTATGATCGTCTGGATATTGACGAATTGGATGAGGGTGAGCTCTCTATTCTGTACAGTGAAGTAAAAAAAATGACACTGCGTATTCGTGAGCAAAACGATGCGCTGAAAAGGGAAAAAACACATTTGGCCGACTCGCTGGCAGATATTGCCCATCAGCTCCGCACGCCGCTCACATCCGTGAACCTTCTTTTGTCACTGCTTTCAAACACTTCGGATGAAAATGAACGGAAAGTCTATGTGCGGGAGGCTGAGGAACTGCTCATGCGCATGGACTGGCTGATCACATCCCTTTTAAAATTATCCCGTCTGGATGCGGGCGTCGTGGTATTCCAGAGCGAGCCGATTGACGCAGAAAGTCTGGTATACACTGCGCTGCGCCCACTTCAAATTCCAATGGAACTGCACGCTGTCGCAGTACAGCTTGATGTGCCAAAGGGCGTGAGGATTCGAGGCGATGCCGGCTGGCTTTCAGAGGCCATTCAAAACATTCTCAAAAACTGTATGGAAAGCGTGGGTGAAAATGGGAGTATTGAGATTGTATGCACCGATAATCCGCTGTTTACCGAGATCGCCGTCCATGACAGCGGTCCAGGATTTAAAAAAGAGGATATACCGTGCCTGTTTGACCGGTTTTACCGGGGAAAAAGCACAAAAGCGTCGGGCTATGGCATTGGTCTGGCACTCTGTAAGATGATTATAACAGGGCAGGGAGGATCCATCACAGCCAGAAATCACCCTGCGGGCGGTGCGGTCTTTACCCTTCGTTTTCCAAAGTGACAGATCTCTCACCTGAAAGTCACGGGGATGTCAGAGAGAAGCTTTATTATATGGGTATACCAAGAGAAAGGAGGCTCACATAATGGAGCTACTAAGAATTGAAAATCTATGCAAGGTCTACGGTACAGCAGAAAACCAGGTTACAGCCCTCGACCATGTTTCACTTACAATCGAAAAGGGAGACTTTACCGCAATTATCGGGTCATCCGGTTCAGGTAAATCCACCTTGCTTCATATGATTGGCGGTGTGGACGTGCCCACCAGCGGAAAGGTATTCCTGGACGGGCAGGATGTATACGCCCAAAGCAATGATAAGCTGGCAATCTTTAGAAGACGACAGGTCGGGCTCATCTATCAGTTCCACAACCTTATTCCCACACTCAATGTGGTGGAAAACATCACCCTGCCGGTTTTGATGGACAAGCGGAAGGTTAACCAGAAAAGATTGAACAACCTGCTGTCACTGCTTGGTCTGAAAGACCGCCAGACACATTTGCCCAATCAGCTTTCAGGCGGCCAGCAGCAGCGTGTTTCCATTGGCCGCGCTCTGATGAACGCCCCGGCGGTCATGCTGGCCGATGAGCCTACAGGCAGTCTGGACAGCCGGAATGGCCATGAAATTGTCAATTTGTTAAAGCTGAGCAATAAAAAATATGGGCAGACCCTTATCCTCGTCACCCATGATGAAAATATCGCCCTTCAAGCAGACCGCATTATCGGCATATCTGATGGCAGGGTTGTGCGGGATGAAAGGGTGCGGCCATGAACATTTTTAACAAAGTCACACTGCAGAGCCTGAAAAAGAGCCGCACGCGGACAATTGTAACGATTATCGGAGTGGTTTTATCTGCTGCCATGATCACGGCAGTCGCGACCTTTGCTGTTTCTCTGCAAAATTATCTGGTAAACAGCTCAGCAGTGAAATACGGCAGCTGGCATGTCGAATTTCTGGATGTGGACTCCGCATTTGTTCAGGAGCGAAGCCAGGATAAGGGGGTTAAAAACACCGCGGCCATTGAAAACATTGGCTACGCAGTGTTAAGTGATGGTGAAAATCCAGATAAGCCTTATCTCTTTGTAACAGGCTTTGATGAAAAAGCCTTTGAAGATCTGCCCATCAACATGATTTCCGGTAGGCTGCCGCAAAACAGCAGCGAGGTTCTTATCCCAGCACATCTCTCGGCCAATGGCGGTATCAACTACGCTGTGGGAGATACGATTTCCCTTTCAATCGGAGACCGTGTGGACGGAAACGGAAAGCTCACGCAGCACATTCCGTACAATGCAGAAGCCGAAGAAACACTGGTGCCAAAGGCAGAGAAAACCTACACAGTTGTTGGAATCTGTGAAAGGCTCAGCTTTGAGGAAGCCACGTCGCCAGGCTATACCCTGATCACGGCGGCGGACCCTGCCGATCAGGCGGACAGCTTTAACGTCTTTGTCACCCTTGATAACCCGCGGGAGGTTCAGCGCTACGCAAAGGATAAAGCCGGCGGCTACAGCACCATTTTTAACGATTATGTGCTGCGTTTTATGGGGCTATCGGATGATACGCTGTTTAACACATTATTGTATTCCGTTGGCAGTATTCTGGTTGTTCTGATTATGTTGGGCTCGGTTTTTCTGATCTACAACGCCTTTAACATCTCGCTGAATGAGCGTACACGCCAGTTTGGCATACTCGCATCTGTGGGAGCCACATCAAAGCAGCTGCGGGATTCTGTGCTGTTCGAGGGGGTCTGTATCGGTGCGGTTGGAATACCCATCGGCCTGGCTGTAGGCATTGGAAGCATCACCCTTGTGATTTCCCTCATCGCCGGCAATTTCAAAAATATTCTCTCAACCGATGTGCCTCTGCTCCTGACAATATCAGTACCGGCCCTTATCGCCTCAGCGGTGATCAGCATGATCACGATTTTAATTTCGGCTTATATTCCAGCGCGGAAGGCCGCAAGAAGACCTGTGCTGGAGAGCATACGCCAAACAAACGAGGTCAGAATTGAATCTAAGGCTGTGAAAACCTCCGGCTTTGCGCAGCGTGCTTACGGTCTGGAGGGAATGCTTGCCCTGAAAAATTTCAAGAGAAATAAAAAGCGCTATCGCAGTATTGTGCTGTCTCTTACCCTGAGTGTGGTGCTGTTTGTGTCAGCAAATGCCTTTGGAGAAACCCTCAAGCAGGCCGCCAGGCAGTCTGTTGTCGATTCGGATTATGACATCTGTTTTACCACGCAGAATATGGATGAAAGCGACCTGTTCCGGCTCTATGACAAATTGAAAGCGGTGGACGGGGTCTATGAAAGCTCATATCAGGCAGTATCAACCTATTCCTGCGCCGCCAGAGCCAGTGATTTTTCGGAACGCCACCGCGAAGCCCTTGGTCTGACTTCCCCAGACGAAACAGTCGATTTGCCACTGGATATCCAGTTTGTTGAGGATCGCGTTTATCTGGAATTTATCAAAGACCTGGGATTGCCTGCAGACGAATATACTGGACAGAACGCAAAAATGACCGCTGTTGCCAAGGCAAAGGGTGAGAGCGAACAAGCGGGTAAGAGCTCGCTGTACAATCTATTTGACCACTCATCCATGAATTTCACTGTCATGCCCGGATCAGGTGATGGAACACCGGAAGGGTCAGGCAAGGCTGTGAGCCTGACCTTTGTCGATACCATACCGGTTGACACACTCCCAAGACAATCCTCCAGTGTAAAAGATGCTACCTTTATGATTGTCGCGCCTTATCAGCTGAAAAGTAGTTTTGAGCCAGGGGGTGACGCCGTAACAGGCCTGACTTTCCGGTCAGAAAACTCTGCGCAGTCGGTGGCTGAGATGAAAAAAATGATCCAGAGTGAGGGGATTACCTCAAATTATAACCTCTACAATGCGAACGAAATATTTGAGCAAAACCGCAATATCGTATTTGTTGTGGATGTGTTCACCTATGTTTTTGTCTTTATGATTTCGCTGATCGCCACAGCCAATGTGTTCAACACGATCTCTACAAATATTAAGCTTCGCAAACGGGAATTTGCCATGCTGCGTTCTGTGGGAATGTCTGATCGAGATTTCAATAAAATGATGAATTTCGAGTGTGCCTTTTTTGGCATGAAGACACTGCTGTTTGGTGTACCGATAGCGGTACTGTTCTCGTGGCTGATCGATAAGGGCATGGTCGCAGGCGGCGCAGAGATTGGCTTTATATTCCCATGGGCCAGTCTCATTATCAGTGTACTCGGCGTGTTTTTTCTGGTGTTCATCACAATGCTGTATGCGACACGAAGTATAAAAAAAGAAAATATCATCGACGCCCTTCGGGACGATATGACCTGATAAAAAGAAAAAAAGAAAAATGATAAAATAAGCAGCTTTGAGAGCCGGAAGTTCCTGTTTGAACTTCCGGCTCTTTGTGTGTTGTGTTTATTGCCAATGAAGTTTTATTTTCAGAAAGAAAAAGCCTTAGTCTTTACATTTTTCAATGGCAAAAGACATGAGTAAAACCCAATTGGTCATGCTTTCGGATAAATCCAGACCGGTGAGCGCAGTAATCCGGGTCAGTCGGTATTGAAGCGTGTTGCGGTGGATAAAGAGCTGTTCAGCCGACTGCTTCTGATTACACCTTGTGACAATAAAGGTACGCAGTGTTTCATAATATTCGGTATGATGATTTTGATCGTGAAGCTTTAGCTGTTTTAGGGCAGGATGGCAGTACCAGTCCAGTGGATATTTACCCGTATAGTTTTCAAGAAGAGCATAAAAGGCATAGCTTGTAAAATTCACCACTCGATTTTTATCCTTATGCTTTTCCGCAAGCTTAATTACGCTGACAGATTGGTTAAAATAGTGATGAAAATCCATAATGTCTGAAAAACGCCAGCTGATTCCAACACGGGCGTTGTCCTGCAGCGCCAGCCTTTCCAGGGCTTCACGCTGGAGGGAATCAACGCCTGAGGTGAGTGTACAGATATAGCCCTTTTTCTGCACGAGATGACCCTCTGGAAAAATGCTGTGCATTTCCTGTGAAAAGGCCCGTTTAATATACCGGTTATCATACCGGTCAACCAGGCGCGCGGTTACAGCCTGCATTTCTGAGGGAAAAACAAGGCCCTTCAGGCTGGCAGGACTGTTGTCTGCGTCGCCGTCAAGCAGGGAAAAAAGCGCGGTGGCGTAAGGCATATCCTGTAGAGATACCGGCGCCTGTGGATGATTACGAATGTAGGCGGTGTAGATAAGCTTGGCCAGTATGGGAAGCGTCTGCTGATGCATGGCGCAGATAGGCGTGTGATGGGCAACCATCACCAGGGCAGCCATTACATGCCGGTCCTCTTCAATTCGCGCGACGAGCTTGGGCTGTATGTCGCCCTCCAGGGTAATCTCCTGCACAGGCAGACCAGCGCGGCTCCAGTCCTGCATGGCGTCATTGGCACAGACCTTTCGAGAAAAGTCGCCGGTGTACGAGCCTTGACGGATATTTTCGGACCACAGGGGATCCATGATTTCAAAGTTGCTGGAATGGCACAGCACAGCGCCAAAAATATCAATAAGAATGAGCGCGTTTCCGACATAACGCGCTGCCGTGTTTAGAATGCGTTCCATATCCGAAGCGTTACTGGACAAATCGATAAGTTTAAGTAAATCCTCCTGGATAAAAGGAGCCGCGGGTGCACAGAGTTCATTTGCCAACAAGAAAAATCCTCCTTATAGAAAAATACAGATTTGACACCTGGGTTTTAATGATTTGTGCATTATGCATAAATTATCAACGTTTTTTCGGGTTTGTAACCGATATACATTATTCAGTCATGATGATATCATAAATATATAAGAAAAACAATCGGATAAAACAGGAAAAGGAGTGAAGAGAATGATTACATCATATGAGATTTTTGTACCGGTTATTATGGGAAGCGGTTCATCAATGCGCACTGGCATGAAGGTGCGGGAAATGGGATGTTTAAAAACTTTGGTCATTTATGACAAAGGAATGAAGGATACTGGCATCGCGGACCGCATTCTTGACAGCTTGCATGAAGCGGGGCTGGAAACCGTGATTTTTGACGGCGTGGTGCCGGATCCACCGGATACAATGGTGGAGGCGGCAGCGGAAGAAGCAAGGAAAGCCGGGGTCGACAGTATTGTGGCAGTTGGCGGAGGAAGTGCCATTGATACGGCTAAAGGCGTCAATGTGCTTATCAATAATCCGCCTCCACTCAGCAATTATTGCGGCGGTGTGCAGAATGGGTTGAAGCCTGGTCTGAAAATGGTATTTATCCCAACAACCAGCGGTACCGGCAGCGAAGTGACAAACATGTGTGTCATCTCTCTTGTGGCACAGAAGAAAAAGGACAGTGTCGTTTCACCAGTATGTCTGGCTGATTTAGCGATTGTGGACCCGGACCTCACGCTGGGGCTTCCCCCTAAGATGACTGCCGCAACAGGAGTCGATGCCTTTGCTCACGCGGTGGAATCACTGACCGGCGGACAGGCCAACCCGATGGCAGACGCGCTTGCGCGGGAAGCGATCCGGATGATCGTTAAATGGCTCCCAATCGCCATTGAGGATGGAAAAAACCTGGAAGCGCGTGAGCATATGATTTTAGCTTCCACCTTTGCCGGGATGGCCTTTACCAATGCGCTGGTACACATGGGGCATTCCATTGGACATACGTTTGGCGCCCTTTTTCACCTTCCGCATGGCATCGCCTGTTCTCTGGCGCTGCCGGAGGTCATTTGCTATACAGCAAAAACGGAGGCACATAAGGTCCGTGAAATCTGCGACTGTATGGGTGTAGAGGTGCCCGCGGATACGGATAATATGGCTGTGGGAGAAATAGCCCGCGAAGCGATTCGAGGATTTTTGAAAAAAACTGGAATGCCGAATATGAAAGCGCTGGATATTCCCAAAGAACCCCTGGGCGATATCGCAAAAGCAGTGACTCAGGATATTGGGTATGCCATTATCCCTTATCGTATCAGCGCTTCAAAAGTACACGAGCTGCTTCTGCATGCTTATGACGCATAAGAGAGAGGAGAATGAAGCAATGTGGAATAAAATAACATTGGAAATGGATACACTTTCAGTTAACAAACTGCCCCTGGACGAAGAATACCGTCTGCTGGGAGCGCGGTCGCTGGTAGCAGAGTATTTAATCCGAAATGTTCAGCCAACCTGCGATGCCTTAGGGTCGGAAAACAGAATTATTTTTTGTACGACCTTGTTTGCCGGCACACCAATGACGACTGCCGGACGGCTTTCGGTAGGGACAAAAAGTCCGTTGACTGGAGGAATCAAAGAAAGTAGCGTTGGTGGCTTGGCAGCAACGCTGATGGCAGGACAGGGAATAAAGCTGATCGAGGTTCTGGGTCAGTCTGATGGTCTGTATTATTTATATATTGACCCCGAAGGGCAGGTGTCATTGGAGGATGCCTCTGATTATCAATTAATGGGTAATTATGCTTTTAGTGCAGCGATGCGTCAAAAATATGGTGAGAAAACCGCGGTCATGTCTATCGGACAGGCTGGAGAACGCCAGTACAAGGCTGCATCTATTCAGGTGACTGAATTTGGCGAGGGTTACCCGTCACGTGCTGCAGGGCGCGGAGGCGTTGGTGCAGTTATGGGGAGTAAAGGATTGAAGGGGATTGTTATTGCAAAGGCCACAGAGACCTACAAACCAGAATACGCTGATGAAGCACTTTTTAAAAAAGCCTGTGGGAAAATTAATAAAATGATTGCTTCTGGCGCATCGAAGGATCCTTTTCATAATATTGGAACCATCTCAACCATTGAGGCAACCAGTAAAACAGGAATATTGCCAGTTCAAAATTTTTCAGGCCGTCTGATGGCTGACTGCAGCGGCGTTAGCGCGCAGACTTTTTTGACGAATCTGGCAAAGCGGGGCGGCTGCAATAAAAAGCCCTGCCAGCCTGGCTGTGTGGTACAGTGCTCCAATGTTTATAATGATGAAAAAGGCGATTACCTGACCTCTGGATTTGAGTATGAAACAGTGGCCCTCTTTGGACCAAACTGCATGATTACTGACCTGGATGTAATTGCGCGCATGGATCATCTTTGTGATGATATGGGAATTGACACCATCGAAATGGGAACAGGGATCGCGGTTTGTATGGAGGCGGATAAACTGGAATGGGGCGATACGGCAGCTGCCTACGCACTGCTTGAGGAAGTACGTGATGGCACAGAATTCGGTAGGGTGCTGGGGAACGGTTGCGAAAGTGCCGGAAAACACCTTGGCTGTGAGCGCATACCGGTTGTTAAACATCAAGCATTGGCAGGATATGATCCGAGAAATACAAAGGGAACAGGCGTTACCTATTCCACAAGCCCACAGGGGGCCGACCATACTGCTGGTCTGACCATGGGCCGGGCCTTTGATGACGCTGGACGCGCAGGGCAGGCCTATGCCTCAAATAAGCTGCAGTCTGTACTGTGCTTTGCGGACAGTATGATGTGTCTCTTTGCTTTTTCCAATTGTATTCCAGGGGTGCCTCATCTTGCAGAAATGATGGAAGGGCTTTATGGAGGAAGCTGGAAGCCCGCAGATCTTCTGGGACTGGGCATCAAATGCCTGATGACAGAAAAGAAATTCAATATGCTGGCTGGAATGACTACTGCGGATGACAGACTGCCTTCATTTTTTTATGAAGAGCGCTCCAGAGCCACCGGTTCTCAGTTTGACTTAATTGATGAAGAGCTGGACGCAATCTTTGAATTCTAATGGTAACCGTTATTGATCCTTTTGGAAATCAGATTCAAATTGATTTTCAGTCTGGCATGACCATCAATCAGGTGTTGGAGAAAGCACAGGTGGTTTTGAACAGACTGGATATTGTCTTAATGGATCAGAAAAAGATTATCCTCCCGCCTTTTGAAACAGAAGTGCAGGATAAAAGTATAATTCGTGTCCTCAGAATTGTCAGCGGTGGTTAATAACAATGACTCTGCCAGAAGTGTTGGAAAGATGGACGGATCAAAAATTTGAATAAGTAAATAAAAGGCCACTCTTTCGTGATAAAGAGTGGCCTTGTTTTTTTACAGCCCGATGCCAAATTTATTTAAGTAGCCCATAATAAAGATAAAGAGAATCACAAAAGGTAAAATCCAGGTTACATAAAAACGGATACCTTTTGGAAATTTTAAGCCGTTGCCAGTATTGGCCTCTTTAATAAAAGCATCCCAGCCCCAGCCTTTTTTAGATACACAGAACAGCAGATAAATAAGAGAGCCGAGCGGCAGCAGGTTATTGCTGACGATAAAATCTTCAAGGTCGAGAATACCAGTGCCTGAGCCCAGTGGCTGAAAGTCTGAAAGCACATTAAAACCGAGAATACAAGGCATGGATAAAAGAATTATAGCAGCCAGATTAATCAGGACAGATTTTTTTCGGCTGAAGCCCCAGCGGTCAATGGCAAATGAAATAATGTTTTCAAACACAGCAATAACCGTTGACAGCGCAGCAAAGCTCATGAACACAAAGAAAAGAGCGCCCCAGACCTGTCCCATGGGCATTTCGTTAAAAATGTTGGGAAGTGTCACAAAAATAAGGGCAGGCCCTTCGTTAGGCGCGACGTTGAAAGCAAAACAGGCTGGAAAAATAATTAACCCAGACATAATAGCAACAGCAGTATCAAGCAGTGTGACACGAAGAGCTTCGCCGCCAAGTGTGTGGTCTTTTCCGATATAGCTTCCAAATATCGCTAGTGCGCCGATTCCAAGCGACAGGGTAAAAAACGCCTGGCCCATGGCCGCGAAGATCGCCTCGCCTAAAATCATGTTTCCCTGAGGATCATACATCAGGTTATTGAAATCCGGCATTAAATAAAATTTCAGACCTTCCGCAGCACCTTCCAGTGTGATCGCGCGTCCGACCAGAATAATCATGACTGCCAGCAGACAAATCATCATAACCTTTGTGATCTTCTCGACTCCGTTTTGAAGCCCGCGGGAACAAACCCCCATACAGATCAATACTACGATGACCATAAAAACAGTCATCAGGACAGGCTGTCCCATCAGGTTCCCGAATTCTGCGGAAACACCATCGGCATTTAAGCCGACAAAATCCCCCTTGGCCATTTTAAAGAAGTAAAGCAGCAGCCAGCCGGCGATGGTGGTATAAAACATCATCAGCAGGTAATTTCCTGCGATGCCGAAAAAGCTGTATAGATGCCATTTTGTCCCTTTAGGTTCTAATTCGTCAAAGGAACGGGCAATACTTTTCTGACTGGCACGACCGACAGAAAACTCCATGACCATGATCGGCAGGCCCATGATAATTAAAAACAATAAATACAGTAAAACAAAAGCAGCGCCGCCGTATTTTCCAACAATATATGGAAAGCGCCAGACATTTCCCAAACCGATGGCACAACCTGCCGAAATCAGCAGAAAGCCCAGGCGGGATGAGAAGGTTTCTCTTTTTTGCATATTACATACCTCCTTTGCAAAAGTTTTCTTTTTAAATAAGTCCAACTTTTAAATTATATCAGAAAACCTTAATAGGGTCAATGGATGGAAAAAAGTACATAAAAAGGACAGGAATCTTCCTCCTGTCCTAAGAAATAAAGTGTTCTATTTTTTTGTGGGATGTTTGACTTCAACTTCTTCGCTTTCAGAATCATAAAGATTTTTGAAAATTTCCGCTGCTTTTATTCCAGCCTTTGCATAGCTTTCACCAACAGCGATCCCGGTTTCCTTATAGGCATTACCGATGTTTTTTCCAGATTGAATAATATTCTTAATTTCTTTTTTTAAACTTGACATTATTTTATCCGCCTTTCATAATATTTTGGTCAGTTTTTCTTGAATTTTTATGACAATAATATTATACTTTTATTTAAATCTATACACAATGTATAAAGTTTGGATGCTTTGTATGAAGTTAAATAAAATTTAAAAAAATGTATGAATTTGAATTAATTATCCTAGAATTATTTACATTATTTAGAAAGGGAAAAGTATGGTCGGGGAAAGACGAGATGTGCGAAAATCTAAAGAGGCAATTAAGAATGCTTTTATTCAGCTCATTATCAACCAGGATATTCGAAAAATAACAGTTAAGGATATTCTGACACTTGCAGATGTGAGTCGGGGAACCTTTTATGCGCACTTTCTGGATATTTACGATGTCCAGGAGCAGGTTGAAAATGACTTGATGGACCACTGCATACAGGTTATTGGAGAAAATAGCATTGACAATATTATCGATGATCCTTATCCACAGGTTTTGAGATGTATACAGTTTTTGGTGGAACATGCTGAAACCATTCGGAGTCTGTCCCAGGGAAATCAGAATGGAGCGTTCATTACCAAATACAAGGTTATTTTAAAAGAAGGACTTTTCAGAAGTTCCCATTCAATTACAAATAATGTCACCTTATCCGTTGTAGATGCCTGTATCGTCGGTGCGGTCGTGGAAGGGGGGCTGGAAAAGATTATACGTGGTATCCCTTTGAATGCCGAGGAGACGGCTCGGATAATCAGCCGTTTTATTTCACGTGGGATAAAGGGAATGATCGAATAAAAAAGCCCCTTCGGAAAAACCGAAGGGGGGATATGTTAACTCAGGATTAAATAAAATCTGTTTAAGCAATGAGTGGAATTCCGGAAGCAACAGCTTTAGCCAGGTAAGCGTGTTTATTGAGACGGCGCCAGGTGATGCCATTAAATCCAGCTCCGCCAAGCATTTGCCAGATTTCTTTTTCAGAATACATGCGGATTTCTGTAACCTCATTGATTGGCTTACAGAAATTGTTGAGATAGCGCAGTGTAGCGCCAAGATAGGTGTCGCAGATAACCAGAATTCCCTTTGGCTTAAGTACGCGGTGTACTTCCTTCAAAACATTATCTGGGTAGGGATAGTGATGAAAGGTTGAAGTGCTGACCACAACGTCGAACTGATTATCTTCATAAGGGAGACACTGTGCGTTCCCAAATTTGAAAGATACGTTTTTGCCTTCCAAGCGTTCTTTAGCGCCATTCAGACGATCCAGAGAATAGTCAAAACCGCAGGCTTCCATGTCTGGAAATGTTTCAAAAAGCTGTTCAAGCATTTTTCCGCCTCCGCAGTCAAGGTCGAGCAACGTTTTAAATTCGTGCCCTTCGAGGGACTCCACAACTTCCTGACGACAGTCATGGGAATATTGTTTAAACTCACTGGTGTTAAACATTGCCGCTAAAACATCTCTACTGATAACAGATTTTTTTTCTGATTTTTCCTTGATACTCATAATAATACTTCCTTTCGGCTTCCTGTGCCTACAGTGTAGCACTTTTCAAATCAAAAATAAACCTTAAAATTCACTTTGATTTAAAAATACTGTATACATAAAGTGAATGAAACGAAAGATAAAAAACTTGCAAAAATGCCTTTATTAGAGGTCTTTTGAGCATTTAAAATGGAATTTAATTTAAAAATAATTCTTTCAAAACGAATGCCAAAAATTGCATTTATTGGAATAATTTGAAATCATATGATAAAGTGCCAAAGCGGTCAAAATGAAGTGAGTTTTAATAAATCTTAAAAAAATCTTAAGCAATAAAGAAGACCGCCTTCGCGGTCTTCTTAAATTGGATAATAGGTATTCAAAAAATCTTCACGCTGCTTCCAATCCGGCATCAGGTTGCCGAGGGCAGAGTTAAAACCAAAGTCATGGCTGGGATATTTAAAATGAATCATCTCATGCAGTGCAATATACTCAATACAGGGAACAGGAACTTTGATGAGCTCCAGATTCAAGATCAAAATTTTGCTTTTAGGAGAACAGGAACCCCAGCGGTCCAACATACGGTAGATTCTGAGCTGCGGCATCTGGAGGCAGTATTTTGCCGCCTTTACGATGGCTTCGGCCAGAATGGGAACAAAAACATCTCGGGCCTGTTCACGGTACCACATATCCAAGGCCAGCTCTTTTTGCTTGCGGTTACCCGGATCGTTGACCTCCATGATCATATTTTCGCCCTGTATACGTACACTGGGTTCTGCAGTTGTCTGCATGACAGAGAGGGTGTAGAAATGCCCCAGGTATTTATGTCGTTCGCCGGTTTCGTAGCGGTATACTTTATTGTGTTCCGGCGTAATTTTTTGTCCTTTAAACATGATGCTACCTCCAAATCTTTTTTAATTATACACGTTTTCAGCAGCCTGGGGTTAATAAATAGTTGGCGGGAAAAGGGAATAATTTGTGGATATAAAAATTTATCTTAACTTATGAAATTTATATTCATATTTCGATTTGCGGGAACTCTTATAAATGGTATAATAATAACATTGTCTGTTTAGGACAAAATCATTACGCTCATAACAAAGGAGAGAAAACAATGGAAACCAAACTCAGTGTTACGTTAATCGAGCATACCCCCGAACCAGAAAAGCTTGTGGCTGCTGCTGCTAAACTCTGTTATTCCCACGCTGGTGCTGCGGAAATTATGGAGGATCTGACCCCGGAAAATGTAGATAAATTTTTAAACCGCCTGATGGATATGGGGCACGCTTCTCCTATTGAACATGCCAGTTTTACTTTTGCGATTGAAGGTGTAAGCCGTGCTCTGACTCACCAACTGGTACGACACCGGATGGCGAGCTTTAGCCAGAAATCTCAGCGTTATGTTACGGAGGGTCAGTTTAATTACATTGTACCTTATGAAATCGCCAATATTCCAGAGGCGAAGGAGGAGTATATCCGCGCCATGGAAAACGCCCAGCATTCCTATGACGTGATTGCTGAAAAGCTCATCGAAAAGCATAAGCACAAATTAATGGCAGAAGGAAAATCTGAAAAGCAGGCTGCAAATATGGCAGAAAAGCAGGGGATCGAGGATGCCCGTTTTGTACTGCCAAATGCCTGTGAAACAAAAATTGTGGTCACTATGAATGTCCGTGAGCTGCTGCATTTTTTTAATCAGCGTTGCTGCATGCGCGCCCAGTGGGAAATCCGCGCATGTGCCATTGCCATGCTGGTAGAATGCCGCAAGGTTGCACCGATCTTATTTAAAAACGCCGGTCCACGCTGTGTGGAAGGCCCTTGTCCTGAAGGCGTAATGAGCTGTGGCAAGATCAATGAAGTTCGAGAAACCTTTAAAGCTTTATAAGGACAGGTGTGCATAAAAATTAAAAAAGGTTGGAAAAAGTATGAATGACATTCAAAATCCATTAAAGCTGAACATTATTTTATCACTGGTCGCATCCATTTTGGGCATCCTGGTGGTCTTTGTACCTGGCATGGTGGCGGATATCGGCCCATACCAGTTCTATTGCAATTATTTTGGAATTATCCTGATCGCCGGCGGTATTCTCTTCGCTCTGTTTTATTTCAAGCGCTACAAAGCGTTTGAAAGCTTTATGAAAAGCGACGAAGAAAAAATCTGTTGGGAATATGATGATGCTTTATATGAAAGCTTTATTGGCGAGCTCAATGCAATCCAGAAAAAGGCCAGTAAAAAGAAATTTTTTATTCTGCTGGCGATTATAGTTGTTTTATCTGTTATCCTGTTTTTTATGTTGGGTGAAGAAAGTAAAATGCTGGCTGTAGCCTTCGGAATGTTCTTTGCGGTCACAGCGGTAGTATTTGTGCTAATTGCGCCAAACTCTTTCCGCTTGAGAGCGACCAATAAGCCCTATTGTTCCATTATCGGTGTGGATCAGGCCTACATGATGGGCCGTTACCATTCCTGGAACCGTGCCAGAGCGAAGGTAAAGGAACATGACAATGGACAACATGTTTACCGAGTGCTGGCCATCAACTATGAAGCCATGACGGTCAATGGTAAACTTTTTAGAGAATGGAACGCTTTGATGCCCAATGAAAATTCTGAAACAATTCAGATTGCTAAGGGGATGGCCAATAAAATAAATCGACGTACCAAGGAATTTGAAGGTAAAGGCAAAAAGAAAGATATCCTGGAACGTCTTTTTGATAAAATGCTTGGCCGTTCTGATGACGCCAAGGATGATAAAAAAAGCAAGAAAAAAGACATCTGACAAAAAATCTTAAACATTCCGGTAATTTTTCCGGAATGTTTTTTTGTGTTTGAGAAGCCTTTAATATGCAAATTTTGTTGAATGAAAATATTTTATACCGTTCTCTATGGTAGACAGAGATATATCCGTATGGTATAATAAACCATACCCCCAAAGTAGAAGGTTTTAAGGATATAAAATGAAGCGTCAAATTTTACAGAAAAGCTCCCCAAAAGAGGAGAAAAACAACCTTTTTTATTATACACTTCTGCGAATCTTAATTTTGGTGTTTGCAGCGATGCTGGTTGGATCCATGGTTTTAACGTATTTTTTCAACTTGGATACCTATCAAAATAACCTCAGGCACCAAACAGAAACCGCAGAAGCGATGCTTGCAGACACTATTGATCATCTGGGTGATGAAACCCTTTATCTCAGCACCAGCACCAGTATTATTACACTGCTGGAAGGTGGGGATGGTATCGCTGATGGTGATGGTAACGAAAAAGAAGCAATCTATGTGGTCGAAGAGGCTGTAAAGCTGATGCCGAATTATGTTGGTATGCGTATTTTGGGAAAAGATAATCAGATTTATCTTAAAAATACTGCGCTTCAGATCATTGATGAGCTGGACAACAGTGCAATGAATAATTCGCCGGATTATTTTAAATACACTCCATATCGGGTAGACTTTACCACGTATAAAGATGAAGCGGTGGTAGAGGTATGCGCTCCGGTCTGGTCTGCAGGCAGCGAGTATCTTGGCTGTATTAGCTTGTATTATGATAATGATTTTATCAGTCTGCCCGATAACGAAAATGGGCGGAGCACGATCCTGTTTGACAGCAACAGCTGGATGCCAGTGGCAACAAAAGGGGATCTCAGTCTCAGTGATGCTAATGAAGAGGTGGTCAATTGCTCTGGACTTCTGGAAGGAATGATTGAAACCGAAAACACGTATGAATCTTTCACCTATGTTAATTCGGATGGGCAAAAGATGATGGGCTTTGTGGCAAGGGACGCACAGTACCCTATGGCACTTATGACCTCTGTAAGCAGTCGGGTGATCTTTCAGACGATTTTGAAATATTCGGCCTATCAAATTATTTTGACCATTATCTTGATGAGTATTTTTGGTTTCGTTCTTTATTATTTTTACAGCCGGATGAAGCGCCCGGTTCTTGAAATGAAGGAACGATGTCAGCGCAGGTCTGAGGGTGAGGAAGAGATTGACTTTGGCCATTATAACGATGATGACTTAAACGCCTTGTCCGATACTCTGTTAAGCTATTGTAAAAAACTTGAAAAGTCTGCTTTCATAGACTTTCATTTGAACTTAGCAAATTTTTCAAAGGGTTACCAGGATATTCTTCGTTTTATTCGAAAAGGCGAACCTTTTACAGTCTATATGCTCGATGTGGCAAATTTTGGAAAGTACAACCGTATTTTCTCAAATGAAACTGGAAATAAGATTCTTTTAAGCATCAGCAGTGGACTTCAAAAGATTTTTGGTGAGCAGATATATCACGTCTACGGTGACCGGTTTATGGGAATAAATGCTATGCAGGATTGCGATGATGGAATTCAGCTGGAACTGCAAAAGTTGATGGACTCAGAGATAACCGTTGGTGCGGCAAGCTTTCAGCTTAAATATAAGGTTGGTGTCTGCCGTTATCCTGAACATGGTGACAATGCCAGTGAATTGGTGAGGAAGCTCTGGCAGACACTGAGATTTGCAAAAAAATACAGCGAGGAAGGGGTCGTCATTTATAATCAGACAGTGCTTAACGATGTGGAACGTGAAAGTAAAATTCTTGAACTGTTAAACAGACAAATCGAGCTTCAGGATTTTGATGTCTGGTATCAGCCGGTTTATGACTACAAGAAGAAATGCTATACAACGGCTGAAGCCCTGATGCGGCTTCAGGATGAAAATGGACAGTACATTCCACCTTATGAGGCTATACGGGTGGCCGAAAAGAATAATCTTGTAACAGAGGTCGGAGAACTGGTATTGACAAAAGCCTGCCAAACCATGAAGTTTTTGTCTGACCAGAAAACGAGTATTGAAAATATTACGGTGAATCTGTCGGTGCAGCAGCTGGTAGATCAGAATTATGGGAAGAAAACGTTGAATATTATCCGTGAATCTGGTATTACGCCAGACCGGATTTGTGTGGAAATCACAGAAGCCCTGCTCTTGCAGTCTTTCCCGGCGGCCATTGATGTCCTGAACCAGATGCACGCAGCCGGAATTCGCATTGTTTTGGACAACTTTGGATCAGGTGAAGTCAGTATTTCATATTTTTCTCAGGTTCCTTTTGCTTTTGTTAAGCTGGACCATCGTCTAGTGCAGCAGGTACAGCAGAATCAGGAACAGTTTGAGTTTGTTCAAAAAATGGTCGAGATGATCAAGATTAAAGAGGTAAAGGTCGTTGCAGAGAGGGTTGAAACAAAAGAAGACCTGAACTGGATGATTCGCTGTGGGGCAGATTATGTACAGGGATATTACTATTCCAAGCCTCTTGAAGAAAATGATTTTTGGGAACTGGTTAAAAAGAAAAGCTAAGCAAAATAAAGGGGGCATCGCATTTCGCGGTGCCTCCTTTATTTTATGCTAAATCGATTTTATCCAGAATGCCGGACAGATGCGCAATGGTAACGCCGTAGTTACACATTGGCACGCCCTGGCTCCGGGCTTGTTCGACTCTGGAGAGCACATGCTTGCGGTTAAACATGCAGCCGCCGCAGTGAATCACCAGGTTATAAGGCGTCAGGTCCTGAGGAAAATCATTACCGGCTACGATGTCTACGCCCAGCCCCTTTCCGACACGCTTTCTGAGCATACTCGGGATTTTTTCGCGGCCGATGTCCTCCTCGAGAGGCGCATGGGTACAGGCCTCTGCAATGAGAATCCGGGAGCTTTCTGTCAAACAGTCAAGAGCTCTGGCACCTGCAACAAAGTAATCCAGGTCTCCCTTATAGGCAGCAAACAATACCGAAAAGGAAGTGAGCTTGCTTTCAGGAGGTTTTTTATCATAGATGGTTTTAAAGACCTGGGAATCGGTGATGATGAGCCTTGGTGGGGAAGCCAGGCAAGCAAGGGCTTCGTCAAAACGATCAGCAGTAGCGCTGTGGACAATACACTTTTTATCCAAAAGTTCGCGGATAGTCTGTACCTGCGGCAGGATAAGCCGTCCCTTAGGCGCCTGAGTATCCTGTGGCATGACCAGCATGACCAGATCGCCGTCTGCGCAAAGGTTACCGGTAATACTCTCAGCCTCGTGGTCTTTGGGTAGGGATCGGATTAATGCTTCTCGTATACGGTCCATGCCCTCTTTTGTTTTTGCGCTGACAATCAAAGGAGGCACTCCAAGCCGGGCTTTGATTTCAGAGGCCAACAGCTCAATATCTGTCAGAATATCGGATTTATTGATGATGGGGATAACGGGTGTATTTCGTTTTTTAAAGGCATCAATCCAGTTGTATTCTTCTTCAGTATGGGTATCGCCCCAGACTATAAGGGCAATATCGGTTTTATCCATGGCCTTGCGGGTCTGTCCAACACGCATTTCGCCAAGCTCACCGATGTCATCAAATCCGGCAGTGTCGATAAACATACAGGGCCCGATGCCATGGATTTCCATATATTTGTAAACAGGGTCGGCGGTGGTGCCGGCCACGTCTGATACCAGTGCGATTTTCTGACCGGTCAAAGCATTGATCAATGAGGATTTGCCGCTGTTGCGTTTTCCGTAAATCCCAATATGGAGCCGGTTCGAACGAGGGGTAGATGTTAAACTCATAAATACTCCTTTTTAATGTCTGCCAAATAATCAGAAGCGGAAATCCCGCTGGCCCTGGGAGATAGCCTTGAGGTTTTCAATGGCGATATTTCGCACTTTATCCTTTGGAATGTCCTTTAATTCCTCGTTAATGACAAAGTCCCCTTTGGCTTTGGTATCGGGGCTGGCGTAGTCCTCAAGGTATTCTTTCAGTGTGATCAGTGCGTTGGGCTGACAGCAGTTGGCAATCTGTCCAGCCTTTACCAGACTCATAAACCGGTCGCCAGTACGTCCCTCGCGGTAACAGGCCGTGCAGAAGCTTGGAATATATCCAAGCTGTAACAGCCAGTTGACTACTTCATCAAGGGTGCGAGTATCACTGACATCAAACTGGGCAGAGTTATCCTCTTTCTTTTCGGGCTCGACATAGCCGCCGACAGAGGTGCTGGAGCCTCCGCTGATTTGGGAAATACCCAGATCCAGAACCTTTTCACGGGTTTTCTGGGATTCCCGGGTTGAGATGATCATCCCTGTGTAAGGCACAGCAATGCGGAGAACCGCGACGATTTTCTGGAAGATTTCATCAGAGATGGCATCGGAGAAGGAATCGGGGTTAATATCGTCCGCAGAGCGGATACGCGGTACAGAGATGGTGTGCGGCCCGACGCCCTTTGCGGCTTCCAGGTGTTCGGCGTGCATTAAAAGCCCTATGAAGTCGTAACGGTACATATTGAGCCCGAATAGAACGCCGATGCCCACATCATCAATACCGCCATCCATGGCGCGGTCCATGGCTTCAGTATGGTAAGCGTAGTCATGCTTAGGCCCTGTAGGATGCAGTTTTTCATAGTTTTCTTTATGGTAGGTTTCCTGGAATAAAATATAAGTGCCAATACCGGCATCTTTAAGCTTTTTATAGTTTTCTACTGTGGTGGCAGCAATGTTGACATTGACACGGCGGATGGCGCCGTTTTTATGTTTGATGCCGTAAATAGTCTTGATGCTCTCCAGCACATACTCAATGGGATTGTTGGCTGGATCTTCGCCGGTTTCCAGAGCCAGACGCTTATGTCCCATATCCTGGAGGGCAATTACCTCATCGCGTATTTCTTCCTGGGTCAGTTTTTTTCGCCGGATATGCTTGTTCTGACGGTGATAAGGGCAATAGACACAGCCATTGATACAGTAGTTTGACAGGTAGAGCGGGGCAAACATGACGATCCGGTTGCCATAAAATTTCTGTTTAATTTTCTTGGCGAGGGAATACATTTTTTCATTTTCATCCTCAAGCTCACATTCCAGCAGCACAGCAGCTTCCCGATGGGTCAGGCCTTTGCAGTCTTTTGCGCGCTCAATAAGGCTGTCGATGAGCTCTCTGTTATTTTTGTTGGCCTCTGCGTATTCAAGAGTTTCTAAAATTTCTTTGTGGTTGATGAATTCAGTTGCGGTTGATGATTCCTTATTGTACATTTTGATACTTCCTTAGCTAAACTTATTTTTTGACCGCGTCACCGCGGTCTACAGCCAGATTATAGCCGATCCGGCGCATACGCTTCTGAAGGCAGGAACGGCACTCGGCCGCCTCGTCTCCGGTACAGATTTTGTTGTCATACAGGGCATATTTTTTTCGTACTGTAAGGGGTGACAGATTTGGCATGACCACATTGGCACCTGCCAGCACACCTTTTTCACGGCCGCTGGGGTCAATGGTTCCCAGGGCAGTAGTTGCCGGTATCAGGGCATTTGGCAGCATGAGGCGGATCAGACCAATTAAGAAAAGGGTTTGCTCCAGAGTACCTGCCCTTTTTTTGCCAAAAGGGGTATCCTTTTGGGGAATAAAAGGCCCTATGCCCACCATGAATGGTTCCAGTGCTTTCATGAATAAAAGATCCTCGGCCAGATGCTCAGCCGTCTGTCCGGGTGAACCGACCATCATGCCTGTGCCTACCTGATAGCCGATGGATTTAAGATTATACAGACATCTCTGGCGTCTTTCGGGAGAAAGCGCTTTGGGATGCAGAGTATGATAATGTGAAAAATTTGCTGTTTCATGCCTTAAAAGATAACGGTTCGCACCGGCAGCGTAAAGGCGTTTATAGGATTCGGCGCTGCGTTCGCCCAATGACAGGGTAATGGCGCAGTCAGGATAGGTGTGGCGGATACGTCCGACGACGCGGCACATCCGATCATCGTTAAACCAGGGGTCCTCACCGCCCTGGAGAACGAAAGTTCTGAAACCCAGTTTGTAGCCAGTGGCACAGCAGTCCATGATGTCATCCTCGGAAAGCCGGTAGCGTTTTACACAGCCATTACCTCTGCGGATACCGCAGTAGTAACAGTCGTTTTTACAGTAGTTAGAGAATTCAATGAGTCCTCGGGTGTAAATCCGGTTGCCATAATATTTTTGAGCCTGGCTACGGGCCTTCTCAAAGAGAAAGGCCGAGAGCTCCGGTGTCTGTTCGGTAATCAGTTGAATCCATTCGTCCTTTTCCAGCGACTCATTTTGTTCCAGCTTACAGATTAGTTCTTTCATTGTTTACTGTGATGGCAATTTTGAATAAACGGTTTTGGCATTAACATTTGGCAGCATGCCCAGCTTCCCGGATAATGCGCTGATCACATCCGTGGGGGCATCGACAATGACACTGATGACGGACACATTACGTTGTTTGTAGGGAATGCCCATTCTGCCGATTATAAATTCGGAGTAGTCATGTAAAATGGCGTTGAGGCTTTCTACCGAATCGGGGGTTTCAACAATAATTCCAATTAATGCGATTCGTGTTTCCATAGCATCTTCCTTTCTTAGTAATGTAAAAGTATCAAAATGCAAAAAGCTCCCTGTGCCGAAAAAGGCTCAGGGAGCGATCATAACAAAATAAGGCTTGCCCAATTTCATTAAAAATGAACACATTGGCAACCCGTGGTTATTTGCCCGCCTTCGCGGTTTGGGAAATCCCTTACCTTCAGCACGATACTTTTGTAAAACTGGCAGCCTTGCTTAGGATTGGCACGAAGCCTCTCGGACAGCCGATCTGCTAGTATGAATTTACTATAGCACAGTTTTTAGTTGGTCGCAATATTTTTTAATTTAAGAACAAAATTTTACTTTTTTTGGCACACTTTAATGAAAATTTTCATTTATCTATGCCACTGAAAAACAGTTTGAAGATATAACGCATAATAGTGAAACGCCACACGACGCATGCCAATACTCCTTTGGCGGTGACAACCGGCACTTTTTTGATTTTTTTGCTCGCGAGCACCTTGGCCACCTCACCGATGAGCTGAAAAATCTGGCCGATGATCAACGCTCCAAAGTTTGGCGCGCCGCCAGTCAAGCTGTACCCATAATAAAAGCGCCGGCGATGACGATTGCCAGAACAAGAATTTTTCTGTGGGTTACCTTGGTTGTTACCATAAAATTTTTGCGTCTCAAAAAGAAAAAGAATTACCATAGACTGGGTATAGGTTACACAATATTCAGAGGTTTCAAGGTTCAGCAGAACCTTTTGCCTGTTGGGGATTAAAAAATTCTGTATAATAAAAATTATCTTCCTGCATTTGCCTAATACATCCCGAAATATAACTTTAAACAATATATTTAGCTTACTAAGTATATTAATCCAAAGATTCTTTTTGTCAAGGAACAACTAAAAAACGGGCTGCCGATGTAGTCGGAAGCCCGCAGAAGCATAAGTTTATTCGGGGTAAATCAGATTGTCGTCAGTCAGATTCATTAAAACTTCATCAAGAAATTTTTTAGATTCATACTTTGCCATACCCAGATTCATATCAAGATAATTACCGCAGTCTCTCGGGGCAGCGCCGGGGACATCCCCCTCAAAATCAGCCATAAACTTAAAGAGGTCTGTTACCAGAGGCACCACGTCATTTGAGGTCAGGTCACCTTTCATCAGCAGGTAATAGCCGGTGCGGCAGCCCATGGGCCCAAAATAGACGATTTTTTCACTGAGTTCAGGGTCATTGCGCAGATAAGTAGCGCCGAGATGTTCGATGGTGTGAAGCTCAGCGGTATTGATAACCGGCTCGCGGTTTGGCTCCTTCATGCGGATGTCAAAAGTGGTGATGCAACCATCGCCACAATAATCTTTACGTGAAACATAGATTCCACGCAATAAATCAATATGGTTAACGGTAAAGCTTGCGATTTTTTTCATGATGTTTCTCCTTTATCATTTAAATAGACGTTAAGCGTCTCAAGATAATGCACCAACATATTGCCGCAGGGATGAATCTGATATTTTTTATCGAAGGCGGCATAGGGAATGGACTTGCGGCCATCCTTTTTGGATGCGTCCCAGTAAGCCTTTAAAGTCTCATAGGGCAATAAGTAGTGTTCATCAAATAGTTTAAACCAAACGATGAGAAAAGACAAGCCCTCCTGCCGGTTAAAGGCGTCCATGAACTCGATCTGATGCTCGTGAATATTGGCGATAGGGAGCCGTTTCTGGTTGGTTTCCTTGGCGTCAAAACAGATGGGAATACCCTGGACATTGCCCATATAGTCGACGGTGCTCTTTTCTTCAAAATAAGCCAGCTTAATAGTTCCTTTGCCCGGGTCCAGCTCTATGGGCTTAATGGCGGTTGGAAGTTTTTGGACAACGGCCAGCCCCTGCTCAAGATAAATTTTGTTAGTCTGGTTAATGCATTCCTCAAGATAACTGCCGCGCAGGCCGCGGCTGTGCCAGTATCCCATATTAAAGTGCCTCCCTATCCAGATTTAATTCCTTTAAAAGCTGCTTAAAGAGCAATGGATAAGGGGCTGTGAAGTCATATTCCAGGTCTTTTATGGCATAGTGGCGGCTGTGCAGCAGATGGTGCTTTAAGCCGTATTTCTGGCTAAAATGCCGGTTGATGGAAGCGTCGCCATACTTGTAGTCGCCGATGATGGGAAAGCCGTAGTCGGCAAGCTGTGAGCGAATCTGGTGTGAACGCCCGGTGTGAAGGGTTATTTCCAGAAGTGTGAACTTGCCATTATCCATAAGAGGACAGTAGTCCAGACGAACCTCCTTGGCTCCTTTCTCAGACTGACTCTGGATTGCTGATTTGTTTTCAATGGTGTCCTTGGTTAAAAAGCCGGTAAGAGTACCGGGCTTTTTTAGTACACCCAACACAATAGTATGATATTCTTTTAAAGCCTGACGCTCCCGGATAGCAGCATTCACGGTCTGTAGGGTTGGGTAGTCCTTTGGCATGAGGATAATACCGCTGGTATTTCGGTCCAGCCGGTTGGAAATGACGACTTCAAAAGCTTTAGTATCAGTCGCATTTTTTTTCAGGTAGGTCCGCGCCGCGTCGATCAATGAAATATCGCCGGAGGAATCTGCCTGGCTTAAAAGGCCGGCGGGCTTGTTGACGACCAGCAGATGGTCATCCTCATAGACTGGAGGTTCAAATATTTTTTTGATTTCCGGTGTCAGGTCAAAATGCCGCTGTACTTTTTTTTCCTGAAAGCCTGCGATGGTTTCTTCGGAAAAATAGACCTGGACGGTGTCACCGCTATGGATCATGTCTTTGGGCTCGGCCCGGACGCCGTTAAGCTTGATTCTTTTTTTGCGCAGCATCTTTTGCAAAAAATTTCTGTCCGCCAGGGGCATGAGCTTGGACAGGTATCGGTCAAGACGCTGGTTTCCTGAGTTTTCATCAATGGTATATTGTTTCATTAAACTTCCTTATTTTTTATAGATTATAGAATGATTATACCATAAAAAAATCCGGAATGCCGCGCATTCCGGATGGATATTCAGTTTTGTTTAAAGCTTGCCTGCGCAGCCCAGGACATCCTTCAGCTTATGGGCAACCATGGCTTTAATGGCGGTGCGGCCTGGTCCAAGGTACTCTCTTGGGTCAAAGACCTGCGGCTGTTCTACAAAGACTTTACGGATAGAGGCAGTCATGGCCAGTCTTAGGTCTGTGTCGATATTGATCTTGCAGACGCCCCATTTGGCAGCTTCACGCAGCATATCTTCTGGGACACCCTGTGCGCCTGGAATGGCGCCGCCGTACTGGTTACACAAATCGACAAATTCTTTGGGAACACTGGAAGATCCGTGGAGTACCAACGGATAGCCTGGCAGCAGGCCGGAGATTTTTTCCAGTCTTGGAAAATCCAGCTTTGGAGTGCCTTTGAATTTAAAAGCACCATGGCTGGTGCCAATGGTAATGGCTAAGGAATCACATCCTGTTCTTTCGACAAACTCGACAGCTTCATCCGGATCAGTAAAGGAGGCTTCATGGTCACCTACATTTACGGCATCTTCAATGCCTGCCAGTTTTCCAAGCTCGGCTTCCACGACTACACCGTGATCATGGGCATAGGCGGCTACTTTTTTAGTCAATGCGATATTTTCTTCAAAGGGATATTTAGAGCCGTCGATCATGACAGAGGTAAAGCCTCCATCAACACAGGATTTACAGATTTCAAAATCTGCGCCGTGGTCCAGATGCAGGCAGATGTCCAGATCTGTGGTTTCAACCGCTGCTTCAACCAGCTTTTTTAGATAAACTGGATTGGCGTATTTTCGGGCACCGGCGGATACCTGTAAAATCAAAGGGGCCTGCTCTTCCTGCGCTGCTTCAACGATCCCCTGGATGATCTCCATATCGTTTACATTAAAAGCGCCTACCGCGTACTTGCCTTCATATGCTTTCTTAAACATTTCAGTAGAAGTTACTAATCCCATTTCAAACCTCCTGAGTCGTAGCTCGTTTAAATTTGTTTGATTTATTTCACTTACTAGTATACTCTTGTTGGGTCATTTTAACAATACAAAACTTTTGAATTAATGAAATTTTAATAAAAATCCCGGTAAAAACAGGAAAAAAGGACTGTTTTTACCGGGAACATTTTTGTCCGCAGCGGGATTGAAAAAGCGCATAAGATTCCTATACTTCAGACTTTTTTAATTGCTCCACAAGCTCAGTCATGCTTTTACCAAGCACAGGATGAATGTACCAGGGAGCGATTTCCACCATGGGCTCCAGGACAAAAAGCCGGTCCTGCACTCTGGGGTGTGGAAGGGTAATGTGCGGGTGGTCATATACCAGTCTGTCATAAAACAGGATGTCGAGATCCAGTGTGCGCGGTCCCCAATGAATCACGCGTTCGCGTTTCAGAAGTTTTTCAGTGTCCAGCAGCAGGGTCATCAGATCAGCGGGGGACAGGGTGGTTTCTATTTCCATCACGCCATTTAAAAAGGTGTCCTGTTCGGCATATCCCCATGGCTCAGTTTCGATGATGCTGGATTGATTAAGCAGGCGGATATCGCTTCGGGCGGATAGCGAATCAATGGCGGTTTGAATATTCTTTTCACGGTCACCGAGGTTTGAGCCAAAGGCAATGAAAGCACGGTGCCAGCTTCGGTTGATTTCGATGGCAGCGTAGTCAAGGGGTTTATGAATCGGCGCCCATGGCTTTTTTACCAGAACGCTTACGCCCTTTATCTGATTATAGCGGCTTAAAATATAATCTGTCAGTTTTTCACCAGCAGTTTCGATGAGGTCGTAGCTTTCCCGTTGAAATTCCGTTTCGATTTCCGCGCAGAGCTCACCATAGTTTACAGATTTGGACAGATCGCCGGTTACTGCGGCGGCATGCATATCCAGATCCAGAGCGACAGAGATAACGAATTTTTGCCCCAGTCTTTTTTCTTCTTCAAAGACACCATGGTTGGCAAAAACCTCCAGGTCTTTAATATAAAGCTTGTCCATGATTACCCTCTCATGATGGCTGCGGTCATCAAAGCAGCGCGTCTGTTTTCAAGGACGTCGTGCACACGAATAATGGAGCATCCCTTCATCACTCCAACAACAGTGGTGGCCATGGTTCCTTCCAGACGTTCATCCACCGGCAGATTAAGGGTATTGCCGATAAAGCTCTTTCGTGAAGTGCCGAGAAGTACAGGATAGCCCAGCTTTTGAAGCGTTTCCAGATGGTGCATGACGGTCAGATTGTCGTCGCTGGTTTTGGCAAAACCAATTCCGGGATCCAGTATGATGGCATCTTTTGAGACACCGGCATCCAGGGCAATGGCGATGGATTCCTGAAGATCACTGAGTATATCAGCCATCAGATCTGTGTAGTCCATATTTGTACGGTTGTGCATCAGACAGCAGGGAACCTGGTGCTTTGCCGCTACTTCAGCCAGACGTGGTTCCCGTTTAAAGCCCCAGACGTCATTGATGAGGTCTGCGCCAGCTTCAATAGCGGCTTCACCGACTTTTGCTTTGTAAGTGTCGATTGATATGGGAATGTCAAAGTGTTTCCTGATGACTTCGATCATAGGAATGACGCGTTTTAATTCATTTTCTTCGCCAAGGGGGGTGTGGGAAGGTCTTGTGGATTCACCGCCAATGTCGATTATATCGGCACCGGCTTCAATCATTTCCTCGGCATGGCGCAGAGCCTCATCCTGAGAATCAAAACGTCCGCCGTCTGAAAAAGAATCAGGTGTAATGTTTAAAATCCCCATTATATATACTTGGTTCTCTAAATCAAAATCTTTATTGCCAATTTTCATTTTGTCTCCTTGAGATTAATAAGTGATTTCTGAATTTTTCTTTTCATTGTTCCAGTTACACTCTGCCTGGGCAGCACAGCCATAACAGGCCCGCGATTTCTTATCAGCCTGATAAAAAACAGCGTTAAAGCCCCGGCTGCCGGCAGTGCGGTGGGAAAGGATCGCGTCCAGAATAACAGACTGATCTTCTGGTGAAAAATCCAGATGTCTGAGAAGTCCGATGGCCAGATCGTGAGAAGCCTGCTCATGGGGTGTGCCGTTTTCATATTGGATAAAACGTCCGATATCATGTAGCAGTGCGGTAGTATAAATGAGATCACGGTTCAGACTCAGCCCTTCTTCATCTGCAAGGATGGCCGCGATTCTGGCAACGTCCAAAAAGTGGGCCAGGTTATGGCGGCAGAGACGGCGATCTCTTTCATGGGTCTCGATTCGGTGTAAATAATCCTGGTATTCCGGAAGATTTAACAGCCGGTTGGTCTGGGTGAGTTTTGAGCTCATGCTCTTATTCCTAAAAGATTATAGACGTCATTTTTAAGGCTGGCATCTGTCTTTAAGATACCATCGCTCATAGCAGTGATGGTTTTTGTGCCGGGTCGCTTGACACCGCGCATGTTCATGCAGAGGTGCTCGGCCTCAATGATGACCATTACGCCTTGGGCGTCCAGATATTCCATGATGGCGCTGCCGATTTCTGAGGTCAGCTTTTCCTGAAGCTGGGGTTTCCTTGCGTAAACATCCACAGTCCTTACCAGTTTAGAGAGGCCGGCAACCTTTCCGTTTGGTACATAGGCAATATGTGCTTTTCCGTAGAAGGGCAGAAAATGATGTTCACACATGGAATAAAACGGGATGTCCCGCTCAATGACAAGATCATTGGACTCAATGGTAAAGGATTTTGACAGGTGTTCTTCGGCCGTCTGCCCGATACCGGCAAAGATTTCTTCATACATTCTCGCAATGCGGTCGGGTGTGTCTACAAGGCCCTCACGCTGGGGATCTTCGCCGATGGCTTCAATCAGCATGGTAACAGCTTCCATAATTTTTTCTTTGTTCATTTGTATTCCTCCAATATTGAACGCTATAAGATTATTAAAAATAAACACAAAAAGCACTGCCCGGTAAAAAGAGCAGTGCTTCCGCAACCTACAATCCCCATCGTAGGGCACAGCGGAAGCGATAAGACACCGCAATGACCTATTTTCGTTTAAAGGCAACTTCCCATCCTTTAACACTTCACGCGTCTTATCTACTCTGTTTATCATTAATTGTGTCTATCTTACCACTATTGCAATAGGTTTTCAATGATAAGATTTAGAAATATAAAAAGAGCTGTTTTTACACAGCTCCTGAAACCTATTTTTTTACAAATTTTGGCAATACCTTCAGTAATCCCACCAAAGCGATTGTGTAAAGTGGTATTAGGAAAATATTGGTAATAATCCGTGCGGGTAAAAGCACAGATACTGCCTGACCATACAGAATGGTTAAAAACCAGGTGTTCAAAATAATGGAAGTTATCAGTTGGGTCACACTGACGATGAACAGAATATAGTCGCTTCGATATTCGCCGAGCACCTCGGAACGCCTGACCGTGATGATGGGGAAGATCACAAAGCCGACCATTAGAGCAATAAATAACACTAAAACAAATGGATTTAGCGGTTCACCGGCATAGTAGATTGTGCCATTTTCAAAGCTGAACAATCCGGTTAATACTAAAACACCAACAGACAACACGATAAAACCAAGATTAAACCATTCCAGATGCTTAATTTCCTTTTTTCTTAACAGCATCCACAAAAGACCAGGAATCAGCCCTGTCAGGCCGCTGGCAACCGTGAAACCGAGAAAAAATGGACCGCCGGGCTTAATGAAAAAGCACAGCAAATCGGAAATAAAGCCAACGATAAAACCGGCGAGTGGCCCCAATAAAATGCCAGAAAGCATAATTGGGAGAGATGTCAGATTGATTCTGAGGGATGGAAAACCACCCAGCGGAATATACATCTCGAATAAAATTTTCAGCACAATACTGATGGCAATGAGCAAACCACAATTGACGACCAGTTTCGTACGGGTGGTGCCACGGGATAAAGCATTACTTTTCATGAGAACCTCCTTCAATTTCTGAAAGTAATGCTTCCGCACGCCTACAACTATTGTATCCCGGAGGATAAGACTTGCCTGCATCTGTAGGACAGCCAGGCTCCCTGCGGACAGGGTTGTTGATTTGTACAAGCGGAAGCGACAAGGTACCGCAATGACCTATTTTCGTTTAAAGGCAACTTCCCATCCTTTAACACTTTACGCACCTTGTCTACTCTTTGTATTGATTAGCCCCATCATAGCACAGGTTTATATATTGTGCAATGATTTTTAAGGATATTATTTAAACATTTACGATGGAGAGAAGACGGCTGTTTATAAGGCTTTCAGACAGGCAGTAAAAAGATTGTAGACCTGTCGGGATAATAAACAGCACAACCACTAAAAAAGCGGATCTACCAGTCTGGTAAACCCGCCCTGTTTTTTAATGGAGCTGAAGAGGGGAATCGAACCCCTGACCTATTGATTACGAATCAATTGCGCTACCATCTGTGCCACTTCAGCTTAAGATTTCAGCTCTCATATAATAACACAATGAAGATGTTTTGGCAATCCTTTATTTTTAATCTCTGCGATGCTTTTTAAAAAAGTGAATCTGGCGGTAATGCATGGGTATATGCTTAAGAAATAAAGTGAAAAAATGGAAAAGGAGTTTAAAAATGAATTATTTACAGTCGCTTGAACACTCGGAAAAGGAAAGAAACACTGCGCTTCTGTCTTTGGATATGAACCAGATTAAGGTTTATTGTATAAAATTTGGGTTGTTTATTTCAGATAATGATGACGCTTTTTTAGAAAGCATTCATAAAGCTGTTTTACAGATAAGAGATGCCAGTTTTGAGCAAAAAGAAAAATCCAGAAGCTGGCTGAAAGAAAACGGCGCTTCACTTGAATGTAGTTTTATGCCCTGAACAAAAGCTATATCAAGTGAAGGTCGGTCAGACCTCTCCGTTATTGAACATCAAGATCCGTTGAACTAGAATCGAATCATAGTATAGCGAAATGGACCGGGCAAGTCAAGGGATAAATCAAAAATTTATTTGTTATAAAACCAATAAAGGCAAAAAGGATAAAAATCAATAATTTTATTTATCTGAAACGTATTTGAGGTGCTTGTAGATAAATATTTTTGGAGAGATGCCAGTCTTTTTATTGATAAAGAACGGCTAAAGTGGTAAAATAAGTCTATAAATGTATTGAATGATATAGAATGAGGTGGAAAAAGGATGGATGCTTACGCAGCAGAGAAAATTGCGACAAGAAAGTTTATAGAGCATATAGGACAGGAGTTTCTTCGTCAGAACACGAAGAACATGACTTCCAGCTCTGAAACGATAGGAAATATTTTTAAAATTACCTGGAAAATGGATGATGTGAACGCCGATGAGATTTTGACAGCCGGTGACGAAAAGAATGAAACGCAGTTTGTCAGTATAACCGTTGACATGGAAAACGGTGAGGTCCAGGTAGTAGAGGATACAACAACCGAATAAAAAAGGTCCCGGTTCGCCGGGATTTTTTCAGGTATAAACAGACAGGAGAAAACCATGCTGAAAAATGACTATTTGATGGAAATGATCGGAGCAATGTGCCGGGCAGTCAGCGAAATAATTTTCAAGCGGTCAAAAAAGGAATATGCAGAGTGTCACTCACTGGCCAATGATCAGTATCAAAGCCTTCTGGGCATGTCGCTTGATATGATTCTCAGCCTGCCATCAGAAACTGTCTTTGATCTTTTGGGAAATTTTGGGGAGGTCGAACCTAAAAAGGTGCTGACACTTGTGGACCTGTTAAAAGAGGACAGCAAGGTTTTCAAGGAAGAGGGCGATGAAGCCACCGCAGGAGCTATCCGTGAAAAATGCGAGGATCTTTTGAACCTGCTGGATCGTTATGATCTGGATGACGATGCCATGGCCGAACTGGACAAGCGCATGGCCGATTTTGGGATTGACTGATAAAGAAAAGGCTTGTTATTTCAAAGAATTTGGGGTAATATTATTTTAAAGTATTTCAATGGCAAAAGCTTGAGGAAATACTTTTTTTATATTTTGTTGGAGGAAAACAGAATGGAAAGAAAACCTAAAATAGGGGTACTGCCCCTTTATGATACAAAACAGGCAAGTAAATGGAACAGCATCTGGATTTTTCCGGGATATTTAAATGGTATTCTGGAGGTCTCCGGCATGCCTTTTCTTTTGCCGCTCTTAAAAAATGAAGCGGATATACGTGCGTTGGTAAATGAGTTTGACGGCTTTTTATTTACTGGCGGACAGGATGTGGACCCGGCGCTCTACAATCAGGAAATGACCGAATATTGCAATGAGGTTTCGCCGGAACGGGATTATATGGAAGTGATTTTGTTTGATGAAGTCCGGAAACAGGACAAAGCCCTTTTTGGTGTCTGCCGCGGCCTTCAGTTTTTTAATGTGGCTCTGGGCGGTACGCTTTATCAGGATCTGATCGCACAAAAAAAGGATCCAGATCCTGTACAGCATTCCCAGAAAACAGAGTTTGTTTTTCCGGTGCACGATATTGAGATTAAAGAAGGCAGTAAGCTGTTTGAAATTATCGGTGAAAAAACAATTCGTGTCAACAGTATGCACCACCAGGGAATCGCGGAGCTTTCCCCAGAACTGGAGGCGACAGCGCGCGCAAAGGATGGACTGGTGGAAGCTGTTGAGATACCAGATATGACTTATGGTCTGGCAATCCAGTGGCATCCTGAGTTTCTGTGGCCTAAGCGTTCATACGAATATGATTTATTTAAAGCCTTTGTGGAGGCAGCGAAAAATAAGGCATAATAAAAGACGCATCCATTATCGGATGCGTCTTTTTAAATTAACGTTTGCGCCTTTTGTAGAGAATACCAATAATAATAGCGGCGATGATGACAATGGCAGCAACCACTGCAATTGAAGTTCCGGTAATGGAAGAAGCGGATTTTACAGTGGTAAAATGAATTTCCACAGGGGCCTGCAAGTGTTCTCCTGTTGTTGAAGTCAAGATTTTATCCACTTTTATGATGTATTCTTGATTGCTTTTCAAATTATTCTTTGGATTAATGCGGATGGTCCCCCAGTCTTCAGGATCAATCAGATCATCGGATAAGACAATGTCGGCATCCACCTGTTTGCCCTTACTCCAAAGGCTTACAGCCTTCTCGTTTGTCGCCCTTACGGCTGTGTTGACCACATTCTGGTTAAAGGATACGGAAATTTCCGTGAAGGGCTGTACATTTGTGGCGCCGTCCTGTGGGACGCTGGAGGTTAAGGTGAGAGGACTGCCAACCGCCCCCTCGTTGAGAGCAGGGTCTCCGGCTGGTGTTTCAGCCAAAATTGGGCTGAAGCTGCTCAACAGCAGAATGGAGAGAATCACAGTAAAGCTTATTTTTAAACATTTATTTTTCATTTTAGCTACTCCTTCATTTTACATAAGATGTAATAACAATTACCCAAAATTCTTAAATAAAAAACGATTTTTCTGCATGTGTGTTATAATGGTTCAGAAAAGCAGTGAAAATTTTTAGAAGGGAGATAGTTTTTGAAAAAGGAAAAGAGAGAAAAGAATACAGGTGAATCAGCAGGAAAAAGCCGTGGCAAGGTTTTTTTGTATATACTGCTTCGTGTCTTAGTTGTTGCAGTTATGATCGCACAGATCTGGAATCAAAACTGGAACAACGTTTTTCTATGTGTGCTGACATTGATTTTATTTATGATTCCAAGCTTTGTGGACAAGCAGCTTCACATTGAAATGCCAACAACTCTTGAAATTATTATTATATTATTTATTTTTTCAGCAGAAATTTTAGGTGAGATTCAGGAATATTATCTGATTTTTGACCATTGGGATGCGATGCTGCACACCATAAACGGTTTTTTAATGGCGGCCATTGGCTTTTCATTGATTGATATTTTAAATCAAAATGAAAATTTCAGCATGAGCCTTTCACCGGTTTTTGTAGCTGTTTTTGCATTTTGTTTTTCAATGACCATTGGTGTGCTTTGGGAGTTTTTTGAGTTTGGAGCTGATTGGTTTTTCCAAACCGATATGCAAAAAGATACGATCATTCACAGTATCAGCTCGGTTATATTTAACCCTGAAGGCAAAAATGTTGCGGTAACCATCCCAATCGAGAGTATTGTGGTTAATGGGCAGACCTGGAACTATGGCGGTTATATTGATATTGGACTGGTGGATACAATGTCCGATTTATTCGTTAATTTTATCGGCGCAGTGGTCTTCTCGGTTTTTGGTTTGTTTTACATTAAGGGCCGTGGAAAAGGGACCTTTGTCAAACGTTTTATGCCAAAGCTCAAGAAGAAACAGTTGGAAGAAAATGCGGAAACGGATACTTTTGAAAATTCGAGAAATTCTGGGATAAACACCAAAGAGTAAAACAGGGAGGTGCTGCGAAAATGTGGCGCCTCTCTCTGCATTTAATTGGGTTTAGGGTTTCTGTAGCCGATTTGTTAATAAAATAACTTGACAATTACTGATGGAAATGTTATCATTATTGACAGTTAATGAAAACGTTTTTGAAACGTAAGATATAAGGTGGAATCAAGGGGGATACCATCTTCGAAAATGATATCTGGATGAACGTTTTCTTAATGGGGAAAATGAAGGGGAGTTAGATACCTGGTGCAAGGGGGTGCCAGGTATCTTTGTTTTTTGATAAAATTTACCAGAGGACAGCGATAATTCACATGGATAAAAAGGTATAATATAAAAAAGAACGTATAAAATAAACAGGGAGCATGGTAAAATGCTTATTTTCATTGTATCCGCTTTGCTATTCAGCCTTTCGTCCAATCTTGATAACATTGTGGTTGGTCTGGCCTTCGGAATTAAAAAAATTCATCTTAACGCGGTTTCGAACCTGACTGTGGCTGTTATTACAACAACAGGAACGGTCATCGCCATGCTCTTTGGCAAGTGGCTGTCTGGTTATATTCCAGACAGGATAGGAAATGATCTTGGCGCTGGGATTATTATACTGCTGGGTGTTTATTTTGCCATACAGGGAATCATCAAGCTTTTAAAGGAGAAAAAATCAGGCAGCTACGCTATGAAAAATACAGGTGAAATGGCAGATGTGATGGATGCATCGGTTCAGGATAAGGACCATATTCGCTACCGTGAAATTGTAACAGTTGCCCTTGGTCTGACCTTTAATAATCTGGGAACAGGGATAGCCGCCAGTATCACAGGCGTCAGTATTGGCCTGACTGCTGTGTGTACGTTTATTATAAGCCTTGTTGCTTTATGGTCTGGCTTCCGGCTTGGAGGACAGGTGGTCGGCCCTCTTTTGGGGGATTATGCGCCGGCCGTTTCTGGTGTATTATTGGTTATCTTAGGTTTAATTGAAATGTTTTGGTAAATATGAAGAAACTTCTTGTTATTTTGGTGCACTTAGGATAGAATTAGAAAGACAAATGAGTTGATGCCCGGGGAGCTTTTGCTGAGATTGGATTGAATCCTAAACCCGTTTTACCTGATGCGGTGTAACGCCGTCGTAGGGAGGACAAGTTGAGCTAAGCGCGTACCCGTGGGTGCGCTTTTTTTGTTGAAAAACTGAAAAAGTTAAGGAGAAAATATGGAGCTGTTCACAACTCAAATGGATGCCGCGCGCCGTGGCATTGAAACGGAAGCGATGAAGCGCGTCGCGGAATATGAAAATATGCCTTTAAGTAATTTAATGGGCCTGGTGGCAAAAGGGCAGGTTGCTATACCTGCCAACAAGAATCACCGTTGCCTGACACCCTATGGGGTCGGCAGTGCGTTGAAGACAAAGATCAACGTCAATCTTGGAACATCCAGAGACTGTTTGAACCTGGATGTAGAAATGGAAAAGGTGAAGCGTGCTGTTGACATGGGCGCAGAAGCCATCATGGACCTGAGCTCTTTTGGAGATACACGCAAATTCAGACGCAAACTGACAGAGAGCTGCCCGGCCATGCTCGGCACTGTACCAATCTACGATGCTGTGGTTTATTACAATAAGCCGCTTCAGGAGATTACTTCTCAGGAGTGGATCGATGTTGTGCGCATGCATGCAGAGGATGGTGTTGATTTTCTGACGCTGCATTGTGGGATCAACCGTTCAACTGCAGACCGCTTCAAGAATAACGGACGTTTGATGAATATTGTATCCCGCGGAGGTTCGCTTATTTTTGCATGGATGGAAATGACCGGCAATGAAAACCCATTCTTTGAGTTTTATGATGAGATTCTGGAAATCTGTCAGGAGTATGATGTTACCATTAGCCTTGGTGACGCCTGCAGACCTGGATGTATTGCGGATGCCGGTGATATTTCACAGATTTCTGAGCTGGTGGTTCTTGGAGAACTGACACAGCGTGCATGGGATAAGAATGTCCAGATCATTGTTGAAGGGCCTGGTCATATGCCGCTTAACCAGATTCAGGCTAATATGGAAATTCAGCAGACAATCTGCAAAGGCGCCCCCTTCTATGTGCTTGGCCCACTCGTAACGGACATCGCGCCAGGCTATGACCATATTACTTCGGCCATTGGCGGTGCTATCGCGGCGACCTACGGGGCGTCCTTCCTGTGCTATGTCACACCAGCTGAGCATTTGAGACTACCGGATGTCGATGACGTTAAGGAGGGTATTATCGCGTCAAAAATTGCAGCCCACGCAGCGGATATTGCCAAAGGACTGCCAGGGGCGGCTGATTGGGATTATCAGATGGGAGTTGCCAGACGCGAGCTGGACTGGGAAAAAATGTTTGGCCTTGCCATTGATCCCGAAAAAGCAAAGCGTTACCGCGCGGAGTCGACCCCAGAGAACCAGGATACCTGTACCATGTGCGGAAAGATGTGCTCAGTTAGAAACATGAACAAGGTTTTAAACGGAGAGCATGTGGACATTATGGAAGACACAAAGGAGTGTCCTTCTGATAAATAAACCAGGTGCGCAGGTGAATGGTGCGGCTTAAAAGGCCGGCAGTCACCTGCGCTTTCACTTTAAAGGAGAAAAGATGATCCAATTAAACAAAAATTTTGTCGATATTTTTGAAAACACCCAGATAAAGCCACAACTGGTTCATAATATTACCAATTATGTCACAGTCAATGACTGTGCAAATATACTTTTGGCCATGGGGTCATCCCCGATCATGGCAGATGATATTGAAGAGGTAGAGGAGATTACCACCATTTGCAGTGCTTTGGTACTCAATATCGGGACACTGAACAGCCGGACTGTAGAATCTATGATTGCCGCGGGGAAAAAAGCCAATGAACTGGGGCATCCTGTGATACTGGACCCTGTGGGGGCCGGCGCTTCAAAGTTCAGAACAGAAACAACTTATCAGCTATTGAAAGAAGTGAAGTTTGCTGTTATCCGTGGTAATATCTCTGAAATTAAGACGGTTTATGCTGGAGCAGGTACCACAAAGGGGGTAGATGCCGATGTTAATGATGAAGTGACTGATGAGACACTGGACACTACCGTCACTTTAGCTAAAGAGCTGGCTGAAAGAGCAGGTGCGGTCATTGCGGTCACAGGAGCAATGGACCTTATTGCAGATGCTGGGAAAGCTTATGTGGTCAAAAACGGACATCACGATATGTCTAAGATTACTGGTACGGGCTGCATGCTCAGTGCCATGACGGCAGCCTATGTGGCAGCCAATCCTGAGAAGGCTTTGGAAGCGGTGGTATGCGCGGTGGCCAGCATGGGAATTGCCGGTGAGCTGGCTTCACGTCAGGTTACAAATAATCAGCTGGGGACAGGAAGTCTAAGGACTTTTATCATTGATAATATCAGTACGATGACAGGAAAAACCATTGAAACTTATGCAAAAATTACCTTGATTCCATGAGGTGAAAAAGCTAAAATAATGTTATAAAATATTTCAATCGGGTATAAAATAAACAGGAAAAGTGAAAGTTGAAATTTGACTGTCAAATTAGGAGAATTATGAAAAACAATGTGAAAAAAGAAGATATGCTGCTCTATATCGTTACAGACCGTTCCTGGCTTGGCGAAAGTACCCTTGAGGAAGAGGTTTGTGCTGCGATAGATGGCGGTGCTACCTTTCTTCAGATCAGGGAAAAGGACATGGCGCATCAGGATTTTCTACACGAAGCACGAAGCCTGAAGGAACTGGCAAGGGCCGCAGGGATCCCCTATGTCATCAATGATGAGATAGAAATTGCTTTAGAGGTGGACGCAGACGGAGTACACATTGGGCAAAGCGATGGCGCTGTTGCGGAAACCCGTAAGAAGATCGGCCCAAATAAAATTCTGGGTGTATCTGCGCAGACACTGGAACAGGCTTTGGCAGCAGAGAAGGAAGGCGCGGATTATCTCGGTGTGGGGGCAGTTTTCTCAACTTCTACGAAGACGGATGCCAAAGCGGTTTCTTTTGAGACACTTAAGAGCATCTGCAGCAGTGTGAAAATCCCTGTGGTTGCCATTGGTGGTATCAGTGAAGAAAATCTTTTAGAGCTCTCTGGCTCAAAGGTTGACGGCGTCGCGGTTATCTCTGCGGTGTTTGCTCAGCCAGATACACGGGCGGCGGCACAGAAAATTCGAAAATTATCTGAAAAGATGGTGAAATCAAATGATTAAGGCATTGACAATTGCAGGCTCCGATTGCAGCGGAGGTGCAGGTATACAGGCAGATCTCAAAACTTTTACGGTTTACGGTGTTTATGGTATGAGCGTCATTACGGCCATAACAGCACAGAATACAACTGGTGTATTCACTGTAGAAAATATTTCTGAAAAGATGGTGGAAGCCCAGATGGATGCAGTCTTTACAGACATTGTGCCAGATGCGGTGAAAATAGGTATGGTTTCTTCAGAAGCGATTATCCATGCCATTGCGAAAAAGTTAAAGGAATATGCCCCCAAGAATATTGTGCTGGACCCGGTCATGGTTGCCACAAGTGGTGACGCACTTTTTGACAGGACAGCCCAGTCAGTTTTAATTAACGAACTCATGCCATTGGCGGATTTGATCACTCCGAACATTTCGGAGGCTGAGATTTTGTCAGGTATTCCCATTAAATCTAAAAATGATATGATCCGCGCTGCCCGTGATATTGCTGGCTATTATAAAGGTGCAATATTGGTAAAAGGTGGACATTTAGAGGACCGGGCAGATGACTTGTTTTATTATGAGGGTTTTGGCTACTGGCTCCCCGAAGAAAAGGTCGACAATCCCAACACGCATGGTACCGGCTGTACGTTGTCCTCTGCGATTGCCGCAAATCTGGCACAGGGCGTTGCTATGATGGATGCTGTTAAAAATGCGAAAGCCTATGTGTATGGCGCAATATTGGATGGCCTTGATCTTGGAAAGGGAAACGGACCGTTGAATCATTTGTATCAATTG
Source organism: Eubacterium sp. BL-380-WT-2B (assembly GCF_009696115.1). NCBI lineage: Bacteria > Bacillati > Bacillota > Clostridia > Eubacteriales > Eubacteriaceae > Eubacterium > Eubacterium sp. BL-380-WT-2B. Next base: position 502,172 of record NZ_VUMP01000002.1, read on the forward strand.
AAAAAATAATTTTACTTAACCCCCTAAGGGGGTTTTTAATTTGCTTGTAAAACCGCATAAAGGATGCTATACTGAACATAACCTCCCGTAGGGGTTATGGAGGTACATCATGTTTCATTTGAAAATGAATAGAAACGATCTGAAGGTCATTGGTTTGTTAGCGTTGCCGGTAATGGTGGAGACTGTTCTACAGACACTTTTGGGGACGGTTGATACCTTTTTTGCAGGACAGATCTCAGATGATGCCATTGCAGCAGTTGGCGTAACGAACCTGATTGTCAATATCTTTATTGCTTTTTTTACAGCCGTCAGTGTTGGCACATTGGCAGTTATTGGTAGATATGTTGGCCGTAGTGATGCTGAAAGGGGGAACAGGGCACTCCAGCAATCTTTTTTGCTCAGCCTTTTTATCGGTATTAGTGTCGGGGCGCTGAACTTATTGTTTTACAGGCCAATTCTTGAAATTTCTGGTGCCGGTGAGGACATTTTGGTTTATGCCATACCATATTATATGGTCGTGGTCGTTCCCATTGTGTTCTTATGTCTTTCGTTGGTTTTATCCAGCTGTCTGAGAGCTACTAAGGACAATGTTACGCCAATGGCCGCCACAGGGATCGCCAATGTACTGAACATTTTATTTAATATTTTTTTTATAAAGCTTGGACTTGGTATTATGGGACTGGCTCTTGCGACAACGTTGTCCCGTGCTTTTGGCGTCGGTATTCTGTTTATCTGGCTGACAAAGGGAACCGGATTTTTGAGACTGCCGCTCAGGGGCTGGGGTGTTGATGTGGAAATGATCCGGTCAATTTTGCGTATTGGCGTCCCTGCTGGCGGAGAAAAGCTTATTATGCGTGCAGGCCAGCTGGTATACGGTGCCATGATTTTATCCATCGGGTCATACGCCTATGTGGCCCATAACATTGCAGGAACCATTGAAAACTATACCTATATCCCTTCCATGGGGTTTGGTGTGGCAGCTGCAACACTGGTGGGCATTGGCCTGGGAGAGAACAATCCGGAGAAGGCACACCGGATGGCGCTGGCTGCGAACGCGCTTTCAACAATCTTTATGGTATCAATGGGGATCATAATTTTCATTTTTGCGCCGTTCTTTGCAGCTGCCTTCAGCTCAACACCGGAGGTGCAGATGCTTACAGTGGGAGTTCTGCGGATGATTGCCTTTTTTCAGCCTTGCAGCGCGATCACACAAGTCATCGAGAGTGCTCTGCAGGGAGCTGGCGATACGCGGTATCCCATGTTTTTAACGCTGTTTGGTATCTGGGGGATAAGGGTCTGCATTGGTTATTTTCTTGGCATTATCTGCGGCTTTGGTCTGATAGGGGTATGGACAGCCTATATTATTGATATCTCAGTGCGGGGCTTTTTACTGCTTCGGCGTTTTAATGGTGGCAAATGGCAGATGGTTGCTATATAATACAGATAAAAGAATAAGGTGAACAGGAGAAATAAAATGGCAGCTAAGCATGAACATGAGCATGAAAACCGCAGGGCGGTTATCAACCGGATGTCACGGGCCATCGGCCATATGGAGTCTGTAAAAAGGATGGTGGAGGAAGGAAGAGATTGCAGTGAAATTCTAATACAGGTATCTGCAGTGAAATCTGCTATCAATAATATTGGTAAGTTGATTTTAAAAGATCATATCAGCCATTGTGTTGTTGATGCTGTGGAGGAAAATGATCTGGAGGTTTTAGCGGAATTAAATGATGCCATCGACAAGTTTATAAAATAATAATATTTAAAGGATTTTATGATATTCTAAAATTTGAAGACCTTCTGTTATGTTCTTTTGGTTTACGGACACAGGCGTTTAGCCAGGAAGTGGGTCTTCATTTTTCGTGTCAAAGTTTTAAAAACAGGGGATAAAGAGGTGAGAGCAGTATGCGAGAGTCTATAAAAGCCCTGAAAATTAAAGAGCATTTCATCAAGGCATTTCCGCCTGCGCTGATCCTTTTATCTATTTTCTTTTCAAATCAGTTTTTTTTCGGTGTGGCTAACGCTATGCTGGCGTCACCGGTAACCGTTCTTTTTCTCAGAACACGTGATGAGAATGGGGTGGAGTGGCATATCCTGAGAGCCCTGAGCATTAACATACTTCTCGCCTTTTGCGCCTTTGCGGCAGGGCTTAACCTTGCGATGACGCTTATCGTTAATTTAGCGGTTCCGTTTTTACTCGTTTATTTTATGACGGATGAGTATACACCTGGCAGCTACTTTCCTTTTGGAATGAGTTTTGTTTTTATGCAGCTGATCCCCATTCAGCTGACCGATATTCCCATGCGTCTTTTGGCGCTGGTCTACTCTTTTCTTCTGGTCTATATTGGCTTGAGGATATGGAAGCATTTTAGGCCAGTACCAGCTATTCATGATATTTCAAAAAATGCTTTTATCAAGATCACAGAGTCTTTTTCGGCTCTGATTCAGGGCAACCATAAAGCGGCCCAGGAGGCGCAGCGCGCCCTTTTAAATATCAACCAGAACCTGTGCGGCCGGATTTATAAAACAAGGCGGTTTCGATATTTTACAACCATTGAGGGCGCCTGCTATTTTCGGCTGGTGATGATTTTCCAGCGAATGGAAAATTTAATACTGACATTTTTCAGAAAGCCAGAACTGATGACTGATGCCAACAGGCTTTATCTTGAGAAACTTATAAAGGTTCTGGAACACCTGAACGGGGTTTTTGACAGCCGTGAATACAACGAAGTTATCCACGAGTTAATTGATTTTTCTGACCACTGTTTTATGGATCAGGCGGATATTAATGACAGTATGCTGCTGGATATTAATCTTTTGATCAACGCTTTGGAGGGCATTTCGGAAACAGCCGGAAAGGGTATTTACAGGGAATGGGTGGTGCCAAGAAAATCGAGAATGTTGTGGCGTCTCTATGCCCATCTTTCAAGATCGTCTTTTAAATTTCGTTTTGGCGTCAGGCTATCGTTGGTTTTGACGTTTACATTTTTAGTATCCAGGCTTTTACCAGTAACACATGGATACTGGCTGCCATTGGCCGCTTATTTACTCACACGTCCTTTTTATGATGAGAGTGTGAGTAAAAGCCTGGACCGAATAAAAGGAACCGTTATTGGGCTGATAGCCGCTTTTTTTCTTTTTTCGATTTTCACCACATATCCTGAACATATGGTTTTGGCGGTCATTGCCGCTTTCTGCATTTACGCGGCGGATGATTATTCAACCCTTGTGGTTTTTGCCACCTGCTTTGCGCTTTCACAGACAACATTGTCCATGCAGTCCACCTACGCTTTGGAACTGCGGCTGCTTTTTACCACAGGTGCGGTCCTTGTGTCCATACTCGCCAGTAAATTTATATTGCCTATGCGGTATTATGATCAGTTCAAAATAGATATGGATCGTCTGGTCCTGCTGGACCAGGCGATGGTTAGATGTATAGAGGAGCTGCTGGATGGAGAGACGCACCGAGACATTGTTCGAGAAATTATCCTTAAATCCTATCTTATCAGCGACCAGATTGAGATGAATTATCAGGCGTCGGCCTTTGGTTCTTGTGGCCGGCTTGTGGAAGGCTTTTTAGAGGAGAACCGTCAGCTTATGACGGCTTTGATTGATGTCTATTATCTGATTGCGCTGCAAGGAGTTGAAATAAAGGAAGAATGGTTTGTCAGGGAAGCCGTTGAACGGTTGGGAGTCTGGTTTAAAAAGATACAGCAGTGTCTGAAAAGAGAGGATACGTCCGGTCAGGAACCGGAAGATATAATTGTAAAAACAGATGGAAGCTACATCATGCGCCGGCTGAGCGCTGGTCAGGCAGAGGCCAAGGTGTTTCTGGCCTTTGTCGAAAAAAACATCAGTAGTTTTTAAAAAACCGGCCCCCTGTACAGAGTCCGGTTTTTTAATTTGTACAGACCATTGGATGACGGAATTTGAGGCAGAGCATGGTAATGTCATCGTGCTGCTCGGCATCCTGTGTGAATTCGGACAGAAAATCGCGAATTTGATGAAGAATATACTCTGAAGAGTGATCATCGTAATGGGGGAGCTCATTCAACGCTTTTTTTAGGCGGTATTCCTGAAAAAAGACACCGCTTTTATCCACTGCTTCGGTGACACCGTCCATATATAAAAAGAGTGTGTCGCCAGGATTAAGCTTAAGCGTTTGGCGCTTGTAGTGCACATCGGGAAGAATGGACATGACAAAACCCGAATCCATATTAAGAGACTCAAACTTTTCATTTTGACGTCTTAAAAGCGGGGGATTGTGCCCTGCGTTGACAAAGGACAGGATACCGGTTTTCAGGTTTAGTATACCAAGGAAGGTGGTCAGGAAAACACCTTCGGCTGTGTTTTTATATAAATGATGGTTGGCTCTTGTGAAGATTTCATCAACATCCAGACCGGTTAGCACCTGGTCGATAATATGTTCCTTTGAGCTCATCATGAAAAGAGCGGCAGGAACGCCCTTGCCCGATACATCTGCGATGATAAAAACGAGCTTGTCATCATCCATTAAAAAGAAATCATAAAAGTCGCCGCCGATTTCCTTGGCTGGAGCCATGCGGCCACTGATGCTGAATTCTGTCCGGTCCGGGAAGGTTGGAAAAGGATCGGGCAGCATAGCCGTTTGAATCTGCTGAGCAATGTTCAATTCGGTAGAGGTTCTTTCCTTTTCGGCCGCCAGACGTTCTTTTTCTGCAATATTATCCCAGAGCTTGTGCATAGTGTCATTGATTTTATCAATCATTTCATTAAAAGCAGTGGCGAGAACCTCCAGCTCATCACCTGTATGGATATCCAGTTTTTTATCCCAGCTTTTCCCATCCATCTGTTTTATGTCTTCTGTCATGATCAGCAAAGGGTTTAAAAGCTTTTGACTGATGGCATTTGAAATGCCGAAACCGATCAGGTTGATGGCGACCAGCGGTATAATGGATAAGTCATAAATAATCAGAGCAAAGGTTTGGTTATCGGTGTTGAGCAGGTTCATGCTGTACAGGATACCAATGGTCGCTGCAAAAACCGCCATTACAGAGATCAGGGAAAAATAATACACTAAAAGAGTGATTTTGATCTCAAAATTCAGCTCAATCTTTTTCAAAAACATCAGTACTATCGGGAAAAGCAGCGTACAGACAAGCGTATTTGAGACAACAATGGGTAGCCCCAGGCCAATAAATTTTTGCAGGGCATCGACTCCAGGTTCCACGACCCGCGTCAGCAAGGCATAGGCTGCGGGGACAATGTTGACCAGCAGAATATATAAAAAAAAGATGGTAAAGGACCGGTTGGTCCGGATTTTGTCCTCGTTTTTAGGGAAAAATCCCATGATTAAGCCGTACAGGCCATTGGCGATGCTCCAGTTCAGCAAAAACTCAATGCCGTAACCGGTAACCATGTCACTCATGGCGTTGCCGAGAAAGCCGACAGTAAAGCCATAAAAAGGCCCCAGAAGATACCCTGAAAGCAAGGGAAGAATGAGCTGGGGCCGGATGGATACATAAGGCACTTCGACCAGGCTGAAATCTGCCAGAAGAATGTTAAGAGCCGCGTAGACAAAGGCCATGATCAGGGCAATCATTATTTTAAAAGGGATGGATAGCTCCCTGTTTGTGTTGTCCATATAAAATCTCCTTGATGAAGGTTGCACCCATTATAACACAGATTATCTAAAACGCAACAAGCCGAAGGACGATAGGGTCATCTGTCCTTCGGAGCTTGTGTAATTAACAGGTTTAGAAACATTTTTGATGGTTTTCCCGGCGGTGGCAGTCCCCTTTTTCTTCACACTGATAACAGATTTCATTGGGGGTGAATACATCGTCTTCATACGCTTTTATGTTTTCAAGGGTAGTAGCTGCAATCTGATGCAGCGCTTCTGTTGTTAAAAAGGCCTGATGGCTGGTCAGTAAGACATTGGGGAAGGTGATGATCCTTGCGAGATCGCGGTCATCCATGATTTTATCAGACCAATCTTCAAAGAAATAGCTGTCCTCTTCCTCATAGACATCCATGCCGACTCCGCCAATTTTATGGGCGTTAATCCCTTTAATCAAGGCCTGAGTATCAATCAGCGCCCCGCGTGAGGTGTTGATTAAAATGACGCCATCCTTCATCATGCCAATGGTCTGGTCATTGATGATATGCCGTGTCTCTTCTGTCAGAGGGCAGTGGAGTGAGATGATATCGGATTTTTCCATCAGTTCTTCCAGTGGTACGTACTGGATGTCCAGTTTGGAATTCGGGAAAACATCGTAAGCGATGATGTTCATATGGAAGCCCTTTAAAATATCAATCATCATTTGACCGATACGCCCAGTGCCAATGACACCGGCAGTTTTGCCGTAGAGATCCATGCCGGTCAGACCGTCAATATTAAAATTGAAGTCACGGGTTCGGGCATAGGCTTTATGGGTTTTACGGTTAACCGCCAGCAGCAGTGAGGCAGCGTATTCTGCAACGGCAGCCGGGGAGTAGGCCGGCACCCTGAGAATCCGAATATGTTTTTCATAGGCTTCCTTCATGTCAACGTTATTATAGCCGGCGCTTCGCAAAAGAATGAGGTGTATGTTCATTTCTGACAGCCGGTCTACGATTTCCTTTGTGACCTTGTCGTTGACAAAGACACAGATAGCGTCAGCGCCCTGGGCATACTCTAGAGTATGGATATCCAAGCGGTTTTCAATATAGCGCGGTTCGTGGCCTGCGTCCTTCAGAAGAGGGTCAAACCAGAGTTTATCGTAGGGTCTTGTATCATAAAAAGCAATTTTCATTTAAGTGCCTTCTTTCTTTAGTTTTTATGTTTTTTCCGTTCAATATGATAGAGCAGAAAGGGGAGGGCCAGTACGATTAAAAAGCTGATAATCAGGATCATATCGTACCGGATATAATTGACAGGCGCCAGCTGGTCTGGCGGGAAAAAAGTCACCACAAAGGTGAAAATGGACATCAATAGCCCAACACCGGCTATAATGGTTTTGACAAGGCGCCCGCCGGGTATCTGATAGGCGCGTTTATATTCTGGATGTTTGTAGAGTAGAATAAAATAAGCACCGAAGAATAAAAAGTAGGTGATTAGATAAATCACAACAGACAGTGAAATGGCGGTTAAAAATGAAAGGTTGTTTCCACCGCCGCCAAAGGTCAGGACAGCAGCCCAGATCGTTACGATGATCCCCTGACCTAAAATCAGGTTTGTGGGAATGCCGCGGCTGTTGGTCTTTTTAAAAATTTTTGGCAGCAGGTTATCCTTGGCTGCAACATAAAGACCACGCGATGGGCCGACCACCCACGAGCTGACCTCGGCCATAACGCCAATGGCAATCATAGCGCCGAGAATACGGACCATCCAGAGCATATTTGGATTAAAGTAGCGGAACAGATTTTCAAAGGTCTGTACGACCCCCGAGCTGTAGCTCAGGTTCTGGGCAGGAACAACCATTGCGACGGAAATGCCGCCTACGGTGTTTAAAATAATAGCCAGTATGACCAAAATAATCATGGTCAGAGGGTAATTCCGGCTGGGGTTTTTTAACTGGTTAACGTGAGTGGCTGAAACCTCAATGCCCATAAAGGACAGAATAAACGAAGCGAAAATCACCAGATCATCCACATCCTTAAAATCGGGGATCAGGGTATGTACATTCATTTCCAAATGTATGGGCCCGCCAGAGGAAACATAAGCACCGGTTAATCCAAAAAGCAGCAGCACTGGAAAAAGGATACCAGCGATAAAGCCGACTTTTGAGATCATGGCAGTGTATTTTGTGCCGCCAAGCTGTGATAAGCTCAGGGCCCAGAAAACCACCAGAACACCAATGAATTTAATGAAAGGATTTTGTTCCAAAGCAGGTATGTTAAAGACATAGGAGAATGAGCCAAGGATAAAGTAAATCATTGATATGAATCCGATGGTAATCTGGAACCACTGAAAAAATATGGCTGCAAAGCCAAAGCGTTCACCAATGGTCTTTCCGACCCAGGTAAACACGCCGCCTTCCTCCCATCCTTCAACGGTAGCCATTTCTGCAGCGCAGAGCGAGACGGGTATGAACCATAAAAAGCCGCCTGCAACCAGAAAAAAAGCCAGTGAGAAGCCCGAGGAGGCAAAGGTCGCGTATTTATCCGCTGTCATAACCATTGACGCTGTCATTGCGAAAAAACTGAAAAGCGTCAGCTTTGAAGTTTTTGATGTATTGTTAAGTAGTTGATTTTTCATTTTAAACAGGTACCATTCCTTATCTTTTGGAGTGCTAATAGTTAAATACCCAGATGGAAAGCGAGTTAACGGACAAAGAAAATAAGTCAATTGATAAAAATGGAAGTTTTGCTCTAAATAAGTAGCGCTTTATTTTGTTCGATAAAAAGTGGGGCAAAGGCTCAGAAGCAGCTCGAAGCCACATTATCCATCTTTTTTTGATACTTTTCTTATTTTTTTATTAAATATTGAGATTTCCTCTTGAAATTTTTCATAAAAACCGCTATAATAATCTTCGATGTCTGGGTGTAGCACAGTTTGGTAGCGCGCGTGAATGGGGTTCACGAGGCCGGAGGTTCGAATCCTCTCACTCAGACCATTTTTTTTATTCAAAATCAGAGATTTATATAAAATAAGTAAACTAACAGGTGAATAAGATGAGTCAAGCTACACGGGAATGGAAGAGACGGGTCAATAAACGGAGAAAATTGATTATTGGCGTCGTTTTTTTTTAATTGCCGTCATAATCGTTGCAGGTATTTACCGGAATAACCAGCGGATGCTGTTGGAAACCTCTGAATATACCAATGCCTATAAAACCAATTTTTTCTTTTTTAAAGACATTGATTATATTGAATTGGATAATTTTTCCGCGGCAGATTTAACACTGCCCGAAGGAGAAAAAACCAATGGTTACAAAACGCTGACACAGTCTCCAAAGGTAGTTAATCAGAATTTTCTGAAGTACCAGACAGATACCATTGATCAGATTATGGCGGATAAGTACTATAATGACTGGCCTTCAGTCATTAATGAAATTACAGCAAACTATGTGGGAATGGCAAAGATTACCACACAATTTGGTCAGGCCGACCGGCAGCGAAAGGAATTTCTGGTGGATTCTGTCCAGTTTATGGGAGAAAACCAGGATGAACTTAACCAGCAAAAGGCTGTATACGAGAGTTTAAATGATGGTCAGCCAAGAGATATTACATTAAGTGGTTTACAGATGATGGGCTCAGGGTATGTTTATACTACTCTTAACGCCATGGAAAAAGTTGTCAGTGAAAGCGCACTGCCCTATATCAATACGAATTTTCTGAAGACGGCCAGCAAAATTGATAAAGAGAATCAGACGGCCCTGAAAATTATTAATAACGACCATATCTTCACTGCTTTTTCGATTCCCAAAAGTGAAGCGGTGGAAGGCGAAGAGGAAGCGCTGGACAATAAGGAAGAATATATGGGGACCCGTGGCTCAGAAAAAAACACAGAATATTATAAATTTCTGGTCAAGCGGGTTGATCAGCTCCGTTACTATCCTACCCTTTCCTTTGAAAATGGACAGAATACCTACAAGGGCTATCTGGTCGATGTTATTGATGACGGTGATAATAAAATAATCGTCATGCTTGTCAAGGATTATGTCAATGTTTTTGCCAATGAAATCATGATAAATACCGACGTTAATATCGAGCGGTTTAGCTGTTTTCAGGTGCCGCAGAGTGCTATTATCAAAAAAGACGGCGCTACCTATGTAAAAACGCTTGAAAAGGGCTATTTTGAGGAGCTGACACCCGTAACAGTATATAAATATGATAAGGGTATGGCTATTTTAAAGCTGGACGATGAAAATAATAAGAAACTGTCCTCCGGCACGACCATTAAGGTTTATCCATAAATTTTCAGAGAAAGAAGTGAAACAGAATGACAGAGAATGTCATTGCAGAAAACATTGCAGCAATTAAAAAAGATATTCCGGAAAATGTAACGCTGGTGGGGGTGACCAAGCACCGCAGTGTGGAAGAAACACAAGCGGTTGTCGACGCCGGTGTTTATGATCTCGGCGAAAATAAGGTTCAGGAATTTCTGGCCAAGGTTGATGAGGTCAAAGGACCGGTGCGCTGGCATTTTATTGGTCATCTGCAGCGCAATAAGGTTAAATACCTGATGGGGAAGGTCAGTCTGATCCATTCAGTTCACTCTGTCCCTTTGTTAAAAACCATTGAAAAAGAAAGCGCCAAGCACGGTGTTAAAACAAATGTTTTAATCCAGTTTAACCTTGCGAAAGAGGACAGCAAATCGGGTTTTATGGCTGAGGAATACGAAATGGTTATGGAAGAAGTCGGGAACTGCCCGCATCTTGAGGTCCAGGGGCTTATGTGTATAGGGCCTATGACAAAAAAATCTGATGAAATTCATAAAGTTTTTAAGCATTTAAAAGAATTATATGATACAATAGAAAAAGAATACCATGGAGAGAATATTAAAATGCAATATCTGTCTATGGGAATGACGGATGATTACCCCATCGCTATAGAAGAAGGGGCTACGATTGTAAGGATCGGAAGAAAAATATTTAATCGTTAGGAGAAACAGCATGGCAAACGAAAAATTCAAAGATAAAATCATAAAGGTTTTCGGTATGGAAATGGATGACGACGATCAATATTACGATGATGAATACTATGATGATGAAGTAGAAGAAGTTGTCGAAGAACCGAGAAACACCTACGCACCTCAGCCAAAGAAAACAACACCTGCCCCGAAACGTACAGGTCTTGTCGGTATTGGCGATGGTCCGGAGGTTTTGGTTTTAGACCCCGAACGTTTTGAAGACGCGCCAGGGATCGTCAATAAAATCAAGGCAGATAAGACGGTTGTTGTCAATCTCAAAAATACAGAATACGAAGATGGACAGAAAATTTTTGATTTCCTTAACGGAGCGGTTTTTGCTCTGGAAGGTTCTATCAACCGTATAGCCGATAATGTTTTTATCCTTGCGCCAAAACAGGTTTCTGTTTCCACAAGCATGGAAAAAGACGAGAGTGATACAATTACCCCTATTTTAAACTGGGATGATGATAAATAGGAATGATCGAAAGTATTTTAATTGTTGCCGGTCGTTATCTTGTTGAGTTGATCACGCTCCTGATTGTAGCGAATATTCTGATGAGCTGGTTTAATCCCAGCCCGGATAATCCGATCGTGAAACTGATTTATGGCTTAACCGAGCCAATCTTGTCACCGCTGCGCCGTTTTGCAGTCATTGGTCCCATTGATTTTTCTGGGATTGCGGCCGTGGTGTTGCTTCAGTTTATCATTTATCCTTTATATCAAATGCTGATTAAAGCGATTTTTTAGCATATAACCGTCTGCCGCCATGGACAGACGGTTTCATTTAAAGCTTGAAAGAAAACGAATACATAAAAATCTTCTATTATACATGAAAGGAGGTGAACAAAATATGCGCTCAGGGCAATATGCTTTGTATCATGGTGAAACCTTTAAGTGTCAGGAGATTATGCCGGATACATTTAAATTAATCGTAGATGGTAATAAGGCGCCGCCGGGTTTCAGGCAAAGCAGCTATGGTAATTTTACCAAAATGGTCCGTTATGAAGATTTGGAAAAGGTCATGCAGATTAAGACAATGGTCGTCTATCGGAATGAAAATCTGACGCTGCTGGATGAAGATGAGGAAAAGCTTATCGTCACAACGGCAGATAAACGCATTGGTTTTCGTTTGGGGATGACAGAGAACGGAAGGGGAGAGTTCGTTCTTGAGTTGTCAAAGTCAGAATCCTATGAGATCCTCGAATATATGGAGTGAGCTAAAGGAAAAAGGTTTAATGTGAAAAGCCGGTGATGGAACACCGGTTTTTTTGTCGTATGTTTTAGCTTGAGAACATTTGCGTTTTTAGCTATAATAGAAAAGATTGTTTATGAATCGTTTGGGGGACAGGCATTTGGAACAGCGAGTACAAAATCTGACAAAAGGCAATATCTATAAAACACTGGCAGTGTTTGCGCTGCCCTACCTCATGGCCAATTTTATCCAGGCCCTCTATGGCGCGGTGGATATGATGGTCGTTGGCTGGTTTAATGACGCAGCTGTGGTCGCGGCAGTTTCCATCGGAACACAGATGATGCAGATTGTCATAAGCTTTGTAGCCGGGCTGACCATGGGCGGCACCATCATTATTGCCCAGTATTATGGCGGTGGCAGAGAAAAAGATACCGTTGAGACCATCAGTACCATGCTGACGCTTTTTGCCATCGCTGCGCTTCTAATGACATTGGCATTGTTTCTGCTGGCCGCGCCGTTTTTGGGTTTGCTGAAGACACCGGCGGAATCCTTTGCCTCGGCCATGGATTATGTTCGGATTTGTGCCTGCGGAATCTTTTTTATCTTTGGTTATAATGCTTTGGCGGCAATGCTTAGAGGTCTGGGCGACTCTAAAAGCCCATTGTATTTTATTGCGGCAGCCTGTGTGTTTAACATCGTTTTTGACTTACTGCTGGTAGGCGGCCTGAAAATGGGCGCGGCGGGAGCTGCCCTGGCAACAGCCGGTTCACAGGGAGTCAGTATGATCCTGGCCATTGTTTATCTGAACCGGAAAAGCTTTATTTTTAAATTCAAAAGAGGAAACTTCAGGATTTACAGAGACAAGGCTGAACGGCTTCTGAAGGTAGGGATTCCGGTATCTTTGCAGGAGACTTTACTGCAGATTTCCTTTTTGTTTATTACAGCTATCATCAATACGATGGGAGTTGTTGCAGCCGCCGCGGTTGGTATTGCGGGAAAATTTGACGCTTTTGCCATGCTTCCGGCCAGCGCCTTTTCGGGGGCTATCGCGGCCATTGCAGCTCAGAATATTGGAGCAGGGCAGCCTGACCGCGCGAAGAAATCTCTTTTCGCCAGTATTGTGATGTCACTGCTCTGTTCAATCCCTTTTTTTATCTGGGCCCAGGTTTTTCCAGCGTCTGTTTTACAGATTTTTAGAGCGGAACCGGCAGTTATTTCGGCCGGAACAGCCTATCTGAGAACCTTCAGTATTGATTTTATGCTTGTTGCCTTTGGTTTCTGCTTTCTTGGTTTTTTTAACGGCTGTGGACGAACAGCTTTTTCAATGGTTAACGGTGTGGCGGCGTCCCTGCTTGTCCGCCTGCCGCTGGCATGGATTTTAAGTGTGACACTGTCTGGCAGTCTAATGGCCATTGGTCTGGCGGCGCCGGCAGCCACTCTGGTTTCTGTTGTGGCAGAGATCATTTATTTAAGACTGGGGCGTTGGAAAACCCCCGTGGTATGAGGTATGGAAATGGATAAAAAAGATGAATTTTTGCTGGCCAGAGTAGAGGAAGCCTGCCAGAATAATTATGCCCCCCAGTTTTTCGATTTTCAGGATGAGGCCATGCAGATGAAAATGGAAAAGATTTTAAAACATTCTGGAGAGCCCTATCTTTTCTGGGGAGGAACGGAAAATGCCGGAAGGCGAATGCTGTGTATCTACCCGGATTATTTAGAAGCCGATACACTCGAATGGCCGATGCTGGCAGTCGCTTTCCCCAAGGAATTTCCAATGGATCACCGCAATGTGCTCGGAGAGCTGATGCATCTGGGCATCACGCGGGAATGTGTAGGCGATATTAATATGAACGATGAAGAAGTCCAGGTGGTTTTTGCAGAACGCCTGAGAGATTTTATCACCTTGAATTTTACAAAGGTGAAGGGCAGGACCATTAAGCCTGAAATACTGGAGCCTGACCAGATCAAAACCTTTGAGCTGCGGTTTAAGCGGCTGGAGCTGGTAGCTGCATCGGACCGTCTGGATGGTGTAATCAATAAAATATGGGGCTTTTCAAGACAGGACAGCATTACTTATATTAAACAGCGCCGTGTCCGTGTCAACTATGAAGCGGTCACTAAAAATGATTATCGGATCAAGAATGGCGATGTTATTTCGTTCAGAGGCAAGGGAAAAGCAGTGATCACAGAGCTTGGCGGTGTCACCAAAAAGGGAAACCTTCGTCTGATTGTTGATAAATATATTTAGAAGAAATTGAGGAATGAATCAATGGAAATAAAAGAATACCATGTCTCGGAAGAAAAAGCTGGTGTGCGTCTTGACGCTTACTGCGCTGAGCAGGAGCCGGATTTTTCCAGAGGCTATATTAAGAATTTACTGAACGAAGGCGCCGTGAAGGTGGATGGCGGCCAGAAAAAAGCCAGCTATAAGCTGAAGGGCAAAGAGATCATTACTATGGAGATTCCTGAGCCGGCGGAGAGCACGATTGAGCCAGAGAATATCCCCTTAGAGATCATCTATGAGGATGAGGATGTGATTGTGGTCAATAAGCCAAAGGGAATGGTGGTGCACCCGGCCCCGGGCAGCCCGTCCGGCACGCTGGTCAATGCCCTGATGCACCATACCGGCGCACTGTCAAACATCAACGGTGTTTACAGGCCGGGGATCATTCACCGGATCGATAAGGATACCTCTGGGCTTTTGATGGTGGCGAAAAATAATGCCGCCCATCAGAATTTGACGGAGCAGCTGAAGGCGCACACCATCACCCGCCAGTATAAGGCGCTGGTGAAGGGCATCATGGAGAATAACCGCGGCACCATCGATATGCCCATCGGCAGGCATCCAAAGGATCGTGTCCGTATGGCGGTGGTTAAGGAAAATTCAAAAGAGGCAGTTACGCATTTCGAGACCCTTAAGCGCTATGCAGAGGGCTATACGCTGATGCAGTTTCGGCTTGAAACCGGCAGAACGCATCAGATCAGGGTGCACATGCAGGCCATTGGCTACCCCATCGCGGGCGATCCCTTATATAAAGGAGATAAAAAAAATCCCTTTAAGACGGAGGGGCAGTGCCTTCACGCTGAGCTGCTGGGCTTCAAGCACCCCCGCACCGGCGAGTACATGGAGTTCTCTGCGCCCCTGCCCGAAGCCTTTCAGGCGATTCTGGACGGGCTGAAGGAAATTGAGTAAAAACTTTGGATTTTAATCAAACGTAGCATTTAAAAAAATAAAGCTGCGCGTTTTCATACGACACATATGACAAGGCGCAGGCAGTATAAGCGGTCTGTTTTATTTTTAAGCAGACCGCTTTTGTTTATTATAATACAATTAAATAGTAAAATAAATAAACTGAGTTAAAAAATGCTTACCAGACCCCTTGTTTTTTTATGTCACATGACGCTGCGCTTTGCCATATGTGTCATATGAAAGCCGGAAGATTTAAGATGCTTCTAACGCTATGTTTAGACTACATTTGCTCGTCGCTGTCGAAAACCTGCCGGATCGCGGTGATTTTATCTTTGCTGGGTGTCACGTACATGGTGTTTTGGTTGGTGAAAATAACCATGCCTGGTTTGGATTTTTTAGGCTTCTTTAAATACTTGAACTCAACGTAGTCCACCGGGACATTTTCGGAGTTTTTGGCCTTGCTGTGCCAGGCTGCCAGCATTCCCGCCTCCAGAAGGGTATCCTCTGTGATGAAACGCCCCTTTGCCACCACCAGGACGTGTGAGCCGGGAATATCCTTGACGTGAAGCCAGCAGTCCTCGTCTACGCCCAGGCGTGTGGAAATATAATCGTTCTGGTAATTGTTTTTCCCAACAAAAATGTCAAAGCCCTCGGATGAGATGAAGTGCAGAGGTTTGGAAGCTGCAACCTTTTTCTTGGCTTCCTTAGGGGTCAGGCCCTTTTTGTTAAATTCAGAATGCATGAATTCGTGGCGGATTTCGTCCAGCTCGTTGAGCTCTGTGGATTGGTCCAGACCGCCTGTGAGGCTCTCCAGGTAGTAGACCTGTTCCTCGGTGGTTTTGATCTGTTCGGCCAGCTGTATCTGGGCCCGTTTGCCCTTGTTGTATTTTTTATAAAAGCGCTGGGCATTTTGGGAGGGCGTTTCATTGACCTTGAGATGAACCTTGACGGTTTTCATTTCCGGGTCGGTATAGTCCACCAGCTCAATGGTCTCCATACCCTTTTCAATCCTGTAGATATTGGCGGTAATCAGGTCGCCGTAGAGCTTGTTTTTTTCGTTTTTTTTGGAGTTGTCCATATCCTGATGCAGGTTCTGGAGCTTTTTGTAGTTTTTTTTCAACAGAGTGTCCAGCTGATGCCGCAGATTGGCGCTCTTTGCCTTGAAACGGATTTTTTTATCCTTGATATAGTAAAATGCTTCCAGCATTTTTGAGACGCTTGTGTAGGCACTGCGTTCGTTATCGGTCATATGGTGGAGGCTGACCGTTGAAAAATCAATGATTTCACGCCGAAAGTAATAAATGCCGCAGTCGGGCCCCTTTTCAATTTCATCCATAACCTCTCTGAAAGCCTGATATAAATAGCCAAGCTGCTTTTTTGAAAATTCTCTGAGCTTGAGCTCAGGGTTAAGACCGGCTCTGAAACAGAATTCCCGGGCGATAATGGGGCTTAAGCCCAGAAAGCACTGCACCCAGAAGCGTTCGGTAACGGTTTCGGCGTTTTCCGCCACCATTTCATGATACCGGGCCTCTGTCAGAGATAAAAAATTCTGCCGGCCGCTTTCAGGCGGGTAAATATAGGCCTTGCCAGGCAGAATCTGGCGGTAGCGGTTGGAGCCGGAGCCCACTTTTTTCATGGCGTCCAGAATGATGTCCTCACTATCCTGGGTTTCGCCGGAGGCGTTTGTCTTATCATCGATTAAAATAACATTGCTGTTTCGGCCCATGATCTCGACCATCAGCTTTTTGATCACCACATCGTTGAATTCATTTTTACCGGAGATGCTGAACTCGATCACCCGGTCTGTTTCGTGCTGCACAATGTCCACAATGATGCCGTTGAGAAGGTGTTTTCTCAGCACCATGCAGAAGCTGGGGGGCGTGTTGGGGTTTTCCTTGAGCTTTTCACTCAGGTAGGCGCGCGGATTGTTGGCGTTGGCTGAGATCAGGAGGTTATAATTTTCCTTTTCTCTGTTAATCGTCATGCGGATTTCATCGTTTTCGGGCTGGTATATTTTGCGGATACGGCCACCCATGATGGTCGCCTGTAATTCTTTTATTAAATGTTTGGTAGTAATGCCGTCAAATGCCATTGGTTCAATTCCCTTCATCTATTTTAAAGATTTTTATTTCTTTATTTAATCTTTTCAAATAATTCTAGCATTTCCTGTTGTTTTTTGGAAGTTTTTTGGATATGATAGAAGGTAAATAATTCAAAATGGAAAGATAGGCTTAAGAATGAATTTTACAAAAATGCAGGGTGCCGGAAATGACTTTATCGTCATTGACAATATGGATCAGTCCATCGAGCTGCCGGCGCCGTTAATAGAGGCAATGTGCAGGCCGCATTTTGGCATCGGCGCAGACGGTTTGATTCTGGTCGAGCCTTCGGAGTCCTGTGATGTGCGAATGAATTATTACAACCAGGACGGTTCCATTGCTGAAATGTGCGGCAACGGCGTCCGCTGTCTTGCCAAATATGCAGCCGATGCTGGTATTGTGGACGCGTCAAAACCCTTTGAGGTTGAGACCAGAGCCGGTAAAATCGGCGTCCAGGTTTTAGAATCCTACCGGGGGGTATCAACCATCAGAGTAAGCATGGGCAGTGTCAGTTTTCAGACACAGGACATTCCGGTCATTTCGGATAAAACGACGCTCCTCGGTGAAAAGATCACTTACAAAGATCGGGAGCTTACCTATGGCTGCGCGTCTATGGGCAATCCGCATATGGCTGTTTTAGTCGAAAATGTGGACAGCTTCCCCATAGAGGAGGTTGGCCCTTATTTTGAAAAGCACCCTATGTTCCCAAATAAATGTAATATCAGCTTTGCGGAGGTCATCAGCCATGACAGTATTGCCATGGATACATGGGAACGCGGTGTCGGCCGTACGCTGGCTTGTGGTACTGGTACCTGTGCGACGGTTGCGGTGCTGCACCGCATGGGCTTGGTTGGCAATAAGGTCCACGCCTGTTTATCCGGCGGAGATCTGGTGATTGAGCTCGACGGGAGCGCTGTCTTTATGACAGGACCGGCAAAGGTTGTTTTTAGGGGGACCTATGAAATGCAGGTTCCAAATGAAGAAGAAGCGTTATTTGCAGCTTTAAGAGGATTGTAAGCCTGAAAAGAACGGAGGCAACAAAAATGAAAAGTATGACAGGTTTTGGCCGTAAGGATTACAGAGATGAAGCACTGGAGATATCAATTGAAATAAAAACGATTAATCATCGTTTCAGAGATTTTTTTCTGAAGCTGCCGCGGTCATTGAATCCCATTGAGGAAAATATCCGCAAGGCCATCAGTGAAAAAATCGCCCGTGGACGCATTGAGATTTTTATCAAATATAACGAGCTGGACGCTCAGAATAAACGGATTGTGTTTAACCGTGATCTTGCTAAGGCATACATCCATGTTCTGAATGAAATTAAAACCCTGGACTCCATGATTGATGATGATCTGAGCCCGGGACTGATTGCCAAATTTCCAGATGTTGTAAGTCTTGAGGATGAAAGCGTGGATTATGACGAGGTCTGGTGTAAAATGGCCCCGGTGCTGGAGGAAGCCCTGGAACAGGTGGACACCAGCCGAAGCCGTGAGGGAGAAGCCCTCAAAAGGGATGTTGCGGCCCGCTGCGCTGTTATTGAAGAGGCTGTTTCAGCCATAGAGGCTAAAAGTCCTGAAATGCTGAAAAAATATCAGGAAGAGCTCCGCACAAAAGTGGAAGCCTACACAGATTCTATGGAAGTGGATGAAAAGCGTGTTTTAACCGAGGTGGCCATTATGGCGGACAAGCTGGACATCAGCGAGGAGCTGACACGGCTTAAAAGCCATACCGGCCGTTTAAAAGAGATTCTGGGAGAAGAGGATGAACCGGTTGGCCGTAAGCTGGATTTTCTGGTACAGGAATTAAACCGTGAGATCAATACCATCGGTTCAAAGTCCAACGACATCGGCATTGCCAATCTTGTAGTAGATGTCAAAAGTGAAATTGAAAAAATCCGCGAACAGATACAGAATATCGAATGATATAAAAAAACGTCAGCAATTGGAGGAGTTTAAGCAAATATGAGTAGTGAAGAAAAATTTTTTGAACGGGAAAAAGGGATTCTGATTGTCATCTCAGGGCCTTCCTGTGCCGGTAAGGGCACAGTGTGCAGAATTGTGCGTGAAAACCGCCCGGAGATACGGCTTTCCATTTCTGAAACCACCCGTTCACCAAGAAATTATGAAGTGCCGGGGAAGGATTACTTCTTTGTCACCAAAGAAGAGTTCAAACAGCGTATTGAGCAGGGAAAGTACCTGGAATACGCAACGGTTTATGATAATTATTATGGAACTCCAAAGGATTATGTTGAAAATCTGCTCGAAGAAGGGTATGATGTTATACTGGAAATTGATATTCAGGGTGCCGCAAAGGTTCGTGAGAACTACAAGGAAGGTATTTATATTTTTATAGCGCCCCCGTCTATGAAGGAGCTGCGCAGAAGAATTGAGATGCGTGGTACAGAAAGTGCAGAGCAGATGGAAATGCGTCTGAGCTGTGCTTATGATGAGATGACAAATGCGGATGATTACAGCTATATTGTCATTAATCAGGATAAAAATGTGGCGGCACACCAGGTCGAATCCATTATCATTGCTGAAAAATGCAGAACCGAACGTTTGAAAAACAAAGTAAATGATATTCTAGGGAGGTAGAAATGAAACCAAATATTACAGATAATTATACAAGTAAAGGGATGCGCTATCCAGCCATCAACGATTTAATTTCCAAGGCGAGCAATAAATATGAGCTGGTGCTGGCAACCGCTAAAAGAGCAAGAGAAATCATTGATGGTGACGAACCATTGGTGAAAATTACCATTGATAATCCGGTTTCCATTGCGACTGCGGAAATCGCGCAGGATCTTGTACGCCCCGTACAGCCTGCAGAAGCCTCAGAGGTTGACGATGTTTTTGAAGATGCTGTTTTCCCGGAAGATGAACTTTGTAGCGAAGCTGAAACAACCGCTGATATGGCTGAAGATTTATAGGAACAGTTGTGAAATTTGCTGAGATTTATTTAAATCAGACGAATAAGCGAATTGATCATCCTTACGATTATAAAATACCGGAAAGGTTTGAGCCGGTCGTTGTTCCCGGAGTGCGTGTCGGCGTAACCTTCGGGAACGGAAACCGTCAGCTTGAGGGCTTTGTGGTCCGTGTGAAAAAGGAAACCGCTTATCCGGATAAAATCAAAGAACTTGAAGCAGTTATTGATGAAAGCCCGATTTTAACAAAGGAACAGATCGCTTTATGTCTCTGGATGAAAAGCACCTACTGCTCTTTGTTTTATGAGGGCCTTTATCATTTTACAAGCCCTGTGAAGGTTGTCAGGCGGCTGGTGATCTCTGAGGAAAACCCCCATGAGAACCGGATCGCCTTTGAGCCCTACGAATCCACTGAAAAAGTCTATCGGCTTGAACAAAAAGAAAGGGTGAGCGGACCGGTACAGAAACAAATTCTCGAGCTGCTTGAGACAAGGGATTTCACCAGAAGAGAGATCTGTGAGCTGCTGGGAGATGTTGGCAGCAGCCTTCGCTCCCTTGAGAAGAAGGGACTGGTTTCTGCCTATGAACGGGATACAAGCTGTAAGGCGATAGGTGAAAAAGTAAGGCCAGAAGATATTGTGATCTCGGAGAGCGGCGATTTTTTATATCGCCAATTTTCAGAGAAACGACAAAAGGGAACTCCGTGCTTTATTTTTGAGGAAAATTTAGAAACCAGACTTATGCTCTACTGTAAGGCGGTGGAGGAGTGTCTGAGCAGGGGAAAGACAGCATTGATGCTGTTCCCGGAAATTGGGCTTTCCCTTGAGACGCGGACCTTGCTATACCGATATTTTGGAAACGCTGTGGCGGTTTGTCATGGAAAGCTCAGCCAAAAGGAGCGGTATCAGATTTTTAAACGGGTAAGCTGTGGCGAGATAAAGGTATTGGTAGGGTCGAGGGCGGCATTATTCATGCCCTTCAGAAAGCTTGGGCTCATCATTGTGGATGAAGAACGCGATCCATCCTATTATGCGTCTGCAATGCCCCGGTATAATACCATTACCATTGCTCAGAAATATGCGTCCCTCTGCGATGCGGATATGATCATCAGTGATGAGATTCCATCTGTCGCGGCGGTAAAAAAGACGGAAACCGGGGAATGGACAGGAATTTACAACGCGCCCTGTTTTGCAAGAAAGAAGCCTGTGCCGGCCATCGTGGATATGCAGAGTGAAATGAAGTCGGGGAATTTTGACTTTATGAGCTCCCGCCTCAAAGAGTGTCTTGAAAAAACACTGGCGGAAAAAAAGACAGCCATGCTGCTGATCAATAAACGCGGCTATGCCTCCTATGTCTTTTGCAGGAGCTGCGGTTATGTGGAAAAATGCCCTGCCTGCGGCGTCAGTCTGAAATACTATGCAGGAGGTGATGTTTTAAAATGTCATTACTGCGGGTATACTAAAAAAAGAAACACGATCTGTCCCGAATGCGGAGAGAAAAAAATCAAGGCGCTGGGGCTGGGGATTGACCAGGTCTATGAGCTGCTGAAAAAGCGCTACCCCGACAGTCGAATTTTAAAACTGGACGGTGAAACCATCACCTCCTATGAAGATTTTAAAAAAGTCAATCGAGAGCTCTCGGAGAAACACTGGGATATTATTTTGGGGACACGGATGCTGCTGAGAAATTTTGATTTTCAAAATATCGGGTTAGCTGCTGCGCTGCTCATTGATGGCGATTTAAACCATGGGGACTACAGCTCATCGGAGAACGCTTACCAGCTTTACAAGCGTTTTTTTAACCGTATGACGGAGGCTACACCCTGTCTGATTCAGACCTACGAACCAGATAACATCACAAATGCGGCGCTGACTTCAGAAAATCCGGCAGATTTTTACAGACAGGAATTTGAATATCGGCGTCTCATGGGCTATCCGCCGGAAAAGCATCTTGTATTGTTCAGTTTGTTTCATGCGAATGAAGCACAGGTGGCAAATGACAGCCGTGCGTTTTTCCATTCGTTAAAGAAAGTCTCCGGATCTGGAACATCTGTGGAAATTTTTGAGCCCTTTTTATCTGGCGTCATCCGTGGAAACGGACAGATTCGCTGGAAAATTTTGTTGAAAACAAAGGATTTGGATGCCTTTAAACATATTATTGAAGAAGTAACGGCGGCGGGGGAAATAGAGCGGTTGGCCTCAAAGGTGTCAATCGAAATTGATCCCCCTGCCACCTTGTAGAAAGGAGAATAGAATGGCCATAAGAAAAATGCGGGTAAACGACGATCCGATTCTCAGAAAAAAGACCCGCGAGATTACTGAAATAAATGATCGGATCATTGAACTGCAAAAAGATATGCTGGATACAATGTATGCTGAGGAAGGAGTCGGCCTGGCAGCGCCGCAGGTTGGGGTGCTGAAACAGCTGATCGTCATTGATATTGGTGAGGGTCCGGTGACCCTGATTAACCCGGAGATCACAAAGCAGGAAGGCTCAGTCGTTGAGGAAGAAGCCTGTTTGAGCTTTCCAGACCGCTCCGGTAAGGTGGAACGCCCAGAATTTGTCACGGTTGAATACACCGATTTAAACGGTGACCGCTATGAAATGGAATGCCAGGGGCTGATGGCCCGGGCGGTATGCCATGAGGTTGACCATCTGAACGGCATTGTGTTTTTGGACAGGGTAATTAAATGACAAAATTACGTATTGTATTGATGGGAACCACCGATTTTGCGGTTCCCGCCCTCAATAAGCTGGTGGAAGCCGGGCATGATGTGGCGGCTGTGGTCGCCCAGCCCGACCGACCAAACCAGCGGGGGAAAAAAATAAAATTTCTGCCTGTAAAGCAGCGTGCGCTGGAGCTGGGAATACCGGTTCTGCAGCCTGAGAGAATTAAGGTACCGGAAGTGGTTG
The DNA here is from genome assembly GCF_009696115.1 of Eubacterium sp. BL-380-WT-2B. Classification (NCBI taxonomy): domain Bacteria; kingdom Bacillati; phylum Bacillota; class Clostridia; order Eubacteriales; family Eubacteriaceae; genus Eubacterium; species Eubacterium sp. BL-380-WT-2B. The sequence goes on from NZ_VUMP01000002.1 coordinate 525,089, forward strand.
AAGAGCTGCGTGCGCTGAAAGCAGACGTTTTTGTGGTAGCAGCCTATGGTCAGATTCTGTCTGAAGAGATTTTGTTCATGCCGCCTCTGGGTTCTGTGAATATTCACGGTTCATTGCTGCCCAAATACCGGGGCGCAGCTCCGGTGCACCATGCCATTATCGACGGAGAAACAGAGTCGGGCGTTACAATCATGAAAATGGATATTGGCATGGATACAGGAGATATGCTTTCAAAGGTGAGTGTGCCCATCGATGCGAAAACAACCGTAGGCTACCTTCATGATCTTTTGGCAGAAAAGGGAGCGGAGCTGCTGCTTGATACGCTGGAGTCCCTCAGCAATGGTTCAGCTATTCCTGAAAAGCAGGATGAAAATTTGGCAACTTACGCGGATAAGGTTGAAAAGACCACTGGAAAGCTTGACTGGAATCAAACAAGCTTTAAAATCTTACGGCGTATTAACGGAACGGATCCCTTCCCAGGTGCATATACTGAATTAAACGGTGAAAAGATAAAATGTTTTGCGCCGGAAAGCTTGGACTATTCTGGGGAAGAGCTTCCTGGAACTGTCCTGCAGGCAGATACAAAGCATGGCTTAGTAGTAAAAACCGGTGATGGCGCGCTGGCGGTTGGAGAAATCCAGATGCCGGGCAAGAAAAGAATGCTGTCAAAGGTTTATTTCAACGGAAACAGCATCGCCCTTGGCTCACGGTTTGAATAGATTAAGCTTGATTTTAGAGTGCTTTTGTATAATAGGTCACAAATAATTAAAAATGTGAGGAAAATAAAATGTTTTTAAGTTACTATAGCTCAATGCTGATATTGATACCAGGGCTTATATTAGCCGCCTATGCACAGTATCAGGTCAGCAGTGCCTATAAAACCTATAGCCGTGTGCGGACCAGAAACGGTCTGACCGGGGCTCAGGCAGCCCGAAAGCTGCTGGATATCAATGGATTAAGCAATATTGGCATCGAGAGCATTGGCGGGAACCTGACAGACCATTATGACCCCAGGCACAAGGTCATGCGCTTGTCTGGCGGCGTTGGCAGTCAGGACAGCATCGCGGCTGTCGGTGTCGCGGCACATGAAACCGGTCATGCCATTCAGGACAAAGAGGGCTACTTTCCTCTGCGTTTCCGCAATGCCATTGTACCAGTCTGCAATTTTGCCTCCAATGCTGCGTGGCCGCTGTTTTTCATTGGCCTGATCTTTGGCAGAGGCGGCACCGGGTTTGGCGTAACGTTAATGAACATCGGGATTATTTTATTCTGTGTTTCCCTGGTGTTCTATATTATCACACTGCCGGTGGAATTTAATGCGAGCCGACGGGCTGTGGCGGCTCTGGAAGAGTACCAGCTCATTGCTCCGGGTGAAGAACAGGGGGTTAAGAAGGTGCTTCGGGCAGCTGCGTTAACCTATGTTGCCAGTACGCTTATGGCATTTTTAAACCTGCTGCGTCTGCTAGCGCTTCGGAACAGGAACTAGCCGCTTATGAAAATTCGTGAACAAGCCGTAAAAACGCTTCTCAGAGTCGGCAGGGAAGGCGCTTATTCCAATTTGGAAACTAAAAAAGTGCTTGGAGAAAATCATTACAAAGAAGAGGACCGTGGACTTTATCTCAATATTGTCTACGGGACTCTCCAAAATAAACTGTATCTGGATTACCTTTTAAAAAAGCATATTTCAAAAGATCTGAATAAGCTTGACCCCGAGGTGTTGGAAATACTCAGGATTGCGGTTTATCAGATTTATTTTTTGGACAAAATCCCATCCTATGCAGCGGTGAATGAATCGGTTGAGATCACCGGAAGGATCAAGCCAAAGGCCAGAGGTTTTGTCAACGGAGTGCTCAGAAACATACTCCGAAGTAAGGAGACGGATGAGGCTTTTGATTTTTTTTCCTTCAGCAATGAGAAAGAAGCGCTATCCGTTCGATACTCTATACCGGTCTGGATCATCCATAAATATTATGAAACCTTTGGCGCTGAAAAGGCAGAGAAAATCATTCCTCTTCTTAATGAAAAGCCTCCCTTTACTATAAGAGCAAATACCCTTAAGGTCGACAGAAACACTTTGGAAGAAAAACTTTCGGATAAGGGGATTTATTGTGAAAAAGGAGCACTGGACTGTGATGCACTCCATTTAAGCCACCTGGGGGGCTTTGAAAATCAGGTGCAGTGTGACCCGCTGTTCACAGCTGGTTGTTTTATGATTCAGGATCAGGGGGCAATGAAAGCCGCCCGGCTTCTAGGGCCAGAAAAGACGGACCGCGTGCTGGATATGTGTGCTGCGCCGGGTGGAAAAACGACCCATTTAAGCCAGATAATGGAAAACGAAGGCACGATTATTGCCCGAGATATTTTTGACAGCCGGCTTAAGCTCATTGAGGAGACAGCCGCGCGCCTTGGCATCTGTAATATTGAAACGGAGAAAACAGACGGCTGTATTTTCAGGCCGGAGGATCGTGAAGCCTTTGACAGGATACTGCTGGATGCGCCGTGCTCAGGCCTTGGCATCATCCGCAGAAAGCCTGAGATACGCTACACCATCACAAAGAAAGCCCGAAAGGAGCTGGTCCGGATTCAGAGGCAGCTTCTGGATCATGCGGTTCAATACCTGAAGCCAGGCGGTACCCTGGTCTATTGTACCTGCACGGTCAACAGCGACGAAAATGAAAGGCAGATTGAGCGGGTGCAGAAAGACTATCCCTTTATGCGCATAGAAGCCGTCTCTGAAGGGGAAAACAGCATTCATACAAGCCCCCTTGATGATGGCTGCGACTGCTTTTTTATGGCAAAATTGAAAAAAGATTGTTAACTTTGTTAGAATTTATGTTATAATAATTAAAAGTGTATTGACTCAATGAGGATCCGGCTTTATGCCGGATTTTTAATTGGATAGAAAGGTAATCCATTTTCTGATGGAAAATATATTTGGAAAAACATTAACTGAGTGTAGAATGCTGATGGAAGAGGCCGGAGAGCCATCCTTCAGGGGAAAACAGCTTTATCAATGGCTGTATGAAAAGAAAGCGGCGCAACTTGACGATTGCACGAATCTTTCGAAAAACCTTCGTGAAAAACTGAAAAGCCACTACAATATCGAACATGGAAGCATTGAAAAAACACAGGAAGACCCAGAGGATGGGACAAGAAAATACCTGATCCGTCTGCCGGATGGCAACAGTATTGAAACCGTACTGATGTCCTACCATCATGGCTATTCTCTGTGTGTTTCCAGCCAGGTGGGCTGCAGGATGGGCTGTGCGTTCTGCGCATCTACAAAAGGTGGGAAAATCCGAGACCTTGAAGCAGGCGAGATTCTGGATCAGATTTATCTGGTAGAGCAGGAAGCAGGAATCCGGATTTCCAATGTCGTGATTATGGGGATCGGTGAACCGCTGGACAATTACGATAATATACTGAAATTTTTAAATATTGCAAACGAGGGCTGGGGAATCGGACAGCGCAAAATCACCCTGTCTACCTGCGGCCTTGTTCCACAAATTGAAGCGTTGGCAGAACTGGACCTTCAGATTAACCTCGCCATTTCACTGCATTCCCCCTTTCAGGAGCGCCGGGAAACATTGATGCCAGTGGCAAAAAAATATCGGATTGAAGAACTTCTTAAGGTTTGTAACAATTATTTTACAAAAACAAAGAGAAGAATCACTTTTGAATATGCATTGATCGATGGATTTAATGATCGCCCCGAAGATGTAGCTGAGCTTGCTGAAATACTGGGGAAAATGCCTTGTCATATCAACTTAATTGGCCTGAATCCGGTTACGGAAAGTGCGTACAAGGGAAGCCGAAATGTAAATTTTTTTAGCAATGAGTTGAAAAAGCGCGGTATTACTTGTACAATTAGAAGGAAAATAGGCGATAATATCGACGCGGCCTGTGGACAGCTGCGCCAGAAAGCAGACGGAATGAAGAGGTGATGAGATGAAGTGCGCGTATTCTTCAAACATAGGTGCCAAGCGGAAAGTGAATCAGGACGCCTGCCTGGCAGCTACCATTGAAAACAGTGGAAGAAAATACTATGTCTTCGCAGTAGCCGATGGTTTAGGCGGTCACCGTTCCGGTGAAATTGCCAGTCAGATGGCTGTTGATTATATAAAAGAAAAGCTGTCAGATGTCGAAAACTATTTTGACTATGACGAGATGTACCATTTTGTCAATGCAATCAATCATGAGATTATTGATGTAAGCCGCAATTGTGAAGAGTGTCTTGGTATGGCGACCACTCTCACCATGTGCATACTTGACGGCAGCCGTTTAGGCGTTATTCATGTAGGCGACAGCAGGGCTTACCGCATTAACAAAGATGGAATGGAGCAGTTAACAAAGGACCACTCATTGGTTCAAGTGCTGGTGGATGAGGGGAAAATCACTTCGGTGGAAGCTAGTGTCCATCCTCAGAAAAACGTCATTACTCGAGCTCTCGGGACAGACGATATTGTTCAGCCGGATCTGTATGATTACCAGGTAACCTCGGAGGATGTCATTTTGATTTGCTCCGACGGTCTTTACAATATGGTTGATGAAGGGGCTATTCGGGAAATTGTATTAACGCATTCTCTGGAAGACGCGACCAAGGAATTGATTAACTTAGCAAACCACAACGGTGGCAATGATAACATTACCGTTGTACTGTTTAACCCAAAGGAAGAGGTAACTGCCAATGATTAGTAAGGTCTTGAACAATCGCTACGAGATAATTGAATTGATCGGGCGCGGAGGCATGGCCTATGTTTACAAAGCAAAGGACCGTAAGCTTAACCGTTATGTAGCGGTTAAGGTTTTGCGTGAAGAGTACACAGAAAACGAACAATTCATTAAGAAATTTGACCGTGAGTCCCAGGCTGCTGCGGGACTTTCCCATCCGAATATCGTTTCAGTTTACGATGTGGGTGTGGAAGGGGATATTTATTATATCATTATGGAGTATGTGGATGGTATTACCCTGAAGCAATACTTGAATAAAAAAGGGCATCTGGATTACAAGGAAGCTACCCGTTTTATCATTGACGTGGCAGCCGCGCTTAAATGCGCCCATGAGCATAAGATTATCCACAGGGATATAAAACCTCACAATATTCTTTTAACCCGCGATTTGGTGCCAAAAGTTGCGGATTTTGGTATTGCGAGAGCTATTACCAGCTCTACGGTAACCATGACCAACCAGACCATGGGCTCTGTTCACTATATTTCACCTGAACAGGCGAGAGGCGGCTTTGTGGATGAGCGTTCCGACCTTTATTCCCTTGGCATCATGTATTATGAGCTGCTGACTGGACAGCTTCCTTTTGATGAGGAAAATACGGTTACCATTGCCATTAAGCATATCCAGGAGGATTTGGTGCCTCCAAAGGAAATTATGCCGGATATACCGGCCAGTGTTAATGATGTTGTGGTCAAGCTGACCCATAAAAAGCCTGAAGACCGTTACCAGAATATGGATGAACTGATCGATGATCTTGAAAAGGTCATGGTGGATGCCAATGCGGCAGTGGGCGATAATGGCTCTGTGGTCAGTGATGAAACACAGATTATCGGTGATGAAGGATTATTCAAAATTGAGCCTGTTACAGGACCGATCGAAAGCGGTTATCACGACGATGATGAGGAAGAAGGAGATGATCTGGCGCAGGCCCAGCGGAAGAAAAAGAAAAAAATCATTGCTTTTTCTATCGCAGGCGGTATCTTGGCCATTATTCTGATTGTTATTTTGATGAATACATTGACGGCAAAGGCGGTCATGGTTCCGAACATTAAAAATATGACCCAGGAACAGGCAACCCAGGAGCTGGAAAAGGCCGGATTAAAGCTGGAAGTTGAAAATCAGGTGTACAGCTCAGACGTAGAATCTGGCAAAATCGTTTCTCAAAATCCTGAAGAAGGAAGAGAAATGAAAAAAGGACAGACTGTCAAGGTAACCGTGAGCAAGGGAACTCAGAATGTCACAGTACCAAAGGTTATCGGGTTGAGTGAGGCAGAAGCGACTGCGGCCATCGATAAGCTGAAGCTGGTCAAAAATGTCAAACGTGAATACAACAGCGATGTTGCCACGGGCATTGTCTATTCGGTTGATCCTGGCGAAGGTGTCAGTGTTGCTGAGGGCACCAGCATTACCCTTTATGTCAGCAAGGGGCAGGATCTTGTAACCGTTCCTGGAATTGTGGGTTTGAGCGAATCGGCCGCAGAAGCGCAGATTGAAAGCAGTGGACTGAGTGTTGGCCGGGTAACGACCAGCGAAAGCGACACGGTGAGCGCCGGTCTTGTTATCAGCCAGTCTCCTACAGAGGGAACTCAAACTGAGCGGGGCACGTCAATCAATTTTGTAGTCAGCAGCGGTAAGCCGACGCCAAGCCCAACGCCGACACCGACGCCAACGCCAACACCGACGCCAACACCAACACCACCCACAAACGAATGAATAAAATTGGATTATGTATGAAACAAAATAGAATCTCAGGAAGAATTATAAAAGGAATCGGAGGGTTTTACTATGTAAGACCCGATGGTTCCACTTCTTTATTAGAATGTAAAGCCCGGGGTGTTTTCAGACATCAGAAAATCAAACCCATGGTCGGTGATTTTGTAGAGGTAGTCGAAAATGACAGCGATGAACTGGCAATTGATAAAATAAAACCAAGAAAAAACGAATTTGTGCGCCCGCCTGTTTCCAATGTAGACGTGGCGTTAATTGTGTTTGCCGGAGAAAACCCGAGCCCAAACCTGTTGCTTTTGGATAAGCTTTTGATTGCATCGGAAATGAAAGTGGTTGAGCCTGTCATCTGTATTACAAAAACAGACCTCGTGGAAGCAGATGAACTGCAGAGGATTATGGATATTTACGCTAAAACACCCTATAAATGCTTTGCTTTTGATCAGACGGACAACATTGCCCTGCAGAAAATTGAAAGCGAAATAGCGGGAAAAACAGCCTTTCTCGCAGGCCCCTCAGGGGTAGGCAAGTCCACACTGGCCAACAGGCTGTGTGAGGCGGGTGCCATGGAAACCGGGGAGCTCAGCCAGAAGCTTAACCGTGGCAAGCACACCACACGTCATGTTGAACTGCTGGATTTAAAGGTTGGCGGGTATCTGCTGGATACCCCAGGCTTTTCATCCCTTAAGCTCGACAGCGAAATTGAGAAGGAAGACCTTCGATTTTATTTCCCGGAATTTGAGGAAGGCTCCTGCCGATTCGCGAGCTGCCTGCATCAGAGTGAGCCTGGTTGTGTAGTGAAGCAACAGCTTGAAAAGGGTGAAATCAGCCAGGTGCGCTATGAGCATTACAGCTATCTTTTGGATGAAATAAAAAATAAGCGAAGTGACTATTAGAATGAAAGCAGTCGTCTTTACAAATGGACAATACGAAAATCTAACTTTTTATAAAAATTATCTGGAGGACCAGGAGGCTTTTCAGGTGATCTGTGCTGATGGCGGTGCAAATGCCGCCCATGCTCTGGGCGTAACGCCGCAGCTGTTAGTTGGAGATATGGATTCGATCCATGCAGAGTTGCTTGCGGATTATTCAGAAGGAGGTGTGACCATTGACCATCATTCGACTCATAAGGACGAAACGGATACCGAGCTGGCCATCGAGTATTGCATAAAGAATGGCTTTGATGAGGTGGTCATCTTCGGCGCCCTGGGAAGCCGATTTGACCACAGCTTCGGGAACCTTTATTTGCTTAATCGCCTTCTAAAAAAAGGGGTTCGGGGCGAGATTGTCAATGAAAATAATCGGGTTTTTCTGGTAAAGGACCGGGCTGTTCTGGATGTGCCAGTGGGAACCACTGTTTCGATTTTGGCATTTACTGATCAGGCCAGCGGAATTAATATTGAAGGGTTTGAATATCCGGTGAAAAACGGTGTGATGGCGCATTTTTTTCCGGGGTACGGCATCAGTAACGTAACGGTAGAGAAGTGCCCTGAAATATCGGTTGAGCAGGGGATTTTGATGGTTGACATTGTAAATGAGTAAAATAAAAACGTGCAAGTATTATACCTGCACGTTTTTATAAGTTGAAGCGAGAACTATGCTCTTTCAACTTTACCGGAACGTAAGCATCTGGTGCAAACATTAACTCTTTGTGGAGTACCATCAAGTACAATTTTAACTTTTTGTAAATTAGGTTTCCATACTCTTTTATTATGTTTATTAGAGTGAGTGACATTGTTGCCAGACACAACGCTTTTTTTACATACAAAACATTCTTTAGCCATTTGTCCAACCTCCCTTGCGCTATTCTTCTACTAAAACAGAGGTTATTATATCACAAAATTTAAAAATAATGCAATAAGAATTTTGACTTTCTTGAAATATTTATGTAAAATAGATATGATATAGTTGAGTAAAGAAGATAAAGGAGTATTTACCAATGAAAATAAAAAACGAATTAGGATATATTGATATCTCGCGTAAAGCGATTGCGGATATTGCCGGAAACGCTGCTATGGGATGCTACGGCTTAGTCGGTATGGCACATCAGCGCGGTAAGGACGGTCTGATTGAAATAATGTCCGGAGAGCAGGCCAGCAAAGGCGTCGGCGTCAAAATCGACGACGATGGAAAACTGATTATCGATCTGTACGTGATCGTAGAGCAGGCTATAAAGATTTCCGTTGTTGCTGAAAATATTATTTCAGCCGTAAAATATAGCGTTGAAAAACAAACTTCACTGAAGGTAAAACGCATCAGTGTTAATGTCGTAAGCGTAAGAGTGTAGGTGGAGGAAGGAATGAAGACCCAAATTATTGATGGAAATTTACTAAAAAAAATGTTCGAGTATGGTGCAAAAAATCTCGAAATTTATAAAAAAACAGTGGATGAGCTTAATGTGTTTCCGGTACCGGATGGTGATACGGGAACCAACATGTCTTTAACTTTCTCACATTCGGTAAGTGAGCTGGAAAAAATGACGGGCGTCAGCCTTTACAGTGTGGCAAAAACCGCCTCCAGCGGCGCTTTGATCGGTGCGCGCGGGAACTCTGGCGTTATCCTTTCCCAGCTTCTCCGCGGCTTGGCCGAAGGCTGTAAGGACAAGGAAGAATTGGATATTAAGGGTCTCGGGCTGGCGATTCGCGCCGCCGCAGATGCTGCGTACAAAGCAGTTATGAAGCCTACCGAGGGTACAATTTTGACAGTTGCACGTGAAATGGCTGAATTTGCCATGGATAATTATGACCGTTATGACAATCTTGACGATTATCTTGAAAACATCATTTCCTACGGCAAAAAATCACTGGCAAAGACACCGGAATTGTTACCAGTGCTAAAAGAAGCCGGTGTGGTAGATGCCGGCGGACAGGGCTTGATTTTTATTATGGAGGGTGCCTATAAGGGAATGACCAATCAGGAGCTGAGTCAGGAGGTAAACCTGAATATCAGCGACCGCGAGCGCTTTGTGGACGATTCAAACATGCAGCCCGAGGATATTACCTTTGGCTACTGTACAGAATTTATCGTCAAGGACGCTGCCAAGGCGGATGATAATGAGCTGCGTGAATACCTGAATACGATTGGGGACTGTGTGCTTGTTATCAAAGATGACGACATCATTAAGGTGCATGTGCATACGGACCACCCCGGCAAGGCTTTTGAAAAGGGGCTGACCTATGGCGCTTTGATCCGCATGAAGGTTGACAATATGCGTGAAATGCTGGGCGCACCTGAGGAGGAAGCTGAGGACAATGAACCGCCTAAGCCCTATGGCTTTGTGGCTGTATCTCCGGGGGCAGGTCTTACCAATTTATTTAAGGATCTTGGGATTACCCGAGTGATCTCCGGCGGACAGACCATGAATCCAAGCACCCAAGATTTTCTGGATGAAATTGAAAAGACCAATGCGGAAGAAATTTTCCTTTTCCCGAATAACAGTAATATTATCATGGCCGCCAATCAGGCACAGGCCATTTCAGAAAAGCATGTGCATGTTATTCCAACCAAGACAATTCCGCAGTGCGTCACAGCGATGCTGACCTTCCAGCCCGAGGTTGACTGGGAAGAAAATGAAAAGAACATGCTGGAAGTCATTCCAACTGTTAAAACGGGAGAGATTACCTTTGCAGTTCGTGACACCAAAATCAATGGCCTGAAGATTGCTAAAAATGATATTATTGGTATCTTTGGCGGCGAAATCGTTGTGAAGGGTGATGATGTAGCCGAGGTGACCAAGGAGCTTCTGGACAAAATGGTCGACGAGGACAGCGAGCTGGTTTCTGTTTACTACGGTTCGGATGTTGCAGAGGACGATGCGGAAGCACTTGTTGAAAATCTGGAAGAAAAATTTGAGGACTGCGATGTTGAAATCAACGAAGGCGGACAGCCATTGTATTATTACATTGTGTCTGTAGAATAAATCAGAGGGGATAAAATGAAATTGTCGGATTCAATTAGAAACATATCGGGTATCGGTCCCAAAAGAGCCGAGGCTTTTGGAGAACACGGTATTACAACAATTGAAGAGCTGCTTGATTTTTATCCCCGAAAATATCTTAATCGAAAAATAATGGGATCGCTTCAAGCAGAAACGGAGGAGGCTGTAACCGTAAAGGCCGTTGCAGCAAAAAGAGGAGCACTGCGGCGTATCCGCAGAAATATGTCTCTTTTTGTGCTGCCGGTTGTGGAAACACTTGAAAATGGTGAATCGGTAAAGGGTGAGATCGTTTGGTTTAACCAGCCTTATCTCAGGGATGTTTTTTCCGAAAATGAAACCTATTATTTTTTCGGGAGGGTTGTCATAAAGAATAATCGGCGTCAAATGTATAATCCCCAGTTTGCTCACGAGAGCAAGCTAGAGGATTTCTTTATTCTTACCCCTGTTTACCCCAAGATTGAGGGGGTTCCGGGGGAATCGCTAAAAAAATACATGGCCGCTGTTTTCAGGCAGCACCTGCTCATAAGGGATGATTTGCCAGCATGCTACCGGGAAAGGTATCACCTGCTGCCAAAGGAGGCAGCCCTTGAAAAAATACATTTTCCGGATACGCCCCAGGATGTAGTTGAGGGAAAAGGGCGGATAAAATTCGAGGAAGCGTTGAAGATTAATATCGGTATTATGAACAGCCGGGCTTTAAACGGTGTGTCAAAGATCAGTCTCGACAATTTTGAGGCACTCAGGCGTTTCACAAAAGGCCTGCCCTTTGAACTGACAGCCAGCCAGCTAAGTGTGCTTGATGACATCGCAGGCGATATGAAAAAGGGAATCGTTATGAACCGTCTGGTTCAGGGGGATGTGGGCTCCGGTAAGACGATTATCGCGGTTGCGTGCGCTTATCTCATGGCGCTCAATGGTTACCAGACCGCTTATATGGCGCCGACAGAAATATTGGCTGGCCAGCACGTCGCAAATTTTAGGCAGTATCTTGAACCTTATGGCATATGTGTTGAACTGCTGACAGGCTCACAGAAAACCAAAGAGCGAAACGCGGTGACGAAGACCATTGCCAGCGGCGAGGCGCAGGTGATCATCGGGACACATGCGCTTATACAGGACAGCGTGGACTATTATAATCTGGGCCTGGTGATCACCGATGAGCAGCACCGCTTTGGGGTTAAGCAGCGCGGAAAGCTCGGTTTGAAGGGAGAAATGCCCCACACACTGGTTATGAGCGCTACCCCAATTCCCAGAACGCTGGCTTTGATCCTTTATGGAGATTTGGATGTTTCCTATATTGACGAGTTGCCAAAAGGACGGAAAAAAATCAAGACTTACTTTTACAATGAGAAATCGTATCCGAAAATTTTGAGTTTTATGGCGAACGAAATGGACAAGGGACGGCAGGCTTTTGTTATCTGTCCGTTTATTGAAGAGTCAGAGGAAATGAGCGAGGTTAAAGATATTCAAAGCGTATTTGCGGAGGTAAAGCAGTTTTACGGAAGCCGATACCGCATTGCCTGCCTTTACAGCCGGATGTCTGGTGAAGACAAAAAGCAGATTATTGATGCTTTTAACCGCTGTGAGATTGATCTGCTGGTAGCGACCAGTATTATTGAAGTTGGGATTGATGTACCCAATGTTTCAGTGATTACGATTCTCAGTGCAGACCGTTTTGGCCTGTCTCAGCTTCATCAGCTTCGGGGGCGTGTGGGACGCGGTATGCATCAGTCCTATTGCTTTTTAGTTTCTAATTCCAGAAATGACCAGACCATTGAACGTATGCGCGTGATCGTCAACAATCACAGCGGTAAAAAAATTGCTGATGAAGATTACCGCCTGCGCGGGCCAGGTGATTATTTTGGGATGAAGCAGCACGGGTTTCCTGAGTTCAAAGCCTTGAACCCCTACGAGGATTTTGATCTCATTAGCGAAACAAAAAAGGTGGCGAAGGAGATCTATCATTCAGGCGATAAAGAAACAATGGCCTATCGGGCTCGGATTATTGAAACATTCTACAAAAATTTATCGGAAATTTCTATGAATTAGAGGGAGAATGAAATGCGTGTAATAGCAGGAGAAAAAAGAGGAACAAAGCTTGTATCCATCGATGGCGACTTTATAAGACCGACAACAGATAAGGTTAAAGGGGCTGTCTTTAACAGTGTTCAGGTCGAGTTGAGGGAAGCCCAGGTTTTTGTTGATCTTTTTGGCGGGAGCGGCGCTATGGGGATAGAAGCTCTCAGTCGTGGGATTCCGCAGGCCTATTTTTTTGATATTTCCAGAAACAGCATCGGTATTATTAAGAAAAATTTAAAATTGACTGGTTTCGAAAGCAAAGCAATTGTAAAAAATTGTTCAGCAGAAGAAGGAATTGGTTTTTTATGCAAAAATTCAGTAAAATGTGATATGATATACATGGATCCACCGTATAAGGATGGGATTAGTATGATTTCGATCGTGGAAAAAATCTGTGAGAAAAAAATCTTGAATTCTGATGGAATTATAATGATGGAACACGAAAAATCTGTTATAATGCCAATAACGATTAAATCATTTGCAAAATATAAAGAAAAAAAGTATGGAACGACATTAGTCAGTTTTTATAGTTGGGAGAATTTTGATCAATGAGAAGTGCTGTGTATCCCGGAAGCTTTGACCCGGTTACCTTTGGTCATTTGGACATTATAGAAAGAGCCTCAAAGCATTTTGACAGGGTCATTGTGTGCGTGATGGTAAATTATAAAAAGAATTACCTGTTTTCCAGTGAAGAAAGGTGCGCGATGATCCGAGAGAGTGTAGCGCATTTGGAAAATGTAGAGGTTGATGTCTCGTCCTCGCTGCTGGTGGATTATGCAAAATTAAAAGGAGCCCAGGTGATCCTGAAAGGACTCCGGACAGTACAGGACTTTGAATTTGAACTGCAGATGGCTCTGACAAATAAAAAACTGGACAATGATGTTGAAACTTTTTTTATGGTGACAAACAATCAGTATTCCTATTTAAGCTCAAGCGTTGTGCGGGAGCTTATGGAATTCGATGGGGATGTGTCAGATTTCATACCTCCACATGTTGAAAAAGCGATACGGATAAAATATGGGAAGGATGCTAGAGAATGAAGGTTTTAGAACTGCTAACTGAATTGGAAGAACTTGTGGAAAAGGGAAATACCTTGCCATTTTCGTCAAAGGCTTTGGTCAGTCCTGAAGAAATAATGGAAATTATCGATGAAATACGGGAAGAGCTGCCGGCAGAGCTGGTACAAGCCCGGGAAATAGTAGAGCAAAAGAAAAAAATAATGGTTGAAGCAGAAGGAGATGCAGAGCGGATCAAGAATGAAGCCGAGAAAAAGCTGAAGGAAATGATCGATACCAATGAAATCACCAGAACTGCGACTGCTCAGGCGGAAACGATCATTAAAAATGCCCAGGCAAGCGCTAAGGAGCTGCGCATAGGGACACAGCATTATTCGGATAAAATACTCTATAATCTCCAGGTACAGCTAAAAGAACTGAACGATAAAATCGAAGCGAACCGGAAAGAAATTAAAGAAATTAAGTAATGGCTGAATAGGACTTTTTAAGTCCTATTTTTTGCAATAAGATAAATTTGTATACAAAATTTTAAAAAGGAATAAGTGGAAAAGTAAAGTGATTGAAATAGGAAAAATGCAGCATCTGACAATTGACCGTCAGACATCAGTAGGTTTATATTTAACAGCCGGCGATAGTGAAGATAAAAAAAAGGACAGTGTGTTGCTGCCACAGAAAGAAGTCCCCAAAAACTGTAAGGTTGGCGATGAAGTTGAGGTGTTTGTTTACCGGGATTCCCAGGACCGGCTCATTGCGACGACAAGAAAGCCCAAGATTATGCTGGGCGAGTTTGCGCCCTTAAGGGTAGTAGACATTACTAAGGTCGGCGCCTTTTTGGACTGGGGTCTGGAGAAAGACCTCTTGCTGCCCTACCATGAGCAGATTACAAAGGTACAGAAGGGACGCGAGTACCTTGTGAATCTTTACATTGATAAGAGCAACCGTCTCTGTGCCACCATGAAGGTTTATCCACTGCTTAAATCCCAATCACCCTATAAGGACGGCGACTGGGTCGAGGGTTACATATATCAGATTAATCCAGAGCTCGGGGGATTTGTCGCCGTAGATAACGCTTATCACGGTATGATTCTGAAAAAGGAAATGACAACTGATTTTCACTGTGGCGATAAGATTAAAGCCAGGGTCACGGAGATTCGTAAGGATGGCAAGCTGGTTTTAAGCCCTAATAAAAAAGCTTATAAAGAAATACCAAAGGACGCGCTTTTAATTCTGGATAAGCTGAAGAAAAACGGTGGAATGCTGCCATATAATGATAAAACCAACCCTTCAATCATCAGTAAGGAGTTTAAAATGAGCAAGAGCTCCTTTAAACGCGCGTTGGGCAAGCTGATGAAGGAAAAGAAAATAAAACAAACAGCCAATGGCATCGAGCTGATTGGTAAATAAAGAGGTAAAAAATGTCTCAGGTAGCTTTAATTCAATGCGATTCCTATGACGCGGAAATGGTCTACAAAGCTTTAAAGCAGGGGGTGACAGCGCTTGGAGGAATCGAGCGTTTTTTCTGCCCGACGGAAAAAATTTTGTTGAAGCCTAATCTGCTTCGCGGGAAGAAAAAGGAAAGCGCTGTAACGACACATCCGGCAGTGTTTGAAGCGATGGTTCGTATTTTAAAAGAAGCGGCGTGTAAGAATCTGTGCTATGGGGATTCCCCGGGGATCGGAAACCCTGAAAAGGTCGCAGAGGAAGCGGGAATCAAGGAAGTGGCTGACCGACATGGTATCTCACTGTTGGAGTTCTCAAAGGGAAAAACGGTTGCCTATCCTGAAGGGGTGACAACTAAAAAATTTGAATTGGCTGAGGGTGTTTTGGAAAGCGATGCCATTATCAGCATCTGTAAGATGAAAACCCACGGGCTCACGCGGATCACCGGGGCGGTGAAAAACCAGCTGGGCTGTGTTTATGGATTTAATAAGGGAGCGTGCCACGCGCGCTACCCAGACAGTCTGCAATTTGGAAAAATGCTGGTCGATCTGAACCTGTGCATAAGACCACGTCTTTTTGTCATGGATGGGATCATCGCGATGGAGGGGAACGGTCCGGCGTCAGGCACACCTGTCGCCATGAACCTGCTCCTGATCTCAGATGATCCTGTCGCGCTGGACGCCACCTTTGCCCGTCTGGTGGATCTGGAGCCGTCTTATGTGCCAACCATTGCGTCTGGTGAAGAAATGGGACTTGGCACTGGTGATGCTAATAAAATTGAGATCCTTGGCGAAAAGCTGGAGGATCACGTCAACCGCAACTTTAATGTTGAACGGATTCCGGTTCGGTCCGAGGTAAACAGTACTATTGGCCAGTTGTCTAAAATCAGAGGACTGATTACCAGAAAGCCCGTTATCATTGAAGAGCGCTGTGTGCGCTGCGGCATCTGCGTAGCCTCCTGTCCTCTGGAAGATAAAGCGTTGACCTGGAAAGAGACACGCAATGGCCGTGTACCGCATTACAATTACCATAAATGTATTCGATGCTACTGTTGCCAGGAAATGTGTCCTAAAAAGGCCATTACAGTTAAAACACCGCTTTTAGGCAAATTACTGATATATCGTTAAATTTTTATCTTTTAAAATAGTCTTGACAGTTTATTTTAAAAATAATATCATAGACTGAATTACTAAATTATACTAAAGTAAAGGGAGTGATTCCACTGTTAGCAGCAAAATTGATTTTAAAGTGTTTGGAGAAAGAGAATGTGGAGGTCGTCTTCGGTTATCCGGGCGGTGCGCTGCTGCCCTTGTATGAAGCGTTTCGTGAATCCCCCATCCAGCATGTGCTGGTCCGGAATGAACAGGCTGGACCGCATTACGCCAGCGGTTATTCAAGAGAGTCTGGCAAGGTAGGCGTCTGCCTGGCAACTTCTGGCCCGGGAGCAACCAATATGGTCACTGGAATCGCTACCGCTTATTTGGATTCTATTCCACTTGTCGCCATTACAGGACAGGTTAACAGAGATCTCATTGGAACGGATGCTTTTCAGGAAGCGGATATTACTGGTGCCACCGAGCCATTTACCAAGCATTCTTATCTTGTTCAAGATGCGGCAGATATTCCGCGGATTATAAGAGAAGCATTTCACATTGCTTCCACAGGCCGCCCGGGTCCTGTTTTGATCGACATTCCAAGAGATGTGCAGAATACAAATCTTAAAAGTGTCAAATACTGTGAGAAGGTAGAGATACGGGGCTACAAGCCAACCTACGAGGGACATACAGGTCAGATACGGAGAGCGATCAGAAAGATGAAAGCTGCCAAGCGTCCGATTATTTATGCCGGCGGCGGAGTGGTTTTAAGCTATGCCGAAAAAGAACTTCTTACATTTTCAGAACAAAATGGTATCCCAGTTATCACGACACTGATGGGGGTTGGATGTTTTCCGGAAGACAATCCGCTGTACTGCGGTATTGCCGGCAGCCATGGCTTCGAGTATTCGAATAAAATTTTAGAGGCAGCGGATCTTTGCATCTGTGTAGGCGCCCGGATGTCTGACAGAGGAACCAACAACCTGATGGATATGATCAATGATATGGAACTCATCCATATTGACATTGACCCTGCAGAAATTGGGAAAAATATTGACGATACCAATGTGCCCATCGTAGGCGATGCACGCACGGTTTTACTTGACCTGATCCAGAAGGATTTAAAAAAGGATACAAGAGACTGGCTGAAAACCATTGAGATCATCAAGGAAAACCACCCTCTTCTGTACGACACACATCTGGATTTAGGACTGGTGAATCCCAAGATTTTGTTTGAGAAGTTAGGGGAGATCGCTTCGGATAACGCAACTGTCGTTGCGGATGTCGGGTTGAATCAGATTTGGTCTGCGCTGTATTTTAAGGTTTGTAAAGATCGGCATTACTTTACTTCAGGCGGCTTGGGAACGATGGGCTATAGTATCCCGGCAGCCGGTGGCGTTGCTTTTGCGACACGGGAAAATACGAAGCAGATTTTCGCGATTTGCGGCGACGGTAGCTTCCAGATGTCCATGGGCGAGCTGGGGGTTATTGCAGAGCACAACCTGAATATCAACATTATTATGATCAACAATCATAAGCTTGGAATGGTCCGTCAGCTTCAGCATGATATTTATGGCAAGAACCATTACAGCGGCACAGACATTAATTTCAGCATTGATTTTATGAAGCTGGCTGAGGCATATGGCATTAAAGGGTATCAGGCGAGCACAAATGCAGAAGCCGAAGCGGCCCTGAACGATGCCATCGCTCATAACGGGCCGACTCTGATTGAATGTCAGGTTCATGAAGACTTTATAAAAATTTAGGAGAGAAGCCATGGAAAACTATTGTTTATCCCTCTTGGTTGAAAATAACTTTGGGGTTTTGAGCCGTATTGCAGGGCTTTTTGCAAGGCGCGGCTATAATATTGACAGCTTGACTGTCGGCACAACAGAGGATGCCAAAGTCTCACGTATCACGATTACAGTTACAGGTGATGAACATATCCTCGCCCAAATAAAAAAACAGCTGAATAAGCTTATCGATGTCATCAAGGTCATTGAGCTAAAGCCTGAGGATTCCATTCGCAGGGAGCTCGTGTTTATTAAAGTCAAAGCCAATGATGAAACCCGCTCCAACATTGTAGAAATCTCCAACTTATTCAGAGCCAATGTTGTAGATGTGGCGCGCGAAAGCCTGGTGTTGGAGATTACCGGTACCCGGGATAAGGTCGACGCATTTTTTAATATGATTGAGCCATATGGAATTTTGGAATTTGTGCGCTCTGGAGATACTGGCCTTCAGAGAGGGCATCGGATGATTTAGGTGCTGCGGGGAATGAATTCAAAAAATAGAGGAGCATGCTTCATTTTACTGGCCGTCACGCTAATGAGCACAGGCGGCCTTTTGATTAAAAGCATTGAAGCGAGTGCGATCAGCATTGCTTTTGCGAGAAGTTTAATTGCAGGCTGCGTTTTTCTACCGTTTATAAAATGGAAAAAAATTAAGTTCAGCAAAAATTATATCGGGCTTATTATTTCTTATACTTATTTAACCATCAGTTTTGTCATTGCCACTAAGCTGACAACTGCCGCCAACGCGATTATACTGCAGTGCACGGCCCCCTTGTGGCTCTATATGGCTTATCTTATCGGAGGTAAAAAAAAGCTGGTTGCACGGGAGTTTATTCCAAGGGTTACGATCTTGGCTGGAATTATCATTATTTTTTGTGACCCGCTGAACGCCTCTGGGAATGTGGCCGCTATTGCCGGAAATCTTTTAGCTTTATCGGCAGGTATTGCCTATGCACTTGAACAGTATTTTATGGAGAAAAAGTATCCGATGGATGACATCACTATTATCGGATTTATCAATTTTATCATGGCTGGGGTAATGCTTTTGTTTATGCACAGCCAGATAGCTTTTTCGGGCATCCCCGCGGTAAACTGGCTGTACCTTATATTGCTCGGTGTATTCCAAATTGGTATCTCTTACCTGTTTTTCCTAAAAGGGGTCCGTCTGGTATCGGCTTTTGAAGCGTCGATTCTCTCGTTACTGGAGCCAATACTTAACCCTGTTTTTGTTTTTTTCTTTGTGGGAGAGGTTCCGAGTTTTTATACAATGTGCGGGTTTGCAGCTATTTTATGTGGGATTATACTGACGCTTATTCCAAATAAAAAAGCAGCTTCGGCAACACAGCTGGGAGAAAACATTGAGATGAAAAGTGAAAGAAAAAATTATTAGAATAAAGGTGAAAAAATTCGCAAGAAAAGCTTGCAAATTTTAAAAATAGTAGTATAATAAAAACAATAAGGATTTATATTATAGAATAAGAAAATATTACTGCAAAACGTTCCCGTTTTAGTCTTAAAACGGGAAAATTTCTTTTGAAAAATTGGATACATTGTGCAAGTGGAAGAAAATGAGGAATCCTGTTAAATCAGGAAGAAGAAAGTAAGGAGTAATTATGAATCACGAACACCATCATGATCATCACTGTGGCTGCGGCTGTCAGGATGAACCCAAATTTCCAGAATTAGATGCAGTTCTGGACACATACGCCGATGTAGCAGGAAGCCTGATTACCATCCTGCAGAAGGCTCAGGAAACCTACGGCTATCTGTCTCCGGATTTAATGTTGTATATTTCTCGTGAAACAGATATTCCCGTAGCGAAAATATACGGTGTCGCAACTTTTTATGCCCAATTCCGTATGAATCCTGTCGGTAAACATTTGATCATGCTCTGCCAGGGAACAGCATGCCATGTTAATGGGTCTTCGATGATTGAGGAAGCTGTTGTAGAGCATCTTGGTATCAAGGAGGGGGAAACCACTGAGGATGGCCTTTTCACTTTAGAGAATGTCGCATGCCTGGGCTGCTGCTCTTTATCGCCGGTTATGATGATCGACGGAGAAACCTACGGGCAGCTCACAAAGGATAAGGTGGTTAACATTTTAACAGAACTGAAGGAACAGGAGGCGTAGGCGATGGAAAAATATAAAATAATCATTGGACAGGGAAGCTGTGGTATCGCTGCTGGCGCCGCAAAGGTAGAAGAATCTTTTAAAGACCAGATTACCGCAAAGAATCTGAGCATCGATCTTGAAAAAACCGGCTGTATTGGTACCTGTTATCTGGAACCCATTGTGGATGTGGTTGATCCTTCCGGCAATAAGATTACCTATGTTAATGTAGATACCTCTGATGTCGAACGTATTGTAGATGAACATATCCTTGGGCAGAAAAATATTACAGATCTGGAAATGGCCGCGCAGGACAAGGAAATGATCGCTAAACAAAAGCGCGTGGTGCTCCAGAATTGTGGTATTATCGATCCAGAACGCATTGAGGATTATCTGGCCGTAGACGGTTATAAAGCCGCTGAAAAAGCGATTAAGGAAATGTCCCCGGAGGACATAATCAACACCGTTAAGGTAGCTGGTCTGGCTGGCCGAGGCGGAGCAGGTTTCCCTACATGGTTTAAATGGAACGAAGCTCATAAGGCAAAAGGGGATGTTAAGTATTTAGTCTGTAACGCCGATGAAGGGGATCCTGGCGCTTTCATGGACAGGTCTGTCCTCGAAAGTGATCCCCACGCCCTCATTGAAGGCATGATCATTGCCGCTAAGGCCATAGGCGCCGCACAGGGTGTTGTCTATGTCCGTGCTGAGTATCCACTGGCCATCAAGCGTCTTGAAAATGCCATCGGACAGGCTCGGGAAAAAGGGTATTTGGGCGAAAATATTTTTGGTTCAGCCTTCAGCTTTGATCTGAGAATCAAAGCAGGTGCCGGTGCTTTTGTCTGCGGTGAAGAAACTGCCTTAATCGCATCACTTGAAGGCGAGCGCGGAATGCCCCGTCTCAAGCCGCCGTTTCCGGCACAGAAGGGCTACTGGGCAAAACCAACCAATATTAATAATGTTGAAACCTATGCGAACGTGCCATGGATATTCAGAAATTCAGGGGAGACCTATGGACAGCTCGGAAATGAAAATTCCAAGGGCACCAAAGTGTTTGCATTAACCGGTAAAATCAAAAAAGGTGGTCTGGTTGAAATTCCAATGGGACTAACCCTCCGCGATGTCATTTATGATATTGGCGGCGGTATCAAAAACGACAAGGCCTTCAAGGCTGTTCAGATGGGTGGGCCATCTGGTGGATGTGTTCCGGCTGAGCTGGTGGACACGGTTATCGACTACCCTTCCATTACCAAAACCGGTGCGATCATGGGCTCCGGCGGGATGGTTGTTATGGATGAAACTACATGTATGGTTGATATGGCTCGGTTTTTCCTGGATTTTACCCGGAAAGAATCCTGCGGTAAATGCAACTACTGCCGTATTGGGACCATGCGTATGCTGGAAATTCTGACACGCATCACAGAAGGCGAAGGACGTGACGGTGACATCGAGCTTCTCGAAGAGCTCTGTCTCAAGGTTAAAGAGGGCTCTATGTGCGGACTTGGTCAGACCGCACCGAATCCAGTTCTTACCACATTGCGTTATTTCAGAAATGAGTATGAAGATCATATTTACAAACATAAATGTACAGCTCACAGCTGTAAGGCCCTGATTACCTACAGCATTGATGAAGAAAAATGCGTTGGCTGTACCCGTTGCGCTAAAAACTGCCCTGTTGAGGCTATATCGGGCGCACCTAAGAAAGTTCATGTTATCGATCAGGAAAAATGTATCAAGTGCGGCAAATGTGCCAGCGTTTGTAAGTTCGATGCGGTAACCGTGGATTAGGAGGAGTGAGGGACATGAAGAAATTAAGAATTAATATTAATGGAAAAGAAGTAACGGGTTTTGCAGAACAGACCATTTTAGACGTTGCCCGTGAAAATGGCATTGACATCCCGACTCTTTGCTATGACGAACGCACCGAGGTTTATGGCTCCTGTGGACTCTGCATGGTAGAGGTTGAGGGCAATCCAAAGCTATTGAAGGCCTGCGCAACGCCCATCGCGGAGGGTATGGTCATCACAACCAATTCCGACAGAGTACTGGAATCCAGAAAAACAAATCTGGAACTCCTGTTATCCAAGCATATCGGCGATTGTGTGGCACCCTGCCAGCTGGAATGTCCGGGACAGACAGACTGCCAGGGTTACGTTGGGCTTATCGCCAATGGGGAATATGAGGAAGCTATCAAGCTGATCAAGGATCGCCTTCCTTTACCGGCATCCATCGGACGCGTCTGTCCGCATCCCTGCGAAAAGGCCTGCCGCCGGGGTTTAGTAGACGAGCCTGTTTCTATTTTATGGCTCAAGCGCTTTGCGGCGGATCTGGATATCGACAAGGGAATGTTTATGCCTGAAATCGCGCCAGATACCCACAAAAGTATTGGCGTTATCGGTGGCGGCCCTGGCGGCCTGACCGCAGCTTACTTTCTGAGAAAAGCAGGTCATGCGGTCACCATTTATGAAGCCATGCCCAAAGCCGGTGGAATGCTGCGCTATGGGATTCCTGAATACCGCCTGCCTAAAACAGTTCTGGATGAGGAAATCAAGCTGATTGAGGATATGGGCGTCATCATTAAGACAGGGGTGCGTATCGGCGCAGATATGCCCTTTGAGAGCCTGAGAAAACAGCATGACGCCATGTATGTTGCTATTGGCGCCTGGACCAGCAGCGGGCTGCGCTGTGAAGGCGTTGACGCTGATGGTGTCATTGGTGGGATTGAACTGCTCAGACAGATTGTCAATAATGAACCGGCAAACCTGGGTGACAAAGTCGCCATTGTTGGCGGTGGGAATACTGCTATGGATGCCTGCAGAAGCGCAGTGCGCTTAGGTGCAAAGGAAGTTTACAATGTGTATCGCCGTACGGTAGCGGAAATGCCTGCTGAACAGGAAGAGATCGAGGAAGCGCAGGAAGAGGGCGTTATCTTTAAAAACCTGTGCAATCCGATTGAAATTATCAAAGATAAAGATGGTCATGTCAAGCAGATGCTGCTTCAGAAAATGGAGCTGGGTGAACCGGATGCCAGCGGCCGCCGCCGTCCTGTTCCAATTGAAGGTGAAACTGAACTTATTGATGTGGATACTGTTATTCTGGCCATTGGCCAGGGGATTGACCCGGAAGGTATGGACGGAATTGAACTGACGAAGTTTAATACAGTTGTCGTAGATGAAGAAACCTTTACAACGAACCTTGAAGGTGTCTTTGCAGGTGGTGACTGTGCAAATGACGGAGCTTCTATTGCGATCCGTGCCATTGGAGAAGCTAAAAAGGCGGTCGGTTTTATTAACCAATATCTGCAGGGACGTGAAATCCATTATCGCAAACCTTATTATGTCACCAGAGATGATATCGACGCAGATTATCTGGAAGGCAAAAAGAAATATAAACGGCCTCCGATGGCGCATCTGTCACCAGAGGAACGTAAGAATACCTTTGAAGAAATCGTTAAGGGTTATACGCCTGAGGAGGCCAGAGAAGAAGCGTCACGCTGTCTGGAATGCGGCTGTCACGATTACTTTGAATGTAAGCTGGTGGATTATGCCAATCAGTATGATGTGGCTCCAGAACGCTTTAGCGGTGAAAATGAAGAGCTGATTTTTGAAGACGACCACCCGTTTATTGTACGTAACCCCAATAAGTGTATTCTCTGTGGGCGCTGTGTACGCGCCTGTGATGAGGTAGTTGGTGTGACAGCTCTTGGCCTGATGAATCGTGGTTTTGATACTGTCGTAGTACCGGCCCTTGGCGGAAAACTGGCTGATTCCGGCTGTATTTCCTGTGGGACCTGTATCTCTGTATGTCCTACCGGAGCACTGGGAGAGCGGGCGAGAGGCTTCAAAAACGTACCGACCGATACGAAAAAGACACTGACAACCTGTGGATACTGCGGCGCCGGCTGCCAGATGGTAGTTGAAACCATGGGCAACACCATCGTGAAAGCAGTGCCAACAAATATTAGCGCTGCGCATAATGAAGGCGTGATGTGTGGACGCGGACGTTTTGGAACGAACCAGGTTCAGCTGGGTGGCCGCCTGACCAAACCGTTAATCCGAAATGCGAAGGGACAGCTGGAGGAAACAGACTGGTATGACGCTTTTGTCGCGATTGCCAAAAAAGCACAGACCATTTCTGCAAGAAATGGAGCGGAAGCTTTAAAAGTTGCTGTTTCACCCAAATATACTACTGAAGAGATTGCCATGGTTAAAAAGCTGGCAGACAGTTTGAGAGCAGAAACCTTCTCCTTCAGCAACACTGTCCACGGCGAAGATGCCGTGCTGCCATGCAGCGGTGAAGTCCACAGTATGGATGAAGTCCTTTCAGCAGACGCTATACTGGTGCTGGGATGTCTGCGTATAAACAATCCTGTACTGCGCTATAAGCTCAGCCAGGCATCTAAACGCGGTGCTTCAATCTTCTTCATCAATGCTGTTGAAGATGGGATGAACCGCATTGGGGATGAATTCACCACCGAATGTGACGACCTGGATTTCCTGGGTGAAATTACAAAATATGTTCTTGAGAATCGTAAAGCAGTGGACATACCTGATGGTTTAGAAGCCTTAAGGGATTCTCTGGCATCGCTCGAGATCAGCGAAGAATCTGAAATGATCGGGAATGCACTGGTGAACGCAAAACACCCGATGGTGGTTCTTGGCGGCAAATATATCACGGAAGAAGCTTCTGCTCTGGCAGCAGATATTGCGGTTCTCTTAGGAAAGAGTGATGGACCGAGACGCGGCGTTTTCAGAGTTGAACAGAAAAATAACAGCAAAGCACTTGGCCTGCTGGGCGTTACTCAGACACCTGAAGTACTGGACAATGCAAAGGGGATTATGATTTTTGGCGAAGACCCCAACGCAGATTTATCCGGCTATGATTTCATCATGGTTCAAGATACACATCTGACTTTGGCTGCCCAGAAGGCAGACATTGTTCTTCCGGCACTGGCGTTCCCAGAAGTTGCAGGAACCTTTATCAATACCGAAGGCAAAATGCAGCGTGTCACACCAGTTGTCCCCCGCGCACTGCCCTATACCAACATTGGTATGGTGGTGGAAATTGGAAAAATTCTGGGTGAAGAGCTTGGTTCTACCTGTACTGGTCTGATTCGCAGAGAACTGCAGACAGCGATACCTGAGCTGTTAGATGTTGAGATTGGTGGCCAGATACGAGGCGGCAGATGTGAAGGCTCAGCCCGTCTGGTACCGATGAAAAGGGACGGTTTCCTATTTGAGGAAATACCATATACGGACTTCCTGATGAATGAAATCACTGGTGAAATTAAAAAGGTAACACGCAAATAAAAAAGAAGGGCTTCCTGTTTCAGGAAGCTCTTCGTATTTTTTGAGGCCGTTTCTGGGCTCTGCGTCTGTGTTTTGGGTCAAGATCCTTTGCAAAGATCAGGCGAAGTGCCATAAGGATCATTATCAGCGTTAAAGGAGCATACAAAAGCTTTTCAATGGGATTGTCAGACATGAAGTTGCCGATGATATTCAGCAGATAATAGAGGCTCATAATCCAGAGAATGCTGTCCGCACTTTTTCGTAAGCCTTTCATAGGAAGATAGTTTAGCTTGAGCAATATGCCAAAGATAAACATCAGAATGAAAAAAATGGCAATCCATTCAGAAATTACGACTGACGCCTTATCAGTGATGGTGGTGTCCCAGATAATGTCGGGTGATACCACTCCAAATAATACCAGAATGTGAATGATCAGTAAAACCAAAAGGGCAATCAGCAAAACATTTCCAATTCCCCGCGAGTTAATCTTAAGTTTCATCAGATACCCCTTTATTATTTGAGAATTTGTGGTTACTCTCTAGTTTAATATAAATAGAGACGAAAAGCAAAAGCTTTTTGAATTTGTGAAAAAGTCTTTTACTTGATATTATTCCCAATAGAAGATATAATACGCTAAGGAAAGTGAGGAATTAATGAAAAAGAAAAAATATCTGGCATTTTTTTTAGTTGCAGTATCACTTATGCTTCTCTTTACGGCTTGCAACAAGGGAAAATATGGCGAGGATACGAAGACGAAATCTGAAGAAATCACCCGTTCGTTGGTGCAGGTCCTGGCTGAAGGAGATTATGCAAAAGCGGCTGACGATTTCCCATATACCACCAGAGCGAAAGAAGAAATGGATGCCCAGAACCTCAAAATACTCTGGGAGGGACTGTCTGAAGGAAAAGGCGAGTTCAGAGAAATAGCTGGCCTTGAGGACGATAGCTGGGATAAGGAGCTGAAGATTACAGTGGTGTGTTCCTTTGAAAAAGGAACAGCAGAGCTTGTGGTAGCGTTTGATCGGACGGTAAAGATAAAATCAATTTATACTGGTTAAGAGTGAAAAAAACGGATATATTGGTTCGAGATATGATTAATTTCCAAACGCAGGGGTATACCTCTTACTAAGATATTCGATGATTTATGAACCGTTAAGGAGAACGATGATGAGAAAAAATGAAGATAACAAAAATATTGCTGTTATTTATTGGAGCAATAGTGAAAATACAGAGATCATGGCCGAAAAAATTTCCAATGGGATCGATGAGACTGGACAGAAAGCAGATCTTTATAATGTAAGCCAGTTTCCGATTGAGCGGATTGAGGATTATGATAAAGTCGCCCTTGGATGCCCTTCCATGGATGGAGAAGCTCTTGAAAAGAATACCTTTGAACCTTTTTTTGAGGAAATTGAGTCCAAGCTCAAGGGAAAAAAGGTAGCTCTTTTTGGCTCCTATGGATGGGGCAACGGTGAATGGATGCGCGACTGGGAAGACCGGATCGGGCATACCGGAGCACGTCTGTTTGATGAAGGGCTGATGATCAAGGAATTCCCGGATGATGCCGGCCGTCATGCCTGTGTTGAGTTTGGAAAGGCCTTTGCAAGCTTTTAATAAAAAAAAGACAGGAAAATCATTTCCTGTCTTTTTTTATTTCCGTTTCCTGAGCCGGATGGCACTGGCTGGAATGAGAACATCCGCTACAGCCGCAACCACAACCTGTTTGGCCGTTTCGAGCTTTTTTTACCTGGTTATAGATAATCAGCACCATTGGAATAAAAACAATGGCGGCAATAATAAAGGTTGCCAAATTCATATTGTCACTTCCTTATCAATTGGATTCGCAAAAGTAAGCTTAGTTTAACTTATAATTATAGTTTAAACGCTCTAACATATTTTGTCAAGGGGCAAAAAGGAATTTAAGCTAAGGTTGATTTTGACAAGCTGGGAACAGTAAGCTATAATAAACGCAGACTCAACGAATTATTTGCGGATGTCTGGAACTAAAGAGGATATTATGGATAAACTTGAGTCTTCAGGAAATCTGGTGAAGTGGCTGTCGGTAACAAATCGTTTTACAGGAATGGCTCTGGATAAGGAATCGTCTGAGAGAATCCTCAACTTAGGCCAGCATTTTTTGTGATAAAAATCTGCGGGGAGCCTGGAATCACTCAGGATATGCTGCAGTCTTTGATTTATATTACCAGAGGTATCGCTCAGCGGGCAAAAAAAGATTTGTAACCAAGGAGACAAACAGCTGAGAAAAACGAACCATCTGTCTGTATCCCACAGATAAGGCAAAGGCCTGTTATCAGAAAATAAAAACAATACAAAAAACTGATTGAAGATTTTGACAGAAAACTTTACAGATGAAGAGAGTGCGCTTTTATGTACACTGGTGGAGTGAACTGCCAAAAATGCTCTGAATTTTTTTAACGATGAGCAAGCATAGACGAGAGGTAATAGAATGGAAGAAATAAAACGCATTACAATCTATCTTGGACTGGAAGAGTACCCTCTGGAGTTCATCACACTGGCACCCATGTCGCCAGATGAAGCAGATCTTATCACGGAAATGGGCGAAGGCTTTTTTAAAGACATCAACCCTGAAATAATGGATGAATATGTGATGGAGGACAAGCTGAACCGCTTTTATGACGAGGTACGGCTGAGGACAGAGGTAGAGCTCTTCTGCCCTTTGTTTGAGAAAGAGACCATTGCAAATATCGAGCGATTGATCGAGACATATGAGGATTAAAAAAAGACGGACACGTCCGTCTTTTTTTATTGTAGATCACTGTAAAACTGATAGTTGCCTTTTCCGGAATGTTTGGTTCGGTAAAGGGCTTCATCAGCGTGTTGCATAACTTCTGTGTAGGAAGTGCCGTCACTGGGATACCAGGCGATGCCAATGCTTAGTGAAATGGGGATATTAGGACCGGCAGCAGTAATGTTGCAGAGCATTTCAGCCTTTTGTCTTACAATATCTGCACTCGGCAGGTCTTTGATCCAGACAACAAATTCATCGCCGCCAAAGCGGGCGATAATGTCTGTTTCCCGGAAGCAGTGAAGAAGTATCTGGGCCACAGAAAAAAGAACGTCGTCGCCGGTCTGATGCCCGTAAGTGTCATTGATGTGCTTAAAATCATCAATGTCAAGGAAAAAACAGGCATGACGCTGCTTTTGCCCCTCTTTTTTCAAATGGCGTTCAATGATGGTATGTGCAATGTCTTTATTGTAAAGACGTGTGAGTGGATCGCGCTGGTTGGCTTCCATCTGTTTTCCGAAGCGTTTGATAATGGCGATGACGATGGCCAGGATAACGCCGTAAAGCAGAATGTTGAAAATCATCAGAACAAAAGCTCCGGCGTTGATGGCGGTAGTCTGCTTGTCAATGGTCTCAGCCATCACCAGTGAGATCATGGTCCAGTCGTTAATGCCGACGGGCTCAAAATAGACGTAGCGCTCATTATTATTGCGAAAATAGGTGAACAGGCCGGATTCTTCGTTTTTTACACGGGATTTGAAGCTTTCGAGAGTATTTTCTCCTCTGAATTCCATCTGTTGTTCAAGAGCTTCGTAAAACGTATCGAAAGCCTCCATACCGACATAGCTCGAGACCATTTTTCCGTTTTTCTGCATGATCATAGTTGCGCCAGCGCCCTTGAACTGTGAACTGCTAAGCAGGTCGGTGAAGGACTGGACATCGTATTGGGCACAGGCAGCGCCAGTGATGACACCGTTACGCTCAATGGGAATGGCGAGGACAATGATATCCCGCCCTGTATTGGCGTCAGTGATAACATTTGAGACTACGCGTTCGCCTTTAATGGCACGCTGAAAATAATCCTGGCCCGATACATTTTGTTTCGAGCCGCTGCCGGTATAAATGAAGCCGTCAAGGCCGGCAACTCCGATTTGAGAATAAGTGTTTCCCAGATTTTTCTGCTGGAGAAGTTCAAATATTTCATGGTCATTAATGCCGGTGTTGACGCTACAGAAAATAGCAATGGTGTCAAGCTCACTGAAGTAGTTGTCGATCAGGCTGTTGGTCAGTATGATGCTCTGGTCAGTGGATTTTTTCATGTCAGCTTTTGATTTTTCTGCCAGGATATTTCGAGTATTGTTTTGATACAGAACAAAGCTGACAACAGACAATAAAACGAGTACAACCACAATGGCAATCAATATTATATTGGAAGACGTCCTTTTCCTAAGCATAATCCAATCCCCCTCATCCCTTAACCACAAAGGCTACCAGCAAAAATTGAAATGGTAAACAATGGCTTACCATCTGGTCATACCGTTCTTTTAGTGTTATTATTAGGTATTATAAGATAAAAAATGCAAAAAAGAAATACTGAATTGAAAGGTTTGCTAAAAATGGTTAAATTAATTTCGGCAGATATGGACGGTACGCTTTTAGACAGTAATAAAGAGCTTTCACCAGAGCTTTTCCCATTGATTGAGTCGCTCGCAGAACAGGGTGTCCGCTTCGCAGCAGCCAGCGGCAGACAATATTATAATCTGGAACATATTTTTGAGCCGGTAAAGGATAAGATGATTTTCATCGCTGAAAATGGTTCGGTGGTTTTTGAGAATGATGTGAACAGCTTTGCCAATGTGATTGACAGGGAGACTGTTCAAGAAATTGTAAAAGAGATCCGAAAGATAACCGGAGCCAGCCCTGTCATCTGTGGACTGAAGGGAGCTTACGCTGAAAGCGATGAGCCGGAGCTTTTGGAAAACATTAAGATGTATTACCGCCGATATGAGATAATGGACGATATTCTGGCAGCTGAAGATGATATCTGTAAAATTGCCGTCTACGACTATGTGAATGCTGAAATAAACAGCCATGTTCCGCTTTTGGAGGCCTTTGGAGAACAGATGGAGATCGCTGTTTCGGGTGAACATTGGGTGGATCTTTCAAACCCGGGCTGTAACAAAGGAACAGCCATCAGCAAAATTCAGGAAAAATACGGGATCAGTTATGAGGAGACCATGCTTTTTGGTGATTACCTTAATGATTATGAGATGATGAAAACCGGAAAATACAGCTATGCTATGGAAAATTCTCATCCACAGCTTAAGGAAATCTGCAATTATACGGCAAAATCCAATGATGAAAACGGTGTGGTGGAAGCAATAAGGGCATATTTCAAGTAAAGACAGCCTGTGGCAGACGTTTTGAAAAAAGACGTACTGCCCTTTTTTATTGCAGTAAACAGGAGAAATTGGAAGAAAAATAATATAAAATGATTGCTTAAAAAGGAATAAAGACGTATAATAATGCATAAGGAAAACTAAATAAACAAATGCGGCATCCGGAAAGTGTTGGGAGCACTGTCCGGCTTGCGCAGGGTGACACTACCACCATACACAACGTCCCGTGGGGGCCGTACCGCATACTGATTATTATAGGCTATTTTTCTTCCAAAAACAAGAGAAGACCTATATTTTTTGGTAGGCTTATTTGTGTAAGCATTTTTTCGCTTTAATGACTTTTAGCTGTGTATGGGTGTCGTGTCCCTGCACGGCTTTTTTTATGATGTTTCCTGTGTTTTGGCCACCTGGTCAGCTATTGGCTCGGCCAGGTGGTATTTTTAGAAAGACTCTTCAGAGCGGAGAGCAGGTAAGGGGGTGGACAGTATGCGTCAGAGTATATTAATAGTTGATGATATGGAACAAAACCGGAAGATTTTGGGGATGATGTTTCAGGACACCTTCGAGATTTTAGAGGCTGAAAACGGATATGAGGCCATGTGCTGTATACGTGAAAACCAGGATATGCTGGCGGCGGTGCTGTTGGATGTGGTGATGCCAGTGATGGACGGCTTGGAGGTTCTTGAGCATATGCAGGATGAGGCGCTGACAGAAGCACTGCCCGTGGTGCTAATCGCTGCAGAGGAGCCTGGAATAGCAGCGCGCAGGGGCTATGCGCTTGGTGCATTGGATATTTTGACAAGGCCCTTTGATCCTGTTGTGATAAAGAGACGAGTAGAGAATATTATTGAGCTGGGAATCCATAAAAGGGAATTTAAAAAGCTGAAAAATGAGGCAGAGAATGACGCTCTGACGGGAATCTTTAACCGAAAGGCCATGGAAGACAGGATCGGAGGGATATTGAACAATCCCGAGACCCAGTGCGGGGCCCTGTGCTTCATCGACGTTGATAACTTTAAGACCATCAATGACAGCTTCGGACATCTGTACGGCGATGAAGTGCTGAAGCAGATGGCTGAAAATTTAAAAAGCTGCGCCCTGCCCGGGGATGCGGTAGGACGGATCGGCGGGGATGAGTTTATGATTTTTTTTCGAAATTATTCTTCCGTGGAGCGGCTGAAACAAAAAATTGCTGGTATTTGTGAGAACTTCAGGCGCTATACAGCCGAGGGACAAATCACTGGAAGTATTGGTGTGGCGCGGTATCCAGAGGATGGGAACTGCTATGGTATTCTTTTCTGTAAAGCAGACCAGGCTCTTTACCACCTGAAACGTTCAGGAAAGGATGGGTACCAGTTTTATGATGAAAGCTGTACCAGCCTGCCTTTCCAATCTGTACTGACTCAGGTTGAAGGCGAAACGAAATAAAAGAAACGAATGAAGCACAAAGCGGCACAGGATACGCTGCTTTGTGCTTTTTGGGTGGAGACAAAAAAATTTTTGAATTAATGGTATTTCGACCATGAGAGAATGGCTATTTTGTTTTAGATTTGTTATAATTGGTGGTATCTGTAAAATAATAATGAGCAAGAGGGATTTTTGATTGTCGTTAGGCAGCAAAGATGCACCTTATAGATTCAAGGAGGAAACATGTTAGATATTAAATTACTGCGCACCAATCCAGAGCTTGTGAAGGAAAACATCCGTAAAAAGTTCCAGGATGAAAAGCTGGTTCTGGTTGATGAAGTTGTCGAAATGGACAGAAAGTATCGTGACTCCAAAACCGAGGGAGATACTCTCAGAGCACAGCGTAACACCATCAGCAAGCAAATCGGCGGCTTTATGTCCAAGGGGCAGAAGGATGAAGCTGAAAAGGCAAAGGCACAGGTTGTGGAAATTAACAAGCAGCTGGAAGAGTTAGAAGCTCTGGAGGCAAAGCTTGAAGGAGATATTCGTGAAAGAATGCTGGTAATCCCAAACATCATTGATCCCTCTGTTCCCATCGGACGTGACGACAGTGAAAATGTTGAGGTTGAACGCTTTGGCGAACCCGTGGTACCGGAATATGAGGTTCCCTACCACATTGATATTATGGAAAAATTCAATGGTGTGGATCTTGACAGTGCCCGTAAGACCAGTGGTAATGGCTTTTATTATCTGAGTGGCGACATCGCGAGACTGCACTCAGGTATCTTGTCCTATGCCCGTGACTTTATGATTGACCGGGGCTTTACCTACTACATTCCGCCGTTTATGATCCGCAGCGATGTGGTCACTGGTGTTATGAGCTTCTCTGAAATGGAAAACATGATGTATAAAATCGAGGGCGAGGATCTCTACCTGATCGGTACCAGCGAGCACTCCATGATCGGTAAATTCATTGGCACCATTTTAGACGAAAACCAGCTGCCACAGACCCTTACAAGCTACTCACCATGTTTCAGAAAAGAAGTAGGCTCACATGGGATTGAGGAACGCGGTGTTTACCGTATCCATCAGTTTGAAAAACAGGAAATGGTCGTGGTGTGCGAGCCGGAAGACAGCATGATGTGGTTTGAGAGACTGTATACCAACACGGTTGATTTCTTCCGTTCACTGGATATTCCTGTGCGCACACTGGAATGCTGCTCAGGAGATCTGGCAGACCTGAAAGTCAAGAGTATTGATGTTGAGGCGTGGTCACCGCGTCAGCAGAAATATTTTGAAGTGGGCAGCTGCTCCAATCTGGGCGACGCGCAGGCACGGCGTCTGGGCATCCGCGTCCGCAGCAAGGAAAAAGGAAAATACTTTGCCCATACGCTGAACAATACTGTGGTTGCGCCTCCGCGTATGCTCATCGCCTTCCTTGAAAATAATATTAACGAGGACGGTACCATTAATATTCCAGAACCGCTGCGTATGTACATGGGCGGCAAGGAAAAAATTCAATAGAATCAGAGGGGAGGTGTATTGGAAAATACATCTCCTTTTATGATTTTTTTACGGGAAGATTGGGTAGATACAATGGTATCAATCTACGAAAGAGGAACCTGAAATGAAGCTAGCAAAAGAATACCAGGGGCACTATATGGATGTAATCTACAGTGATGAACGGATACAGGGCATTATCAACGAGACAGGCGAGGTGGTGGACGGCCTGACGGTTGGCGAGGTCATTGAAAAGTTTAAAAGCCAGGTGAAAGCCAAAGAACAGAGCTTTGCAGAATTTTAACGAAATTTTTAGACTGTTTGGCTTGAATCTTAACGCAGAGGTGGTGTAGAATGAGCTTGTTTCCAAGAACATCGCCTCTTTTTTAGTGAACAAGAGCGCTTAGCATTTTCCCCAAAAGAACATCCCGGCTGCACCCCGGGATGTTTTTTACATAAAAAAAGTCCGGCGGCGCCGGACTCGGTCAATTATTCAGAAATGGCTGAGGCTGTCTCTTCAACAGCTTCTTCTGCCTTATCTCTCAGGCTTTCGCCATCAGATGCTTTTTCAGCACTTTTGTTTTTCAAAAGACTAAAGATTAAAACAGCTGCGCCAATGGCGGCAGCTGCGCGTAATAAACGTGCCATGGGTGATTCCTCCTTTATTTATGCTGTGTTCAGCTTTCTTTTCTTCCCAAACCAAGAATAAGGGATACGATGACAACGAGGATGATTGCTCCAATGATGGACGGAAAAACCGCCATACCAGCAATCTGCGGTCCCCAGTTACCTAAAAGTAATTCACCGAGATATGAGCCGATGATCCCGGCAACGATGTTGCCGACCCAGCCGGCCGGTAGTCTTCTGCTTGTTATAGCTCCGGCAATGGCACCGATGATGCCGCCGATAATTAAAACCCAAATCAGGTGGAACATAATTGTCACTCCTTTATAGTAATTTTATACATATATATACCTCTGCGCAGAATTTCTAAACATTTTATCGTTTTTTTATTTAAGCGTTAAAAAGGAACAGGAAAAATTTAAAATCTGCTTGCAATAATGTATTTTCGTGTTAAAATAGTATGTAACTAATTTGCAGACGATAGTCTTTGTATTGAGGACAATTCAAATTGACAAACTTAGGAGAAAATATGAATACTTTTATGAATAGCCTGGCCAGTACGGCCTGGACCATTGTTCCGATCATCTTAATTTTGTTTTTGATGGCCGGAATTATGTTTGTTTTTTACTTTAAAGCAAAAATGGAAGAAATGATGGCCTATGTGAAGAGCATCGCCATCTCGTTAGAAAAACTGTCTAACCGGCAAAATGATAACCAATATTTAAAATAAACAGAAAAAGAGCGTATGTGGAGGAGAAAGAATGAATTTTGAACACGTAAAAAGAGAAGACCCGGAGATCTATGAGTTTATGGAAAAGGAGCTCAAAAGGCAGCAAAGCCATATCGAGCTCATCGCTTCCGAAAACTTTGTTTCAGAGGCTGTGATGGAGGCCATGGGCAGTCATCTGACCAATAAATATGCCGAGGGCGTACCAGGAGCCCGTTATTATGGCGGGTGTGCATTTGTGGATGAGATAGAACGGATCGCGAGAGAACGCGCCAAAGCACTGTTTGGCGCTGACCACGCCAATGTCCAGCCCCATTCCGGGGCACAGGCCAATACAGCAGTGTACTTTGCCGTGCTAGAACCCGGAGATCTGGTACTGGGGATGCGTTTGGACCAGGGGGGACATCTGACCCACGGCAGCAAGGTAAACCTTTCAGGAAAATACTTTAATTTTATATCTTATGGCGTCAGCCCGGACTCTGAGACCATTGACTATGAAGAATTGGAACGGCTGATCGTCCAAAAGAAGCCGAAACTGGTGGTTGTAGGGGCCAGCTCTTATCCGAGAGCCATTGATTTTGAACGGATCTCAGAGGTCTGCAAGGCCAACGATGCGCTGATGATGGTCGATATGGCCCATATTGCGGGCCTGGTGGCAGCGGGACTGCACCAGAACCCGGTACCCTATGCGGATTTTGTCACCACCACGACCCATAAAACCTTGCGTGGTCCAAGGGGCGGCCTTATTCTGTGTAAGGAGGAATTTGCGGAAAAAATCGACAAAGCTGTGTTCCCGGGGATTCAAGGGGGGCCGCTGATGCATATTATTGCCGGAAAGGCAGTGGCTTTTAAGGAAGCTGCCAGTCCGGAGTTCACAGAATATCAGAAGCAGATCATCAAGAATGCCAAGGCACTGTGCAACGCGCTTACCGATAAGGGCTTCCGCATTGTGTCCGGCGGGACAGATAACCACCTCATGCTGGTGGACGTCAGCGCTGTTGGCCTGACTGGTAAAGAGGCTGATGATATCCTGGGCAGTGTTAATATTACCGCCAATAAAAACGCCATCCCCTATGATAAGCAGAAGCCGACTGTGACAAGCGGTGTGCGTGTGGGGACACCGGCTGTCACTACCCGCGGTATGAATGAAGAAGATATGTCGGTTATCGCAGACGCCTTTGAGGCAGCACTGATCAAAAAAGACCTGGAGCTGGCAAAAGAAAAGGTGGCCTACCTGACCAAGAAATATCCTTTATACGAATAAAAGAGAATTTATGAAGATGCTGTCCATCAGCATCTTTTTTTGTTATAATGGTCTGAGTATGACTAAGGAGTGATTCCCGGGATGAAGGAAATAATACAGAAGATCGATGAGGTCTATAAACGTTACGATTATGTTGAGAACAAGGGCGAGATGCTGCTCTTTCTCATTAAAATATTGATGCTGAAATTTTTAGTGGATAATGGCCGCGTCGTTTTAGACAGGAAAAATGCCCAGAAACTGAGGATGGACTTTACCGTTGGCGGCATCCTGCGGGTATGGAGCCGCGGCGTCTCAAACGCCCATCACTGGACTGATGAGGGAAAACTGACCCTGAGCGGGCTGATCTGGGAGGATGTGAAGCGTTTTATCGAGGATACGGACAGCTTTGAAAATAAAAATGCCAGCGTCATCGGAGAGCTGTATGAGGAGTGTCTGCACCGCAGCCATAAAAAGAGCCAGGGAATTTTTTACACACCAGATGTTCTGGCAGAGTATATGGTTTCATTGTGTGTGAGCGTTGTGAGAAAAGAAAAAATTCTGGACCCGGCCTGTGGCAGCGGGTCGCTGCTCAGCGCAGCCTATGACTATATCCTGAAGAACACTAAGGATTTGGAAAAGGAGACTGTACACAAGCGGCTGCTCCAGAAATCATTGTGCGGTGTGGATAAAGATCCTTTGGCAGTGCTGGTGACCCGGATCACGCTGGCTTTAAAAGGGGAAAAATATTGCTATCCGGCCGGTATCATGGTAGGTGACTGCTTGGATAAGGCATCGGCAGATTTTAAAGACAGCGCCTTTGATGTGGTGATCGGCAACCCGCCATATGTTGGGCATAAGGAAATCGACTCGGAATATATGAAACACCTGAAGGCCTTTTACAGCGATGTTTATCAAAACAAAGGGGATTTGTCCTATTGCTTTTTTGAACGTGGATATGAACTTCTGAAGGACAAAGGAAGGCTTTTATTCCTGACCTCCCGGTATTTTATGGAAGCCTACAACGCGCAGGCCCTTCGGAAGTTTATCCGTGAGCATTTTACCATTAAACGTCTCATTGATTTTAATGGCCTGCGTGTTATAGGCGGCATCGGCATTGACCCGGCGTTGAGCCTTTTGGTAAAGGGCAGGGCGCCCACGCGGCATGCGGCGCGGGTTTCCCGGTTCTTTGTCCAGAAAGGTAAGCTGCGGGAAACGCCGGTTTATATCGAGGATTTGGAGAGCAGCCAGCCGAAGCTTCACGAAGACTTTGAGACGAGCCAGAGCCAGATGGATGATGGACTGTGGCGGCTGTATGGTCCCAGGACAAAAACGGTCGTGGAAAAAATTGAGAACCGCGCCCCCTTTACCCTGGAGAATCTGGTGGACAGCTTTCAGGGGATCATCACAGGCAATGACAAAGCTTTTATCTTTGACGATGATGAGCTGGCTGCGTATAACTTTAACCCGCGGTTTCTGCATCCATGGATAAAAAACCGGAATGTACACGCCTTTGAGATTACACCGCCGGTCAAACAGATTTTGTATACCAATGAGATTGAGGCCATTGAGAAACACCCCTATGAGGAAGTTTACCTGAAGCAATTCAGGGGAAAGCTGACCAGCCGGCGGGAGTGTAAAAACGGGCGCCTGCCCTGGTACGCCATCCAATGGGGCAGAAATCCTGAGTGCTTTATGAAAAAAAAGATCATCTTCCCATATAAGGCAAAGGACAACCGTTTTGCTATTGACGAGAATCGCTATTTCTTCAGTGCGGACATTTATGGTCTCACACTGAAGAACCGGCTGTACAGTCAGGTTAATGAGGAGTTTTTAGTGCTGCTGCTAAACAGCCGCCTTTACAACTTTTATTTTAAGTCCTTTGCTAAAAAGCTTGGCGTTGATTTATATGAGTATTATCCCAATACTGTGCTAAAGTTGAAAATTCCCGACGTGAGCATGGAAATTTCGGACAAATTTAAGGGTTTTTATGATAAAATTATAAACTTGACTGAGACTACCCAGAAAAAAGATCGGGAGGCCTTACTTTTGGAGGTTGACCGCTGGCTTTATGGGTATTTTGACATAAATGAAGAAGAAATCAACTGGATAGAAAAACAGTAAAAACGAATGATAGAAACGGGGTGAGGCAACGTGCAGGCATCTTTTTTTGACATGAACTATGAAAACCAGATCGAGGACAACGCACCGCTGTCGGTGAGGATGCGCCCGACCACGCTGGATGAGTTTGTCGGACAGACCCATATTATCGGAAAAGGCAAGCTGCTTTACCGCCTTATTGAGGCGGACAAGCTTTCGTCGGTGGTTTTTTACGGTCCTCCGGGAACCGGCAAGACCACATTGGCTAAGATTATAGCTCACCGGACACAGGCTGCTTTTTACGAGCTGAACGCTGTAACCTCCGGTAAAAAAGAAATTACAGAAATTTTAGACAAGGCGAAGGATAATTTGGGTATCTATAACCGTAAGTCGATTCTTTTTATCGACGAAATCCACCGCTTTAACAAGGCGCAGCAGGATGCACTGCTGCCGAGCGTGGAAGGCGGACTGGTGGTACTGATCGGCGCGACAACAGAGAACCCTTATTTTGAAATCAATTCCCCGCTTTTGTCACGATCGACAATCTTTGAATTCAAGACTCTGACAGACGATGAGATCAAGGGACTACTGAGACGGGCCGTTACCGACAAGAAAAAGGGCTACGGCAGCATGAAGGTCAAGGTGGACGAAGAAGCCCTGGATCACCTGACAGCCGTTTCTAACGGTGACGTGCGGCGCGCGCTCAACGCGCTGGAGCTTGGGATACTGACCAAGGAGAAGGACGATCAGGGCTATATCCATATCGACCTTGAAACAGCACAGGAGTGTATCCAGAAAAAGGCTGTACAGTATGATAAAAAGGGTGACAATCACTATGACACCATCTCGGCTTTTATCAAAAGCATCCGGGGCTCAGACCCTGACGCGGCCCTTTACTGGCTGGCCAAGATGCTGGAAGCCGGAGAAGACCCTAAATTTATTGCAAGACGGATTGTGATTTCCGCATCTGAGGACATTGGAAACGCAGAGCCCATGGCGCTGGTGGTGGCCACAGCTGCTGCCCGGGCCGTCGAGATGATCGGGCTGCCTGAGGCGCGCATCAACCTGGCCCAGGCGGTAACCTTTCTGGCCTCTGCCCCAAAGAGCAACGCCTCTTACGCAGGTCTGGACGCTGCTTCCTCCGCTGTGAGGTATCAGTCCAATTCCGAAGTGCCGGGACATTTGAGAGATTCTCATTACCCAGGCAGCGAAAAGCTGGGCAGAGGGCTGAACTACGTTTATCCCCACAGTCATCCGTGCAACTACTACCCCCAACAGTATCTGCCGGACGATCTGGCCGGAACACGGTTTTATGAGCCGACAGAGAACGGCTATGAGCAAAAGATCAAAGATCGGCTGGAGCATCTGAAAAACTGGGAAGTAAAGACAAAATAAAAATGGTATAGATAAAAATACGCGATGAACCGCATCAAAATACAAAATAAGGAGAAACAGATTGAAAGTACACGACAACCTACATGGATTCACCCTTTTGAGGGAGGAAAATATTGAAGAAGTAAACGGCATTGCCCGGGTTTTTGAGCATGATAAAACCGGGGCCCGCCTCATCTATATATCCAACGATGACGATAACAAGGTGTTCCACATTGGGTTCAGAACACCCTCGGACAACAGTACCGGTGTGGCCCACATTATGGAGCACTCCGTTTTATGCGGCTCCAGAAAATACCCGGTCAAGGAGCCTTTTGTAGAACTGGCCAAGGGTTCCATGAACACTTTTTTAAACGCCATGACCTATCCGGACAAGACAGTCTATCCCATTGCCAGTACCAACGACAAGGATTTTATGAATTTGATGGACGTCTATCTGGACGCGGTGTTCTATCCAGACATTTACAATACGCCGCACATCTTTCATCAGGAGGGGTGGCACTACCATCTTGAAAACAAGGAGG
The DNA here is from genome assembly GCF_009696115.1 of Eubacterium sp. BL-380-WT-2B. NCBI lineage: Bacteria > Bacillati > Bacillota > Clostridia > Eubacteriales > Eubacteriaceae > Eubacterium > Eubacterium sp. BL-380-WT-2B. The sequence continues at coordinate 564,978 of NZ_VUMP01000002.1, forward strand.
ATCCCATTACCTATAACGGCGTGGTCTACAATGAGATGAAAGGCGTTTACTCAAGCCCTGAGGAAGTGCTACAGCGTAAAATCTTCCAGACCCTTTATCCAGATTCAATTTATGGCGAGGAATCCGGCGGCTACCCGGAAAACATTCCGGACCTTACCTTTGAGGATTTTGCCGCGTTCCATAAAAAACTGTACCATCCGTCCAATTCTTATATTTACCTTTACGGTGACGGCGATATGGACGCTCATTTAAAATATCTGGACGAGGCCTATCTGAGCCAGTTTGACCGTGCAGATATTGACAGTGAGATTCCGACACAGGTACCCTTTGAGGAGATGGCTGTCGCCTCAGACAGCTACCCGATTCCGTCGGATGAGGATCAGAAAAACAAGGACTATCTTTCTCTGAGCTATGTGCTGGAAAACGAGCCGACCTTTGAGGATATATTGGCCTTTGACGTGCTGGGCCACATCCTGCTTGGTGCAAACTCTGCGCCGCTCAAAAAGGCTCTGTTAGACCTTAACATTTGTAAAGAGGTGGATTACGCTTATTCCAGCTCCATGAAGCAGCCTTATTTCTCCATTGTGCTCAAGCATACGGATGAAAAATATAAAGAGCTGTTTATCGAGACAGTGGAAAAGACTCTGGAAGATCTGGTGAAAAACGGTCTTGATAAGCGCAGCGTGGAAGCTGGTATCAACATCAACGAATTTATGCTTATTGAGGGTGAATATGGCTCCTACCCCAAGGGATTGATGTACGGACTGGAAATGTTTGATACCTGGCTTTATGGCGGCGACCCGCTGTCACATCTGAAGTATCGCGACGCGATTTCTAAGCTCCGTATGAGCAGTGAAAACCGGGGCTTTGAGGCTTTGATCGCGCGTTACCTGCTGGGCAACCCGCACCAGGCATTTGTGAGCATTCACCCGGACAGCAGCCTGGCTGAAAAAAAAGAAAAGGCCCTCAGCGATAAGCTGGAAGCCTATAAGAGATCCCTGTCACCAGAAGAACTGGATGACCTGGTGGCGGATACACAGGCGCTTTTAGAACGACAGAACACCGAGGACAGCCCTGAAGCTCTCGAGAGCATTCCGAAGCTGAGTCTTGACGAAATCAATAAAAAAGCCCGCAAAGTCGTTCTTTATGAAGAAGAATTTAAGGGACATAAGTTGCTATATCATCCGGGGTATACCGGAGGTATCGCTTATGTCAAGTTCTACTTTGACACGCACACCGTCCCCCAGGAGGATCTGAAATATTTGTCTCTGGTCAATAAAATCATCGGCCGGGTCAGCACTGAGGATTATGACTATGAACGGCTGAACCAGGAAATTGAGATCAGCACTGGCGGCATCTCCTCCAGTGTTGAAACTTATGATAATATCAAGGAGAGCGGATGCTACGAGAGCAAATTTGCCATCAAGGGCAAAGCGGTAGGTGCCAACGTCAAGCGTCTGCTGGAGCTCATCGAATCCACGATTTTACGGAGCCGCTTTGACGAGCGCCACCTGATCGAGGACATTGTGAGTGAAATCCGTATGAACAAGGAAAACCAGTTCCTGATGGGTGGACACACAGTGAGTGTCCAGCGTCTCCAGTCCTATTATTCCCAGTCTGCCAGAATGTTTGAAGAGCTTGGCGGTGTTGAGTTTTACCAGTTCTTGGCAGATATCGACGATCACTTTGACGAACGATGGGAAGATCTTTCCGATAAACTGAAGGAAGTTGCGAATACGATCTTTAATAAAAAAGGCCTGATCATCAGCATCACTGGTGACAAGGAGCTGAAGGAGCCAGTACTTGAAGCAGTGGGCAGATTTTTAGAAAACCTGCCGGACCGTGATCTGGAAACCTATGGCTACCATTTTGACCTGGCGGTCAAGGATGAGGGCTTTATGACAGCCGCCAAGATTCAGTATGTTTCCAAAGGCTTTAATATCCGAGAGCTTGGTTACAGCTACAATGGCAGTATGCTGGTGCTTAAATCCATCCTAGCTATGGATTACCTCTGGAACCGCATCCGTGTCCAGGGTGGGGCTTACGGCGCGCATTTCGGCATCAATCGAGCCGGAGAGCTTTATTTTGCCTCTTTCCGTGATCCTAACCTGTCCAAAACACTGGATGCCTATAACGAGGCCTTTGAGTACGTCGAAAATCTGGAGGTCTCCAGGCGGGAAATGGAAAAATATATTATCGGGACCATCAGCAGTAAGGATGTGCCTTTATCGACAGCCCTGAAAGCAGACGCGGCAGATACTATGTATTTTAACAAGACCACCCAGGAGGATCTTCAGAAGGAACGAGATGAAATCCTTGGGACGACGAATGAAAGCCTGCGCAGCACCGCAGCCATGATTCGTGAGGCCATGGACAAAAATGTGCTCTGTGTCATCGGGAGCGAGGAAGCAGTGCGCGCAGCTGAGGAAGAGTTTAAAGAAATAAAATATATTAAATAGTGTGGCGGGGATCAATGAAGAGGAAAATTATTTCAGTTTTAGGGGCTTTGCTGTTGGTATTTGGGGGCTTTGGCAGCAGTGCGTGGGCGGCGATGCCTTCCTTTGGCCCCGACGAGGGAGTTGTTGTCTTTGAGGTGAACAGCGGCGATGTTCTGGTGGAGCAAAACGCAGACGAACGCTACTATCCGGCCAGCACGACAAAGCTTATGACCGCTTTAACAGCTCTAGACTATGTGGGCTCAAGCCTGAATGATAAGGTAACCGTGGGCGATGAGGTCAAGCTCATCGGCTACGAGAGCAGCGTGGCCCATCTGGAGGTTGGAGAAATTTACACCTGGGAACAGCTGCTGTACGCACTGCTGCTGCCGTCGGGCAACGACGCAGCCAACGTGATCGCAGCCAACATCGGGCGTAAGATCAGTGGAAATGAAAAGATGGACTATAATCAGGCCATGTCGGTTTTTGTGGATCAAATGAATGCCAAGGCACAGCAGATGGGCCTTAAGAATACACATTTTAAAAATGCCCACGGCCTCCATGACCCCGACCATTACACCACACCGGCGGATATGGCGGTGATCGGGAAGACAGCCTTCACCAATGAGACCATCTCAAAAGTAGAGGGCACCAAGGTTTATGAAATGACTACCAACCGCGGCGAACCACAGAAATGGAAAAATACCGATATGCTTCTCTACAAGGATGCCGCCGACTACGGTGGAACCATTGAGGAGGGAAGAACCGATAATCCTTACTATAACGCTAAGGCAAAGGGCGGTAAAACTGGCAACACCGATGAAGCTGGCCGCTGCTTTGTCTATAACGCCGAGGATGGCGACGCAAAGATTGTCGGAGTGATTATGAAGGGCGACGAAAAGGGCATTTTTGCCGAGGCCAGCAATACTATCAACGCTGCCTTTGACGATAACCGTCTGTTGGACTGGACTGATGATTCTGGACATTATAAGGATTTTACGGTAATTAATGCCCATTACAAGGACGGCAAAAATCTGTCGGTCAAGACAAAGGAAGCCTACAGCTCCATGATTCCAAAGGGACAGGAAGATAAATATACTGCCAAGGTCTCCTGGGACACCAGCCTTCTGGCGGATACCGATAAGGGGCTGAAGGTAGTGGGTGACATTGAGCCCGACGTCCAGGTCGGGACACTGACCATCTACGAGGGAACCGATTCGGTAAAATCGACACCGCTGTACGCCCAGAACCAGATTCGTCCCAGAAATTTCTGGGATTATCTGAGAATTGCAGCCTTTATCGGCATTCCGCTGTTGGTGATCCTGTTTGTCTTTTTCCGCTTTTATGTTTACCGCAAACGGAAAATTATGCGGGCAAAACAGGCTCGGGCCCGAAGAATGGCGAAACGGAAGCTCTATGAATCTCAGAGCTATACCGGATCAGGGATACCTTCGCGTAAAACCACCGCGGGTGAGCCCCCGCGCAAGCCCCAGCAGAAACGCCCTTCTGGCAGCGCGCCAAGGAGAAAGTCCTCTGGCTCAGCTTCGCCGGGAAGACCTGTGGAGCGGAACGCCACCGCACGGCCGGTACAAAAGAAAAAACGCCCAACCTCTGGGCAGTCGGGCAGCCGCCCGCAGCAAGGCCCGCGAACAGGCGCAAAAAAGCGATAAAAACTGAATAAATACACACAAAGCCCCGGACAAGCGCTGTCCGGGGCTTTGTGTGTGCGAAAGATTTGTGATTTATGGATTCTGTTTATGATTACCTGTTTTGTTTTGCGGTTAAAAAGGTTATAATAGACCAATGGTTCATACGATAAAATAAAGGAGGAAGGAATAATGTACAAAATACCTGAGCTGCTGGCGCCAGCCGGCACCTTGGAGAGCATTCGCGCGGCCATAAACGGCGGGGCAGATGCGGTCTATTTTGGGGGCAAGGCTTTTAATGCCAGACGCAATGCGGGCAATATGGACGAAACGGAAATGACAGAAGCTGTAGCGCTGTGCAGGCAGTATGGCGTGAAGGTCTATGTGACGCTGAACATTCTCATCAAGGATGAAGAGTTTGAGGATATAGTACATTATCTGAACTTTCTGGCAGGCCTGGGTATTGATGGCCTTATTGTTCAGGATCCGGGGCTGATCTTTCTGCTGCAAAAATATTTTCCTGATTTCAGGCTTCAAACCAGTACACAGGGATCTGTGTACGGCCTTGAGGGCACCCTGTTTTTTGAAAAGCTGGGCTTTATGCGGGTAGTGCTTCCAAGGGAAATGCCCATTTCGGAAGCAGCCATGATCGCCGAGCAAACCCGGGTAGAGGTCAAACTTTTCTGTCACGGCGCTCTCTGCTATGCCTATTCAGGCCAGTGCCTGATGAGTAGCACGATTGGCGGCAGAAGTGGCAACCGGGGGCTTTGTGCCCAGCCCTGCCGTAAAAAATATCAGCTGAGAGATGCGGATAACCGTCTGATTAAGGAAGGCTATCTGCTCAGTATGAAGGACTTGAACACTAAAGACAGGCTTAATGAAGTGGCACAGGCAGGCATTGACTCGCTGAAGATTGAGGGGCGGATGAAAAGTCCAGAGTATGTGTACGCTGTGACCCGGGCCTACCGTGAAGCTCTGAACGCTGTGGACGAAAAAGGAAAGGCACCGTCCATCACGGAAAAAGAGCTGGCCCAGGTGTTCAACCGTTCTTTTACAGAGGGTCGCCTTTTTAGTGATCCGCAGGTTATTGGCGATGTGGTGGGGCGCAACCGGGGGATTTTGGCAGGCCATGTCATTGGCTGTGAGGGTGGCAGGCTTTTGATCGAGGCTCTGCCGGACACAGCCTTTTCGGTGGGCGACGGTCTGTCTTTTGGGGAGGACTCTGAGAAGGGAATGCGGATCGACGCGCTTTTCGATTTAAAAGGACACCCGTTATCCTCAGAAAAACCGGGTATAAAGATTAAGGTGCCAAGCAGGTTTGAGGTGCCTGCCGGCACACCAGTCTACCGTAACCACGACGCCCGACTGACCAGAAGGCTGAAACGTGAGAGCCGGGCGGCGAAGCATGTCCGGCAGCAGACTGTGCGCTTCAGACTGAGACTGGCTCTTGGTAAACAGACAGAGGTTACTGCGGAGGCGGGAGGACAAGTGGTGACCAGAATCTCAAACATCATGCCTACAGCAGCCCAGAAGCTGCCGCTGACTTGTGAGATGCTGTCCAGACAGTTTGAACGGCTGGGAGGTACGGGTTACCAGTTTGATGGTCTGGACGCAGACATCGAGCCGGGAATCTTCCTGACAAAGGGCGAGCTGAATGCGCTGCGCCGGGAGATCGTGGATGCTCTGGACGCTGAACAGAAAGAAGAAAAGGCTGCGCCGGTGGTCTTTTCACTCAGCCGTGAGATCCCAGTCAGGCAGGCGGTGAAAAAACCCCTCCTGTCGTTGGAACCAGCTGACAGGGCAGCGTTTGAGGCGCTCTGCGGTCTGGTTGTGGATGAGCTGGTGCTTCCGGTACAGGATCTCAGCAGGCCACAGGACTGTGAGGCACCCATTGCCCACGCCCACGTATGCGGTAAGCGTGTGCTGCTGGCCTTTCCGAGGATTATGGACACTGTAGCGTCCGCGCGGCTAAAGGCTCGTCTCGAAGACTTCTGCGGACTGGATCATGATGGCGTCCTTTTAAAAAATTATGAGGTGCTGAGCCTGTTTCAGGACAGGCCGGTTTACAGAGAAGCCGACCAGCCTTTTAATCTGCTTAACGTTCTGGCAATGAAGCAGCTAAAGGAATGGCAGGCGGACGGCGGTGTGCTGTCGCCGGAACTGAGTGCCACGGAGGTGGCTGCCCTGGCAAAGCGCTCAGCCATCAGCTGTGTGCTGCCCGTGTATGGCCGGCAGGAGATCATGGTGAGCGCCAACTGTGTGTACAACTGTGCGGACAAGCAATGTAGAGGCTGCCAGAGATACCGTGGCTGGGCAGCCCTGACTGACGAGCGGGGTGCCTCCTTCCCGCTGTACAAGGATGTTGATAATATCATTCATATTTACAACGGCGATATCCTTCTCTTAAAAGAGGAGCTGAAGCGTCAGAAGCATATTGATAAATGGCGGATATATGCCACAGACGAAGGGACAGAGGAGCTGGAGACTGTGGTAGGCTACTACCGGGATGCGCTCGACAAGGGTGTTTTCGGCTCTATGCCCGGCCGTGCCGGAGTCCGCTATACAAAAGGAAATTTCAAACGAGGAGTTGAATAGCAATCAAATGGACAAAAGAAGTCTGAAGGTACTGGAGTACCCTAAAATATTGGAAATACTCAAGGGACACTGTGTCAGCGAGGGAGCAAAAGAGCGGGCATCCTCCCTGGTTCCCTACGAGACTGTCTACGAGGTAGAAAGAGCACTTGGTGTCACCAGTGAAGCGCTTAATATGATGCTGCGCAACGGGCGTCCGCCGCTTTCCGAAATCAAAAATACCAGCGACTATGTACACCGGGCATCCATCGGAGCCATGCTCTCCATGAAGGAGCTGCTGGCCGTTGCGTCTTTGCTGCGCATTGTCAAGGACATGGAAAATTATTATTACAATGATACTCAGTTTGAAACCCTGGACCAGCTGAAAAATTTGTTTACCCTGCTGGCCCCCTGTGAGGAGCTGGAAAAGGAGATCAGCCATAAAATTCTATCCGAGGGCGAGATGGCAGACAACGCGTCACGAGAGCTTTCACGCATCCGGCGCGAGATCAACTTTAAAAACACACGCATTTCCGACAAACTGAACGGCATTATTTCTGCGTCGCAGAATGAAAAATATCTGCAGGAACGCATCATTACCATCCGCAACAACCGGTATGTGGTGCCCGTCAAGCAGGAGTACCGAGGCCAGATTCCCGGCATTGTGCTGGACCGGTCGGCCAGCGGCGCCACCCTTTACATTGAGCCACTGGCTGTGGTCGAGCTCAACAACGACCTTAAGGTGCTGGCTGCTGAAGAGGAAAAGGAAATCATCCGCATCCTCAAGGATCTGTCCGAAAAGGTCGCGAACTACAAAGAGGAGGTCATTGAGGACTATAACCTGTTGGTTGAACTGGACTTTCAGTTTGCGAAGGGCAAATATGGCCTGGCTGTCGGCGGTGTGCTTACCCATGTGAGTGAGGAGGGCAAAATCCATTTTATTAAAGGACGCCATCCCCTCATTGACCCTAAGGTGGTGGTGGCTTCGGATATTTACATGGACGAGGACATCAACACCATGATCATCACCGGACCTAATACGGGTGGTAAAACCGTTACTTTGAAAACCATCGGTCTACTGAACCTCATGGTGCAGTCCGGGCTGTTTGTCCCGGTCAGGGAGGGCAGTGCTACCCGTGTGTATAAGAATATCTACGCCGACATCGGGGACGAACAGAGCATTGAGCAGAGTCTCAGCACCTTCTCCTCCCACATGACGAACATTGTGGACATTATGAAGAATGCAGATGCCGACGCTCTGGTGCTCTTTGATGAGCTGGGTGCAGGCACCGACCCCACTGAGGGAGCGGCGCTGGCAATCTCCATTTTGAATACTCTGCACGAGCGGGGTGTGACCAGTGTGTCCACTACACATTACAGTGAACTTAAGGAATACGCTCTGGTCACACGAGGTGTTGTCAACGCGTCGGTCGAGTTTGATGTGGCTACATTGCGTCCAACCTTTAAGCTGCTCATCGGTGTGCCTGGAAAATCCAATGCCTTCGAGATTGCGAGGCGGCTGGGCCTGAGTGAGGATATCATTGAAGCTTCCAAAAAGCTCATTGAAAATGAAGCCATCCGCTTTGAGGAGACCCTGATTAAAATCGAGGAAAAGCGCAAAAAGACCGAGGCCGAGCACGAGGAGATCCTGCGCCTGAGACGCCAGATCGAGAATATGAAGGCTGAAATGGCAGATGAACGGGAAAAGGCCAGGGCTGAAAGTGCCGAGATGATCGAGCGCGCCCAGGAAGAGGCCAGCGCCATTGTGCGGGACACCCGTCAAGAGACAGAAGAAATCTATAAGGAGATCCGATATATTCAGGAAACCACTGCCAAGAGCGTCAAGGATAATAAAAAGCTGGAGGCCCTGAGAAGAAAGATCAAAGATCAGGAAAAAAATATCTTTGATATGTATAAAATCGCCCGGCCCGATGAGGACGAGGAGCTGGGTATCGACGATATTAAAATGGGCATGAAGGTGCATGTTAAGAGCCTCCACAAGGAGGGTGAGGTGGTTAAGATTATGCCAAAGGACAGCAGCGTCATGGTCCAGACTGACAATATGAAGCTGAAAGTAGGGCTGGCAGATCTGAGCAAATCTAAGGCTATTGCCAAGCCAAAGGAAAAGAAGTTCAGCTATAAAAGCGCAGACCGCCACACCATGAACACTAAGCTTGACCTTCGGGGTAAAAACGGGGAGGAATCCCTGTATCTGGTAGACAAGATGATCAGTGATGCGGTGGTTTCAGGAACTCATCAGCTCATGATTGTCCACGGCAAGGGCACTGGCAAACTACGCCAGATCATACACGCCTACCTCAAGGATAACAGCCTGATTAAAGATTTCCGGCTTGGAGCGCAAAATGAGGGCGGTTCTGGCGTTACGGTTGTGGAGCTGTAGTTCGTAGGATGTATTTTTTTAAATACATCAATATTTCGAATGCTTTATGACTGAAAACATGTTAGAATAAAAAACGATGACTATGGAATGAAGTCTGTTTTTTCGGAAAAAGCCTTTATCTTTATAAAGAAAAGTTAACAATGGTTGACAAATTTCAGGAGATTCAGTATAATTAAATCATCAATTATTATCTAGGAGTGGTTCTAAAGATGAATGCAGATTTACAGAAATACAGAGAACGGATTAAGAGTGTGGGTTTGAAAGCAACACCACAGAGAATAAGCGTATTAAAAGTTCTTTCAGAAACGGATGAACATCCCAGCGCTGAGATGCTCATGGATAAACTGAAAAATGAAGGTAGCATCATGTCTGTTGGAACCATCTATAACATTCTTGAAACGTTCGAGGAAAAAGGATTGATCTTGAAGCTGCACGATCATAACGAAGTTATGCGTTTTGATGCGCGCACGGGTTTTCACGTTCACATCTTTAACAAGAAGACCAATCAGATTGAAGATTATTTCGACAATGACCTGGAAGTGCTTCTGAAGGACTACCTGAAGGATAAGCTTCCCAAGGACGTTACACTTGATCATTTGGATATTGCTTTGTATTCACAGTCTGCCTAAGGCAGATACTGTAAAGCCGCCGCGGCAATGCGGCGGTTTTTTATTGGTTTTCTTTATGTTATAATAATAGTGGTATCATTATTTGGCAATTAATAAAGGAGTGAAATTTTGCTAGAGGAAATATTGAGTCTATATACAGAACGCGGGACCTTTTTCCTGCAGCTGACCCTTCAGCACCTGCGTATTTCGGGCACAGCGATTGCCATCGCAGCAGTGATCGGTCTGGTGCTCGGGGTGGTTGTGAGTGAGCATCCCAAGGCGTCGCCTGTGGTTCTGGGCACCACTAACGTGATCTACACCATCCCTTCCATTGCACTTCTGGGTTTTTTGATTCCCTTTACCGGCATTGGAAACACCACGGCCATTATCGCCCTGACCGTGTACGCCCTGCTGCCCATGGTGCGCAATACCGTGACTGGTATCACCGGTATCAGCCCGGCAGTGATCGAGGCGGCCCGGGGCATGGGCAGCACGGATTTTCAGATTCTTTATAAAATCAAGCTGCCCCTGGCCCTGCCAGTCATACTGACCGGGTTCAGGAACATGGTGGTTATGACCATCGCCCTGACCGGCATCGCTTCCTTCATTGGCGCCGGAGGGCTGGGAGTTGCTATTTACCGGGGAATTACCACTAGCAACATGGCCATGACCGTGGCTGGAAGTATTCTTATCGCGCTTTTGGCCCTGATCTTAGATTTTGGGATTGGGCTGATTGTTAAAATAATCAATAGAAAAAGGAGACTGATTGCATGAAAAAGAAAACAAAAATGATCGGAGCTCTGGCCCTGGCGCTGATGCTCGGCGTGGCCATGATCACCGGATGCAGCGCAGGCGGGCAAAAGAAAAGCGGCACGATTAAGATCGCCACCAAACCCATGACCGAGCAGTTGATCCTGGGAGAGATGCTGTCTATCCTGATTCAGGAAAATACCGATCTGAATGTGGAGATCACCAAGGGGGTAGGTGGCGGTACCAGCAATATCCACCCTGCGCTTATCAAGGGAGATTTTGATTTATATCCTGAGTACACCGGCACAGCCTGGAACAACATCCTGAAAAAAACCGAGTACCCAGATGACGAGACTTTGTGGAACACTCTGACCGATGAGTACGATACGCAGTTCGGTCTAAAATGGGTGGGAATGTACGGATTTAACAATACCTATACCTTGGCGCTGCGCAAGGAGATCGCAGATAAATACAATATCAAAACCTTCTCAGACTTGGCGAAATATACCCCTGAGATCACCTTTGGCGCTAACCCGGACTTTTATGAACGTGAGGATGGTTATCAGGCACTTTGCGATGCCTATGGCTTCAGCTTCAAGGATCATATGGACATGGACATCGGCCTCAAATACAACGCCCTGAACTCCGGTGAGGTAGACGTTATCAACGCCTATACCACCGATGGACAGCTGTCTGTCGCGGACGCGGTCTCTCTGACCGATGACAAGGGCTTTTTTAAAAATTACTATTGCGGTACCGTTGTTCGTGAGGATACGCTGGAAAACTATCCAGAGCTGGAGGGAGTGCTTAAGAAAATGGATGGTAGCATCACCAATGAAGAAATGGCAAAAATGAACTATGATCTGGAAGTCAACAACAGGGATGAGCACGATGTCGCTATGGAATTCCTTAAGAGTAAGGGCCTGATCAATGAGTGAGTCCATTATCCGGTTTGTGGACGTCACCAAGGCATATGATGACGAAGCCATTCTGGAGCGGTTCAGTCTGGATATCGGCAGAGGAGAGTTTTTGACCATTATCGGCAGCTCCGGCTGTGGTAAGACCACCCTGCTCAAGATGATCAACGGGCTGCTGATTCCTGACAAAGGTACAGTCTTTGTGCAGGGACGGGACATCTCAAAAACCGATCTTATAGCCCTGCGCCGGAATATTGGCTATGCTATTCAAGGAGTAGGACTGTTTCCGCACATGACGGTGAGGAAAAACATTGCCTATGTTCCCAGCCTTTTAAACAAGCAGAACAGGCAGAAAACGGAGGCGGCTGTGTCGCGCCTGGTGAAAATTGTGGGGCTTGATGAAAGCTTGCTGGAGCGTTACCCCAGCGAGCTGTCCGGTGGACAGCAACAGCGGGTTGGTATTGCCCGGTCACTGGCCGCGGCGCCGGATATCCTGCTCATGGACGAGCCCTTCGGGGCGGTCGATGAGATTACTAGGCGGATGCTTCAGGATGAAATCATGCGAATCCACCGTGAGCTGGGCGTGACGATCGTGTTCATTACCCACGATATTCGGGAGGCGTTAAAGCTGGGCAGCCGCGTGGCTGTCATAGACCATGGCGGCCTGGTACAGATTGACACGCCTGAGAACATTCGCAAACATCCGGCTACCGACTTTGTAAAAGAACTGGTGAGTGACCATTAAGCTGTGCTTTTCTTTTTTGATATTTTAGTGTATCATTAGGGTAATAATCTTATATCAACCATTTGGAGGAAATTATGAGTGAAAAAAATCCTGTAGTCGGCATTGAACTGGCAAACGGAAAGACCATTAAGGTAGAGCTGTATCCGGATATTGCGCCGATCAGCGTCGAAAACTTTTTAAATTTGGTAAAGGACGGCTTTTATGACGGCCTGATTTTCCACCGTGTGATCCCTGGCTTTATGATTCAGGGTGGCTGCCCAAGCGGCACTGGCACCGGCGGCCCGGGACACACCATCAAGGGTGAGTTCGCAGCCAACGGCGTCGAGAATAACCTGAAGCACAAAAGAGGCGTGCTGTCCATGGCACGCTCAGCGAGTCCAGATTCTGCCGGCTCTCAGTTCTTTATCATGGTCGAGGACGCACCGCATCTCGACGGCCAGTACGCAGCCTTTGGGGCTGTGACAGAAGGCATGGAAGCAGCCGACGAAATCGTCAATGCTGACCGTGACTATATGGATAAACCTTATGAAGACCAGGTAATGAAACGGGTTTATGTAATCGAAGAGTAAACACCGTGTTCAAATAAACGAAAAGGAAGTGATCTTATGACCAAGTACTGCCCAAATTGTTATGTCGGTATTGACCCGGAGGATAAGGTATGTTCCAATTGCGGAGCAGAGCTGAAACCGGACGAAACAAAAATGGCTGAATCCTTCCCGGCAGAAGACCCGGGTGATGCGGCAGACGTATTTGCTGCTAAAATTGAGAACACCAGCTGCGATACGACGGAGGATGAAAATCCAGCCAAAAGCGGTGAGGCAGAAGACCCTGGCGATGCAGCTGATGTGGTAGTTGCATCCATGATTGACGATAACAGCTGCGGTGAGGACGCTGAACCTGAAACAGCTGAGCTGACACCGGCAGCATCAGAGTATAAAAACGCTTTTGAAAATGAGCCGGAGCGGCCAGAGCTTTTGCAGCCTGCATCGGCCGGCCCGGTACCGAAAATAATGGGTCTTGGCGAGTGGCTGCTTACCTTGTTTCTCGTCTGTATTCCAATTGTCAACCTTATTATGCTGATTTATTGGAGCGCAGCCAACGACATCGACCCAAATAAAAAGAATTACGCGAGGGCACAGCTAATCATTATGGCCATTGGCGTGGTCATTTCCTTTATGTTTTTTGGCTCCATTGTCGCCATGATTCTGGCCTTTGGAAATTATTATTACTATTATTAAAAATAAAGCCCCGCTTTCTTTGTGAGAGCGGGGCTTTTGAAGAGGTGAGAGGGTTATGTTCATTATTTTATGTGAAGACAATGCTGAGGACAGAGAGAACGCAGCCCGATTGATTGAAGAGGTTGCGAATGGAATTTTTCCTGATCACTGCTTTCAGGTGTTTGAGGACGCAGAAAGCTGTCTGAAGGCCATCAGAAAACAGCCGCCCGACATTGCGTTTATTGATATATTTTTAAAAGAAAAAAACGGAATCGAGCTGGCAGAGGCTGTCCGAAAGCTTAATCCAGAGGTAGCGATTATTTTTCTGACCATGTCGAATGAGTTTGCTTCAGAATCCTATCGCGTCAGAGCTGTGGATTACATTCTTAAGCCTGCGGAACAGAAGCTGGTTGTTGAGGCGCTTCGGCAGTGCATAAGACAACAGGACATGGTGACAGCGCTCACGATCCGGCAGCGCCAGGAGACTCTTCGGATTGACCAGCAAAAAATTGAAAAATTGGAATCCCAGGGTAATTATCTTCTGATTTATATGGACAGTGGTGAGGTCATCAGAACACGCTGTCAGCTCAAAAAAATCCAGGAGCAGCTGAGTGCAGAAATGCTTATGCTCAGGCGGGGCGTAGTGGTTAATATGGATGCGATCCAGACAATTAAAAACGGAACCTGCAGAATGAAATCCGGCGAAGAAATCATGCTCAGCCGTCAGCACGCTAAGGAAATCCGCGGAAAATATTACGATTACCAGTATCATCAGGTGCAGAAGGGCCCTCTATGAATGTTTTTCTCAATGCCAATATGTTCGCGCGCTATCTGCTGGGCTTCTGGTTTCAGGTGGTACCCGTTGCTTTTATCTGCCTGCTGCCTTTTGACAGGGAAGACTACCGCCTGCCCCCAAAAAGACTGGTATCACTGGGGATTGCCAGCATGGCGCTTCTTTCACTCGCAGAGACTGCGATGCTGGTCAGGAATGAGACCCTGTTTACAGGAGATAATGCCATTACGACAGCGGATAATCTGGTCCGTTTTGTAACCATGCTCGTCTGTCTGGCGCTCTATTTTTACTGTGTGCGGAGCACAGCGATGAAAAAAATCCTGGTCTACGCCATGGGTTTTACCTACGCAGCTTTTACAACAGCCCTGGGTACGCTGTACAGTAATGTAAACCCCTGGCAGGTCGAGGAAGCCGGTGTGCTGTTGCAGGATGGATCACTGTATTTTTATATGGCGCTTGATGTTCTGTTAGTGCCGGTGGCAGCGGTGTTTATGCGCAGGCAGGTACGGCCTGCCCTCAAAAATATGGAGCCTGCGATCACGCGTAAAATCGGCTCAGGGATCATCCTGCTCATGCTGATCTACGGCGTCAGTTTTGCGACAGTTACAGGCGCCAGAACCTTTTATACCCCGCCGATGCTCATTGTCTTTTTCAGCCTGACACTCTGCGTGTTTTTTTCCTTTACCCTTTTCTTTTCCATTGTGCGCCAGAGCGCTCAGACCATGAAGGCAGAGGAAGAAGCCCAGCGACTGGTCCAGCAGGTCGAAATCGACGCCCTCAGCTACCGTAAGATGATGAGCAGCATTGAACAGGCCCGGGCTGCCCAGCATGATGTACGCCATCATATGCGGCAGATTGGCAGTATGCTGAAAAAAGGCGACCGCGAAGGCGCAGAGGCCTACACCCAAACCTATATGGAACGCATGGATGTTCAGTCGCAGGTTACGGTATGCCAGAATTATCTGATCAATAATATTGTGCTCTACTACCTGGATTTATGCCAGAAGGATGGCATTGAGCTAAGACACCGTATTGTGCTTCCAGAGCTTCCGGGGATCAGCCCAGTGGATTTGACCGTTCTCTTTTCAAATATTTTAGAAAACGCCCTGAACGCCTGCAGGCAGGTAACAGAGGGAATAACCTTTATTGACCTTCGCGCCGAATGTATTGGCGCTTCCCTCGTGATTGTCATGGAAAACAGCCAGAAGCCCAAAGTGTCAGCTTCAGAACACGGCAGCGGAGTGGGGATGAAAAGTGTGGCCGCCATTGTCCAGGCCCACGACGGCCAGGTGAACGCTGGCCCAGAAGGCAACTTTTATGTAACAAAGATCAGTTTGTGTTTAGAATAGCCCTTTAAAGTGTGACGAACTGCGTGTAAACGTGATGAGTTGCACTTTTTTTAGTGGATAATCGTGATATAATAATAACAACGTTTACGATGGATATTATGAAACATAACAGAGAATAAGGAGGAGATCGACAATATGTATGAAAAAAGAATAGATCGGCTGTTTTCTCGTCCGGCTTTTATGAAAGAGGTCCGGAAGGCAGAGACGAACCAGCGTTTTATCATTGAAATCGCATCATTCATTGTGTTTTTTCTGGTTTATTTCAAGCTGACAAAAATGGGCGGCGCTTATATTAAAACGCTGGACTCCTCGGCGTGGCCTGTGGGAAGCCCTGAAGCAATCATAAATTTTTTGAATATCATCGGCATCGTCGGCGCCATTGCCTGCTGCTGGTTTATCGAAAAGCGGCGTCCCCGCGGGCTGGGCTATGTAAAAGCCGGCCTGGGCAGTGAATATCTGGTGGGAATAGCCGCTGGCTTTATCGGCTTTGTGGCCTGCGTGGGCTTTGGGATGCTGGCTGGCGTGGTCAAAATTAACGGCCTGATGCCCGACATCGCGTGGGGCAGTATTCTGTTCCTCTTTGTCAGCTACATGGTGCAGGGGATGACCGAGGAAGTCATCACCAGAGGCTATTTGATGGTGACCTTGTCCCAAAAGCTGCCTCTCTGGGCCAGCGCAGTCATCAGTGCTGCGTTTTTTTCTCTGGCCCATATCAAAGCAACGGGGCTTAACTTTCTGCCTCTGTTCAATATTTTCATCGTCGGCGTCTTTTTGGCGTTGGTTATTCTGAGGCGGGGCAGCATTTGGATGGCAGCAGGCTTTCACACAGCCTGGAACTTTACCCAGGGAAACCTGTTCGGCTTTTCAGTGAGTGGTCACGAAAAGAGCGCTGCCATCCTCTCCGCCCAGATCGCAGAGGGAAACCCCATACTGACCGGCGGCAGCTTTGGACTGGAGGCCAGTATTTTTACAACGCTTACTACAATTGTCTTGATCACGATTGTGTTTTTGGTAAAACCCATTGACCGGAGCGCACAGGCTTAGCTTTCAGGCCGAAAGGCTGGAATAAAAATAAAGAGAGGTAATTATATGAAAAAGAAACGGATTTTTGCAGTATTCATTTCCCTGATGCTGTGCCTGGCCACAGCATCGCCTGCTTTTGCGCAGACCATCACCGTTGATGAAGGGAAAGACGGCGTGTACAGCGGCGATATTCTGATGACACAGAATACGCGGTATGATTTTGACCCGCTTAAATATTTTGATCCAGATCATCTGGAAGATCTGGATATGGATAAGGATTTTTATGAAAGCTGGGAGGTGACAGGAATCCCGGGAGCGACAGGAAATGACGGCCAGGTGATTCCGGCAAATACGGTGGAAACAGCCGCTGAGGAAATAACACAGGCAAAAGCCCTCGTAGAAAACAGTGAGGATACCGCTCAGGCATCGCTGGAAGCGCAGGCCCAGGCAGCAACAGTGCCCTATAAAGTGGGCGATACCAGAACATTTACATCAAGCACCCATGTGACTGGTGCTCCTTTTGAAGCAAAGTGTATCGCCGTCGGAGACCACACAACCTTCTGGCTGGACACAGAGAATAAAGGTGGCTTCGCGACCGAGGACACTATCCTCGGCCTGAAGGATAAAATTGATACAGAGATTTATCAACACCTCACCACTTCTTTTGGAAATTCTGACAGTATTGACGTCGATGGTGACGGCAAGGTGGCATTTGTTTTTTATCCCATGCCCAACCCACATTTAGGTGGGCATTTTACGTCAGACGATCTGCTATCTAATAAAATGGATATGCTCAACATTAACAGCGCCGCAACAATGGATGGCGAAACCTATGGAGAAAGCCTGGGAATGGGAATTTCCACCCATGAGTGGCAGCATTTGATCAATTACGCGCAAACCGGCGGCGGCGAGTTGCTCACACCGCCGGACGAGTCCTATACGTACAGTGAAACCTGGCTGAATGAAACCTTTGCCCAGAACGCCGTAGCTGTCTGCGGCGTGAGCGGTGATGTACCAAATGTACAGCTGACGGCCTACAATACCTATGTCGATGCCTATAACACTACCGTTCCCATGGTTTTCTCAGGCCTGTATGTGCCTCAGGGAAGGGTGGATACAGCCGGTACAGGCGCTTATATAAACTGGTACCTTTTCGGGCGTTATCTGGCCAGCCAGACCGAAGGCTTGGAAGGCGGCGGTGATGAAATATATAAAACCATACTAAATACCAACCGCGAGACCAGAAAAAGCCCTGTAAGCGATGAACAGATTAGTCTTGGAACCTGCGATAAAGAAGCAGTGACAGACGCGTTGACCAAAATGGGCTATATGGGCGAGGGCACACAGGTCAAGGACTTTGACGCACTTATCCGAAACTATACTTTAGCTAATTTCTTCCAACAGAAAGACGGCATTTACAGCTTTGGCGACAATCTGGGGAACTTTTCCCTTTCTCAGGCAGCCAGACCAACCATCACCAGTGCGGTAGACGCACCACAGAAGCTGATCGGCGCAGGCACAGCCACCTTCACCAAAATCGAAAACGGCAGTATCACCGTCGATAAGGCGGCAGCGGGCGAACATATCCGCCACCTCGGCATTACCATCAACTACGACGGCGTGACCGCTGAGGGCTACAGCCCGGTTGATGGCGCCATGACTGTGGATAAGGGTACCCCGGTAACTCTGAGCACAACAGATACCGGCGTCACCCTGCGCTACACCACAGACGGCACCGCCCCCACCGCTGAAACCGGCATGGTCTACGAAGAACCCATCACTGTGGATCAGGACATGACCATCAAGGCCATCACAGCCGATGCGTACGGTACCTCCGACGTGGCAGCCTTTAGCTATAAGGTGAAAACCGAAGCGCCGGCCGGCACCGGAGAAGGCACTATCACCGACAAAAACGCCGAGGGCGCAAACCCCACCGGCTCAGGAAAAAATGTGGGCACTGGCATTACGGGTACACAGGCACAAACCCTTCTGGCAGCCGCGGCGCTCCTGCTTCTGGCCACAGGCGGATGTATTTTAATCAGAAAGAGAGTTAAAAAATGACCTACAATTATTTCTATGAGACAACGGGTATGGTCGGGCTGCTTTTAGCCCTGGCCTGGTATGTATTCATCCTGGTAGCAGGCTGGAAGCTGTTTGAAAAAGCAGGCGAGCCTGGCTGGAAATCACTGATTCCAATTTACGGCAGCTATATCCTGTATAAGATCAGCTGGAAAACCAGCATGTTCTGGGTTTATCTGGCCTGCGTTGTGGTGGGCGGCTTTATGGGGGCTTCCGAAAACGGCGCGCTGGTCTCTATCAGCAGTCTGCTCTCTTTAGCATCCTTTGTCCTGATGATCATCCAGACCCATAAGCTGTCAAAGGCCTTTGGGCACGGAGCAGGCTACACCATCGGCCTGCTTTTGCTGAGACCTGTTTTCATATTGATCCTTGGCTTTGGAAGCGCAGAGTACAAGGGCAATCCAGACCAGAACTGAAAAGAAGAAAATGCAGAAAAAAACAAGCAGACAACCCAGGCGTTTTAAAAAAGTCCTGCTCACAACCTTAGTCACACTGCCGCTCTTAATGGGCAGTGTGGCCGCAGAAGGGCCTCTGACGGATCAATCGGCCATTGGCGGCTACAGCAGCGATACCGCCGATGCAGGCTACAGCAACTATCCCGCAGGCGAGAACCGGATCGCGCCGAGAAGTGGGCTTCTGGAAAAACTGGATCTTCGGGCTGCCGACCTGGATGGGGATGGGGTTACAGACTCATCTTATGTTACCAGTACAAAGCAGCAATCCCCATGGGGAACCTGCTGGGCCTTCGGAGCCCTGTCGGCAGTTGAGTCGAATTATATCAAAACTACGGGCAGCGCCGCCGAAAACGTTGATTTTTCGGAGCGGTACCACGCCTGGTTTGGTTATACGCCAGACCACGGAGAAGGGATCGAATCGGTTAAAAATGCTGATAAGCGTCTCGATTACGGTGGAAACCGCAATATCAGCGCAACCGTACTTTCAAGCTGGTCCGGGCCTGCAGAGGAAAGCGCAGCGCCCTATGAGGCAAATGACGGGAACACCAAATCGCAAGACGCGGACTGGAGCCTGCCGGACAGCCTTATCAGAGATTCGGAAGCCATGTCCGACGCGCGGGTGCAGAACATTGATTTCCTGCCTAGCACCGCCACTTTTACAGATCAGCAAAGCCATGCAGGCTACGACTATTCTGATGCAGCTACCACAGCCATCAAGCAGTCAATCGTGGACAACGGCGTGGTAGAGGTTTCCTATTGTGCGGCTGTTTCAATGCCGGGAGGGGAGATAGATTACAGATACATCAATATGGAAACCAAGGCCCACTATACCGATGAGTATACCACCCCCAACCATGCGGTCAGCATTGTGGGCTGGGATGACAACTATTCGGCTAAAAACTTCAAAGAAGGACATCAACCAACAGCTAACGGCGCGTGGATTGTCAAAAACAGCTGGGGAAGCTTTGAGGATAAATCAGACGAAGACTGGGAAATCCAAAAAGACCAATATCCAATGGATCGTCAGGGCTACTTCTATCTCTCCTACTACGACCAGTCTGTCTGCGATTTTACCTCCTATCAGGTCGATACAGATACAGACGGCCTGTTCGCCTACGACAACAACTACCAGTACGACTATCTGGGGCTAAAATCGCCGGACAGCCGTAAGCCGTCAGAAGCGGGATGCAGCGGCATGACCGCCAATGTGTTTACGGCTGCCTCGGACGAGCTGCTTCAGGCAGTCTCAGTGATGACCGCCGAGCCTGACTGCACAGCCGATATCCAGATCTATAAGGTGGCCGCAGGAACCACCGACCACACCTCGGGCGAGCTTGTGGCAGAACAGGAAAGCGTGAGTGTACCTTATGCGGGCTACCATACCATCGAACTAAAAGAGCCGGTTTCCTTAAAAGCGGGTGAAAGCTTTGCAGTGGTGGAAACCATCAAAAACAGCGACGGAAACGGCTACGCGCCCATCGAGCGTGGAAGCGGTGAAGTGGTGGATTTGGAGGATGATGAAGTCACTGAATCAACTGGAGAAACCACCGTCCGTTACATTGCAGATGTCGCCGAGGGCCAGAGCTTTCTGCATAAAGAAGGCGCCTGGGTCGACCTGGCTAAGGATGGAACCGACGGTGTGGATAAAGAGGGCCATGCCCTGCAGACCGGCAACGTCATGATCAAGGCCTTCACCACCAATCTGGACAGCTGTACACTGGCAGGCCTGTCCATTGAGGCACTGAACGCCGAAGGACAGAGCCTTGGCAGCCAGCAGGTTACCGAATTTTCAAAAATAATGCTGCCAGAGGGCACAGAGACAATTCGCCTGATGCCCACATTAGAGGGAGAAGGAACCCTGATGATCACCGCTGCTGGCCAGACCGTGAGCGCAGAAGCGCCGATATCAAAGGATCAGTTTTTACAGGAGGGCCTCATTTTTACCACCCAGGCCACCGGGCCCAGAGGAAATAATAGCGAGGTTAACACCTATCGTCTGAGTTTTGAGATCAAAACAGCGCAGAGTACCGGTGAAGAACCCGGCACGGGCACAAACAGCGCAGAGGAAGAAAAAAATAATGCCGCCGATAAAAACGCCGCCACTGGAATCCAGGAAAACAGAACAGCTGCGGTTCTGAGTACAGCCGCGTTAGTGTTACTGCTGGCAGCAGGCCTGGGAGTCGTTTACCGGAGACGCAGAAACAATCCGTAAAAAGACATCCATCCAGTCAGAGCCATAAAATAAAAAAGGTATCCGCAAAGCAGCTTAAGTGCTTTGGGATACCTTTTTTTACGGCGCGTCCTCAACAGGCACCACCACATTTTCATTGGCAGAATCCTTTAAATAGCTTTCAAAGGGAGCGCTGGTATCAATTGTAATGCCAGTTTTACCACCGGTCTGCCCGGCGATAGTATCGCTGATCTTCATAAGGTCATCCGAGGGCGTGTAATCTGAATCATTGCCATATAAAATCTTGTGCAGCACAATGGCGTTATCGGCCAGCGTGTCGGGGACAAGGTACCAGACGCCGTCGATCATATCACCATAGGAGTAATCATCAAGGGGGACTCTGTAGCCATCAAAGGTCTTATTATCCAGGGACATAAAAGTCTTGGCGTAGCCTGTCATATCCTTAAGCGGCAAAGAGGTCTGCACATAGGGATAAACCCTGCCGAGGAGATTGAGATCTGTAAAAATATCGCTGTTAAAAAGCTTTTGAGCAATCTGCTCAAAGACCTCCCGCTGGCGTTTAGTACGCATATAGTCATTGTCACTGTAGCGCTCGCGGCAGAAGGACAGCGCCTGGATTCCGGTAACAGTCTGGACACCCGTCTGTGTAAGGAACGGGTCGGATTTTCCGACCTTGTCGTTGTCATCCATGATGTACTGGTTTGTCCAATGGAGCACAGATTCATTGGGAATATTGATCTCAACCCCGCCCAGGGCATCGACCACATCCACCAGGCATTTAAAGTCAATGGAGACATAGTCCGAAATATTTAAGTCCAGGTTTTCATTCAAGGTTTGGACAGCGAGCTCAGGGCCGCCGTAATCGTAAGCGGCATTGACCTTTTCATAGCTTACGTTGTTTTCCCTGGTCTCGGGAATTTTGACCATAAGGTCCCGCATAAGGGAGGTGACCTTGACATTGCCGGTTTTGTAATTGACTGTGACCAGCATGATGGTGTCGGAGCGGTCACCTTCAACATCATTGCGGCCATCGAGACCGAAAACAGCAATATTGGAAACATCCTTGTCCAGCTTTTGGTTAATATGGAGCTGGCTTGAATCCAGCCGGTCGCCGGAGATCCCCTGTAAAATGCTGAAGCAGTAAACCGCACCGCTTGCAATCAAAATCACCAGACAAACTAAAACGACACTGAGCACCTTTTTCCTTAATTGCATACCAGTACCTCCTTTGTACCTGCTTGTATTGACTGCGCGCAAGTCCAAACACCGATGTATTAGGATTTGTTAAGTATAGCACACTTTTGATACAAAATAGATACATTTTAGGTGCATTTAAGAAAGAATACAGAATGAAAAGATGCACTGGCGTCATGCTTCTATTCCACACTCTTAAGCGAATCAATCATATCAATGTGATCCAGAGTCTTATTGGTCATAAGGTTGACGATCAGTGCAAAGCTGAAGGAGATCAGCGCCGTGATGGCGTAGCTGACAGGCTCCACATAGACGGCAAAGTGAACCGATGGCATATTGAGCACATAGGTCAGGCTGCCGCCAAGGGCGCGCCCGACCGGCAGACCCAGCAGAATACCGATAAGGGTGAGAATAAGTGTTTCCTTATTCACATAGAGGTGAACCTCCTTGTCATAGAAGCCAAGAACCTTCATGGAGGCCAGCTCCCGTGTCCGCTCCGATATATTGGTAGAGGACAGGGAAAACAGCACGATGAAGGCCAGACCCGCCGCCATGGCTGTAATCAGGTAAACGACGGAGTTCACCAGGGAAAAGGCTGAGGAAAAGCTTTCCTTAAGCTCGGCAGTGCTGGTGACAGACAGCATTTTATCCTGACGTCCCAGGGCATCGGCATAGGCCTTATGATCGGTGCAGGCGGATGAAAGATGGGCGAGGGCGGCGTTAGGCTCGTAGGCGCCAAACATCGCATCATAAACGTTCTGGCGCATATAAACCGCGTTGCCAAGGTAGTTGCGCACGATCCCCGAGACGGTTGATTCCTGTTGAACCAGCTGGTCATCCTGGATAAAGACCGCATCCCCAGTGCCAAGGTCCAGCATACGGGAGGCGTTTTCCGTGATCAGCACACCATTGTCCGGCAGAGAAGCCGGGAAGCCATCCGTGTTTTCAAGATGAATATAGCCTTCGAGGGAATGCCCCTCAGGCACCACAATGAGCTGTACCTTTTCCTCTTTGCCCTCGGCAGTTTTTTTGAGCTTGACATTGCTAGTCAGCACGTTTATATAATCCGCAATGTTATCATCCCCAGACAGGCGCTCCATGACCTCGGTATTGTCATCCGCAGAGGTGACAGCCATGAGGTCATACTGGTAGATATGCTCATACTGCTTGGGCATAAGGTCGTTGACCGAGTTTTTAATGGCAAAGCCGCAGAGCACCAGGGCAGTGCAGCCCATGATGCCCGCCACGGTCATAAACAGTCTCTTTTTGTAGCGGAACAGGTTTCGCATGGTCACCTTGTTTAAAAAAGAGAGACGGTTCCAGAGCGCCGGAATACGTTCCAGCAGAACCCGTGAGCCGCTGCGCGGGGCCTTAGGGCACATGAGCACATCAGGCATATGAATGAGCTCGGTACGGCAGGCGATGGCCGCCGCGCCCGAAATACTGACGGTGAACAGCAGTACACCACCCAGGCCATAGAGCAGGTTAAACCGGAACAGGTATTCCGGCAGCATATAAAGGATCTGGAAGATGGTAAATACAAATTTGGGCAGCAGGATAAAGCCGCAGATGTCGCCCAGAATACCGCCGGCAAGACAGGCCGCCAAGGCGTAAAGCAGGTACTTGCTGTAAATGGCGGCATCCCGGTAGCCTAATGCCTTGTAGGTACCGATGAGCCCACGTTCCTCCTCAACCATGCGGGTGATGGTGGTCAGGCTGATGAGCACCGCCACCACCAGAAAGACAATGGGGAAGGCAGTCCCGACCGCCTCGATAGAGCCTGCGTCGCTCTCAATACTGGCGTAGCCGCCCAGAGCACTGCGGTCCTGAACGTACCATTTGGCAGTGTCGATGTCGGCCAGCTCGGCCCGGGCGTCTGCCAGCTTTTGCTCGGCCTTTGCTCTGGCCTCCTCGTATTCCAGGCGCTTTTTATTAAGCTCCGCCTGACCTTCATCCAGCTCAGCTTCTCCGTCCACCAGCTCCTGACGGCCGTTTTCGAGGGTTTGACGTCCTTCAGCCAGCTGTCTCCGGGCGTTGTCCTTCTGGGAGGAGATCTCAGCCGCGCCAACGTCCAGCTGGTTTTGTCCGCTCAGCAGCTGGGTGCGGCCCTCAGCCAGCTGAGCCCGGGCAACTGCGAGACGCGCGGCGTTCGCCTCCAATGTCTCGGCTGTGGCCTTAAACTGGGCGTCGGCCTCGGTCTGTTGCTGTTCCAGCGTCGCACGGTTTTCATCCAGGGTTTTACGGCCCTCAGTCAGCTGGCGTAGACCATTGGCCAGCTGAGGAATGACCTCTGGCATAGTCTGAAGCTGAGCCTTTTGGGCCTGAAGCGCTGCCAGCCGGGCAGCAGTATCCGGATCGGCCGGGTCCAGAGCGGCAATCTGCGCGTCGATGGCCTGAACAGCGCCGTTCAGCACCGGCATAAAGGCAGCCATAAAGGCGGACTGAGCTTCTGTTTCCGCTTCCGGGGGCGCTGCGAGCCAGGCCTCCCAGAGATCATTGGGCCATGCTGGACCAAACGGACCAGACAGGGCTTCCTCCTGGGCGTTTAAATCGGCCTGGGCGTTCTCCAGATTTGCCTGCTCCTCATCGAGCAGGGCACGAGCCCTTTGCAGTTGGGCATTCACTTCAGCCTGTTTTTGGGCCAGAAGCTCACGTCCCTGGCTCAGCTGTGTCTCACCCTCATCCAGCAAAGCGCTGGAATCCTCAAGTCTGGAGGCATTGGCGATGAGCGCAGCGTAGCCGTCGTTTATCTGCTGCCGGGCTGCCTCAAACTGGGCATTTGCTGTCTGCTCCTGGCCGGCCAGCTCCCGTGCTCCGTTTTCCAGTTCCCGAAAACCCTCTGTAAGCTTCTGCCGCTCATCGGCCAGCTCCTGCTCGGCGTTAGCGAACTCGGCGTCTGCCTCCGCAAACTGCGCGTTCATTTTTTGCTCAGCATCGGCGATTTTGTCGGCCGCCTCACCAGTAACGGACTGGGTGCGCGCCTGCTCACGGTCAGTTTTGATCTTAGCCTCAATGGCCTGAATAACCTGCTGCACGCTGTCCTTGTAAGCGTCGGAGTAACAGATTAAGTCGCGGCTGTCCGCGAGCGTCAGATAAACAGCGGTAAAGACATCGCTGCTAACAGCCCCGGGGGTCACAAAAAAGGTGAAATCGGTGGTGGAGGCAGAACGGAAGGCAGAGGCTCCCTCATTGTTGCTGACATCCATGGGGTCTAGGACCACACCGGTAATCTTATAGGTGGTATTCGCAAAGGTGGACGTTTCGGTCTTGTCCTCAAAGTCTGCGGCCCATTCGTCGCTATTCCCGGAACTGTCCTCTTGTTCAGCTGTTTTCAAATCCTCCTCGATGGTAAGAGAGTCGCCGAGGGATTTGCCGGTGTCCTTCATGTATTTCTGCGTCACGGCGATCTCATCCGCCTTTTGCGGAAGAGCGCCCTCCAGCAGGTAAGGCGCGTTCAGTCCCTTGGCGCTCAGCACCTTGACCTCAGCGTTCTGACGCTTATCCTCTACCTGGGTGTAGACGGTCTCACTGTAGGCTCCCTCGGCCGTTTCAACTCCGTCCAGCTGCGAGAGCGCTGTCACGTCCTCATCTGTAAGGCCCAGGGTGGACATGACTGAGATGTCATAGAGCTTCTGGGTATCAAAAAAATGGTCGGCCGAATAGCGCAGGTCATCACAGGCGGCTTTAAGGCCTGTGAGCATGGTGACGCCAAGGGCTGTGATCAGGAGGATGGAAAAAAAGCGTTTGCGGCTTTTCTGGATGGTCCGCCAGATATCTTTAAGGAATGCGTTTTTCATGGTTGTCTGCCTCCGGTATGTACAACACGATGTTTAGTGCTTTACCTTTATTATAGAGCTTAAACCAGGCGGCATCAATAAACAAAACAAGGGGAAATGTTGAACACAACATGCTGTTGTGCTATGATACCAAAAAGGAGGCGATCCCATGAGAAAACAACCCGAAGTTACTGAACAGACCAAAGCAAACCTCAGAACAGCGTTCTGGAGCCTTTATAAAGAAAAGGCCATTGAAAAGATAACCATCAAGGAGATAACCGATGCCGCGGGATATAACAGAGGCACGTTTTACCTTTACTATAAGGATGTATACGACCTTTTTAACAAGATCGAGGAGGAGTTGCTGGAGGAAATACGCATTCTCATCCATGATAATTTACCCCAGAAGGAGGGCTTGGATTTTGCAGGACATATGGGGTTGATTGTCAAGCTATCCCAGCAGTATTCGGCCTATATGTCGGTGCTGCTCAGCGACCACGGTGACCCCACCTTCGTCACACGGCTCAAGGAGCTTATCTGGCCTTTGCTTAACCGCTATGTTCTTGATACCAGCGCCCTTACCACCCAGGAGCAGTCCCTTCTGTCGGAGTTTTACCTCTCCGGACTTCTGGCAGCCATAACCCGCTGGCTTGAGGCTCCAGGTGATATGACCATCGACCAGTTTATCAGATTTGTGATGAGACAGGTGTTTTCCGGAGTGGTAATGGTGTAAAATAGTTGTAACCCATTGTGCTTTTTGAAGGAGGCATAAAAATAAGACAGATTGGCATAAAATAATTGCGTCGCCCTATGAAGTGCTTTAGATAAATAAAGATTTCTAATGAAGAGGGGATGCAATTAAAATTTATAAGATAAAAAGTAAATTATATTTGACTTTTTGTCGGATGAGGTTTAGAATAAGGGTGTAAAGGATGGTGACATAATGGGGAAGAACTTAAGGATCAAAGCCGCCAGAGCCGCCCTCGATATGACCCAGAAGGACCTGGCCGAGGCGGTTGGCGTTACCCGGCAGACCATGAACGCCATTGAGAAGGGGGACTATAACCCCACCATCAAGCTGTGCGTTGCGATCTGCAGGGTACTTGGGAAAACATTGGACGAGCTTTTCTGGGAAGAAGCCTGAACCATGGAGGAAGTGTAATGAAAAAGCAAGTGACTTACCGTGAAGGTGAATATGACGAGCGACAGGAAATGCTGCTGGGAAAGGTTTATAAACATTCTTTCGCAATAGCCTTATTATGTATTTATCTCGATGCGGCCATTGTGAATCAAAATTTTGTCTTTGAAAGCCGGCAACTGGAAAATGGAATGGTCATGATTTTGCCCGTGACTTGGTTCGTCGTTGAGCTGCTAGCCAGAAACCTCTTTTCGAGAAGTGGAAAGGTACCACTCTGGACAATTATTGCATTTGGATTAATGTTTATTGTTCAGCTTCCCTTTTTTCTGGGGAACACAAAACCAATTTTTTCAGAAAATAACAGCTGCCTGACAACAAAAGGCGAGCACTGTGTGATTTTACTCTGTATTTTGGTCATGACCGCGGCTTTGATCATTCGTAAGCTTATAAACTGGAGAATTCGGGTTGTAGAAGAGAAAGAAGAACTTTAACGACAGGAGGATTATAAAATGTTTAATTTGTGTAAGGAATACGACGAGCGGCAGCAGATTATCCGGGGAAACATCTGCAAGCATATTATGGTGATTATGGGGATCTGTGTGTTAATCAATGGCATCATTGAGGACGCGGGCTTTGTCTGGCCGGACAAATTCATCGCTGGTATTATTCTGATCATGGTGCCCATCACCATCGGTACGGTTGAAATGAACATCCGGGGCGTCTATCTGAGTAAGGACCGCCAGGTTTTCTTTGTGGTCGTCTTTGGGCTGGTGGCTCTCGCCAATGTGGTTCTTCTCATCAGCCACAACGAGCCCCTTTTTACCGCAGGCGCCATTACCGATTACGGCGAGCACGCGGTTCTGGCGGCCTGTTTTCTGACGATTTTTATCTCTGCCATCATCCGTCTGATCTACGATAAGCGCATGGAAAGGGTTGAGGAATAAAAACAGACCCCACAAAAGAGGCACTCAAGCAGAGCAGCCGCCATACAGGGCGGAAAAGGCAGGTGTATTATTTTAGCGATACGCCTGCCTTTTTTATAGGGTTCCATTTCCATCGCCAGACGGCAAAGTTTGCATGAGGGCAAAGAAATGCTCAGGCTCCCCGGTACGAAAGTACTCATACCAGGCTTCCAGCGTGTTTGACTGAAAAACGCCTAAATGCTCAATGATTTGTTTTGCCCACAGCAGAGCGCCGGTAGAGCCGGCAGTAATAAGATTGCCCTCCGATACAGAGGGTTTGTCGATGTAATAGCTTTGCCCCTTATAGCCGGGAGAGACCATTTCAAGAAACCCCGGCCCATTGCTGGTATGCGGGCGCTTATCCAACAAGCCAAAGCGGGCAAGGGCAGCGGTAGCCCCACAGATTGCGCACACCATAGCGCCTGAAGCGAGAAATTCGTTTGCTTTTTCGATGACAGCCTCATGCCTTGGGTCGTTCCAGGTGTCTGCGCCCGGCAACAGCAGCAGGCTTGTTTCTCCCACCACAATGTCCTCGATTAAGCAGTCGGGCAGAATGGTGAGCCCGCCCATTGTATGGATTGGCGCTTTAGAATCGCTTACTGTTTTGAGCGATATAGGCTGCGCGTCCTTTTTAAAAAAACGGCCAGAAGTCAGCTCCGAAGTAACATGCCCTAATTCCCAGTCCGCCAAAGTATCAAGAACATAAACATAAATTGTAAACATAAATTTCCTCCAATTTCATTGTCTTATTGATTTGTCTGCTTTTTTATTGTACCATGTCATTGTTGACAACAGTGTGGCAACAATCAAATTGAAAGGCGGCAGCTCGATGAAAATAGACAGACTTGTCAGCATTATGATGATACTCCTTGATAAAAAGCGTATCGGCGCCCAGGCGTTGGCGAATATGTTTGAGGTTTCCCCCCGCACCATTTACCGTGACATCGACGCGATCAACATGGCGGGGATTCCTGTTCGTTCGACCCCGGGAGCGGGTGGCGGCTTTGAAATCATGCCGGCATACAAGATTGATAAAAAGGTTTTTTCGGCGCACGACCTTTCAGCCCTCCTGATGGGGCTTTCCAGTCTTTCGGGCATGGTACGGGGGGATGAGCTGGTACACGCGCTTGCCAAGGTCAGGAGTTTTATCCCTGCCGACCGCGCAAAGGACATTGAATTAAAAGCAAATCAAATAAATATCGATTTGAGTCAGTGGATGGGAAACAGAAACATACAGCCATACCTGGAAATTATCAAAACCGCGATGCATGAAAGCAGGCTGCTGACCTTTGGATATATAGCCCATCACGGAAACAAAACCACACGAACCGTCGAGCCGTACCAGCTTGTCTTAAAAGGCAGCCATTGGTATTTACAAGGGTATTGCCACAAAAGAGAGGCTTACCGCTTATTCAGGCTATCCCGTATGTCAAACCTGAAAATGCAGGAGGAAACCTTCACACCGCGGGATTATCAAAAACCACCGCTGGATTTTGATAATATTCTGACGAATCTGCAGACAAAAATCAAAATCCGTATTCATAAATCTGTGATGGACAGGGTACTTGATTTTTGCGCCTATGAGGACTTTTTACCAGACGGTGACGCGCACTATATTGTCAGCTTCCCTTTCATAGAGAACGAGTACCACTACGGTATTCTGCTTAGCTTTGGGGATAAATGCGAGTGCTTAGAGCCGCTGCATGTCCGAGCGGAAATGAAGCGCAGAATACAGAAGATAGCGATGATATATGAAGGCTAGCAGGCTGTCGCGCGTGACAAGTCAAACAAATATGTAAAACAAAAAAACAGCGCAGCCAAAGCTGCGCCGTTTCCCGAAATTAATTCCCATACTGTTTTATAAATGCCGCCCTGAGGCCATGTTTTTTATTCGCTTTCCCCGTCCGCAGTGGGTGAGGGGAGAATGGAATTGATGGCGTCTTTGATGAAGTTGGAGCCGCCGCCGGCGTCAGAGCCACTGTCTGTGCCACTTCCCGGAGCTGTCGTGGTGGTGCTGTCCGAGCCCGTGCTGGGGGGTGCGGACGGCGTGGCAGACGGGCTGGGGCTGCTGTTTTTCTGATTGTTGATGAGCCTTGTAATCTGGGACTGGCCGTTTTGTATCCAGCTGTTAATGGTCTCCTGGTTGATCCCTGTGTTTATGCCAAAAAGCCCGAGCCAGATCAGCAGTGTGTAGAGCACGGCGATCAGGGTTAAAAGGATTCTTGGAATCAGACCGAACTTTTTATAGCAGTACATTAGAAAAATGCCGAGCGGGGGTATAAGCACCAGCATGAGCAGGATGAACCAGGTGCGGGCGTAAAAGGGATCGCCGGAACGTCTGCCGCCGGGAATACGAAGCCCGCGCCCGCCGGTACGGCCCTTCTTACCGCGCCTGCCCTTATTGCCCCGGCTGCCGGAGCCCTCGTCTTCCGCCAGGTCTGTATCTTCGTCCGCATAGCGGCTGCCCCCTGCGTGGCTGTCACGTCCGCCGGAACGGCCTTCGCCGCGGCCGCCGTCCTGCATGACCCGGGCCACCGAGGATTTGAACTGGTCGATCAGCTCCTTGTCGGAGGCGTCAATTTCCAGGCGTACCCGCCCGTCGTTCTGTATCAGAAAATTAATATCGAGATAACCGTTCTCGCCGATATCGGCGGCAAGGCGGTCAAAATGTTCATCCACCTCCACGCGCTCAAAGCCCGCGTTCCAGAGTGCCTCCTCAGAAGCGTCAATCCAGTCGTCCAGACTGCCTCTGGCAGATAAATTTTCACGCATTTATTTTCACCTCTGATTTTATTGAATATTTCACAGTGCTTTTTATTATACAATGGAAAACTTAAATAATCGGGGATAAAACCAGCTTTTGTTTAAAAAGGAGACTGATCCGAAGAGCATAAAAAAGATGGCGCGCCGTTTTGGCACGCCACCTCAAAGCCGTTTCAATCCTCCAGATCAAAGGCCTCTTTTGTGGCCGCGACCGCCTTCTCGGTATCCTCGATCTTGATGATACAGGAGATACGAATTTCGGAGGTGGTGATCATTAAAATCTGGACGTCGTTGTCAGCCAGCACCTGGAAGAATTTGGCGGCGACCCCGGACTGGGTGCGCATGCCAATGCCAGAGACGGACAGGCGTGTAATATCCTTATTGATGGTGATTTTAATTTCAGGGTATTCTTCGCCAAGGGCGTTTACGATGTCCTTGACCTTCTCCAGGTCGCGCTCGAGGACAATAAAGGAAACGTCAAAGGCGTTTTTGACCGGAGCGGTCTGGGTGATGATGTCGACATTGACGTCAGCGTCTGATAGCTCGCTGAGGCAGCGGGTCAGGATAATGGAATTGACCGGCACTTTCTTCAGCGAGATCATGAGGTTTTTGTGGTCAACGGTCAGGCCGTCAACACTGTGGCTCTCCATATAGGTGGTCGTCATAAGGGCCTCCTACAGGTCGAACGCGTCGGCGGTGGCCATGACAGCCGTATCCCGAAGCTCGGATGGAATCACGCAGGAAATGCGGATTTCAGAGGTTGTGATCATGAGCATGGGGATATTGTTGTCGGCCAAAAGCTGGAAGAATTTGGCCGCAACGCCGGACTGGCTGCGCATGCCGATGCCCACAACAGAAAGCTTGGAGATTTCCTTGTTGATGTCCATTTCCACCTGAGGGTATTTTTCCATGAAATCATACAGGATCTTCCGCAGCTCGGACAGATCCTCGATGGGGGCGGAAAAGGAAATGTTGATCGCGCCGTAGACTGGAGCGGTCTGGCTGATCATGTCGATGTTAATGCTTTTTTTAGCCAGGTCTGAGAAGAACTGGGCTGTAATGTTCATATCAAAGGGAACGTTCTTGAGAGACACCATCAGCTCGTCGTTGTCGATGGCGAGGCCGGTAATGGCCTGCTGTTCCATAGGACTCATGTTGCTGTCACCTTCCTTAATGAGAGTACCGGGCACGTCGTGAATACTGGATGCCACATAGATTTCCGCGTTGTACTTGCTGCCTAGCTCGATGGCGCGGGCGTGCATGACGCCGGCGCCCAGGCTGGCCATTTCCAGCATTTCGTCAAAGCTTACCGTGTCCAGCTTTTTAGCCGGCGGGTACAGCCGCGGGTCCACACCGTAGATACCGTCCACATCGGTGTAGATTTCGCAGGGGCATTCTAACACACAGGACAGGGCAACCGCGCTGGTGTCAGAGCCGCCCCGGCCCAGGGTGGTGATATCGTCATTTTCATTAACCCCCTGGAAGCCTGCGATAATAACGATTTTGCCGTCGTTCAGGGCATCCTCGATTTTCCGGGTTTCAATATCCATGATCCGGGATTTCCCGTGGTGGCCCATGGTGTGGACGCCCACCTGTGGGCCGGTAAAGGAGATCGCGTCGTAGCCCATGGCGTTGAGGGCCATGGACAGCATGGAGATAGAGACCTGTTCGCCGGTCGCTAACAGCATATCCAGCTCGCGTCTCGGCGGCGCGTCGCTGATGGAGTAAGCCATTTTGACGAGCTCGTCGGTGCTTTTGCCCATGGCAGAAACTACCACGACCATCTGATTGCCATCTTCTCTTTTCTTAATAATACGTCTTGCGACATTTTTAATACGGTCGATGGTGCCCATGGAGGTACCGCCGTATTTTTGGACAATGATACTCATCGGAAACTTAACCTCTCAAATCGTCGAGTAATTCGGTTTTATCCTCGGTTTTTTCGTCCTTGTCTTTAACGACTTTGGCAGGGGAGCCTGCGACCACAACGCCGGCAGGAACTTCCTCCGTCACCACTGAACCAGCGGCAACCACAGCGCCCTTACCGATTTTGACGCCCTCAAGGATAACGGCGTTGGCCCCGATCAGGACTTCGTCCTCAATGATGACCGGCTGTTTTGATGGTGGCTCAAGCACGCCGGCGACCACAGCGCCCGCGCCGATATGGCAGTTCTTGCCGATGGTAGCACGCGCACCCAGCACAGCGTTCATATCGATCATGGTGCCCTCGCCCACAACCGCGCCGATATTGATCACGGCGCCCATCATGACCACAGCGTTTTTGTGGATGTGCGCACCCTCGCGGATAAAGGAGCCAGGCTCGATGCGGGCGTCCACCTCGGTTAAGTTAAGCAGCGGAATGGCCGAGTTGCGGCGGTCACATTCGATGCGGACAGAGGAGATGGAGCCTGTCTTGGCGTCCAGAAGGGCGCTGATCTCACCGGCCTCACCGATGATGATGCAGGCAGAGGGATCGCCGTAATATTCGTAGCCGGCCAAGTCGCTCGGTCTCAGGTAGCCGCGGACATAGGCCTTTACTGGCGTGGATTTCTCGACGGCCTTAATATATTTTGCGATCTGGTAGGGGTCGTTTAAATCAAATTGTTTTTTCAGTTCTTCGTTTGTCATGTTAAATCCTTTCGTGTGGTTTAATTGTCAATCAGCATTTCCATATTGTAGAGGCCGGGGGCCTGGTCTACAAGGTATTTGGCCGCGGTCACTGCGCCGCTTGCAAAGACTTTTTTGGAGAGGGCAGTGTGGCGGATTTCGATCAGTTCATCGTTGCCGGCGAATAACACCGTGTGCTCGCCGGGAATGGTGCCGCCGCGGACGGCGTGGATACCCAGTTCCTGGGGTTTCCGCTTACAGTCTCTGCCGTGTCGGCCAAAGGTATAGTCCTTTTTATTTTCAAGGCCGTCGTTTACCGCGTCGGCCAGGAGCAGCGCAGTGCCGCTGGGGGCGTCCGCCTTTTTGTTGTGGTGCTTTTCGATAATCTCAATGTCAAAGCCGTCCTCCAGAGCGCCGGCCATATCCCGCAGGGCTTTTGCCAGAAGGTTGATGCCCAGGCTCATGTTGGCTGTTCTGAAAACCGGAAATTCCTTTGAGCCGGCTTCAATATCGGCCAGGTTCGCTTCGGAGAGGCCGGTGGTGGCGATGACGATGGGGGTTTTGGTGTCTCTGGCATAGCCAAAGATGCTGTCAAAGGCCTTGTAATGGGAAAAGTCAATGATGACATCCGCCTTTTCCGCACACTGGCTTAAATCGGAATAGACAGGGAAGGGGGTGTCCTGATCGGTGTTGATGTCAAAGCCTGCCACGATCTGACAGTCCGGATCTTCACCGATAACGGTCTGGAGCATATGCCCCATGGCGC
Organism: Eubacterium sp. BL-380-WT-2B; assembly: GCF_009696115.1. NCBI lineage: Bacteria > Bacillati > Bacillota > Clostridia > Eubacteriales > Eubacteriaceae > Eubacterium > Eubacterium sp. BL-380-WT-2B. The sequence goes on from NZ_VUMP01000002.1 coordinate 599,364, forward strand.
CACCGACGCCGGATAAGAGTATATTTAGCATAGGGGAGTACCTCTTTTATTAAATTTTATGAACCGCTTTATTAAAGCAGTCCGTATTTCTTCAGGGCTTCAACCAGGCGCGCCTCGTTGGCTTCTTCCATTTCGACCAGGGGCAGGCGCATTTCGCCGGTATCGGTGCCCAGCAGCCGCATGGCGGTTTTAACCGGAATCGGGTTGGTTTCATAGAACATGGCCAGGTTGATCAGGTTGGTGTCAAACTGCATTTTCCGCGCCTTGTCCACATCACCGTCCATAAAGGTGGCTACCAGGTCGTGCATATCCTTTGGAATGATGTTGGCAGAAACGGAGATAATGCCTTTGCCGCCCACAGAAAGGATGGGCAGGGTCTGGTCGTCGTTGCCGCTGTAAACATCCAGCTTGTCGCCGCAGGTGCGGGCAATTTCTGTGATCTGGCTGATGTCGCCGCTGGCTTCCTTGACTGCCTGGACATTGGGGATCTCGGCCAGCTTCTGCATGGTGGACACACTGATGTTGGCCCCGGTGCGGCTGGGCACATTGTAGACAATGATCGGCACCTTGATGGCGTCGGCAATGGCCTTAATGTGCACGTAAATCCCCTTCTGGGTGGATTTGTTGTAGTAGGGGTTAATGACTAAAACCGCGTCCGCGCCCTGCTCCTCAGCGTATTTTGAGAGCATGATGGAGTAGGCGGTATCGTTACTGCCGGTACCGGCAATGTAGGGAACGCGGCCGGCAATATGTTCGCCGGCAACCCGCAGCAGATCAAGATGCTCCTGATCGGTGAGGGTTGAGGTCTCGCCGGTGGTTCCGGCCACCAGAATGGCGTCGGTGCCATTTTCGATGTGCCAGTCAATGAGCTCTCTGAACCGGTCAAAATCAATCTTGTTGTCCCTGAATGGTGTGACCAGAGCCACACAGCTTCCTGTAAAAATAGTGGACATAATAGTTCCTCCTCAGTATTTTATCCGGCGCGGGGCCGGAAAGTGTTAAATTAAGCCTTCTTCGATTAAGGCGAAAGCGATCTGTACCGCGTTGGCAGCTGCGCCCTTGCGGATGTTGTCGGCAACACACCAGAAGTTGATGCCGTTGTCGATGCTGAAATCACGGCGGATACGGCCGATATAGACGTCATTGGTGCCTTCGGCTTCACGGGCCAGCGGGTAAACATTGTTGGCAGGGTCATCTCTCAGGACACAGCCTGGTGCGTCCTTGAAAAGGGCCTTGACATCCTCGATTTCAAAAGGCTTTTTGGTTTCAACGTTAATGCTCTCGGAATGGCCATAGTAAACCGGAACACGCACTGTGGTAGCGGTCACCCGGATATTGTCGTCATGCATGATCTTGTGGGTTTCGTTGACCATTTTCATTTCTTCCTTGGTATAGCCGTTGTCCAGAAAATCGTCGATATGAGGCAGACAGTTGTAGGCAATGGGGTGTGGGTAGAACTGGTTTTCGGCGCCCTTTACGCCTTCCTCCAGATCCTTGTAGCCCTTGACGCCAGAGCCGGAAACCGCCTGATAGGTAGAGTAGACGATGCGGTCGATCCCATATTTGTCGTAGATGGGCTTTAAGGCAACCATGGCCTGGATGGTGGAACAGTTTGGGTTGGCGATGATGTTTTTGTGTCTTTTTAAGTCCTCTGGATTGACCTCCGGCACAACCAATGGCACTTCCGGGTCCATGCGCCAGGCAGAGCTATTGTCAATGACAATAACGCCTCTCTTGGCAGCGGCAGGGGCAAAGCGTTCGCTGGTGCTGCCGCCGGCAGAGAACAGGGCAATATCAATGTCCTTGTCAAAGGCCTCGTCGCAGAGCTCCTCAACCACGTATTCTTTATCGCCGAATTTGACGGTTTTACCCTTGGAGCGGGCAGAAGCCATAGGATATAAATTATTCACTGGAAATTTCATTTCTTCCAGTACCTGAAGCATTTTTTGACCGACCATGCCAGTGGCGCCGACCACAGCAACGTTGTATGATTTCATCGAGAAATCCTCCTTTGATTAAATATAATAAAAAAAGCCAGTAAAGATACCAGCTATAAAATTGCAAAAAGTTACAGATTCCGGAAAGCACAAAAGCCCTGAGGGCCAGAGTCCGGAAGGACTAAAATGTATCGAGTTTGCAGTTTTGACAGCACTCCATCTTTCGATGACAGTATTATTGTTCTTCACAATAACCCCAGGAAGCCGGCTGACAGTACCGGGCCCTTCGGCGTTTTTCCCTTTGGCCGCCATTCCTCTTACCCTGTCGTAATCCTGGCAGTTACTCTTTAAAAACGCGCCTCTATCTTTACTTATTAGTTTGTAATCCCTATTGTACCAGATGTATACAGGAAAAGAAACAGAAAAATTCAAAATAATGTAAAATTTGCAGACATTATTTTCATAAAAAAAGCTTGACAGATTCTTAACAGTGCCGTATGATAGTGGTAGTTAAATAATTTGTACCGATGGTGTGTTACTGGTTATGCAGGCATTAACTGTCAAAGAGCTGTTTGTTACAGTTTTTTGAGAGTTAATGCCTTTTTTGTTGCCCGAAATGAGACCAGCTTATAAAATTGGGTATATAACCTGAGAAGCTTGTTATCGTTTTATTCGATAGCATTAGGTCTCTATTTCCAACATGTACAAATCATAACACCATTACAAAATGAGGAGGAAACAAATGAAAGACAAGATTTTTGGTGTTCTGCAGCGCGTAGGCCGCGCCTTCATGCTGCCAATTGCCCTTCTTCCCGTAGCTGGTCTGCTGCTGGGGATCGGGGGCTCCTTTACAAATGAAGTGATGCTGGAGTCCTACGGGCTCACCAGTGTCATGGGCGAGGGAACCGTTGCCTATACCATTTTAACGGTCATGAGTGAGGCGGGGAATGTTATTTTTGCCAACCTGCCCATTATTTTTGCCATCGGCGTGGCCATTGGCATGGCGAAGAAGGAAAAGGCTGTTGCCGCGCTGGCAGGGGTTATCGGCTTCTTCATCATGCACACAGTTATCAGCACTCTGATCGGCCTGACCGGCACCTACTCGCCGGAAACCCTGGCAGCCGCCAACGAAACCGCCAGGGCAGCCGCCTTAGCCGCGAACCAGCCCTTTACGGAAATTGTGGCCAGCCGCCTGCTGCCGTCTGGCTCCATCTCGAGTACCGTCGGGATCGAATCCCTGCAGATGGGGGTATTCGGTGGGATCATTGTTGGGCTCGGCGCAGCAGCCTTAACCAACAAATTCTATAACATCAAGCTGCCGTCTGTGATCTCCTTCTTCGGCGGTACCCGTTTTGTCCCCATCATCACCGCGCTGGTTTACCTGGTAGTGGGCGTTTTAATGTTCTTTGTATGGCCCTATATCCAGATCGGCATCAACGCCATCGGCAATGCGGTCATCAATTCCGGCTACATCGGCACCTTTATCTACGGCTTTATCGAGCGTGCCCTCATTCCCTTTGGCCTGCACCATGTGTTTTATATCCCGTTCTGGCAGACCAGCGTCGGCGGCGTGATGAACGTGGACGGACAGATGATCGAAGGGGCCCAGAATATTTTCTTCGCCCAGCTGGCCAGCGGCAACGTGACCCAGTTCAGCGTAGAGGCCACACGCTTTATGTCCGGTAAATTCCCATTCATGATCTTTGGGCTTCCGGGCGCAGCTCTGGCCATGTACCAGTGCGCCAAGCCAGAAAAACGCAAGCTCGTCGGCGGCCTGCTGTTGTCCGCAGCCCTGACCGCTGTCCTGACAGGGATTACCGAGCCCATCGAGTTCACCTTCCTGTTCGTGGCACCGTTCTTATACATTATTCACTGTGTGCTCTGTGGGCTCTCCTATATGCTCATGCACATTTTAAACGTTGGGGTTGGGATGACCTTCTCCGGCGGTCTCATTGATATGTTCCTGTTTGGTATTCTCCAGGGCAATGACAAGACCCACTGGGTCAATATTGTGCTGGTGGGCGTGGCTTACTTCTTTATTTACTGGATCCTGTTCAGAACCCTGATTAAGAAGTTTAACCTGAAAACACCAGGCCGTGAGGATGACGATGAAGAAACCAAACTCTACACCCAGGCCGACGTCGACGCCAGAAAGAACAGCGGCGCAGAAGGCAGTCCAGCCGCAGGCGTCAGCGATCCTGTTTCAGCTATGATCACTGTGGGCCTCGGCGGTAAGGCGAATATCGAGGATCTGGATAACTGCATCACCCGCCTGCGCACAACCGTCAAGGATTCATCTCTTGTTAAGGAAGACCTTTTAAAACAGAGCGGCGCAGCCGGCGTGGTCATCAAGGGACAGGGCGTTCAGGTTATTTACGGACCGACCGTACCGAATATCAAGTCAAACCTTGAAGAATTCCTGGAAACGCCTGAAGCGGATAACCTGTCGCTGGATATGGCCGAAGCCGAAGCGCCAAAGGCCGGAGAAACGCCAGAAGCCGCTGAAAGGAATGGCACTGTCGAATTTTTCTCAAGCCCCATCGACGGCCGCGTTGCCAGTATCGAGGAAACCCCGGACGACGCCTTCAGCCAGAAAATGCTGGGCGATGGCATTGTGGTATTCCCGACCGGCTCCGAGGTACACGCGCCCTGTGATGGCTCCATTGAGGTGCTTTTCCCCACAGGCCACGCCATTGGGATGAAATCCGGAGACGGCACAGAGCTGCTCATCCATGTGGGCATTGACACCGTTAATCTCGACGGTAAGGGCTTTACCCCGTACGTTGAGCAGGGCGATATGGTCAAGCGCGGCGATCTGCTCCTGACCATCGACCTGCCTTTTATTGAGGCTAACGCCCCGTCCGCGGCTGTGCCCATGATCTTTACCGGCCTGCCGGCGGGCAAGGATATGAAGATTCTGGCAAAAGGCGACGCGACCACTGATATGGATGTTGTCGAAATTGACGGATAAGTGTATAATAAGATAGAAAGCTAAAACAAGACCATCAGCGAACGACAAAAGGAAGGCTCTTTATAATAGGAAAGGCCTTCCTTTTTACAGCTCTGAGAGAAGATACAGAAGGGGGGATACAGCGAGTGTACTGTGTCAAAAAAGTTTTAAATAACAACGCGGTTCTGGCCGTTGACCTCAGACGCAAGGAGGAGGTCATCTTTCTGGGGAAGGGCGTGGGCTTTAACAAAAAAGTCAACCAGCCCTTTGAGGACCCGAAAAGCGTTAAAAAATACCATTTGCAAAAAGAAACCAGCAAAGGCCCTTCAGACAAGCTTATCAGCGCGGTCGATCCAGTTTATCTGGAGATCGCCAATGATATTATCCGTCTGTCCGAGGAAAAATTCAAAGCTGTGGATACCAATATTCTGCTGCCGCTGGCTGACCATATCGCCTTTTCCATTGTCCGTATGAACAGTCGGATGGATCTGTCCAACCCTTTTTCGGAGGATATCCGCTTGCTTTTTGAGGAAGAGTATGCCATAGCCGAAAAGGGTCGGGAGATCATCCGCGAGCGTACCGGTTACAGCATTCCCGACGACGAGGTCAGCTACATTACCCTGTATATTCACTCGGCTCTCAGCGACACTCAGGTTTCCCAGTCACTCAAAATTCCAGTAATCATCCGAGAGAGCATTGAACGGATCGAGAAAGAATGTGGCGTCAGGATCGATATGGGCTCCTTTGCCTACAACCGGCTTTTATATCATATTAAGTGTATGATGGCCCGGGTGCACAATAACGAGAAGCTCAACAGCGATATGATCGAGTTTACAAAGGAAAAATGCGCCTACGCCTTTGAGGTGGCCGGAGAAATCTGTGAAAAGTTATCCCGCGAGCTGGGCGAGCCGTTTACCGAAAAAGAGGTCAGCTACCTGGCCCTGCACATCGAGCGTATCCGAAGCGCTTAACCATAAGAGATGACATGCCGTTTTGACACGTCATCTTTTTTAATGGCCGCGGTGGCTGCGCGCGCTTGTGTTATCCCGGCCTTTAATATATAATTATGCTTAATCTTTAAAAAAGGAGTGATTTCATGGCAGTTGACTTTTATCAAAAGCTTCCTGAAGCTATCAAAGCCTATGAGCCGGAAGCCGTCAGTCTCCGGCGGGCTTTACATAAAATTCCGGAAACGGGCTTTAATGAGCGTGAAACCCAAGCGTTTATTATGGATTACCTTGAAAAGCTGGGCTATACCCCTGAGAAGGTCTGCGATACCGGCGTTGTCCTGTTTATCCCAAGCCTGAACGGGCTGGATGAGACCATCGCCATCCGCACCGACATGGACGGCCTGGGCGTAGTGGAAGAAACCGGGGTGGATTTTGCCTCCGAGCATGAGGGGATGATGCACGCCTGCGGCCACGACGGCCATATGAGCATGGTGCTCCTGGTCGCCAGATATTTGAAGGAGCACCCGGAAGCCCGAGTGCGCAACACGCTGCTGGTGTTCCAGCCCGCCGAGGAGGGACCAGGCGGAGCCGGCCCCATTGTCGAGAGCGGCGTGCTTGAAAAATACAAAGCCAAAGCGATTTTTGGCTACCACCTGTTCCCCTTTGTAGAGGAAGGGCTCATCAGCACCACCCCAGGGCCGATGATGGCAATGACCTCGGAATTTTATATCGATATTCTGGGGAAAAGCGGCCACGCGGCCGACCCGGACCAGGGGATCGATGCCATTGTAGCCACTGCCGATTACATTTCCGGCCTTCAGAAAATCGTGAGCCGGACAGTGAGCCCAAACGACAGCGCCCTGCTGTCCATCGGCACCATAAACGGTGGTACACGGATGAATATTATCGCCGATAAAGTCATCCTTTCCGGTACAGTGCGCTCATTCTCGGAGGATGTCCAGAAGGCCATGAAACAGCGCATGGTGGATATGGCCAGAGGCATTGAGCAGATGTACCATTGCAGGATTGAAATCAGATTTGTCGATATGTACCCTCCAGTGATCAACAGTGAGGTCCTGTTCGACCAGATCTGGCCCCTGTGCGGTGAGGCAGATGAAAAGAAGCTATTTAAAAAGGTGATGCTGGCTGAGGATTTCGCCATGTACCGGAAAGCCATTCCCGGTGTTTTTATGGGCCTTGGCTCCGGCAGCGAGGAGAAGGGCTATACCCAGAACCTCCACACCCACGGCTTTAATTTTGACGAAAAGGTTCTTCTGAGAGGACTTCAGGTTTATATGAATATTCTTACCAAAGCGGGAGAATACACCCTTTAAAGAGAGAGTGAGGAGAAAACAGAATGTATGAGGAATTTGCACAGGTCTATGATGACCTGATGCGCGAAATTGACTATAAGCAGTGGGGGGATTACGTGTTCCGCCTTCTGCTCAATGCGAAAAATGAAGTGAAAAGCGTGCTGGAATTTGGCTGCGGCACCGGTAATATTACCAGCGAGCTGGCCCAAAAAGGCTATGCGGTAACCGCTGTGGATTTGTCCGAGGAAATGCTGACTGTCGCGGATGAAAAAATCGCCGAACAGAACCTGGGAGATGTCCGGTTCTTTATGGGAGATATGAGCAATTTTCAGATCGGCGAAGAATTTGACGCGGTGGTTTCCTGCTGCGACAGCGTCAACTACCTGCCCGACAAGGCGGCGGTTCAGAACTTCATTTATTGCAGCCAGGATGCCCTTAAAAGCGGCGGACTACTCCTTTTTGACATCAACACCCCAGTTAAGTTTAAAGAGGTTATAAAGGACAATACCTATGTCTATGACCTGGACAATGTCTACTGCGTGTGGGAAAATTCGCCGGACTTTGAAGCCGGGCGTATGGACTACGATCTCTCCTTTTTCATAAAAGAGGAGGACGGCCGCTACTCCCGTTACGATGAAAGCCAGAGTCAGTATATTTATACGGTAGAGGAAATTTACCACATGCTCAAGAACGCAGGCTTTATGAATATTAAAATCTACGCTTTTGGCACATTCCTGCAGGGAAGCAACGAATGCGACCGCGTTCAGTTTGTGGCAGAAAAAAAATAATTTTAATTTTTTTAAAATTTGTGTGAAAAAAGTGTTGACAAAGAGTGCGTGCTGCCGTATAATAATGCACGTACTCAAGTTGATGGTCGCTTAGCTCAGCTGGGAGAGCACCTGCCTTACAAGCAGGGGGTCATAGGTTCGAGCCCTATAGCGACCACCATTTTTTATGTACTGCGGCCTGGTAGTTCAGTTGGTTAGAATGCCAGCCTGTCACGCTGGAGGTCGAGAGTTCGAGTCTCTTCCAGGTCGCCATTTTTATTGTACATAAACGTAAAAGTATTTATTTTTTTCTAAAAAAGTACTTGACAACATTAACTTGAGACAGTATAATTAGTACTCGTCACTGCAAGTTTATGCAAGCCCAGATAGCTCAGTCGGTAGAGCAGAGGACTGAAAATCCTCGTGTCGGTGGTTCGATTCCGCCTCTGGGCACCACTTTGATCACTAAGTGGCCAGACAGTGTTAATAGATTAATAAGCGGAAGTGGCTCAGTGGTAGAGCATCGCCTTGCCAAGGCGAGGGTCGCGAGTTCAAATCTCGTCTTCCGCTCCATTTTTAAGGTGCTATAGCCAAGCGGTAAGGCAAAGGTCTGCAACACCTCTATCCCCAGTTCGATTCTGGGTAGCACCTCCAATATTAAATTTTAGTCGCTGATTCAGCGGCTTTTTTTATTTAAAAAAGAGCCTCGCAGGCTCTTGGTAAATTACTTGGTTTTTGACAGAATACCGATGGTGGATCTTCTGGGCAGAACAAAGGCCGCGTCCTCCATTGAAACCCCGATTTCGGCAGGATAACAGCCAAATAGGTTAAAAAGTTTAACCTGTTCGTCTTTTGGCCATGCTTCACCCATGCCGGGAACATAGTCGTAAATATCAGGCCAGCCGACGGAGCTGCTTACCTTCTCCGATACAAAGGTCTTTCCGGTGCCCACCAGGAGGTTCATGATGCCATCAATTATAAAAAGATCCATCTGATCCGTTAAGGAAGCAGCATAAGCGTCAATTTCAGTGCCGCAGGTCGCAATGTACGCGTAAAGAGCATCGCCCTCATCCAGATTTGTCATAAGCTTTGGGCTGGTAAAGGACGCGCCGTTGATCACAATCTGCGTTTCCGTTTTTTTATCGACAGAGCCGGGAATGACCAGCGCCTTTGGCACTGCGGCAGCATTGGTCTGATCCAGCAGGAGCTGCGCCTGATTTAAAAGCCGTTTACGATTCCGAAGCTTCAAAGCGTCGTTTAAAGTCTCCATGGTTATTTCGAAGGGAATCGGGTTAAAGATTTGCCCATTCATAAAAAATCACTTCCTTGTTAAAGTCTTAATGGCATTATAGCACACCTTTACATTAATATATCCTAAAAGAAAATAATGAAACATCGGTTTTACTTATGCCCGTCCATAAATTTTTTTGAAATATTATTGACATTTTCAAGGTAAAAGAGTAATATTATATGCAGTTGCTCATGTGTGACGTATTTCAGTGATATAAGTATAAGACAAAATAGTAATCTTAAGCGGAAGTGGCTCAGTGGTAGAGCACTGGCTTCCCAAGCCGGGGACCGCGGGTTCGAATCCCGTCTTCCGCTCCATTATAGTAAAGTAAGCGCCTGTAATCAAGTAACTAAGCGGATTACAGGCGCTTTTTATGTCTAAAGCAAAGACGTTTTGCCCCCTTTTTTGCCCCTTATAGCTTTTTTTATTTTTTTATGAGTGAGTGTATATTCATTTTTTATTCATTCGCCTTTTGAGCCTTTTCGTCTAAAATTTGGACATATTTAGACTGCTCTTCCAGTGAAACATGTGTGTATATGTTGGCTGTTGTGGCGATATCACTGTGGCCCAGTAAGGACTGAACCATTTTGATATCTTTCGTTTTTTCATAGAGCCGTGTGGCGTAGGTATCTCGGAAATCGTGGAGGTTGAGTGATTCTAGTCCAATTTCTTTAGCGAAATCTATGAGAGCGCGGCCAACTGTTGTAGCAGCCATGTAATTACCAAAATCATTAGGGAAAACTAAGTTAAGATTTTTGTACTTATTGGAGAGTAAAAGACGTCTTTTGTTTTGCTCGACCTTATGCTGTTTTAACTTTTCGACAAGAAAACGAGGGATCGGTACCTGCCGGATGCTGTTTTCTGTCTTTGGGGGACCGATAGGCTGGTCTTTATTCCGCTGGTCATAAGTTTTGTTTACGTCGATGATTCCTTTTTCCAGATCGATGTCATCCCATGTTAATGCCATAATTTCACCGCGGCGAAGTCCGGAGTTTAGATCTGTCAAAATAAATACTTCCCATTTTGTTCCGGCGCAGGCCTTAATAAGCGCGTTTTCCATGTCGAGCGAGAGAGCTTGGCTGGCACGGCGGCTTTTTTCCTGTTTCTTTTTCGCTTCCGGAAGCACGATTGAACGCGAGAAGTCTGTTAGAATTTTTCCTTGTGTAAAAGCATAGCGAATGCACGGGTTAATGACGACGCTGAGCGTTTTGAGTGTAGGCTTACTGATGCCATCAGATACCAGTTTGCTGTAGTGCTCTTGAATATCCAAAGCAGTTAAGTCTTTAAGTTGAATATTGGCAACAGGATAGGGAAGGACATACCTTTCAAAAAGCCCCTTATACTTTGTCTTGGTTGCCTGTTTTTTATTGTTTAAATGGACATCATCAAGCCATTTTTTCATATAGTCACCGAAGTATGCCTTTTCAGATGTGACGCCACGATCCAGTTCATTTTTAAAACGGCGAATTTTGTCTTCGAGTTCTGTAACAGTCCGGCCGTAGAGATCGCGTGGCGTCCTTAGATTTTTATGCCGAAGCCGGTAAAAATAATATGTGGTGCCGTTTTTAATCTTTTTTCGATATTTCGTACGCGGCATACTGTACCTCCTTAATTTTGGGCATAAAAATGCCCGGTATATTGGAAAATACCGGGATAATGTGATACAATACTAGTGTCTAGTTAGTAGATGTACCGGCCTATCCCGGGAATCTATGTCATCGCCTCTTACCTGGCAGGGTAGGGGGCGTTATTTTATTGGTGTTAATTTAAAGATATAAAGCAGTCTTGCAATTTAATATACTGTCCGTCTTCAAGGGTCACATAGGTGTCACCTTCAATCATTCCGTTATTAATGATTTCGCTTCCAGAGCCAATAGGGGCCGCGTTGACTTCATAATAACCAGATGTAAGACCTTTTAGAAGTTTTACTTTATATTCACCTGCTGGCAAGTCCTTTCCAACTTTGTATGTGCCCATCAAGGCTAAACCACCATTAAAGTCCACAAGGCTTTTAACCCCGCTTTCTTCGTAGGCCGAACAACCTTGAAGGGTTAAGTATTCACCATCTTTTACAGAAACGTAGCAAAACAGATCAAAATTATCATTATCTATAATTGAATTCCCAGAACTATCTGAGGAAATTTCGACATACGCGCCGCTCTTTCCGCTTGGATTTAATACATATTCTCCAGCAGGCATGTCAACGCCTATTTTGTACATACCTGGCTTATACTCTTTTCCTGTAAATGTAGCCGAAGTATTTGCTGTATTTGACTGACTCGTTCCTTCTGATGAATTTGTTGGCGATGGAGATTGTACTTCCTCAGGGAGATCGCGTTTTAGTATTATTGACGAATTATCAGTATACATAAACTCAATAGTGTTATTATCAATAACAGAGTATCTATATGTTAAATTTTCTTTTTCGCCATCTTTTGCGTATTTTCGGTTTACATAGATTGTATTTCCGTTGAGTGTAAAGTCACCTTCAATTTCAAGCGGTTCTGAACCGTCTGTTGAAATCATTTTTCCATAATAATACCCACTTGAACTAAATGACATTTCAAGAGATTGGATGCCTTGAGATTCAGAAGAAGGATCATCGCTAGTCCAACTCCCCACAAGATCAATAGTTTTGCTTCCACAACCTGATAAAACGAACAGGACAAAAGCTACCAATAAAGCCAAATAAAACCTCTTTTTCATTTTAACTTCTCCTTAAAATAGTAATATAAACATTATACACCAACCGGAAAATATTGAAAACGGTTTTTTTATTTAAGCAGTGCAAAAATATATCATATTTACCCATTGCTTTTTGAAAACTTATGTTCTATAATTTAATCAATAAAACAAACGTACGTTTTCCTGCTGGAGGGATACTTTATGAATTACAAAGAACTTATTATTGAATTACTTAAGCCAGTAAAAAACACTAGGATTTTAAAGTTAATTTATGAATTTGCGAAAGGAATTACTGGCATGTAGGACTAGTAGGAAATACCTATTAGTCTTTTTTTATTAAGCTCTCCGCAAACTTTTCGAGAACAACCCACTCATCTTCATCCAGGGCAGCTAAAGAGGAAATTAACCGAATTTTAAAGGATTCGTCTTCGTCCCTTAAAACTCCTCCAATAAAACTAGCTATTTCTTCATGTCTGGTCCTATCTAAAAACATATCACCTTTTCCGGTGCGAAGCCAATTTTCATCAACATTAAATTCTCTACATATAGAAAAGATAACCGCATCAGAAGGATTTCTTAACCCTAGTTCATAATTACCAATTGTATTTCCCTTAACTCCAACTCTAGCCCCAAAGTCTGCCTGGTTTAATCCAAGGCGTTTTCTGAGTTCTTTAATTCTTTTTTCCATATGAAGCTCCTTTCTATGCGCCTATTATATTACATGGATCCCACATAGTCAAGAAAAAGTTTAAAAACATTCTTGACAATCCCACGATGTCAAGGTATAATTACCACATAGAGTGATTGTGGCACCACGAAGGAGGTGATTAAATTGAATATCAACGAACAGAAAGCGGCAAGTAAAATTTGCGAGATCATTCCAGTTCTAGATAATAAAGAACACGAAATGCTCTTATCCTACGCCGCTGGTATGATCGCACAGAAGAAGCTGGAAGAGAAGAAAGCGGTTGGTGAGCGGAACGGTGTATCGAGTGATAAAAATACCGCATGAGAGCGGACCAAGAGAGGAGGCAACACATTGAAAAAACGAATTGTAATAGCTGTAAACGTGGAAGAAGATTCGATTATTTCGAGATTGGAAAAGTTAGGGAATGATGCCGATAAACTTGCTAGAGAAGCAAGAAGATTGATGTTTGAACTCGAATCGGATAAAGAAAATGCGTCGGATTGCTCCGACACATTATGATTACTTCAAAAATTCGAGGATCGCTTTTTTAAAATCATCTAGCACATAACAAGTCTGTCTTGCTAATTGATTGATGTCGTCCGCAGTAACAGGTTCCGAACTACCCTCTGGATACTGCAATTTAATTTCATCTACAAAAGTATCAATAGACTTGTTTAATTTGCTCTCAAGAGAACTTATATTCATAAAGCAAGCTCCTTTCTTAATATTTCAGCACGCCAATACTGATAGAGAAAGTATAACAGATTTAATAGAAAGAAAAAAGCACTGCCTAGTGACCACTAATAAAAAGGAGAGATAGGATGATTTCAAGGATTGTTGGGTTTTGCATATTAGTACTCGTTCTAGGGTTTATATTCGCGTTTACAGTATTTGCATCTGGCATAAAAACCGCCCTGATAGTTTGGGGAGTTGCGTTATTTTTGACGGCGCTTATAGCTGTAGGTGCATACCTTTTATTTGGCTGAATTTAAAGTTAGTAGGTAAGAGAGAAGGTGAGAATAATGAACATTCAAGAGGCAACGAAAGCGTCAATCGAAACAGGAAAACTAATGGTTCGAAAAGACGACCCATTTAACAGAAAAGGAATATCTGAGATTAGAATCAACCCAACAGATGGGCCGGATTGCTGTGTTATACATGTTGTAAAAAACGGAAAAGAGGTCAGACGGCAGAGATGTTGGAATCCTCAAGCAGCGGACCTCGTTTCAGAGGAGTGGATATTAGTTGATTAAGTTTTGATGTTAGGAGTTAATAAATGATTGCATTAATAATATCTATGGTATCGCTTGCGTTTTCAATTTTCGTTTTGCTTATTACATCGGGTCGTCGTTGATTTGAATATTGATTTGTCTAAAAATACCAGTAACACACCCAGCCAGCAGTATTAACGGGGCCGCATTTTATAGCGTTTGTGAAGTGTAAATTCGCTAAAATAACCTCCTTTTAAGCATATATAAATAACTCGTACGGTTTCAAACAGACAAAAAATACTAGATTCGCGTAAAGCATATTTTTACTACTTGCGGCCTCGTTAATCGTGCTGGTTGGGGGAAAGGAAAAATAAAAAAATGATTGAAGAAAATAAACCTTTAGAAGAAAAAAATGAACCTTTGATGTTAAGCATCGATCAAACAGCTGAAATACTTGGTATAAGCACAAGTTTAATGTACCAACTATCTAGAACGGATGGATTTCCGGTAACCAAAATTGGCCGACGGAGTTTAATTAGTAAAAAAGCACTTGAAGAATGGATTGATAAAAAATCTGGAACTGTTGTGCTTTAGGAGGAAGAGCAATGAACCTAAGTATCGCCGGCCTCCCCTTCGTCCTCCTCGGCATTGCTGTCTACGGCGGCATCTGCCTGGCAGTCCGGAAGGGGTGGCTATGGAAGGATTGATGTTAGAGATTCTGATCTCGTTATGCCAGACAGGCGCCCATATTTATGGAATGGCATTAGCCACCATCGGTGTTTATACCCTTGCGTTTATCGCTCTTCTGGCATGGATGATCAAAGAATTTGGACAATAAAAAGGCCCCACAAGAACAGAGAGGAGTGATATGTGTGGGGCTAAGAGAAACTAATATGTAAAGTATAGCACGGAGAGGAGTAAAAGTCAATGAGCCGAGAAACACTGAAAAAAGCCCGCAAGGATGCGGGCATGACGCAACAAAAGATGGCGGATAAGTTGGACTTGAATCTGAGACACTATCAAAAAATAGAATATGGAGAAATTACTGGTTCTTTCGAGATTTGGGACGCCTTGGAGGACATTCTAGGGATACATCAACGGAAACTCCGAGAGATTTCAGATAGTCATCCCGTCCCAATAGAAAATCTGTAGGTACATCAAGAAAATCTGCAACTTCGGATAGTCCCATAAAGTCGGGTTCAACTTCTCCGCTTTCGTATTTTTGATAATGCCTGAGAGAAACGCCCATTGCATCAGCAGTTTTCTGCTGCGTGATACCTCTGAACATGCGAGTGGCTCGCAGTCTATCGTTAAACATAAAAAACCTCCTAAAAAATTCTTGACTTACGTCCAATTATGGCGTAATATAAAGAAAGAGTATACGCCAATTATTGGCGTAATATATCAGGAGGAACTCATGAAAATCGAAATTACCGGAAGCCGTTGCATCAACTGCAATAAATACACCCAGTATTACACCCACACATGGAACGGGGGATTTGACCCAATTGACTGCGGATTCTGCGGAATGCGCCAGTGTACGACGAGGCCGGGGAACCGATGTAAGCATTATCGGGAAGCGGCGAACGTGAGTGTGTATTACCCAATAGAGAAAAATTTAGAAGGAGAACAAAATGAAAGCATTAAGAATTTTTGAGAATGAAACGTTTGGAAAGGTTCGAACCGCTGTTATTGACAACGAACCTTGGTTTGTAGGAAAGGATGTTGCAGAAGCGTTAGGCTATGCAGATACCTCGGATGCGATGAAAAGACACGTTGACAATGAGGATAAGCTGACCCGGCGTTTCACCGACTCAGGTCAAAGTCGCGCAATGTACATTATTAACGAGTCTGGTCTATATAGCCTGGTCTTATCGAGCAAGCTCCCGTCCGCAAAACAATTTAAGCGCTGGGTAACTTCCGAAATCTTGCCCACCCTTCGCAGAACCGGCACCTACTCTACAAAAGAAACACAGCAAGCGGACGAGGTCAAAATCCTCAATGCGAAGTCCCGGGCGATGAACGCGGAAGCCCGATTAAAAACCGCCGATTGTAAGCGTGCCGAGCTGCTCTACAAGCTCTCTCAGGTAGACACCTTATCCAAGACTTATACACCAGTTTTGGTCGCCAAAGCCGCCGATATTGTCAATGGTGGGGAGTTAATCCCGCTCCCAAAGGTGACCCAAAAAACGTACACAGCCACCGAGGTCGCTGAAGTCTTTGGTGTGAGCGCCAACAAGATCGGCCGCATTGCCACAAAGCACCATCTGAAAACCGAGAAATACGGTGAGTGGTACAGAGATGTGGCCAGGGGCAGCAAGAAGGAAGTGGACACATTTAAATACTATGATTGTGCGATTTCGGTGTTTAAGAGGATCTTAGAACAGGAAACAAAGGAAGCGCAGGCATAACAATGATTCCATACAGCGGGCTTCCACCATAAAGAAGCTGTGCGACGCCATATAACCCCTTTAAGTCAAAAGCCTGATCCGCGGGCTCAAAACGCGGAAATAAAAAAAACTAAATCGGTTTGTAAAGCTATTTATTAACAGTCCCGGGGAGCGTCGGGTAATCCGCTCACTCCAATTTAGGTCGTAAAAAAAATGAGTAATGATTTTGTCATTGCCTACGGGCAATCCCGGCGCGGCAGCGGGTGGTCTGCCTGAATTGCTTTAATGGATTTTGAAAACCGGCAACGCGGCGGGGAAAATACCGCGGGTTAAATAAGGAGAGAAATTATGATGTGGATTTTATTAATTTTTGGTGCGCTGTTACTTATTGCCGCGTTCGTTTTTAAATATATGCAAGAAGACAAGATTTTTTATATGGCAGCAGAAAAGAAGGAAGCGGCTAGAAAGAGAGTCGGAAAGACCGTAATGGCGCTTGTTTTGGCAGGTGTGATATGCCTGGTTTCTTCGCAAATGGTTGTTGTGATTAAGACAGGCTACACAGGTGTTCGAACAACTTTCGGACAGATTAGCGATCAGCCTGTACAGAACGGTTTTAGCATTAAAATCCCATTTGTTCAGCAAATCGAGACCGTGAACAACAAGCTTCAAGACAAGACGATCGAAGATCAGGTTTGGGGAGAGACCGCAAATCGTACCGCCATTTGGTACAAAAACATTGTGGTTTCTTACCAGATTGAGCCAGAAAAGTCCGCATGGATTTTTGCGAATGTAGCGGATTATAAAGAATCTTTAATCAGCAACGCATTGGTTTCATCGGCCATCAAAAGCGCCTCAGCGACGCTGCAGGACGCGGAAGCAACCAATCGTGGCATGATTGAGCCTGCGGTCTGTAAAGCCCTTCAAGACTCCGTTAACGGCAAATATGGAGAAGGGGTTTTACACATCAATAAGGTAACCATTAACGAAGCCGATTTTGAGGAAAGTTATAAAACGGCCATCGCAGATAAACAGAAAGCGCAACTGGCTTATGAACAGCAAGAAATAGAAAACAAGAAAAACATCGAAAAGGCCAATGCGGAAGCTGAAGCCAATCGAAAATTACAGGAATCCATTAGTCCAGAGGTCTTACAGAAACAGTTCCTTGATAAATGGAATGGCGAAATGCCAAAGGTAATGGATGGCAATACAATGTTGGACATTTCTAGTTTTGTAGGAAATTAATAAGAAAAGCCGGGTGACGCCCACACGTCATCCCAGCCAATATCAAAACTAACTAATAAAAGTATATACCCTTTGGAGGAAAAATGCAAATGTATTTTCCGTATGAGAAGCAATGCACCCAGTGCGGCCTGATTTATGAGTCGCATTGGCCGATTTTAGACGAGCCGTTTGTGTGCCCGCACTGTGTCCGGGAATCATGGAAACAGCGCAAAGAGGCGCTGGTGAAGCGGCGGAAAGGAAGGGAATAATGAGAATGTTTGAAAGTGTATCGCCCTTAAAAGCTTTAGAAATGGTAAAGGCGCATGTGGTGGCCTCAAATGACCAGATTGAAGCGCAAGCTGAGTCACTTCGATTGTTGATCTGGAGAAATGCAGAATTGGAGATTGAAAACAGAATGTTCCAAGACCGCAACGATGAACTCCGGGCTGAACTGGAGGCGCTAAAAAATGATCGAGCATCCTGATATTACTAGAGCGCTCCGAACCGGTTACCCCGATGTGGACATCGAATATCCGCCGCATTGCCCAGCCTGCGGCTGCGAGTGCGATTATTTTTACCGGGACTGTTCTGGAGCGGTTTTCGGCTGTGAAAACTGCGTGGAGCGGGTGGATGCGGAGGAAGACGATGAAACGTAACGTAAAAGTGCTTGAGGCGGCTAAACGCCTTGAGGCCTATAAAATCAAGATGCTAAAAGGCAACCCGCACCTGTCGGCAGATATTGAGACTGTGCTTCGGTATGTACGGGAGACGATGGAGGTGAGTCATCGTGGACGATCGATTTAAGAACGGGGTGTCCTATTATACGATTGGCCGAGCGGTCATTAACATTCCGTTTCCGGAAGACTGCGTCCGATGCCAGTATTGCCCTTATCTAAAATATGAGGACTATGCCAAACGGCACAGCTGCCGGATCACACAGGAGTGGCTGCTGTACCCGTTTCACGGTGTCGGGGAGAGTTGCCCGATTGAAATTATCGAGGAGGAGGACTAAAAATGGATGATAAGATTCATATTCCGGCCCGCAAAAAGGCGCCGATAGTTAAAGAAGAGCGGTGCGTTATCCGACTTTCGGCGGAAGCCTACAACGCACTGGTGGATATTTATAATGAAAGCACGCTGTCCATGAAGGACATCGCCAGCTTGATCATCACGCAGTCTGTTGATCGAGTTGTGTTTGATAAGGAGGAATAGAGATGTCAAGAATGATTTTAATCATGGGGGAAAGCGGTTCCGGGAAAACCACGTCCATGCGCAACCTGAACCCCAAAACCACCTTTTACATTGACTGCGACAAAAAAGGTCTGTCCTGGAAGGGCTGGCGGAAGCAGTACAACAAGGAAAATGGCAACTACTGGGCCTCCAGCAATGCGGACGCCATCACGCAGACGTTAGTCAAGATCAGCGCAGAAAAGCCCCAGATTAAAACCATTGTCATCGATACCCTTAACTGGGTGATGATTGATGATGAGTTTAAACGCATGAAAGAAAAAGGCTATGACAAATGGCAGGATTTAGCCTTTTCGGTAAAAGAGATGGTCGCCATGGGGCAGCAGCTCCGGGAGGACCTGACCGTGATCTTTACCGCGCACACGCAAACTGAGCGGGATGACAGCGGCTTTGCTTTTACCCGGATGAAAACCAGCGGGAAAAAGCTGGATAAAATCAGCATTGAGTCCATGTTTACGACCGTATTACTGGCAAAATGTGTGGACGGGAAATATCTGTTTGAAACCCAGTCCAACAGCAGTACGGCCAAGAGCCCCATGGGCGCTTTTGAGGAAAAAGAAATTGAGAATGATATTACAAAAGTCATCAAAGCATTGGAGGAATTTTAAGAATGAAAAACATTGATTGGAATAACGTGAAAGAAGCCGAGGAATTTGAGCGCCTGCCAGCTGGCGGGTATATCTGTGTGATCACAGGGGTGGAAGACTTCCCGGATAAGGAATATTTAAAAGTTGAGTTCGATATTCTCGAAGGAGAACATCAATCTTATTTTACCCGTCTGGCCGCTTCCTTAAACTTTTGGGCAGGAAATTTTATTCGCTCCTATAAACCTAAAGCACAGCCATTTTTCAAAGGATTCTTAACCGCTGTCAAAGAAAGTAATCCCGGTTTTGTTTTTAATAACGATGAAAACAATCTGTTATCAAAAACCGTCGGACTGACCATCGGCGACGAGGAATATACTGGACAAGATGGGAAAACCAAAAAGCGCTATTATGTCGAAGCGACCCGTTCCGTGGACGCCATTCGAAAAGGCGAATTTAAGATCCCGGAGTTCAAACCCCTTAAAGACCCCGGGAATCCATTGGCAGGATTCAACCCGCTCCCAGATGACGAACTCCCCTTTTAAGCGCTGAGGTGAAACATGCTGACCATCATTGAAGACACAAGACAGCAAAAGGGAAAGTACAAAGAAGCACATCAACATTTCAAGGATCGCGGGGTGAACATCCTGCGATCCAAGCTTCCCATTGGGGATTACGCTTTGTTAACCGATCTATCGCGGGTAATTGATACCAAGAAAGGTTTCGAGGAATGCGTTGGAAACTTCGCTTCAAAGGACCATGACCGTGTAAAAAAAGAAATTGCCAAGGCAAAAGAAAATGACATCGAGCTTATTTTTTTAGTCATCGACAAAAAAGCAAAATGCCTGGAGGACGCAAAAGACTGGCATAACGTTCATGGAAAGGTAAAAGGCGAAACCCTGTATAAAATCCTGAATTCCGTTCAGATCCGCCACGGCGTCCGCTTTGAGTTCTGCACGCCGGAGCAGTCCGGCCCTAAAATTTTAGAGCTGCTGGGCGTGCAGCCATGACCACCAAGGAAAAGGCCGATCTCATCAAGGCCACTCTGACCATGCGGGAGATCCTCGGGATGTACGGTTTAGGTAGCAATGCCCGACACCACCGCATCCCGTGTCCCATTCATGACGGAAAAGACCGGAATTTTAGCTTTACGGACTTTGGGTTCAGGTGCTTTGTCTGCGGTGCGGAGGGCGGTCTGGTGCATTTTGTGGAGCTGTACCGGGGCCTGTCCTTTGAGGTGGCACTGGAGGAGATCAACGGGCATTTCCGTCTCTGGGATGATTCCTTAGAATTGGAAACCGTTGAATCCGATACAAAGCACCACAAAAAGGACAGCGCTTTCCGGAGCCGCCGGGCCATCGCAAAGCTCCGGCATGAACGTCGGACCGCTGATCGGGAAAAGGGAAAAGCTGAAAAAATACGGATGACTTTATTGGAAGAACTCTGGCGTTTGGACGCCAACAAAATAAAATACGCCCCGAAATCAGAGGATGAACCTTTTCATCCGCTCTATGTCGAGGCGTGCCACAAATTAGAATACCAGCAATACCTGGTAGAAAGTATCGTGTAAAGGGCGGTGAAGCCGTGCAAATCGAAAAATTAACCAAGGAAACCATTCTGGAAGACACCACTTTTGAGGAGATTATTGACGAAAAAGACGAGATTTACCGCCAGCGCCTCATTAATGACCTGACGGACCGGGCTGCAGAGCTCGGCGTGAAAACAAAGTTCACCAGCTTGCTCAAAGCCTACCAGAAAGAAGAAAAGAAAATGCTCCAGGAACAGAAAAAACAGCTCCAGGAGCAGAACCGGGCCCGAATGCTCCAGAACCTGGACCGGCGGACCGAGTTCGGGAGTGAGTGTTATCCGGACCTGCGCTGCGGAAACTGGTTCGCTGATGAAACCGGTATCCGGACCTTTGGCATGTTCGGGGAGGTGCAGGCTTGCTACCATCCCATTTTACCAGTCGAGCGGTTTACCAACCTGGAGACTGGGGATGAAAAGATCAAGCTTGCCTTCAAAAAAGGGGAGCGCTGGAAAGAGATCATCTGCGATAAGGACTTGATTGCCTCCAGCGCCAAGATTATTTCGCTTGCCAATGCCGGGGTGGCTGTGACCAGCGAAAACGCCAAGTACCTTGTTCGCTATCTGGCTGACGTGGAGAACTTTAATATGGACCTCCTGCCCGAGTGGGTGTCTACCTCCAAGCTGGGGTGGCATGGAGAGAACGCCATCAAGGAGTTTGTTCCCTACTACAGCAACATTGTCTTTGACGGTGATGTGCGTTTTCGCAATGTATACGGTGATATAAGGCAGTGCGGCAATGAAAAGAAATGGGATGCGTTTGTTAAAAAAGTCCGCGCAGAGGGGCGGATTGAGCCGAGAATTATGATGGCGGCCAGCTTTGCCAGCGTGATTATCAAGATGTGCAATGCCCTGCCATTTTTCGTGCATCTTCACGGGCAGTCCGAGGGTGGGAAAACCCTCTGCCTGATGCTGGCCGCCTCAATCTGGGGCAACCCGTCCATGGAGAGTGCCTTTACCGGCGATTTCCTGTCCACCCAGACGGCCATTGAAGTGCGGGCCGATATGCTCAATCATCTGCCTTACATCATGGACGATACGGCCCAGGTTATGGAGAAGTATAAGGGTGATTTCTCAACATTAATCTACACCATGTGCTCGGGAAATGGCAAGGACCGATCCAACCGGAGCCTGGGCCTGAACCGGAACTACAACTGGCACTGCGCCTTTCTGACCACTGGGGAGCTGCCCATCACTAAAGAATACTCTCAGGCCGGCGCCGCCAACCGCGTCATCGAAGTCGAAGCCGGCTACAGTAAAATCTTTGAGAACGGCATCGAGGTGGCACGGACGCTCAATGAAAACTTTGGCTTCGCGGGCAAAAAGTTCATTGAAATCCTGCAGAACATCGGCGCCGAGGAGGTATGCCGTATTCAGCGGGAGCTTTTGGCTGAGATTGAAAAAAGCGGAAAAATGCAGAAACAAAGCATCTCCCTGTCCCTGATTCTAACCGCTGACCGGATCGCTACAGATTGCCTGTTTGAGGATGGGGTTTATCTGTCCATTGAGGAAACGGCTGCTATGCTGAAGTCTGAGAAGGAGATTTCGGAGAATGAGCGGTGCTATGAGTTTATCATGGGAGAAGTCGTGCGGAATCACCATCGGTTCATGAAACGGGAAAATGAAGATTTTATACAGGAATGCTGGGGGATTAAAGAGGGCGGATACATCTATATTATTAAAAATGTTTTTGACCAGATGTGCCGGGACTGCAATTATAATAGCACTGCTTTTTTGAAATGGGCGGACATCAGAGGGCTGCTCATCACGGATAAAGGCCGGAAAACAAAGCGAAAGCGCTTTAATGATAATAATGCCAACTGTGTCTGTATTCTTGAAAAACAGGATGAAAGCCAGGTGCAGGAAGGCTTTGAGGGCTTTTATGAGATTGAAGAGGAATAAAAAGAGTGTTCACAGTTCACAGTGTTCACGTAGCAAAGAAGGTTTATATAAAAGAAAAAATTTAAACGCACATTTTGTGAATTCTGAAGCGTATACGCGTAGGAGCAAAAAAACGTGTGAACATTGTGAACATGTGAACAAAGTACTTAGAACCCTTATAAAGACGAAGTTTCTTCTGTTCACAGTAATAAAAAATTAAGTGAACAAGAGTGAACATTGCTAAAAATTATATTTTGAAGGGAGGATACATGTTTGACCTAAAACAATGGGCCGCTGCCAACAAAGTCTCCAACAGCCAGCTCTGTCGAATGTCTGGCATCTCTGAAAGCACCATTGCCAGCGTGATGCGTGGGTGCAGCTGTACGGAGCGGACGTTAAAAAGGATCTGCCGGGGGATCGGGCGGGCGTATGATCCGGCGGAGTGGAGAAATCCGATCAAAGCGTCGTTGAAGCCTGTTCCGGTTGTGGAGTATGATCGGGTTAGGAATTACCGAGATCGGCGCTCCATGGATGAATTGAAGCGAAATCTGGCCGTTGGCGAAATGGTTCGGGTGGCCTTTGACGGAAAGAATAAAATCCGGTGGGAATCTGGAGAGATTATTAGGATTTACGGCACACACGTCGGTGTGGATGTGCGGCTGCGGACGATTCGGGGGAATGAATTGATCCTGCGCAAGAGTTATATGATTGACGATGTGGTGAAGTGGAAGGGGAGCCATGCGAAAGATTGAGTTAATGCACCACCTGTTTGGCATTAAAACAGGGTTTTGCAAGGATTGTGAGCATTTCTATCGCAAGCAATACAGCGGCACCTATCGGAAATGTGAGGTGTACGGTGACTCCAACGGCGAAGGGACAGACTGGAAAGCGACCTATGTGGCCTGCGGATTGTACCCCGATGGGCCTTATAACGGCAGAAAAGTTGTCGAACTGGCTAAGCGTGGAAAAACAAAGGAATTAGAAAGCCCTCTGGAGGGGCAGATCAAAATGGAGGTAAAAAATGAATAATACAGTAAAAATAGAACTTTTTAACGATAATTTTCAGAACTATAAGCGGTATGGTATTCCAAAAGCACAATTAGTAATTGCCGATATTCCATATAATATTGGAACTAATTTTTACGGTTCTAACCCCATGTGGTACGTTGGGGGCGATAATAAAAACGGAGAAAGCAAAAAAGCTGGAAAAGCCGCCTTTAACAGTGATTTTAATTTTAACATTGCGGAATACTTCCATTTTTGCAACAAGCTGCTAAAGAAAGAACCAGATAAAAGCAACGGTCGAGGTAAATCCTCCGATGCACCATGTATGATTGTGTTTTGCTCTTTTGAACAGATTGAGACGGTAAAACGATATGCCGAAAAGCACGGGTTTAAACATAACATCCCGCTTGTTTTCTGCAAAAACTACTCACCTCAAGTTTTAAAAGCAAATATGCGGGTATGCGGCGCCACTGAGTATGCATTGCTGCTCTATCGGGAAAAACTACCAAAGTTTCGAAACAACGGAAAAATGGTATTTAACTGGTTTGAGTGGAAACGTGATAATAAAAAAGAATATCCTAAAATACACCCGGCACAAAAGCCAGTAAATGTCTTAAAACAATTAATACAAATTTTTACAGATCCAGGAGATGTGGTCATTGATCCATGTGCCGGCAGCGGAAGTACATTGCGAGCATGTATGGAACTTAATCGGAATTCTTATGGTTTTGAAATATGCAAAGACTTTTATAAAAGGGCGAAAGAAGAAATGCTTTCGGTTCAAGATGATGGGCAGATCAAAATGGAGGTTTAAAAATGGGACGAAATTATATGCCAGAAGTGGCAAAGATGCTGGGATTGGAAATTGGAGAAGAGTTTGATGTTTTGGATGAAGATGGAGAAATTAGGGATTGCGGCCCCTATAAATTTACAAATGAAACAATAGTTAACCGTCTCGGACACGAAGCAAGCGGTTGGTTGTTGTTCTGTTTATTGGCGGGTAAATACACCCTCCAAAAACGGCCGTGGAGGCCAAAGGATGGGGAGAGTTATTACTATATTCGTTCAACCGATGGTTTCATAAGTCGGTCAACATTCTGCAGCGTTAATGCAGATGATCTTGCTATGTTAAGTGTTGGCAATTGTTTTCCAACGATGGAAGATATGTTGGCAGCAAAGCCCGAGATGTTAGAGAAATTCGAGGAAATTAAGAAGGGGGTGCGGGAGTGATGGATGTCATTAAGTATTTCAACACTAAAAAGAGGATGTGTGAATTTCATAAAGGAACATGTCATTTGTGCCCCATGGGTAAGGATAACACCAAAACGCATCTATTGTGCTTTGAGTTGCAACAAGAGAAGCCAGAAATAGCCGATGCCATTGTCGAGCAGTGGGCAAAAGAGCACCCGGTAAAGACGTACAAGAGCGTGTTTTTAGAAATGTTTCCAAACGTAAAAACGACCAAAGAAGGGCATCCCGATTTTTGCCTTAAGCGCCTTCTTGGAGTAAAAGGAGAATATGATATTTGTAGCTGTGATATTACTTGCGGAGACTGCTGGAACCGAGGGGTAGAAGAATGACCAAGCTAAAGAGATGTCCCTTCTGCGGGGGCGAAGCAAAAACAGAGCAATGCGAAGATATAACATATAATGCAAAAGGAAAAGCAAGGATATATCCTTATACTGCTGTTTATTGTGTAGATTGTGGTGCAAAAATCGAAGAACAAGACGAGGAAGAGTTGGTAGACATGTGGAACACCCGCACGCCGGAGATTGTGCGGTGCGGGGAGTGTGTTTACTGGGAGCCAGAAAATTGCAGAAATCCCAATATTCTTATGCGCGACCAGCAAATGACCTATGATGATTTTTGCAGTTGGGGAGAACGGAGGGAAGAAAAATGAAGATGCTATACAGAAATGAGGATGGAAAGCTTTGTCTTGATTATCTTAGATTTATGCCATTCATTGATGGGATGTTTGATCAATGTAAAAATTTGCATGAATTAAAATGGCTTGAAGAAGAGATCATAGAAATTGTAGTGGGGCTAAGAGAAAATTTCGAGGAAAGGTTGGAGGTCGAAAATGAGTAACGAAGAATTTAGCACATACAAATATGGATTCTTTCTAATCGCGTCCGTTGAGTGGGATAGGATAATGGAGGAACTTGATGGCGGTGAGGATATTACAAAAGGGAGTTATGCGGAGTATCTCGAATTTGAATACGAATATTCCCATAACGAGATAGACGAAGAACAGGAAAAATTAATTCGTGCTTTGAATGACTACTTTGAGTTTAAAAAGCTGCCATATCATGCGGAAATTTGGATAGATGAGGTTAGGATTAAGGAGGTTGAAAAATGGAAAAAGAGCTGATTAATAAATTAGATGATATGGTATCTGTATGTGATAGTCGCAGAACATGTCGTGCATTAAATAATGAATGCCCCTATTATAACGATTGTATTGTTTTGGAACACCGCTTCGAATGTAAAATAACAGACTTGTGTAGTATTGTGAATTATGTAAAGGAGAAAGAAAATGCCAGTACAAATTGATATGGAAATGCCGGAAAGCTGTGAAGTATGTGATTGTCTATACAAACATCGAGATATGGATACCGGATTTTGCCCACTTATTGACCATTTTGCTAACTTCGATGGTATGCGGGATGGAGATTGTCCGCTGATGGAGGTTAAAGAATGAACCGATTAACCGAAAAAGAACAAGATTATTATCGACTTAAAGATTATCAAGATCCATGTCGAGCGATTGACAAGCTTGGGAAATATGAAGACATTGGCTTTTCGCCAGAAGAACTACAGGAGAAGGTTGATAGGCAGAAATGGCACGTTGTGGCTGAGGGGGATTTGCCGGAAGAAAAAGGGTTTTACCAATGTACGGTTTTGGACAATCAGAAAAACGAGGTGTTTATCGCTGATGTTTATAATGAGACCACTGGATTTTTCTCTAACAACGAGCTCTATGAAGTCACTGCCTGGCGGGAGCTGCCGGAGCCGTGGGAAGGAGCGGTGAAGTGAATCGCTGCGAAGATTGCATTCTCTACCAGTTCTGTACCTACGATCGAACGGGAATCTGTGAGGCGGAGAATTTTAAAGATGTTATTCCGGACAAGTGCAGGTTCTGTGAAAAGCGGTGGGAGTGCCCGGTGGAGAAGGGTGGGGAGTGCGTAAGAGAGGGGAGCGAAAGTATTGCCAAACGTTCGACCATTAAACCAGAATAAATATCAAATCAGCAAGTACCGCTTTTTAGAGATTTATAACTTTTGCCTCCAATACAATGAATGGAAGGATGAATTGAAATATAACACGCATACCGTTGGTGCGCAGGAGATTACGGGGATGCCCTTTGGTACTGAAAAATCGGACAGTACCGCTCATTTGGCGATGAAAAGAGCTGAGCTTGAAAGAAAGTGCCAGTTGATTGAACAAACAGCAATTGAAGCCGATTCTGAGATTTATCCGTATATTTTAAAGGCGGTTACGAATGAGCATGTCAGTTATCACTATTTAAAAACAGTTATGGATATTCCATGTGGAAAGAAGATGTATTATGACAGAAGAAGAAAGTTCTACTATTTGATGTCAAATAAAAAGTTTTAAAGAGGGGTACTCGCAGGACAGTTTTATATGTTATTATGATAGTATGTAAAAATGTAATTAAGAGGCCATGGCAGGAGCTGTGGTCTTTTTTCGTACGTAAAAAAGAGAGGTGAGGTGGTTGCCGGACACAAGAGATTTAGCTTATCAGGATTATCTCGATGGCATGAAATACAAAGATATCGCGAAAAAATATGGTGTCAGCCTGTCCGCTGTAAAGTCCTGGGCAGCACGATACTGGAAAAAAGAAAGTTGCAACCCTGCAACCAAAAAAGTTGCAACCAAAAGGAAAGACCAGAAGATTACCACTGAAGAAGTTGATCAGGTCATGGGCAATAATGGTCTCACCGATAAACAGCGCCTGTTTTGCTTGTGTTATATTCGGTGCTTCAACGCAACGAAAGCAGCCATAAAAGCCGGGTATAGCACAGAAACAGCCTATTCCATCGGTTTTGAAAACCTGAAAAAACCTGAAATTAAGGCAGAAATAGAACGTCTCAAGCAAAACCGCCTGAATCGAGAGCTGTTATCTGAGGACGATCTGTTTCAAAAGTATATGGATATTGCCTTTTCCGATATGACGGATTATGCGAGCTTTGGACCCGGCGGCGTTGTTTTAAAAGATTCCGGACAGGTAGACGGCACACTGATCACCGAGGTCAAAGAAGGAAAATCCGGCGTGTCTGTGAAGCTGGCAGACCGGATGCAGGCACTCAAGTGGCTGACAGACCGGTACACAAGTTTTAATCCCGAGCAACAGGCCCGGATCGACAAATATAAAGCCGAGACCGCCAAGGTAGAAGCCGAAAACAAAGAACGCGCCGGCGGCGAGCAGCCTGGAGACGATGGTTTCCTGGAAGCTTTGAACGGCAGCGCGGTGGAGGACTGGGCCGATGAAGATTAAAAAAGCAGCCTTC
>NZ_VUMP01000020.1:0-3007 GCF_009696115.1 Eubacterium sp. BL-380-WT-2B
GTCACTCAAAACAACATAAAGGAAAAGAGTGTTTCAAAAGTCTTGTTAGATCAAGACCTCGGCCGATTAGTACTGGTCAGCTCCATACATTGCTGCACTTCCACCTCCAGCCTATCTACCTGGTCGTCTTCCAGAGGCCTTACTTCTTTCGAATGAGATATCTTATCTTAAGGGGGGCTTCGTGCTTAGATGCCTTCAGCACTTATCCCTTCCAAACTTAGCTACCCAGCGATGCTCCTGGCGGAACAACTGGTGCACCAGCGGTTTGTCCATTCCGGTCCTCTCGTACTAGGAACAGCTCCTTTCAAATATCTTACGCCCACGACGGATAGGGACCGAACTGTCTCACGACGTTCTGAACCCAGCTCGCGTGCCTCTTTAATGGGCGAACAGCCCAACCCTTGGGACCTGCTTCAGCCCCAGGATGAGACGAGCCGACATCGAGGTGCCAAACCTCCCCGTCGATGTGGACTCTTGGGGGAGATAAGCCTGTTATCCCCGAGGTAGCTTTTATCCGTTGAGCGATGGCCCTTCCACTCGGAACCACCGGATCACTAAGCCCGACTTTCGTCTCTGCTCGAGATGTCTCTCTCGCAGTCAATCACCCTTCTGCCTTTGCACTCTTACAGATGGTTTCCAACCATCCTGAGGGTAACTTTGGGCGCCTCCGATACTTTTTAGGAGGCGACCGCCCCAGTCAAACTGCCCATCTGACACTGTCCGCTTGCCGGGTAACGGCAACGCGTTAGAATTCCAATATAACAAGAGTGGTATCCCAACAATGGCTCGGCACACACTGGCGTGCATGCTTCTCTGCCTCCCACCTATCCTGTACATGTTATATCAAAACTCAATGCCAGACTACAGTAAAGCTCTACGGGGTCTTTCCGTCCTGTCGCGGGTAACTCGCATCTTCACGAGTACTACAATTTCACCGGGTGTGTTGTCGAGACAGCGCTCAAATCGTTACGCCTTTCGTGCGGGTCAGAACTTACCTGACAAGGAATTTCGCTACCTTAGGACCGTTATAGTTACGGCCGCCGTTTACTGGGGCTTAAGTTCGCACCTTCGCTTACGCTAAGCACTCCCCTTAACCTTCCAGCACCGGGCAGGCGTCAGCCCCTATACGTCATCTTTCGATTTAGCAGAGACCTGTGTTTTTGCTAAACAGTCGCTTGAGCCTCTTCTCTGCGGCCCCCGAAGGGGCACTCCTTCTCCCGAAGTTACGGAGTCATTTTGCCGAGTTCCTTAACAACACTTCTCCCGCTCATCTTAGGATTCTCTCCTCGCCTACCTGTGTCGGTTTACGGTACGGGTACCTCGCAGCTCGATAGAAGCTTTTCTTGACAGCGTGAAATCGGCGACTTCCCTACTTATTTTTCGTTCCGCATCACAGCTTAGCCTTTTGCAATGGGGGATTTGCCTCCCGCTGCAGCCTTACTGCTTGCCCCGGCTCTTCCAACGGCCGGGTTCGCTTATCCTTCTGTGTCACTCCATTTCTCAAACGCTTTGAGGTAGTACTGGAATTTCAACCAGTTGTCCATCGCCTACGTCTTTTGACCTCGGCTTAGGCCCCGACTAACCCTGAGCGGACGAGCCTTCCTCAGGAAACCTTGGGCTTTCGATGGTGAAGATTCTCACTTCACTTTCGCTACTCATGCCAACATTCTCTCTTCTCTTAAGTCCACCATCCCTTACGAAATGGCTTCGCCCCTAAGAGATTGCTCCCCTACCACTGTACCTTGCGGTACAATCCATCGCTTCGGTGCCTGATTTTAGCCCCGTTCATTTTCGGCGCACCACCACTCGACCAGTGAGCTATTACGCACTCTTTAAATGTATGGCTGCTTCTAAGCCAACATCCTGGTTGTTTGTGCAGTGACACATCCTTTCCCACTTAATCAGTACTTGGGGACCTTAGCGGATGGTCTGGGCTGTTTCCCTTTTGACAATGAAACTTATCTCCCACTGTCTGACTGCCCTGTTAAAATGCACGGCATTCGGAGTTTGATATGGTTCGGTAAGCTTGACGCCCCCTACCCAATTCAGTGCTCTACCTCCGTCATTCATCACAGAACGCTAGCCCTAAAGCTATTTCGGGGAGAACCAGCTATCTCCGTGTTCGATTGGAATTTCACCCCTATCCACAACTCATCCAAGCCTTTTTCAACAGACACTGGTTCGGGCCTCCACTTGGTTTTACCCAAGCTTCACCCTGGTCATGGATAGATCACACGGTTTCGGGTCTACAGCATGCAACTATGGCGCCCTATTCAGACTCGCTTTCGCTTCGGCTCCGCACCTGAAGTGCTTAACCTCGCTACATACCGTAACTCGTTGGCCCGTTCTACAAAAAGCACACTGTCACTTGCGCTCCAGCTGCTTGTAAGCACAGGGTTTCAGTTTCTATTTCACTCCCCTCCCGGGGTTCTTTTCACCTTTCCCTCACGGTACTTTCCGCTATCGGTCACTGGGTAGTATTTAGCCTTGGGGGGTGGGCCCCCCATCTTCCCACAGGGTTTCACGTGTCCCGTGGTACTCGTCGAATCTCCTCATCTCGGCTTTTCGCATACGCGCGTCTTACGCTCTTTGCGGGGCCTTCCCATGCCCTTCTGCTAAACGGAAATGATTGTTGGATTCTGGGCTCTTCCTCGTTCGCTCGCCGCTACTTAAGGAATCGATGTTTCTTTCTTTTCCTCCGGGTACTAAGATGTTTCAGTTCCCCGGGTTCCCTCCGCTAAGCTATGGATTCACTTAACGGTGACGGCCCTTCTGACCGCCGGGTTTCCCCATTCGGACACCCACGTCTCAACGGATATGTGCTCCTAAACGTGGCTTTTCGCAGCTTGTCGCGTCCTTCTTCGGCTCCCAGTGCCAAGGCATTCACCCTGTGCTCTTTGTTTCTTGATCTCCACGAATGCTTTCGCATTTCGTTTTGTTTTTCTTTTGTTCTCTTTCTGAGCTCAAAAGAATGTTGTTTTTGAAATTGCATTTATTAAGAAGTTTT
>NZ_VUMP01000021.1:0-2620 GCF_009696115.1 Eubacterium sp. BL-380-WT-2B
CATTAATCGCGTCAATGGCCGCCTGGCGCATCTGAAGCTTCATGTTGATGCCCCAGGTGAGGGCCCGCCTTAAGGCATTGACCAGCCACTCATTTATCCGGCCGGGCAGTTCGGAGAACCACTGGCCTACGCTGGCGATCCACTGCGGCACAGTCTGGGTAAAGAAGTTCCAGACGTTCACGCCCCACTGGACCAGCGTACCGAGCGCGTAGCCCAGAGCGTACCCGATTAAATAAGGCAGCTGGTTGAACCACTCGCCGACGCTGGCGATCCAGGCTGGAATGGTCTCGGTGAAAAACGCGACGATACTGTTCCAGCCATTTATAAAGAAGTTTCCGATGCTTGTCCACAGGTCTGAAAAAAACTGGGGAATGCCGGCGAAAAATTCACAGACGCTGTTCCACGCTGCTGGTATGGTTTCGGTGAAGAAAGAGACGATTCCGTTCCAGATGTTGATAACGCCATTTCGGAAATCTTCGTTGGTGTTCCAAAGGTAGATGAGGACTCCAACCAATGCTCCAATTGCAGCAATCACCAAAGTAACCGGTCCTCCTAATGCCGCAATCCCGGTCTTAAGAAGTGCAAATGCTCCCTCTGCCGTTTTAACCATGCTGATAGCGGACACTACCATCTTTATTCCACTTGCAACCTTAGCTATTATTGGAACGACAGTCATTATTGTTTTCCATGTAGCAAAAGCAGATACCAGTCCGACTATTAAAGGAATAAAAGGCTGAATCGTTTCAATAAAATTTTTAATTTCGCCAATTAATCCCGGAATGCTTTCAGCTGCCCTCTTTAAACCACTCTCAAAAGCGTCTCCGATACCGGCAATAATCTCTTTTATTTCCGGAAGTCCGGCATTGCTCAACCCTTCATCAATGGCTTTTATAACCGACTCAATCCCACGAGCTACCGCGGCGCGCATGTTATCAAAAACTGCGCCCCAGCTCATTCCCGCTTCTTTGGCGGCACCTGAAATGCTTAAAACACCGTTGGTGCCCTCCTCCATGGCTTTGGAAACCGTGTCGATAAAGTCCGCCGCGCTGATCTTACCGTTAGACAGAGCGTCCTGGACATCCGCGGAGGATTGCCCGGTTGCCTGGGCATACATGCCCACCGCGTCAATCCCGGCATCGAATAAGCGGTCAAGCTGATCCATCTCAACTTTGCCCTTGGTCCGCATCTTCGCCAGCGCATCCGAAACGTTCGCGAACTGCTCCGAACTGCCATCACCGTAAAAAGCCACGGCGTCGCCCCAGATACGCACCTGCTCAGTCGCCTGGTGAATATCCAGGCCACGCGTCACAAAGTCCTGGGTAGCTTTGGCAGCCACATCCAGGCCGTAGGCTGTGCCTTTGGTGATACCTTTGAGCTCCTCCAGTGCCTTTCCAGCAGCTTCGGAGTTTCCCGTGATAGCGGTCATGGTCCGGTTGAACTGGTCCATGGTATCCATGCGGGAAAAGGCTTTGTCGATTGAGCCTCGAATCAGGCCGATTGCCGCTGATGCGACAGTAACCAGACCGATGGCACTGGCAATCTTTTTAATGCCCTCAACGGCGCCCTTGGCACTATTTGAGATACCTTTAAATGACTTCTCTGTGCTGTTTTCAAACTTAAAAAGTTCTTCACGAGCTTTTTTGCTGTTTAATAAAACATCAATAATAATGCTGCCATCAGCCAATGCTCCTCACTCTCCTTTGGAAGACATCGGCTCTCAGGCTCTACTTGTCTATTTGTACTCCTTTTTTTACTTTAATTTCAAATATTTTTCCGCAGTTACGTCCTTTACAGATAGCAAAAACGCCCTTGCTTTCAGCGTCTAGAGCTAAAGACAAAGGCATTTTATAACCACAATAAGGACATTTTATTCTTTTTTCAATACCAATCACCAGCCTTCAGGCAAATAAAAAACCACCATCTGAGAGGCGGTTTCATTCTTTATAACTCAATTTCACCATGTTCGTTTACTTGTTGATTCTTTCCGCATTTATCTTCATAATCTCGGATAAACTCTTCAACAAAAGCGATAACGAGCCCTGGATCAAAATTTATAGATTTCACTTCGTTGTCTTTACCATAATAAGAGATAACAAAAACATTCTTTGTTTTGACCTTTTGTTTTTTCCCCGTTCCCGATAAACCTCCAACAATCGCACCTGCTGGGCCAAACAGCACGGCGCCTGCAATGCCGCGACCTACTATACTTTTTTGCTTTTCCTGAATATTCTTTTCGTTGATAATATCCATTGATATTATTTTGTTTAAATCGAGGCTAAAAGTATTTTTTGCTTTTTTCTTAAAAATACCACTTGTTTCTGTGATTTTTAGAGATTCATCTTGTATTGTAATATCACAAAAAACGGAGTCTCCTTTAATCGGAAGACCTTCTAAATGCATCAAAGATAATTTGTCCATAACCCGCACCCCCATAATAATATAAACAAATTATACTATCATTCGCGGGATTGTGCAAGGAAAGCATCAATATTCCCGTCGCCCATCAAAATCTTGGTAAATTCATCCTCTTCCGCCTGATCCACCTCATTGAGGGGCAGATCCCATATGCGATGCAGCCGTTTGATTTCATTCTTCTGCTCCTGGGACATGCCTTTCTCGG
>NZ_VUMP01000022.1:0-1904 GCF_009696115.1 Eubacterium sp. BL-380-WT-2B
GAAAGGAGGTGGCCCCTTGAATTACATTGCAGAG
Source organism: Eubacterium sp. BL-380-WT-2B (assembly GCF_009696115.1). Taxonomy (NCBI): domain Bacteria; kingdom Bacillati; phylum Bacillota; class Clostridia; order Eubacteriales; family Eubacteriaceae; genus Eubacterium; species Eubacterium sp. BL-380-WT-2B. Next base: position 35 of record NZ_VUMP01000022.1, read on the forward strand.
TTAAATGCATTCGACCGATGGCTCGAAACAAATTACTTGCCCGCACTGTCCGAGTTGCTGTGGCGCAAAATGGTTGCGCTGTTCAATAGATGTGGGTGGGCTGAGTGGATTTCAGTAGATAACCAGCGGTTAATGGGTTTAATCCAGGTAAAAAGAGAAGCCACCTTCATTGACTACCGGAATAAACTGGTGGAGTCCGGATTAATCGAGTACCAGAAAGGCAAAAAAGGCAGCCCGAACCGGTACAAACTGATTTCGCTTTCAGAAGGAAAAAACAATAACACTTTCATCAGCGAAGTACAAACCGAAGTGAATCCCGTAGTACAAAGCGTAGTGAATCCAGTAGTAAATACCGTAGTCAAAACCGTAGACATAAATAAACTAAACCAAACTAAACAAAACAAAACAAGTGATACCCCCTATAGTCCCCCAAAGGGGGACGCACCCGAACCTGTTCCCAGAGAGACCGTACAGTATAAAAAGATTGCCGACTACTGGAACAGCGTCTGCACCGAACTGCCAAAGGTGCAGGCCCTGAATGACAACCGCAAAAAAGCCGTTCGGGCAAGGGTAAAGGAACACGGGGAGGAAACCGTCCTGCAAGTCATCGCCCTGGTGAAACAAAGCGACTTTCTGTGCGGGCGAACCGGCAACAACTGGAATGCCAGCTTTGACTGGGTAATGAAACCCGCCAATTTCGTTAAAGTTCTGGAGGGGAACTACGTCAATAAGGCGCCGGCGCCGCCAAGTCCGCCGGGAACAGCCAGGCGCCTTGACGATCTAACCGATAACCCCTTTTTAAAAATAGCCATGGAGGAGGAAATGAAAAATGAATGATACAGAAGCCGCCAAGGTTTTAGCGACCTTGAGAGCGGCCTACCCAAATACCTATCGGGATGTGAAGCCCGCCGACGCCAAAGCCGCTGTGAACCTTTGGACAAGGATGTTTAAAGACTACCCTTACGAGACCATCGACGGCGCAGTGATGGGCTTTATTGCCAACGACAAGAAAGGCTTTGCGCCCGTACCCGGACAGATTATGGATATGGTGCTGAAAATCACCCAGGAGCCCGAGCTGACCGAAATGGACGCCTGGTCCATGGTGTCCAAAGCCCTGCGAAACGGCATTTATGGGGCCGAAGAAGAATTTGATAAACTGCCAGAGGTCGTTCAGCAGGCCGTAGGGTCACCGAGTATGATCCGAAACTGGGCACAGATGGAGTGCGACGCTGTGGAGTCCGTGATCCAGTCCAACTTTATGCGCAGCTTTCGGGCCAAGAAAAAAGCCCAGCGCGAAATGGCAGCCCTGCCAGCCGATGTGAAAGAAACCTTCGAGCAGATCAGCGGCGCCTTCGACATGAAGCAGATTGCGGGGTAGAGCATGAAAGCAACCGTAAAAGCCCGGGACCTGCCGACTTACCGATTAGCACCCTGGGCCATGAAATACAGTGTTGATCGGGAAAAAGGCATCCCTGTTGAGACACAATTCTGGGGCACTCGGATGTTTATCGTCGATGATCACGTCCTGGTGATGAACGATGCCGCCGGAGATGGGATGGGCATCCAAATGGAAAATATCCCAGCATTTATCAAAGAGCTGCAAGAAATTTATGAAACTTACGGGAGGATGAAATGACCAAAGAACAGGAAGCGGTCCTAAAAAGAGCGCTTGACCATTACGGCATTGACAACCAGCTCACCAAGGCCGTGGAAGAGATGGCTGAGCTGACAAAAGAGATCTGCAAACTGAAGATCGCCGGACAAAACTTTAACGGCGCGGATCTGATCCGGGCTAAGCAGAACATTCTGGAAGAAAAGGCGGATGTTTATATTACACTGAGATATTTAGACATGATGTTTGGAGATTCCA
>NZ_VUMP01000023.1:0-1797 GCF_009696115.1 Eubacterium sp. BL-380-WT-2B
ACCAGAAACTTTTCGTTTTTGGTGTGGTGCCAATGCTGGCCTTTGGTGATGCCGGGCTTTGAGATGTTGATGGATACCTGGCCCCGGTCGGGGGTTCTTATGAACTCGGTGAAGGAGCCGCGGCTGTCCACGTTCATTTTTAAGGGATAGCTGAACTGGTCTTCTGGCAGGTAGCTCAGATAGGTGGCGTAGAGTTTCTTGGTGAAGGCATCGGACATGTCGGGCACCTGAAGCTTTTCGCGGTCTTCTCTGAAGGATTGAATCAACTCGGCGACGTCTCCCAGCTTGACTTTGTAGGATACGGGCACGGTGCAGAACTGCTTTCCGGCCGCGACGCGTTCTCTGTTGATTTTCACAACGTTGATGACATCGTCTTTGAAGGCTTTGACTTGTTCTTTTTCTTCCCGGTGTTCTCTGCCGCACAGGGCGCCGATCAGCTCTTCGACGACATCGTCGATGTAGACGAGATGCAACATTACCTCGGGATCGTTGACCTGGATAGGCAGTCCATTTGCAATGTGGTGGCAGAAGGTGGCCACAGCGCTGTTGTAGTTGGGCCGGCACCATTTGCCGAACACGTTGGGAAACCGGTAGACGAGGACTTTGACGTTGTTTTCGCGGCCGTAGTCAAAGAGCCGGTCTTCTCCGGCTTTTTTGCTCGTGCCGTAGGGGTTGTCCAGGGCGGCCTGAATGGAGGAGGCGAGCATGACGGGGGCTTTGTTGTTGGCCTTTTTTAATAAATCTAATAATGTGCTGGTAAAGCCGAAGTTGCCGGCTTTGTATTCTGCCGGGTCTTTGGGTCGGTTGACGCCGGCCAGATGGAACACGAAGTCGCATTCCTGGGTATAGGTCTCTAAAAGACTGGGATCGGTGTCCACATCAAAGGGCAGGATTTCCAGGGTGTCAGGATCGATGCCGGGATATCGGTTTGTTTTCTTTTCTTTGATATTGTTAAGCTCGGCGATGAGGTTTTTTCCAATGAATCCTCTGGCGCCGGTGATGAGTATTTTCATGTTTTTACCTCGCTTCCCATTCGGCGAGTTCATTGCGGATGTATTCTAAACTCAAAAGCTTTTCTTTGACCTGCCTGACATTTAAGAGCTCGGTGTTGTCGGAGTTGAACTCGGTGAGCTCGGTGCGTTTCTGGTCGCCTTCTTTGAAATATTTATCGTAGTTTAAATCCCGTTTGTCGGCGGGCACTCTGAAGAAGTCGCCCATGTCGATGGCGTGGGCGCACTCTTCGTTGGTCAGAAGGGTCTCGTACATTTTTTCACCGTGGCGGATACCGATAATCTTGATTTCGTTGTCGGCGTGAAAGAGTTCTCTGACGGCCTGTGCCAGCACTTCGATGGTGCAGGCCGGGGCTTTCTGGACCATGATGTCGCCATTCTCGGCGTGCTCGAAGGCGAAGAGGACGAGCTCCACGGCTTCTTCCAGGCTCATGATGAAACGGGTCATTTTGGGTTCGGTGATGGTCAGGGCCTGGCCGTTTTTGATCTGTTCGATGAACAGAGGAATCACGGATCCCCGGGAGCACATGACGTTCCCGTAGCGGGTGCCGCAGATCAGGGTCTTCTCCGGGTCAACGGTTCGGCTTTTTGCCACAAAGACTTTTTCCATCATGGCCTTGGAGGTGCCCATGGCGTTGATGGGATAGGCGGCTTTATCGGTGGACAGACAGATGACTTTTTTGACGCCTTCTTCGATGGCAGCGGTCAGCACGTTGTCAGTGCCGATAACGTTGGTCTTGACGGCCTCAATAGGAAAAAACTCGCAGGAGGGCACCTGTTTTAAGGC
>NZ_VUMP01000024.1:0-1532 GCF_009696115.1 Eubacterium sp. BL-380-WT-2B
TTACCCACCACTTTGGTAATTTCGCCTTTCACGTAATGCACAAATTCTTCCAGCTGATCCGCACGGCTGGCCAGACGATCTTCTTCCTGGCCCAGATACGCCTGACGCGCTTCCAGAATCACCGGCTGATACTGCGCCGGCAGACGTTCCATGGCCCAATCCGCCGCCACATCTTTCGGCGCAATTTTGCCGGTCACCGCGCTATACCAAATACGGCTCAGGGTCAGCACCACGTTGCGTTCATCACCCGCCCAATCCGGCGGGCTGTTCCACAGGGTCAGGGTTTCGTTCAGCGCTTCAAACAGGTCCTGTTCCGGCACCGGATCAAACAGTTCTTCCGCTGCCGGACCAACCAGCGCCACGCTATGTTCACGCGCTTTGGTCAGCAGAATGGCCAGATCGATATCAATGGTCGCCGGTTCAAAAATGCCGGCCAGAATATCGTTACGCTGCCATTCGCCAAACTGCAGCTCACGTTTCGCCGGATAACGCCACGGAATAATGTCATCATGCACCACGATGGTCACTTCCACCGCACGCAGAATTTCGCTTTCACCCGGGCTCGCGCTGGTTTCCAGCAGATCGTTAATCAGCGCACGACGGGTGGTTTCATCCAGACGCACGGTCACGGTCACCAGCAGATCAATATCGCTATGCGGTTTCAGGCCGCCATCCACCGCGCTGCCATACAGATGCACGGCCAGCAGGGTCGGTTCCAGATGACGTTCAATCACGCCCACCACTTCAGACAGCTGGGTGCTCACTTCCGCAATCACCGCTTCACGCATAATGTTCAGTTTGGTTTTCGGACGGCTGCCCTGCTGGGTCACATCGTTGCTGCTCCACAGCATCAGGCAACGGCCCACCGCATAACGCGCCTGCTGTTTGCTCGCACGCGGCATGCTCTGCACGCCAAAAAAGCAATCATAGCACGCCATAAACACCGCCACCGCACCATTACCGCCGCTACGTTCGGTCAGGGTACGGCTCCAATTACGGCTACGCATACTCTTCCTTTTTCCATATTATTGAAGCATTTATCAGGGTTATTGTCTCATGAGCGGATACATATTTGAATGTATTTAGAAAAATAAACAAATAGGGGTTCCGCGCACATTTCCCCGAAAAGTGCCACCTAAATTGTAAGCGTTAATATTTTGTTAAAATTCGCGTTAAATTTTTGTTAAATCAGCTCATTTTTTAACCAATAGGCCGAAATCGGCAAAATCCCTTATAAATCAAAAGAATAGACCGAGATAGGGTTGAGTGGCCGCTACAGGGCGCTCCCATTCGCCATTCAGGCTGCGCAACTGTTGGGAAGGGCGTTTCGGTGCGGGCCTCTTCGCTATTACGCCAGCTGGCGAAAGGGGGATGTGCTGCAAGGCGATTAAGTTGGGTAACGCCAGGGTTTTCCCAGTCACGACGTTGTAAAACGACGGCCAGTGAGCGCGACGTAATACGACTCACTATAGGGCGAATTGAGTGAAGGCCGTCAAGGCCTAGGCGCGCCGGATCCCCCGGGCCATACTAGT
>NZ_VUMP01000026.1:0-1395 GCF_009696115.1 Eubacterium sp. BL-380-WT-2B
GCCAAGGTAGAAGCCGAAAACAAAGAACGCGCCGGCGGCGAGCAGCCTGGAGACGATGGTTTCCTGGAAGCTTTGAACGGCAGCGCGGTGGAGGACTGGGCCGATGAAGATTAAAAAAGCAGCCTTCCGGTTTAAGCCCTTCTCCAAGAAGCAGCGCAAAATTTTAAACTGGTGGTGTCCGGACAGCCCGGTTAAGGACAAAGACGGCATCATCGCCGACGGTGCTATCCGGTCTGGTAAAACCCTAGCTATGTCCCTTTCCTTTGTGATCTGGGCCATGGCGAGCTTTCAGGGCCAGAACTTCGGCATGTGCGGCAAGACCATAGGTTCCTTCCGGAGAAATGTGCTGTTCTGGCTTAAAATTATGCTCCGGAGCCGGGGCTACAAAGTAAAAGATCACCGCAGCGACAACCTTTTGGAAGTCGCTCGAGGCGATACTATCAACTATTTCTACATTTTTGGCGGCAAAGATGAGCGTTCACAAGACCTTATTCAGGGAATCACCCTTGCGGGCGTCTTTTTCGATGAAGTGGCCCTGATGCCCGAGAGTTTTGTTAACCAAGCGACCGGGCGCTGCTCCGTGGACGGCTCAAAGTTCTGGTTTAACTGCAACCCGGACGGGCCTTATCACTGGTTTAAATTAAACTGGATTGATCGGTGTACCGGATATCTTGCCAGGAAGCAACAGGAAGAGCTTAGGGATAAAAACATTGAGCTGAAGGATATCTTGTACCTCCACTTCACCATGGAGGACAACCTCAGCCTTTCCGAAAAGATCAAGGCAAGGTACCGCGCCATGTACACCGGCGTGTTTTACAAGCGCTATATTCTGGGCCTGTGGTGTGCAGCTGACGGCCTGATCTACGACATGTTTGACAAGGCAAAGCATGTGGTCAGTCAGATCAAAGAAACATTGCTGCCAAAGCATTATGTTTCCTGTGACTACGGCACCCAGAACGCCACCGTCTTTTTACTCTGGCAGCGCGGCGAAAGCGGTGTCTGGTACTGCATCCGGGAGTACTATTATTCCGGAAGAGACGAGAGCAAACAGAAAACCGACATCCAATACGTCGAGGATCTAAAGCAGTTCCTTGGCGGTATCAAACCAACAGCCGTGGTGGTGGACCCATCAGCGGCTTCTTTTATTGCGCAGCTGAAACAAAGCGGCTTTCGCGTCAAGAAAGCCAAAAACGACGTGCTTGATGGCATCCGTTTTGTCGGAACCCAGTTAAACCTTGAGAAAATCCGCTTCCTGGACAGCTGCGAAAACACCATCAAAGAATTCAGCTCCTACACATGGGACGAAAAAGCCGTTGACCGCGGAGAGGACAAACCCGTCAAGGAATACGACCACGCCATGGATGCGGTGCGGTATTTCTGTTACACAATTATCCG
>NZ_VUMP01000027.1:0-1288 GCF_009696115.1 Eubacterium sp. BL-380-WT-2B
TGATCTGAACCCCAAAAGTTAGACAAAAGAATTAAATCAAGCAGCTTCGAGGGCTTGCTTCCTGTGAACAGCAGGAGGTAAGCCCTTTAGCTTGGCTTTGATACGACGGTTATTGTAGTAGTCAAGGTACTCGATCAGCTCGTCTTTGAACTGATCCATAGAGTCAAACTCTTTCATGTATAGGAGCTCGCTCTTCACTAGTCCAAAGAAGTTCTCTATCACAGCATTGTCAAGACAGTTGCCCTTTCTGCTCATGCTCTGCTTGATACCATGATCTTTAAGCAACTTCTGATACTGCTTGTGTTGGTACTGCCAGCCCTGATCGGAGTGGAGGATCGGTTCTGCCCCGCGGGACAGAACCGACAGCGCCTGCCTCGCCATGTTCAGCACCAAAGACAGAGCCGGATGTTCGCTGATAGTGTAGCTCACAAGGTAGCTCGAATAGAGATCGAGTATCGGTGAGAGATAGAGTTTTCGTCCGAAGAGAGAGAACTCCGTGACGTCCGTTACCCACTTCTCGTTCGGCGCCGAGGTGCTGAAATCTCTCTCAAGCAGGTTCGGTGCTACCTTCCCGACTTCGCCCTTGTAGGAGCGATATTTCTTAATGCGTACCATGCATTTTATCTTCTCTTCATTCATCAATCGCAAAACGGTTTTGTGGTTGATGACGTAACCACGGTTGTGCATTTCCATGGTTATCCTTCGATAGCCATATCGTCCCTTGTTCTCATGGAATATGTCAGTGATCTGTTTCCTTATCTCGCTGTACTTGTCCTCGTCCTTCATGTGCTTGATGTAGTAATAGTACGTAGAACGGGGAAGCTCTGCTATCTCCAACAGCAGCGACAGCTTGAATTCATGCCTTAATTCCCAGATCACTTGCGCCCTTTGCCTTGGCGTTCCTCTTCCTGAATTAAGGCTCGCAATTTTTTTAAGTATGCATTCTCCGATCGAAGCCTTTGTACTTCGGCGATGAGATCCTCTTCGACCTCCGGCTTGAGCTGCTTTCGCGGTCTGCCGCCGCCTTTACTGCCGCGGCCTCGCCGTTCTACATACAGCCCTTCCGGGCCTTCCTCGAGATAGATGCGCTCCCAAAGCTGCAGAGAATATCGACTAACACCGTATTGTGTTGACACTTCCCTTTGGCTAAGTCCGCCATTACGCACTAATTCAACCAGCTTCTGCTTTAATTCACCGGTGTATTTCTTGTTTGGTATTCCTTTTGGCATATAAAATCACCCCACTTGTTAGTATTATACCACATGTCTAACAAATGGGGTTCACTTCA
>NZ_VUMP01000028.1:0-1242 GCF_009696115.1 Eubacterium sp. BL-380-WT-2B
TCAAAGCACAATAGATGCGTTTTGGTGTTATCCTTACCCATGGGGCACAAATGACATGTTCCTTTATGAAATTCACACATCCTCTTTTTAGTGTTGAAATACTTAATGACATCCATCACTCCCGCACTCCTTTCTTTATCTCCTCGAATTTCGCCAGCATTTCGGGCACTGCTGCCTCTGCCGCCTCTTCTGTAGGAAAACAGTTCCCCATGTTCAGATTTGCAAGGTGTTCTGTGTGGTCTTTTCGGAAGTATCGCCATCCCGCACTCCCGTCAGTGGTCACAATCCAATACTCATCACGATATTTTGGCCTCCATGGGCGTTTTTTGATGGTGTAATTTCCTCTTAATAAGCCGAACAACATCCAATTAGATGCTTCATCTCCGACGCAATCAACCATTGTTTCATTTGTAAACTTATAAGGGCTGTAATCCCTAATTTCCCCACTTTCAAGCAGAATATCAAACGGCTCCCCAACTTCCACTCCCAACATCTGGGCGACTTCTGGCATATAATTTTTTCCCATTTTTTAAACCTCCATTCTGGTAAGGGCATCAATGTCCCTCGCAACCTGTTTCTTCTAAAACCTTTGTCAGCGACTGTAGGAGCTGCTTATCCTGTTCTTTGATCAAATATATCAACCGTTCAATGTTTAACGCTTTATCAGCCGCTGAGCGCCTTTTAAGCAATAAATCTCGGTAGGTTTTTAATGCGCTTTCCAATGTGCTTGGATAGCAAACATTTTCCCAGCGTTCAGCGCCTTTGTTCTCTCCGTTTTGAGCAATCTTTCTCTCTTGCAAAATATAACAACGATCGTCATTGTCCAGACGAAAGTTTCCATCTAATCGAATCATTTTTTAACCTCCAAGTTTGTTTTCCACTTCACCACATCGTCAACCATGTAACTCTTACGCAAGCTTAACGCGTTTCCGTGCGCTGTTTTAAGCTGCACCATCACGCCGACGTGGTTTTCATAAATCCTTATAATCGTTCCGTTTTCCCAGCGCGTTTCTCTTTGTCCGGTTTTTGATAAGGGTCTTAACTGGAACTGGACCCGAACTGTTTCACCAACAGCCAGATTTTGCCGTAGCGCCTTCATAGAGCGACGATCTCGGTAGTTCCTAACCTGGTCATACTCCAGTTTTATTTTTCGCTTTCTAGGCCGATTTGGCGTTTTATTTTTTAAAATATGCTCCTCCCATTCTTCCCGCCTATATGGCCGCCCAATCCCGGAACAAACTT
>NZ_VUMP01000029.1:0-784 GCF_009696115.1 Eubacterium sp. BL-380-WT-2B
CATCCGGTTCTCAGCGAATATCTGATAGAACGTTCTCCGTGGAATTTTGATATGCGTAACAAGGAACACCGTGCCTTGCGAGAAGTGCTCAGACATTTCTATGGACATAAGATGTCTTATATTCGTGAGCGGATTTCAAAACTAACTGCATAGGGACATTTCGTGTCCTTGAAAATGGCGAAAAAGCGCCCTTTGACGATATGAATTATTGTCGGAGGGCGCTTTTTCCGTGTATTTATACGGGTTGACGGTTGGACACGGGCTGTCCGACACCATGAAACAGTTCTTGCTACAATTGAATTATCGAAAATAAATCATCTGTCAAAGAGGTTGCAACCTAGGCAGGGATACCAGACGGAATTTTCATTTATCACGTTGAAGTGTGAGGTGAAATTTGCCGGGGTAGCCTTCCTTTGTTGCAGCCTTTTTATGCTGGACGGGTATGTGCATCCCTGATGCTGTTTCGTTGGTTTTCCTTGCCTGGGGGCTCCTCGGCAAGGAGGAACAGCATCATGGATATGGTTCGCATTTATGTCAGCAACAAAATCGTCATGGTGGAGAAAAAGCAGTTTAAGCGTTAGCAGCGCAAGTATCACAGATTTTACTACATTAAAGAGCGTGGCCTCTATGTGCCGGTGTCAGAAGATTTCTACAAGCTGATCATGCGTCCGCAGTGGAGTGACGCAAAAGCTCAACAGCGTAGCTTGGACTGCATCTATAAAGGAACTTCTCAGTGAGATGGCATGTGTGATGGTTGTACTACTCCAGTGTATAGGCAGTATTC